>NZ_JAAOYP010000001.1:0-665000 GCF_011759515.1 Micromonospora sp. CNZ280
GGAGGGGCGGCGGATCCGCCGCGCCTTCGTGGTGGGCGAGGGATACGAGTGCCTGCTCACCGCCGACTACAGCCAGATCGAGATGCGGATCATGGCGCACCTGTCGTCGGACGAGGCGTTGATCGACGCGTTCAACTCCGGCGCCGACTTCCACGCCGCCACCGCCTCGTCGGTGTTCGGGGTGCCGGTCGCCGAGGTCACCGCCGACCAGCGGCGCAAGATCAAGGCGATGAACTACGGCCTGGCGTACGGGCTGAGCGCGTTCGGCCTCTCCCAGCAGCTCGGGATCAGCACCGAGGAGGCGCGCGGGCTGATGGAGAACTACTTCGCCGGGTTCGGCGGGGTACGCGACTACCTGCACGAGGTGGTGGCCCGGGCCCGGCACGACGGCTACACCTCCACCATCCTGGGCCGCCGGCGCTACCTGCCCGACCTGGTCAGCGACAACCGGCAGCGCCGGGAGATCGCCGAGCGGATGGCGCTCAACGCCCCGATCCAGGGCTCCGCGGCCGACATCATCAAGGTCGCCATGCTGCACGTCGAGACCGCGCTGCGCGAGGCGGGGCTGCGCTCCCGGATGCTGCTGCAGGTGCACGACGAGCTGGTCTTCGAGGTCGCCCCGGGCGAGCGGGCGGCGCTGGAGGCGCTGGTGCGGCGCGAGATGGGCGGGGCGTACCCGCTGTCGGTGCCGCTGGAGGTGTCGGTCGGCGAGGGCCGCGACTGGAACAGCGCCGACCACTGACCCGCCGCGCGTCCGCCGGGCACCCCACCCGGCGGACGCCCTGCCGGTGACCGAGCCGGCCGCGACGGGCGCTGGAAGCGTCGACGCCTCCCGGGCGCCGGCGCGACGGGTGGGTCAGCGGCCCGGTCCGCGGCGCGCCTTCGGTGGCTTGCCGTGCCGCTCCAGGGCCTGCCGGGACCGGCCACCCGGTGCCGGAAGCGACGCCTTGAGCGGGTCGTGCCCCCAGTTCATCAGCGAGTAGCGCCACCGGGTGTCGCGCACGTCGCCGCTCGGCCGCTGCGCCATGTGCCGCCGCACGTACCCGACGACCTTGCGCATGTGCCGGAAGTCGGTCTCGGAGAGTTCGCCGCGCTTGCGGCGCAGCAGGTCGATGATCCGGCGGCCCGACTCGTGGCCCACCGACTCGCCGCCCTTGGTGCCCTTGCGCCAACCGACGTGCTTCGACTCGTCGGTCTCCAGCCAGGACTTCAGCTCACCGGGCTTCATGTTCACCGCCTCGGTGAACTCCTGGTACGTCTGCTGCGGGTCCTCTCTACGGCTCATGGCGAAGCACCTCCGGTCGGTGGGCGACGTCCCGGCCCGAGTCGTCGTTGCGGATCCGGTACTGCGGGTGCTCCGGGGACGCGTTCACGGCGTGCCCGCGCACGTGCGTCCGGTCGATGAGTTTCTCCCTCACCACTCCGTACGCCCGGCCGCTGTGACTGGCCCAGGAGACGTGGTCGCCCTCGCGGAATTCCCTCTTCTCGGCCATACGCCCTGGCTACCCGGCGCCGGTGGCCGGAAACGGGCGGCTACCGGCGCGCGGGCTTCTCGGCGACGAAGATCGCGGTGCCGGGGAAGAGGCGGCCGCGCAGCGGGCTCCACTGCCCCCAGATCCCCTCGTGTCCCTCCGGCCACTCCGGTTCCACCAGGTCGACCAGGCGGAACCCGGCGCCGACCAGCTCGCGGATCCGGTCGCCGAGGGTGCGGTGCTGCTCGACGTAGGTGGCCGTGCCGGTCTCGTCCTTTGCGCCACGTACGGCGAGCGGTCGAAGTACGACGTGCACGGCGGTCAGCCCCGCCCTCGCACGGATCGTCGACGGAAGATCCACCCGCATCGGGTGGGTGACCGAGAACACCAGCGGCCGCCGGGCGCAGCACCCGGAACACCTCGCGCATCACCGCCGCGATGTCGGCCACGAACGGGCGATCGCGCCGAAGGCCGTGCAGCGGTGTCGAAAGCCTGGTCGGGCGAAGGGCAGGGCCAGCGCGTCGGCCTGCACCAGCGGCACCCTTACGCCGGTGCGGGCGGCGGCGAGGCGGCGTGCCGCAACATGCCGGCGGAGAGGTCCAGGGCGACCGGCGGGCGCCCCGGGTGGCCAGCCAGCGGGGCCGCGGCGGCCGCCCCGCAGCCCAGCTCCAGCACCCGCCGGCCGGGACAGCTCGCCGAGCAGCTCGACGTCGGCCTCGCGCACCCCCCTCCGGGCACCAGACGAAGTCGACGTCGCCGAGGAAGGCACCGTGCTCGGCCTGGTAGTCGTCGGCGTCCGTGTCCCACCAGCGGCGGTTGGCCCGGCGGGCCTCGGCGTCGCCGACCCGGCGGCGGGGTCACCCGGCTGTCGTCATCCACCCGCTCACGCTAGGCCCCGGCGGCAGCGCCCCGGCGCCCGGGCTCGTACCACCGACGCCCGCCGAGCACTGACCGCGACCGGGCCGCCGGACGGGTCGCGCGACCCGGCGGCCGGCGGGTGGCCGGAGGGTCGGGTCGGCCGGTCGGGGAGGATGAGGGGCAGGCTCCGGGCGGACGAGCCCCGATCGACCCGGAGGCCGATGGGGCTGCTGTGACGGACGAGACAGTCGTGGTGCTTTCCGGGCGATTTCTCGGCTTTCGCAGGGTCACCAGGCGGCGAGGAGACGGGAGGGCTTGCACGCTGTGGTAATGCGCACGGTAGGCTAGACGATGCGCTCGCGGATCGTGTGCCTCGGCAGGGAGCAGGTGCGCGGTCTCCGAAACCACATCAGGATCTCACTTGGCGATCGTTCGGTGTGCCCGGCGACGGATCCGCTGGCGCGAACAGGTCACCGCGACGCAAGCCTGCGATGACACACCATCCGACCGGAGCAACCGCCCACATGACGAGCAGCATCGAGGCCCCCTCGAGCGCCACCAAGGTCACCGTCGACGACCTCGGCTCCGAGGAAGCTTTCCTCGCCGCGATCGACGAGACCATCAAGTACTTCAACGACGGCGACATTGTCGAAGGCACCGTCGTCAAGGTCGATCGGGACGAGGTCCTGCTCGACATCGGCTACAAGACCGAGGGCGTCATCCCCTCTCGGGAGCTGTCGATCAAGCACGACGTGGACCCGGCCGAGGTGGTTTCGGTCGGCGACCACATCGAGGCCCTTGTCCTCCAGAAGGAGGACAAGGAGGGGCGTCTGATCCTCTCGAAGAAGCGGCGCGCAGTACGAGCGGGCGTGGGGCACCATCGAGAAGATCAAGGACGAGGACGGTGTCGTCCGCGGCTCGGTCATCGAGGTGGTCAAGGGTGGCCTCATCCTCGACATCGGCCTGCGCGGCTTCCTGCCCGCCTCCCTGGTCGAGATGCGGCGCGTGCGCGACCTGCAGCCGTACGTCGGCCGCGAGCTCGAGGCCAAGATCATCGAGCTGGACAAGAACCGCAACAACGTGGTCCTGTCCCGCCGGGCGTGGCTGGAGCAGACGCAGTCCGAGGTGCGCACCGAGTTCCTCAACAAGCTGCAGAAGGGCCAGGTCCGCAAGGGCGTCGTGTCCTCGATCGTCAACTTCGGCGCGTTCGTCGACCTCGGCGGCGTGGACGGTCTGGTGCACGTCTCCGAGCTCTCCTGGAAGCACATCGACCACCCGTCCGAGGTCGTCGAGGTGGGCCAGGAGGTCGAGGTCGAGGTCCTGGACGTCGACCTGGACCGCGAGCGGGTCTCGCTGTCGCTGAAGGCGACCCAGGAGGACCCGTGGCGGCAGTTCGCCCGCACCCACGCGATCCAGCAGATCGTGCCGGGTAAGGTCACCAAGCTGGTGCCGTTCGGCGCCTTCGTCCGGGTGGACGACGGCATCGAGGGCCTGGTCCACATCTCCGAGCTGGCCGAGCGTCACGTGGAGATCCCGGAGCAGGTCGTCCAGGTCGGCTCCGAGGTCATGGTCAAGGTCATCGACATCGACCTGGAGCGCCGCCGGATCTCGCTGTCGCTCAAGCAGGCCAACGAGGGCTTCGTCGAGGGCGAGGAGCACTTCGACCCGACCCTCTACGGCATGGCCGCTACCTACGACGCCGAGGGCAACTACATCTACCCGGAGGGCTTCGACCCGGAGACCGGCGAGTGGCTCGAGGGGTACGAGAAGCAGCGCGAGACCTGGGAGCAGCAGTACGCCGAGGCGCGTCAGCGCTGGGAGGCCCACACCAAGCAGGTGCAGACCTCCCGGGCCGCCGACGCCGAGGCCGCTGCCAACCCGGCCCCCGGCGGTCAGCGGTGGCGGCGCCACCTCGACCACCCCGGCCCCGAGCCGGCAGGCCGAGGAGCCGGCCGGCACCCTGGCCACCGACGAGGCGCTCGCCGCGCTGCGGGAGAAGCTCGCCGGCGGTAAGTGACCCGCTGAACGACGACGGGCCCCGTCCCCGCGATCCGTGAGATCGCCGGGGGCGGGGCCCTCGCCGTTCCCGCCCGGCTCGCCGGTCGCGGGCACGTCGGGTCGGCCTGTCGCTCGACGCCCTGGGTGATCGTGCTCGATCCCGGACGCAGTGGCATCCGGGACACTCCGAAGCCACTGCATCCAGGATGGTGCGCGACCCTGCGGGAG
The DNA here is from genome assembly GCF_011759515.1 of Micromonospora sp. CNZ280. Lineage (NCBI taxonomy): Bacteria > Bacillati > Actinomycetota > Actinomycetes > Micromonosporales > Micromonosporaceae > Micromonospora > Micromonospora sp. CNZ280. The sequence continues at coordinate 4,557 of NZ_JAAOYP010000001.1, forward strand.
CCCCCAGGAGGCACGCCGCCCGGCCCTGAGCGTCGGCGTGGCCCGGCCCGGCCCCGGGCGGGCAGCTACCCGGACTTGGCGGCCTGATCGTGACCAGGTTGACTGGTGCCGTGCTGAGGGTGGGACTGACCGGAGGAATCGGCTCCGGCAAGAGCGCGGTGTCGGCCCGGCTGGCCGAGCGTGGCGCGGTGGTCATCGACTCCGACCGGATCGCCCGGGAGGTGGTCGCACCGGGCACCGAAGGGCTGGCCGAGATCGTCGCCGCGTTCTCCGAGCGGGTGCTCGGCGCCGACGGAGCGCTGGACCGGGCGGCCCTCGGGGCGGTGGTCTTCGCCGACGAGGCGGCCCGCCGCCGGCTGGAGGCGATCACCCACCCCCGGGTCCGGGCCCGGACCGTCGAACTGGCCGCCGCGGCGGGACCCGACGCGATCGTGGTCAACGACGTACCGCTGCTGGTCGAGGTGGGGCTCGCACCCACGTACCACCTGGTGGTCGTGGTGGAGACGGCGGTGGCGCTGCGGTTGGAGCGACTGGCCCGCGACCGGGGGATGGAGCGGGCGGAGGCGGAGCGGCGGATCGCCGCGCAGGCCGACGACGACCGCCGCCGGGCGGCGGCGGACGTGCTGCTGAGCAACGACGGCAGCCTGGCCGACCTGCACGCGGCGGTCGACGCGCTCTGGTACGACCGGCTGCTGCCGTTCGCGGCCAACCTGCGGGACCGGCGGGTGGTCCGGCCGGCGCGGGTCGAGCTGACCGAGGCCGATCCCACCTGGCCGCGGCAGTACGCCCGGCTGGCCGCCCGGATCCGGCACGCGCTCTCGCCCGCCGAGCCGCGGATCGACCACATCGGGTCCACGGCGGTGCCCGGACTCGCCGCCAAGGACGTGATCGACATCCAGCTCACCGTGCCGACCCTCGCCGACGCGGACGGCGCGTTCGCCGAGCGGCTGGCCGAGGCCGGCTTTCCGCGGCTGCCCGGCGAGTGGTGGGACAATCCGCGCCCGACCGGCAGCGGCCGGTGGCCCAAGCGGCTGCACGGCAGCGCCGATCCGGCCCGCCCGGTCTACCTGCACATCCGCGAGGTGGACTCGCCGGGCTGGCGGTACGCCCTGCTGATGCGTGATCACCTGCGTGCCGACCCCGACCAGCGGGCGGCGTACCTGCAGCTCAAGCGGGACCTGGCCACCGCCGCCCCGGACAGCGCCACCTACAGCACCGCCAAGGACCCCTGGTTCGACGAGGAGCACCTGCGGGCCGAGGCATGGGCCGCGCAGACCGGGTGGCGCCCCTGACGAGGGGCGCCGTCCCGGCCGGAGACCACCGCGCGTGCTTCAGCCGTCGGCCGTGCTCAGCCGTCGGCCGGGCGGGCACGGCCCGGTGCGGGAGCGGTCCACCGGGGCACCGAGCCGGGCGTCAGGTCGAGCTGGGCCCAGGCGCCCGGCCGGGTCCGCAGCTCCAGCCGGCGCAGCAGCCCGGACCGGTCGACCCAGTAGCGCAGCAGTGCCCGCGAGGTGCGCAGCTCGACGACGTCCACGGTCCGGCCGTCCAGGCTGTCGCCCCGGACCCGTACCGCGTCGCCGCGCTGACCGGCCGAGCCGCCGGCCCGCAGCGCCGCGCCGACCAACAGGTCGAGGTCGTCGGCCCGGGCCGGGCCGGCCCGCCAACCGTCACCCGGCCGGGGCAGCGGCGGCCGGCCGGGTGCCTCGGCGGGGCCGGGCACCGCGGTGGCCGGCAGGTCCGCCCGGGTGGTGCCGTCGGGACCGTGGTGCAGCAACGTACGGCGGTTCGGCCGGCCGAGGTCGGCGACCGTCAGGTACGCGGTGCGCCGGGTCCAGCTCAACCAGCCGGCGCCGCGCAGGTTCGTCTCGGTGCCCACCGGCGCGGTCAGGGTGACGGTGGCGCCACCGCGGGCGCGCAGCCGGCCCGGCAGGCGGTCCAGCCGGTCCTGCTCGGCGGCGGTGAGGGCCCGGGGCAGACCGGGCCGCCCGCCCAACGCGTCGACCGGGCGCAGGGTGGGCCGGTTGGTGCGGTTCAGTTGCACCGTCACCGGGCCCACCTCGGTCAGCCGGGTCTCCAGCCGGTGCAACCGGGCGGACCGGTCGAGCCAGTAGCGCGGGTGCTCGGCGGTGGTCAGGCCGCTCGGCGGCGGGGCCTGGAGGATGTCCACCGGCTCGGCTCCGACGGTGTCCCGTCCCAGCCAGCGGGCGGCGTCGGGGGCCGCGCCGGCCGGTTCGGGCCGGTCGGCGGCGAGGCGGAAGAGCAGGTCGAGCAGCCGGGCGAGGCCGTGTCCGGCGGGCAGGTCGTGCAGCCGCCAGCGGTCCGCCGGGGGCACCAGCGGCGGCGGGGCGGGCGTCGGCACGGCGGTGGGGTCGGGCCGCAGCAGCACCACCGTCGGCGTGGCCTGGAGCAGGCCCCGCTCCGCGCCGGCGCCCGGCCCGCCCACGTCCAGGTAGACCAGCGGCCGGGACCAGTCCACCCAGCCGATCAGTTCGGTGCGGGCCGCGCCGTCGCCGGTGGTCACGTGCAGGCCGGACCGCAGGTCCCGGTAGTTGGTGACCCGCATGGCGGCGAGCCGCTCGTGTTCCGTCGCGGTCAGCGTCCGGGGCTGTTCCGGCGGGTCGGGCGCCCAGCTCAGCAGCCCGGCGACCAGTGCGGCGGCGGAGACCGTGGCGACCACGGCGAGCGCCAGGAGGGTGGTCCGGCGGCGCCGGGCGAGCCCTCGGCGCAGGCCGCCCGGGCCGCGCCGGACCAGGTCCGGCCCGCCGTCCAGCACCCGGCGGATCGCCTCCTGGTCCCGGGTCAGGATCCGGCGGGCGGCGCCCGGCGTCACGGCCGCGGTGGGTTCGACCGAATGGCGGCGGCGGGCCCTGCGTCCGGTCACGGCCGTGGCGGGCTCGGTGGGGGCGGGGTCGTGCGGTTGGGTCGCGTCCGAGGTCACGGCCCCGGTGGCGGTGGTTGCCGAATGGCGGCGGCGGGCCACGGCACGGCGCAGGAGCCCGGTCCACCGGCTGGCCGGTGCGGCGTTCGCGGGGCGTTGACCGGGAGGCGGATGCTGGTGGCTGTCGTCGGGCCTGCCGTCGGCGTCGCGGCTGCGCGCCGGTCGTGAGGTCTCCACAGGTAGTTGAACGGGTCGGAGCGGGCCGGGGTGACGAGCATGGCGGGGCCGACATCCGGGTTCGGGCTGTGCCGCCGATCAGGGGCCGGGAGGTGGGGCAGGGGCGCTCGCGGCGGCCGGTCTGCGCGTCACGCGCGACCACACGGGTGCGCACGCCGGACGGACCGGGTGCTGCGACCCCGGTGCCGGGGGCGGGCCCGGCCGTTGACGGCCTGGCCACCGGCCCGGTCGGCCGCCGCGAGCGGCCTACACGGAGAGCGTAGCCGGGTGAGATGGGCCACACAATGGGAATATCGAAGCCGATCAGGGACCGACCGTAGTCGCCGCGGAGTGTCGGACCCCCGGCGTACCGTTGGGGTCATGGCGCTCGACATTCCCCGTCTCGACGGCCGGTTCCAGGTCGTCAGCGAGTTCCAGCCCGCCGGCGACCAGCCGGCCGCGATCGACGATCTGGAGCGTCGGGTCCGCGGCGGCGACCGCGCCACGGTGCTGCTCGGCGCGACCGGCACCGGCAAGAGCGCCACCACCGCGTGGCTGATCGAGCGGTTGCAGCGGCCGACGCTGGTGCTCGCGCCGAACAAGACGCTCTGCGCGCAGCTGGCCAAGGAGTTCAGCGAGCTGCTGCCGCACAACGCGGTCGAATACTTCGTCTCGTACTACGACTACTACCAGCCCGAGGCGTACATCCCGCAGACCGACACCTACATCGAGAAGGACTCCTCGATCAACGAGGAGGTCGAGCGGCTGCGGCACTCGGCGACCATGTCGCTGCTCACCCGGCGCGACGTGATCGTGGTGGCCACCGTCTCGGCGATCTACGGCCTGGGCACCCCGGAGGAGTACCTCGACCGGGCCGTGCGGGTCGCCGTCGGCCAGGAGCTCGACCGCGACCAGCTGCTGCGCCGCCTGGTCGACATCCAGTACACCCGCAACGACATGGCCTTCAACCGCGGCACCTTCCGGGTCCGCGGCGACACCCTGGAGATCATCCCGGCGTACGAGGAGCTCGCCGTCCGGATCGAGCTGTTCGGCGACGAGGTGGAGAAGCTCTACTACCTCAACCCGCTCACCGGCGACGTGGTCCGCGAGGTCGATCACCTGCTGATCTTCCCCGCCACGCACTACGCGGCCGGGCCGGAGCGGATGGAGCGGGCGATCCGCGACATCGAGACCGAGCTGGGTGAACGGCTGGCCGAGCTGGAGCGGCAGGGCAAGCTGCTGGAGGCGCAGCGGCTGCGGATGCGCACCACGTACGACATCGAGATGATGCGGCAGGTCGGCTTCTGCTCCGGCATCGAGAACTACTCGATGCACATCGACGGCCGGCTGCCCGGCAGCCCGCCGCACTGCCTGCTCGACTACTTCCCCGACGACTTCCTCACAGTGGTCGACGAGTCGCACGTGACCATCCCGCAGATCGGCGGCATGTACGAGGGCGACGCGTCCCGCAAGCGGATGCTCATCGACCACGGCTTCCGGCTGCCCAGCGCGGCCGACAACCGCCCGCTGCGCTTCGACGAGTTCCTGGAGCGGGTCGGCCAGATGGTCTTCCTCTCCGCCACCCCGGGCCCGTGGGAGCTGGAGCAGTCCCAGGGCGAGTTCGTGGAGCAGGTGATCCGCCCGACCGGCCTGATCGACCCGGAGGTCATCGTCAAGCCGACCAAGGGGCAGATCGACGACCTCATGCACGAGATCAAGCTGCGTACCGAGCGGGACGAGCGGGTGCTGGTCACCACGCTCACCAAGAAGATGGCCGAGGATCTCTCCGACTACCTGCTCGAGAACGGCATCCGGGTGCGCTACCTGCACTCCGAGGTGGACACCCTGCGCCGGGTCGAGCTGCTGCGCGAGTTGCGCAAGGGCGACTACGACGTGCTGGTCGGCATCAACCTGCTCCGGGAGGGCCTCGACCTGCCCGAGGTGTCGCTGGTGGCGATCCTGGACGCCGACAAGGAGGGCTTCCTGCGCAGCGGCCGGTCGCTGATCCAGACCATCGGCCGGGCGGCCCGGAACGTCTCCGGCCAGGTGCACATGTACGCCGACAAGATCACCCCGTCGATGGCGGACGCGATCGAGGAGACCAACCGCCGGCGGGCCAAGCAGATCGCGCACAACGAGGCGCACGGGATCAGCCCGGAGCCGCTGCGCAAGAAGATCCACGACATCCTCGACGACATCTACCGCGAGGCGGAGGACACCGAGCAGAACACCCGCGTCGGCGGCGCGGTGCGGCAGCTCTCCCGGGGCAAGGCCCCGGTCAAGGAAACCCGCAGCCGGGGCCGGGCCGGCGCCACCGCGCCCGCTCGCGAGGGCATGGCCCGGGCCGAGCTGGCCCAGCTCATCCAGGAGTTGAACGACCAGATGCTGGCCGCCGCCCGGGAGCTGCAGTTCGAACTGGCCGCCCGGATCCGTGACGAGGTGGCCGACCTGAAGAAGGAACTGCGGGGGATGGACGCCGCCGGCGTGAAGTGACACCGGCGGTCGACGGGACGGACGGTCGGTCGGGGATGAGCGCGGTCGAGGCAGCGGTCGACGAGGTCGTCCTCGGGGCGCCCGCCACCCGGCTGCGGCCCTTCGTCGACCGCTACATCGGCTATCGGGAGCGGGCGGCGCTGCCGCTGGTCCGCCGCGAGGTGGCCGGGGCCTTCGTGGTGGTGATCCTCGGCTGGGGCGCCCCCCTCGACGTGGTCGACCCGCGGGACGCCGCCCGGGGCGCACACCGGGTGGACTCCTTCGTCGCCGGCATGTTCGACGGCCCCTGCACCACCCGCCTGGTCGGCGTCGGCGAGGGGGTGCAGCTGCTGCTGGCCCCGCTGGCCGCCCGCCGGATCCTCGGCCTGCCGCTGGTCGAGCTGACCAACCGGGCGGTGGGGGTGGCGGCGCTGCCGGGCGGCTGGCTCGACCGGCTCCGGGTCCGGCTGGCCACCGCCGCCGACTGGTCGGCCCGGTTCGCGCTGCTCGACGCCGCGTTGACGGCCCGGCTGGCGGACACCGAGCCGGTCGACGCGCGGCTGGCGTGGGCGTGGCGGCGGCTCGCCGAAACCGGGGGCCAGGTCGCCGTCGGCGCCCTCGCCGGCGAGCTGGGTTGGAGCCGCCGGCATCTGGCCGCCCGGTTCCGCGACGAGGTCGGGCTGACGCCGAAGACCACCGCCCGGTTGCTCCGCTTCCAGCGGGCGTACGCGACCCTGACGGCCGGGCCGGCCCTCGCCGTCGACCCGGCGCCGCCCACCGCGGGCGGCGGAAGCGGCGCGACCGGCCGGCGCGGCTCAGGCGACCCGGGCGGCGCGACCGGCCAGAGCGGCCCAGGGGGTCCGGCCGGACAGCGCGGCCCGGCGGGTCCGGGCGGGTCCGGCGGCCCGCTGGCGGGCGGTTGGGCTCAGATCGCCGCCCGGTGCGGCTACTACGACCAGTCCCACCTGATCCGCGACTTCCGGGAGTTCGCCGGCGAAACCCCGACCGCGCTCGGGTCACATTCGTCCAATCCGGGGTGACCGGGCCGGCGGCAGACTCGGGGCATGCGAACCATCTATCCGATCTTCCGCTACCCGGACGCCCGAGCGGCCATCGACTGGCTCTGCACCGCCTTCGGCTTCACCGTGCACGCCCGGCACGACGCGCCCGACGGTTCGGTGGCGCACGCCGAACTCAGCCTGGACACCGGCATGATCATGGTGGGCGAGCTGCCCCACCCGCGACCCCGGCCGGGCGACGAGGACTGGACGGTCTACGTGGCGGTCGACGACGTCGACGCACACTGCGCCCAGGCCCGGTCGGCCGGCGCCGAGATCGTCCGGGAGCCGTTCGACACCGACTACGGCTCCCGCGACTACGCCGCCCGTGACCTGGCCGGCAACGTCTGGTCCTTCGGCACGTACCGGCCCTGACCCGGTGGCGGCCGGCCGCCACACGATGTGCGGCGTGGCGGGCCGCGAGATCGGTTACGCGCGAGCGACGATTGCGGTGAGCGAGCGTGGTATTGCGCTGGGTGATCGTCCTGCGTACTCTCCCTCGGTGGGGAGGCGGGGATGCCGTTGCCAACGAGTCCGGTCATTCGACGTGCGCGGCTCGGAGCCGAGTTGCGCCAACTGCGCCGGCGGGAGGCGCTCACTCTGGAACAGGTCTGCGACCGGCTGGGCTGGGCCTCGACCTCCAAGCTGTCCCGCATCGAGCTGGGGCAGAGCCGGCCGGACCTCGCCGACGTGCTCGACCTGCTGGACGTCTACCAGGTGCCGGCGCCGCAGCGGGACGCGCTGATCGTCATCGCCCGGGACGCGGCCACCAGCCGGGGCTGGTGGAAGGCGCTCGGCGAGATGAGCGAGCGGCAGCGCACGTACGCGGAGCTGGAGGCGGGCGCAGCGAGCATCGTGGACTACCAACCCGCGGTGGTGCCCGGGCTGTTGCAGACCCCGGCGTACGCGCGGTTGCGCATCGCCGCCGGCCGGTTGCTGGACAGCGGCCTGGACGTCGAGGCCGATGTACGGGCCCGGGTCGCCCGGCACGACGTGCTCCGCCGGCCCGAACCACCCCGGTACACAGCGCTGCTCGCCGAGGCCGCCTGTGACCCCGCCGACGCCCCGCCGGAGGTGTGGCGGGAGCAGCTGCGGCACCTGGTGGACCTGGCCGAGCTGCCGAACGTGACGGTCCGGTTGCTGCCCCGGGGGGTCGCCGCGCGGGGCGTGCAGCCGCTCACCCCGTACTCGTGCTACTCGTTCCCGGACCCGGCCGATCCGCGCACCGTGATGCTGGAGGCGCTGACCACCGACGTGCGCCTGGTGACGCCGCCGGACGTCGACCGGTACGAGCGGATCACCGGGTGGCTGCTCGGCGTGGCCCTGCCGGCGGAGGAGAGCGCCGCGGAGCTGGCCCGCCGCGCCGCCGGCTGAGCGGGCGGTCAGCGGGCAGAGGTCGGGCCGCTGGTCACGCGTGGCGGCGGAAGCCGCCCTCGGAGTCGATCACCTGGCCGGTGATCCATTCGGCATCCGGGGAGCAGAGGAACCGCACCAGCCGGGCGGCGTCCCGCGGGGTGCCCCAGCGCCCGCCGGGGAAGAGCCGCGCCACCGCCTCGTGGACCTCCGGCGGGGCGTAGCCGGTGTCGGTGGGCCCGGGATTGACGCAGTTGACAGTGATGCCGGCGGGCATCAGCAGCGGGGCGAGCTGAACGGTCAGGTTCTCCACCGCCGCCTTGCTGGCCGCGTACGCCAGCTCGCCGGGCATCGGGCCGAGGCGCTGCCCGCTGGAGAAGAGCACCAGCCGGCCGCCCGACCCGGCGCTGAACGCCGCCGCGAACGCCTCGGCCAGCAGCAGCGTGGCCCGAACGTTGACCAGCAGGTGCCGGTCGATCTCGGTGGCGTCCAGCGCTCCGAGCGGGGTGTGCGTGGAGTACGCGTGCACCGCCACCACCGCGTCGAGCCGGCCGTGCCGGCGTACCGCCTCGCCGACCAGCGCGGCCGGCACCGCCGGGTCGAGCAGGTCCGCCCGCTGGTAGGCCGCCACGTCACCCAACTCGCCCAGCAGGGCCGGCACGCCGTCGGGGTCGCCACCGTAGGGCTGCGCCTCGTCGAACTCCGGCAGGCCGGTGAGCAGCAGCCGCCAACCGTCCGTGGCGAGTGTGCGGGCGACCGCCGCGCCGATGCCGATCCGCCGGCTCACGCCGGTCACCAGAGCCACCCGCTGCGTCATGGCCGCCAGTCAACCGGCACCGGTGGTCGAAGATCAACCGATATCGCCGCGCGAGTCACCGGGCCCGGCGCCCCCGAGCCCGTCGGGACCGGCGACCCGCGCGTGCAGGCGGACGATAGGACAGGGGTACGACAGCCTCAGGCCGGCACGTCCACGAAGTGCTCGACCAGCGGCGGGTTGGCGAAGTACGGGCCGATCAGCTCCCGCCACCGGGCGAACCGGTCACTGCCCCGGAAGTTCTCGTTGTGCGCCTCGACGGAGTCCCACTCGACCAGCAGCACGAACCGGGACGGCGACTCGACGCCCCGGGTCATCCGCACCGACCGGCAGCCGGGGGTGCCGGCGAGCACCGGGTGCCCCTTGGCGTACGCGGCGGCGAACTCGTCCTCGTGTCCCGGTAGTACGTCGATGAGCGCGACCTCAAGCACCATGCCGGGAAGCCTTTCACGGTGCCGGGGCGGGACAGCGTCGCGGGGGTCCGTTTTCCGGGGTGTCGGGCGCGCCCAGGGCGGGCGCGCGGAAGGTGGAGCGGCATGATCGACCGGCTCGCCGGCACGGCGTTCAGCGTGGCGGGCACCGGCACCACCCGGGCCGGTCTGCTGGGTTTCGCCACTGGCGCGCTCACCGTCCGACTGGGTCGCTGGCCGACCCGCTGGTCGCACCGCCTCTCCCAGAGCACCTAGCCTCCTAGGATGCCTTTCGGGTGTGCGCTCCGACGCCCGGCCGCAGGCCGACGCCCCGTCCGGTGGCTGACGGATCTCACCGGGCGCCGGCGACAAACGACATCAGCCACGGCCGCAGCGGCAGGCGCGCCTCAGACCCCGGGCCGATCGCCGTGGTCGTCGCGGCGCTACGACCGGATCCGCGGCGATTCGTAGGGTTGGCGGGGCCGGGGGTGGGGGAGGACACCGAGCGCCCAGGGTGCGGTCACTGGTCGCAGTGGTGAAGAATGGTGCGTGAGGAGGGGAGTATTCCCCCGCGACGGAGTCGTCAGCACGGTCGAGCGCCGGCCCCCCGGTGGCGCGACCCGGCCCCGTCGGTCACCGCCCCGCTCCCGGGACGGTGACGGAAGAGACCTCCGACAGTCACCAGAGTCAGCGTCACCGGCACGCCGCGCCCCTGTGGGGCGTACGGTGTGCCGGACGTTGCGTGTCTGCCGGAGGAATGAACGTTGGACGTGTCCGGACTGGTGTGGGCGGGAACCCTCGTCGCACTGACCGCGATCCTGCTCGTCGACCTGCTGATCATCGGCCGGCGGCCGCACGAGCCGAGCGTGCGCGAGTCCAGCCTGTGGGTGGGCTTCTACGTCGCCCTGGCCCTGGTCTTCGGCGCCGGGGTGTGGCTCGCCTCCGGCCCGAGCGCGGCCGGCCAGTTCTACACCGGCTGGCTCACCGAGTACAGCCTCTCGGTGGACAACCTCTTCGTCTTCGTGATCATCATGGCCCGCTTCGCGGTGCCCCGGCAGTACCAGCAGAAGGTGCTGCTCATCGGCATCGTCCTGGCGCTGGTCATGCGCGGTGGGTTCATCGCCGCCGGCGCGGCGCTGATCTCCCAGTTCTCCTGGGTCTTCTACATCTTCGGCGCGTTCCTCATCTACACCGCTGTCAACCTGGCCCGCCAGGGTGAGCCGGACGAGGACGAGTTCACCGAGAACGTGCTGATCCGCTGGAGCCGCAAGGCGTTGCCGATCTCCAGGGAGTACGACGAAGCGAAGCTCACCACCCGCGAGAACGGCCGCCGGTTGTTCACCCCGATGCTGATCGTCATGATCGCAATCGGCACCACCGACCTGATCTTCGCGCTCGACTCGATCCCGGCCATCTTCGGCATCACCCAGGAGCCGTACCTGGTCTTCACCGCCAACGTGTTCGCGCTGATGGGGCTGCGGCAGCTCTACTTCCTGCTGGGTGGCCTGCTGGACCGGCTGATCTACCTCAGCTACGGGCTGGCCGTGGTGCTCGGCTTCATCGGCGTCAAGCTCGTGCTGGAGGCGCTGGCCGACAACAACCTGCCGTTCATCAACAACGGCGAGCACGTGGCCTGGGCCCCGCACATCCCGATCTGGCTCTCCCTCACGGTCATCCTCGGCACCCTGCTGGTGGCGACGATCGCCAGCCTGGTGAAGTCGTCCCGGGACCGGCGGCGGGTGTTGGCCGAGGCGCGCCGCTGACCGCGCGTCGCTGAGGCGCGGTCGAGACGTGGCCGAGGGGCGCTCCCACCCGGGAGCGCCCCTCGGGGCGTACGGGGTGGGTCAGACCCGGTGCGCGCCGACCAGGGTGGCGGTGCGGTCCGCCGGCAACTGCTCCTCCAGCACCCGCCGGCGCAGGTAGCAGGCGTGCAGCATGCGGCGGTCGTCACCGGGACGCGGCGTGGCGGTGACGATGCCGATGTGGTGGATCTTGCGGCCGGGGCGGGCGAAGAAGTAGAGGTCGCCGGGGCGTTCCGCGCCGAGCGGGACCGGGGTGGTCGCCTCGGCCTGGTCGTCGGCGTCGCGGGGCAGCACCACGCCGAACCGCCGCCAGGCCAGGTGCACCAGGCCGGAGCAGTCGATGCCGTACGCCGACACCCCGCCCCAGATGTAGACGACGTCGAGCAGCCGGGCGGCGACGGCGAGCACGTCGCCGGCGGTCGGCGGCGTGGTGGGCACCGGGACCGCGTGCGCGGCCGGCAGCCAGAGCGGGCGGGCGTGCCCGGGGGCGTGCACCGGGCGCCACCCGTCGACGGGCGGCCCGGCCGGCGTCAGCCGGGTGCCGAGGATGACGTCGGGGAGGACCACCTCGCCGCCCGGCGTGGCGCGCAGCGCGGTGACCGTGGCGTCGACCACCAGCGGGTCGGCGTCGGCCGGCGTGTCGGCCGGGGCGAGCTGGTCGGCCGGCAGCCAGCCGGGGTAGCCGCGCGGGTCGAGCTTGGCCGCCGGTTGCTGCACCGCGACCACGTGCGCCCAGCCGTCCGGGCGCAGTTCGGTGACCAGCACCCGCTCGCCGAGCAGCAGCTGGCTCAGCACGCAGTCGCCGACCTGCTGGTCGGTGTTCATGCCGGAGATCCAGGCCGGGATGTCGGTGCGCGCGGCGAGGGCGGGCCGGTCGACGGGGCGTACCGCCTCGGGGGAGGTCCACAGGGTCGCGACCGCGACCCGGACCACGGCCTCGCGGCCCGGTTGCAGCTCCACGGTCCACCCCCACCTCGCGCCGCCTGTCACCGCGACCCTATGAAAGATTCCAACGGTCATCAACTACGGGGTTGCACTTTTGCTTCAGTGACGGTGCTGATTCCGAGACCCGGCGCGTCCGGCAGCACCACGGTGGCGCCGTCGTACCGGATCCCGTCGCGCACCGGTGACCAGGCCAGCCACCAGGCGGCGTCCAGGTCGGAGACGGCGGTGGTGCGGTAGGCGGCGACCAGGCTCGCCGCGGCCCCGATGCCGACCTGGCTCTCCATCATGGACCCGACGATCGTGCCGAGGTCGTGCGCGGCGGCCAGGTCGAGCAGGGTCCGGGCCGGGTGCAGGCCGCCGCACTTGGCGAGCTTGACGTTGACCATGTCGGCCGCCCGGCGGCGGATCACCTCGACCAGGTCGCGGACGCCGAAGACCGCCTCGTCGGCGAGGATCGGCACCTGCACCCGGTCGCTGACCCAGGCCAGCCCGTCCAGGTCCCACCGGGGCACCGGCTGCTCGACCAGTTCCACGTCGAGGCCGGCGTCCTCGATGCCGCGGATCACCCGGACCGCCTCGCGGGGCGTCCAGCCCTGGTTGGCGTCCAGCCGGATGCGCACGCCGTTGCCGACGGCGGCCCGTACCGCCCGGACCCGCTCCAGGTCGCCGGCGGCGTCGGTGCCGACCTTCAGCTTGAGCACCCCGAACCCCTCGGCCCTGCGCTGCCGGGCCGCGGCCGCCAGGTCCACGGCGTCGCCGGCGGCGAGCGTGACGTCCGTGGGCACCCGCAGGGTGGTGCCGCCGAGCAGCCGCACCAGCGGTACGCCGAGCCGCCGGGCGGCCAGGTCGTGCAGGGCCACGTCGACGGCGGCCTTGGCGGCCTCGTTGCCGGCCACCGCCCGTTGCACCTCGGCACAGCGGGCCACCAGGTCGTCCGGGTCGCGGCCGGTGAGCATCGGCCCGAGCAGGTCCCGTACGCAGGCCTCGGCGCCGGCTACCGAGGCGCCGGTGACCTGCCAGACCTGCGGCGCCTCGCCGAACCCGGACCGGCCGTCGCCGTCGACCAGCTCGACGACCAGGGTCTCCACGGTGGTGGTGCGGCGCAGCGCGGTGACGAACGGGGTGTGTAAGGGGGCGCTGAGCCGGTGGGTGCGTACCGCGGCGATGGTCATGTGCGGCACCCTATATCCGGACGGGTGGCGACAGGGGAGGCCGGATGGGCGAGGGTCACCGAGCGGATCGTGCGGGTGCGGCGACGGCGCGCGCCGGCGCCGAGCGGAACGGAGCGGCGGCATGAGGGAACGGGACTGGGCACTGGTGGGCGCGCCGAACGCGCGTGACCTCGGTGGCATGGTCGGCGCGGGCGGTCGGCGGGTGCGGCCCGGGGTGCTGATCCGTACCCCGGCGCTGGGCCGGCTCACCGACGATGACCTGCCGGTGCTGGCCAAGCTCGGCCCGGCCTGCGTTATCGACCTGCGGGACCACTCTGAGCAGGCGGTCGCCCCGCCGGACCGGCTGCCCGGTGAGCCGCGGGTGCTGCACCTGCCGGTGCACGACGCGGAGCACCCGGTCTTCACGTACGTCTCGGCGGTGCTGCTCGGCCACGACCTGGCCGCGTACGCGGAACTGGCCCGGCAGGGCACGCCGGCGGCGATGGCGGCCATCTACCGCTGGTTCGTCAGCGGGGCGGTGGCCCGGGCCAGGTTCGCCGAGGCGGTGCGGGCGGCGGCTCGGCCGGAGAACCTGCCGTTGCTCTACCACTGCTCGGCCGGGAAGGACCGCACCGGTTGGCTGACGGTGGTGCTGCTGCACGCGCTCGGCGTGGACGAGGCGGTGATCCGGGCCGAGTACCTGGCGAACAACCCGCTGACCGCGAGTCTGCGGGAGGTGATCCTGGAGGCGATGCGGCAGCGGCAGCCGGCGCTGGACGAGGCGGCGGTGCGGCCGGTGCTGGAGGTGCGCCCCGAGTACCTGGACGCGGCGTACGGGGAGGTGCGCCGGGTGCACGGCTCGTTCGGGGCGTACCTGCGTGACGGGCTCGGGCTGACCGACGAGCTCATCGGGTCGCTGCGGGCGCACCTGCTGGAGTGACCGGCGCCGGGTCCGGGATGCCGCGGGTGGCCCAGCCGGTGACGATCAGGGCCTGCCCGGCGGCGTAGGTCGCCATCACCCAGATCGGCGGACCGGGCAGGGTGGCCACCTCGGCCACGCCGGTGGCGATGAGCAGGTCGGAGCCGAGGAAGAGGGCGCCGCCGAGGCCGACCCGCCAGCCGTGTGCCGCGGCGGTGGCGGCCATGGTGGCCAGGGCGACCGCGTAGCCGGCCACCGGCACGGCCAGCCCGGCGTCGGTGAGTCCGCCCCACATCCAGGCCAGCGCGGCGACGGTCAGCACCGCGTAGGCCACGCCGACGGCGACCAGCGGCGGGCGGCGCAGCGCGACCGCCGCGCCGGCGCGGGTGAAGGCCGCGATGTAGCAGAGGTGCGCGGCGAGGAAGAGCGCCATGCCGGTGAGGAAGGCGGCGGTGCCGTCGCCGAGCAGCGCGACGTCGCCGCCGGTGGAGAAGGCCAGCGCGGCGAGGACCAGCCGGGTCGCCGGCACGCCGCGGTCGGCGGCGGCCCGCCAGAGGTACGCGGCCAGCAGCGGCATCAGCAGCGGCTTGCTGAGCAGTACGCCGAGGTCGCTGCCGGTGGCGTTGGCGAGCAGGTTCGCCGCCGTCGCCACGACGAAGGCGGTGAGGATGGTGCGGCTGCTGGGCATCGGCGCTCCTCCGGGGTGGTGGCCAGCAGCGTAGGCGGTGCGGCGGCCGGAGGCCATCGGCCGGTGCGCGGTCGCCCGGTGGCTGTCCGTGCCGGACGGCGGCTGCGGTCTGCCGCACCGGGTCGTCCGCCGTCGGCGGATCCGCCCGGGCGGCGGACCGGCGGCTATCCGTCGCTGCACAGGTCGTGGCGGGCGGCCCAGACGGCGGCGGAGATGTCGGCGATCAGCTGGCAGGCGTCGTCCTCGGCCTCGTCGCCGGTGGGGCCACCGTCGGCGAGGTCGGTGGTGGTGCAGACGACCACCGCGTACGGGGGCGCGTCGGCGGGGAAGACCACGCCCGCGCCGTGGCGCACCCCGCGGACCCAGCCGTTCTTGTGCGCGATGCGGGTGCCCGGGGGCAGCCCGGCGGCGAGGTCCTCGCGGTGTTCCTGGGCGAAGAGCACGTCGAGCATGGCGGCGCAGCCGGCGGGGGAGGCCAGCGGGCCGGGCCGGGTGGCGCCGGTGGCCAGCGCGGCGAGCAGCGCGGCCAGGTCGGCGGCGGTGACCAGGTTGGTGATGCCGGCGTCGCGGGCGGCGAAGTCCTCGATGCCGCGGCCGGTGACGGCGTGCCGGGCCCCGGCCAGCGTCCAGACCTCGGCGACGGCGGGCAGGCCGACGTGGCCGATGACCAGGTTGGTGGCGAGGTTGCTGGAGCGCACGATCATCCGGTGGGCGAGCCAGCGCAGGGTGGCGGTGCCGCCGACCCGCTCCCAGACGGCGTCGTCGTTGTCGTAGTGGCGGGCGCAGGCGAAGCGGGGGGCGCCCGGCAGCGCCGAGTCGAACGAGTTGCGCACCGGGACCGGGGCGTCCAGGTCGAGGGTGCCGGCCTCGGCGGCCCGGTGCAGGGCGGCGAGCACGCCGACCTTCATGGTGCTGGCCGCGTAGTGGGTGGCGTCGGGCAGCCGGGTCCAGGTCGGCGTCGCGGCGAGCCGGCCGGCGTACGCCGAGACGGTGCCGGGCACGCGGTCCAGCCGGGCGTCGAGGTCATCCCAGGTCATGCCGGTGACCGTAGCCGATCATCCGGGCGGTGCCGGCGGCGGACGGCCCGTCACCGCGGTGGAGGCGGCCGGGCGGTCGCCGGGTGGTCGCGCGACCCGCGGTTGCGCCTCAGCGCAGCGCGGCGTCGCCGAGCGGCGTACGTCGGTAGCGGATCTCGTGCCGGTGTCGTTCCCCGGTGACGAACCCGGCGTCGCGTAGCACCGACAGGTGCTCCGAGACCGTGCCGGCGGCCAGCGCGTGGCGGTGGGCCAGCGTCGTCGTGCTGGCCGGCTCGTCGAGGCTGACCAGCAGCGCCGCCCGGGTCCGCCCGATCAGCCGACCCAGCGCCGCGTGCCGGCCGGTGGGCTGGGGCTGCCAGAGCGTGCCGAGCCCACGCGCCGGATAGATCACCGTGGGCTGCCACGGCGGGTCCACGATGACGACGACCTGATCCCACTTGAAGGCGCTGGGCACCAGCACGAGCCCCTCGCCGCGCAGCTCGCGGTGCTCGTCGTCGCCGTACTCGCGGGTCAGCAAGCCGTTGTGCCAGCGCAGTCGGGGATGCAGCTCGGCGAAGAGCCGGTCCAGGCCGCCCTCGGCGAGGCGTCGGGTCTGGAAGCCGACGTCGGCGTCGAGCAGCCCGCGTACGGTCGGCCAGCTCGGTTCGACCAGCACCTCCCAGGCCCGCCGGACGAGGGAGACCAGTCTCCGGAGCACCACGGCCGGGTCGCCCAGCAGCAGCCGGCCGGTCGCCGACTCGGCCGCCCCGGGGGTGTCCGCCAGTGATCGTCGTACCTCGGCGCGTACCCGGGCGTGGTCGGTGGCGGCCACGGCGGCGAGTTCGTCGGCGAACCGGGCGTGCGGGCTGATCGGTGGCGGCGAGAGGAAGTCGGGGGTGTAGCCGCGCCGCGGCTGGAGCAGGGTGATCGGTCGCAGGTCGAGTTCGTCCGTGTCGACGGTGCCGAGCCACCGGCGGTGCGGGCCGGCGCCCTCGCGGGGGGAGAGCAGGCGCACCGCGGACAGCGTTTCGAGGATGGGTGAGATGGCGAAGCGGCAGCGCAGCAGATCGGCTGGGCTGAACCGCAGGGTCACCGCCATCCGCCCCACCCTCCACCGGAAGATTCGGCGGTCGCCGAATCACTGGCGGCGACGGTACCAGCGCTCGCAGAGTGCCTTCCGCCTGGACCGACGAGCACGAGGAGAACGACGATGAACCCGAGCGCCGACTGGGAGCAGCGCAGCGCGGAGCTGTGGGCGGCCTTCAACGCGGCACCGGACGACTGGGACGCGAAGGAGTTCCGCGGGCGGGTCGGGGCCCTCGCCGACGAGTTGGGCCCGGATCATCCGGTGGCCGCGTTCGAGCGGGCCTGCGCCTGGGACTCGACCGGTCACTCGGACAAGGCGGTCCCGCTCTACCGTGCGGCGCTGGAGCGGGGCATCGACGGCATCCGCCGGCGCCGCTCGGTGATCCAGATGGCCAGCTCGCTGCGGAACGTCGGGCAGGCCGAGGAGAGCGTCCGGCTGCTGACCGAGGAGCGCGAGCGCGGCTCCGACGAGCTCGACGACGCGGTCAGCGCGACGCTCGCGCTGGCGTTGACCAGCGTCGGCCGGGAGCGGGAGGCGGTGTCGATCGCGGTCGGGGCGCTCGCCCGGCACCTGCCGCGCTACCAGCGGTCGATGGCCAACTACGCCCGGCTCCTGGTCGAGCCCAGCTGACCGGCCACCGGCTCGGTCCCGCGCCCCGGGCCGGCCGGCCCGGCCGTGGTACTGCCGTCCCGCCGGGGCCGGTCGAGGGGCGCCGACGAGGCCGGGGCCGGTCCGCGAGTGGCGGACCGGCCCCGGCCGGGCGGTGCGGCGGCTGGTCAGCCGGCGTGCTTGCGGCGGGCGGCGGCCCGGGCGCGGGCGGTCTGGTCGAGCACCACCTTGCGGATGCGGACCGCGGCCGGGGTCACCTCGACGCACTCGTCCTCGCGGCAGAACTCGAGGGCCTGCTCCAGCGACAGCTTGCGCGGCGGGATCAGCTTCTCGGTCTCGTCGGCGGTCGACGAGCGCATGTTCGTGAGCTTCTTCTCCTTGGTGATGTTGACGTCCATGTCGTCGGAGCGGGAGTTCTCTCCGACGATCATGCCCTCGTACACCTCGGTGCCCGGCTCGACGAAGAGCTGGCCGCGTTCCTGCAGGTTGGTCATCGCGAAGGCGGTGACCGCGCCGGATCGGTCGGCTACCAGCGAGCCGTTGTTGCGGGTCCGCAGCTCGCCGAACCACGGCTCGTAGGACTCGAAGACGTGGTGCAGGATGCCGGTGCCGCGGGTCTCGGTGAGGAACTCGGTGCGGAAGCCGATCAGCCCGCGGGCGGGCACCAGCCACTCCATCCGGATCCAGCCGGTGCCGTGGTTGACCAGCTGCTCCATCCGGCCCTTGCGGCTGGCCAGCAGCTGCGTGATCGCGCCCAGGTACTCCTCGGGGGCGTCGATGGTCAGCCGCTCGACCGGCTCGCAGGTCTTGCCGTCGATCTCCTTGGTAACCACCTGCGGCTTGCCGACGGTCAGCTCGTAGGACTCCCGGCGCATCTGCTCGACCAGGATGGCCAGCGCCAGCTCGCCGCGGCCCTGCACCTCCCAGGCGTCCGGACGCTCGGTGGGCAGCACCCGCAGCGACACGTTGCCGACGAGCTCCTTGTCGAGGCGGTCCTTGACCATCCGGGCGGTGACCTTGGCGCCCTTGACCCGGCCCACCAGCGGCGAGGTGTTGGTGCCGATGGTCATCGAGATGGCCGGCTCGTCGACGGTGATCAGCGGCAGCGGCTGCGGGTTCTCCGCGTCCGCGAGGGTCTCGCCGATCATGATCTCGGGGATGCCGGCGACGGCGATGATGTCGCCCGGGCCGGCCGAGTCGGCGGGCTTGCGCTCCAGGCCCTCGGTCATCAGCAGTTCGGAGATGCGCACCCGCTGGGTGCTGCCGTCGGTGCGGCACCAGGCCACGGTCTGGCCCTTGCTGATGGTGCCCTGGCGCACCCGGCACAGCGCGAGCCGGCCGAGGAACGGGGAGGCGTCGAGGTTGGTGACGTGCGCCTGCAGCGGCGCGTCCTGCTCGTACGCGGGCGGCGGGATGGTGTCCAGCAGGGTGCGGAACAGCGGTTCGAGGTTGTGGCTGTCGTCGGGCACCGCGCCGTCGGCGGGCTGGGTCAGCGAGGCGATGCCGTCGCGGGCGCAGGCGTAGACGATCGGGAAGTCGATCTGCTCCTCGTCGGCGTCCAGGTCGAGGAAGAGCTCGTAGGTGTCGTCCACGACCTCCTTGATCCGGGCGTCCGGGCGGTCCACCTTGTTGATCACCAGGATGATCGGCAGGCGGGCCTTGAGCGCCTTGCGCAGCACGAACCGGGTCTGCGGCAGCGGGCCCTCGCTGGCGTCGACCAGCAGCACCACGCCGTCGACCATGGTCAGGCCGCGCTCCACCTCGCCGCCGAAGTCGGCGTGGCCGGGGGTGTCGATGATGTTGATGGTGACCGGGTCCGAGCCGTCGGCCGGCAGGTAGCGCACGCCGGTGTTCTTGGCCAGGATGGTGATGCCCTTTTCCCGTTCCAGGTCCATGGAGTCCATCACCCGGTCGGCCATCTCGGCCCGGGCGCTGAACGCGCCGGCCTGCCGCAACATGGCGTCGACCAGGGTCGTCTTGCCGTGGTCGACGTGGGCGATGATGGCGACGTTGCGGAGGTCGGTGCGAAGCTGCATACCCTCCATACTCTCCTGTCTGCGGTTGCCGGGGTCGGGTCGGGGTCATCCCCCAGATGGCCCCCGGTCTGGGGCGAAACTCCTGTCCCAGCCGTTGCGACGGCTGGCATGCTGACCCTCGTGTTCATGGGGGCCGAGTGCACGACCTGCTGACGTCTCTGCAGGGCCTGCCGGCCCTGCTGATCTACCTGGTCGCCGCGCTGATCGTCGCGGCGGAGACCGCCGTGATCTTCGGGCTGCTGGTGCCGGGCGAGGCGACCCTGCTGCTGGTCGGCTTCCTAGCGTACGCGGGGACGTTACGGCTCGCCCCGGCGCTGCTGGTGATGGTGGGCGCCGCCGTGATCGGCGACACACTCGCGTTCCGCGCCGGCCGGCGGTACGGGTCGCGGCTGCGCGCCAGCCGGCTCGGCGCCCGGGTCGGCCCGCACCGGTGGCGGCGGGCGGAGACGATGCTCGGCCGTCTCGGCGGGCGGGGGGTGTTCACCGCCCGCTGGGTGGCCTTCGTCCGCACCCTGGTGCCCCGGCTGGCCGGCGCGGCGGGCATGCCGTACCGGCGGTTCGCGCCGTGGAACGCGGCCGGGGTGGCCAGCTGGGTGGGCGGGTCGGTGCTGGTCGGCTACCTGGCCGGGGAGTCGTACGAGACGGTGTCCCGGCTGCTCGGCCGGGCCACCGGCGCGGTGCTGGTGCTGCTGGCCGCGCTGGTCGCGGTGGTGCTGGCCGGGCGGTGGCTGGGCCGCAACCCGGACCCGGCCCGGGCGCTGCTGTCCCGGGCGGCCGGGCTGCCGCCGGTGCGCTGGCTCGGCGCCCGGTACGGCATCCTGTTCTTCCTGCTCGCCATGCGGATCGGGCCGGCCTGGACGCTGCTGATCAATCTGGCCGCCGGGCTGCTGCTGCTCTTCGTCGCCGGGCTGGCCATCGCCTGGCTGCTCGGGGCGGTGGTGCGGCACAGCGGGCTGGCCGTCGTCGACGGGGCGATAGCCGGCTGGTTCGCCGACCGGCGTACCCCCGGCACGGTCGACGCCACCCTCGCGGTGGTCTCGGTGCTGCGCGGCTCGGCCCTGATCGTGGTGGTGGCGGTACTGGCCGCGGTGCTGGCCTGGCGGCACCGGCCCTGGCAGGCCGACCTGCTCAGCGTGGTCGGCACGGCCGGGGCGTTCATGCCGCTGGTGGTGCTGGCCGTGGTGACCGACCTGACCGGTCCCGGCGGCGGAGCTGTCGTCTTCCCGACGCAGACCGCGGTGGTGACGGCGAGCCTGTGCACCCTCGCCTGGCTGGTGTCCCGGCACGCCCGCTGGCCGGTGGCGGTGGCCGCCTGGACGGCCGCCGCGGCCGGGGTGGTGGGGCTCGGCGGCGCCCGCCTCTACCTGGGGTTCAGCACCGCCAGCGGCACCGCCGGCTCGGTGCTGCTCGGGATCGCCTGGACGACCGTGTTCATGGTGGCCTGGGCCACCCGGGACCGGGCGGTGGGCAGCGCCGGGCAGCCGGCGGAGGTGTCGTCGGGGCCCCGGCGGCCGGTCCGGCCCTGCTAGGGTGCGCCACGACACGGGGGAGGTGTCGAGATGCGTCGACGCATGGACCGGCTCGCCGCGGTGCTGCTGGTCGGGATGCTGCTGGCCGGCACGTCGGCGGGCTGCGCCGGGCAGCGGGCCGGGTCGGGCGACCTGACCGCGCCGGTGGCCGCGCCCACCGCGCTGCCGGGTGACCCGCTCGACGGCGGGCCCGACGGGGAACCGTCGGCGCAAGCCGAGCGCGGTCGAGGCGCTGGGCGCGGCGCCGACCCGCGCCGCGTCGCCGAGCGCCGCCCCGAGCCGTACGCCGAGCCGGGCGCCCCGGCCCCCGCCGGTCGCCAAGCCGCCCACCGAGACGAAGGTGCACCGGCGCCGCCGAAGTCGCCGTCGAGCGGCTGCGAGCCCAGCTATCAGGGCAGCCAGGCGAGCCGGGCCCAGGCGAAGGCGGCGCTGACCGACGCGGCGGCGAAGAACCTACTGGCCGACCTCCGCGCCGAGCATCACGATCCCGCTGAACCTGGTCAAGGCCACGGCGTGGCAGGAGAGCGGCTGGCAGTCCAACATCGTCGCGTGTGACGGCGGCATCGGGCTGATGCAGGTGATGCGGCCACCCGCGGACTGGATGAACCAGCGGTTCGGGCAGAGCTACGACGTGCGCGACTACCGCGACAACGCCTACCTCGGGGCCAACTACCTGGCCTGGTTGACCAAGTACATCGGCGACATGTACTTCGAGGCGGACTACCGCCTCGACGCCGGCCTGTGCACCGCCGAGCTGGACTCCTGCATGCTCAACGCGGTCATCGCGGCCTACAACTACGGCCACGGCGCGGTCGCGGTGGAGGGCCGGCCGCTGGCCGTGCCCAACCCGGGCTACGTGCGCAACGTGCGGGCGCTGATGACCGAGTGCGTCTGCCTCGGCTACTGAGCCCGAGCGCGGGGCCGGCACCACGTCGGCCGCCGGGGCGGCGGGGCCGGGAGGACCGACCCCGCCGCGGTCGAGGGCGACGTCGCCGGCGCGCCGCTCCGGCCGCAGAACGGTCGCCGGAGGACGCGAGCGCCGCACCAGCACCGTACGGACGCAGGGTGTGAGCAGGACGCCGATGCAGACGATGACCCCGACTGGTGAGCAGATCCGCAGTACGCCCAGCACGGCGAGACCGCGCGGCGCCCCCGGCGCTGGTGATCACCCGCCGGTGACCCGCAGCGCGGAGCGCATTGCGGCGCGGGTGCGGCGGGGCGGGCGTCTCGCGGGCGGGTGACCAGGAAGAGTTGTGTCACCCCACGCCCCAGGAACACGAGCGAGCAGCAGCACTGACTGTCCCCCTTAGTCCCCGGCACTGGGACAGCAGGTGGCGTGCTCGCCTTCGTGGTCCGCTCGGGGTGGGATTTCGGGTCACACGGGCCCGCGGAGGAGCCCGCCCCGCCGGAGCACCCGCGCCGGCGCGCTCCGCGTGCGGGTCAACCCGGGGTGATCACCAGCGCCGGGGTGCTGCTCGCCGCGGTCTTCGCCGTGCTGGGCGTACTGCCGCTGATCCTGCTCACCCAGATCGGGGTCATCGTCTGCATCGGCGTCCTGCTTCGACAACCCTGCTGGTCCGTACGGTGCTGGTGCCGGCGCTCGCGTTCCTGCCTCGGCGACCGGTTCTGGTGGCCGGGGCCGGATCGAGCGGACCGCGGCGGAGCAGCCGGACGCCGACGCCGGTCGCCGCCGCCAGGCGGTGAGCGGCGCGCGGCGACGTCGCCCTCGACCGCGGCGGGGTCGGGTCCTCCCGGCCCCCGCCGCCCCGGCGGCCGACGTGGTGCCGGCCCCGCGCCGGGCTCAGTAGCCGAGGCAGACGCACTCGGTCATCAGCGCCCGCACGTTGCGCACGTAGCCCGGGTTGGGCACGGCCAGCGGCCGGCCCTCCACCGCGACCGCGCCCGTGGCCGTAGTTGTAGGCCGCGATGGACCGCGTTGAGCAGGCAGGAGTCCAGCTCGGCGGTGCACAGGCCGGCGTCGAGGCGGTAGTCCGCCTCGAAGTACATGTCGCCGATGTACTTGGTCAACCAGGCCAGGTAGTTGCCCGAGGTAGGCGTTGTCGCGGTAGTCGCGCACGTCGTAGCTCTGCCCGAACCGCTGGTTCATCCAGTCCGCGGTGGCCGGCATCACCTGCATCAGCCCGATGCCGCCGTCACACGCGACGATGTTGGACTGCCAGCCGCTCTCCTGCCACGCCGTGGCCTTGACCAGGTTCAGCGGGATCGTGATGCTCGGCGCGGAGGTCGGCCAGGTAGGTCTTCGCCGCCGCGTCGGTCAGCGCCGCCTTCGCCTGGGCCCGGCTCGCCTGGCTGCCCTGATAGCTGGGCTCGCAGCCGCTCGACGGCGACTTCGGCGGCGCCGGGTGGCACCTTCGTCTCGGTGGGCGGCTTGGCGACAGGGGCGGGGCCGGGGCGCCCGGCTCGGCGTACGGCTCGGGGCGGCGCTCGGCGACGCGGCGCGGGTCGGCGCCGCGCCCAGCGCCTCGACCGCGCTCGGCTGCGCCGACGGTCCCCGTCGGGCCCGCCGTCGAGCGGTCACCCGGCAGCGCGGTGGGCGCGGCCACCGGCGCGGTCAGGTCGCCCGACCCGGCCCGCTGCCCGGCGCAGGCCCGCCGACGTGCCGGCCAGCAGCATCCCGACCAGCAGCACCGCGGCGAGCCGGTCCATGCGTCGACGCATCTCGACACCTCCCCCGGTGTCGTGGCGCACCCTAGCAGGGCCGGACCGGCCGCCGGGGCCCCGACGACACCCTCCGCCGGCTGCCCGGCGCTGCCCACCGCCCGGTCCCGGGTGGCCCAGGCCACCATGAACACGGTCGTCCAGGCGATCCCGAGCAGCACCGAGCCGGCGGTGCCGCTGGCGGTGCTGAACCCCAGGTAGAGGCGGGCGCCGCCGAGCCCCACCACCCCGGCCGCGGCGGCCGTCCAGGCGGCCACCGCCACCGGCCAGCGGGCGTGCCGGGACACCAGCCAGGCGAGGGTGCACAGGCTCGCCCGTCACCACCGCGGTCTGCGTCGGGAAGACGACAGCTCCGCCGCCGGGACCGGTCAGGTCGGTCACCACGGCCAGCACCACCAGCGGCATGAACGCCCCGGCCGTGCCGACCACGCTGAGCAGGTCGGCCTGCCAGGGCCGGTGCCGCCAGGCCAGCACACGGCCAGTACCGCCACCACCACGATCAGGGCCGAGCCGCGCAGCACCCGAGACCCACCGCGAGGGTGGCGTCGACCGTGCCGGGGGTACGCCGGTCGGCGAACCAGCCGGCTATCGCCCCGTCGACGACGGCCAGCCCGCTGTGCCGCACACCGCCCCGAGCAGCAGGCGATGGCCAGCCCGGCGACGAAGAGCAGCAGCAGCCCGGCGGCCAGATTGATCAGCAGCGTCCAGGCCGGCCCGATCCGCATGGCGAGCAGGAAGAACAGGATGCCGTACCGGGCGCCGAGCCAGCGCACCGGCGGCAGCCCGGCCGCCCGGGGACAGCAGCGCCCGGGCCGGGTCCGGGTTGCGGCCCCAGCCACCGCCCGGCCAGCACCACCGCGACCAGCGCGGCCAGCAGCACCAGCACCGCGCGGTGGCCGGCCGAGCAGCCGGGACACCGTCTCGTACGACTCCCCGGCCAGGTAGCCGACCAGCACCGACCCGCCCACCAAGCTGGCCACCCCGGCCGCGTTCCACGGCGCGAACCGCCGGTACGGCATGCCCGCCGCGCCGGCCAGCCGGGGGCACCAGGGTGCGGACGAAGGCCACCCAGCGGGCGGTGAACACCCCCCGCCCGCCGAGACGGCCCGAGCATCGTCTCCGCCCGCCGCCACCGGTGCGGGCCGACCCGGGCGCCGAGCCGGCTGGCGCGCAGCCGCGACCCGTACCGCCGGCCGGCGCGGAACGCGAGTGTGTCGCCGATCACGGCGGCGCCCACCATCACCAGCAGCGCCGGGGCGAGCCGTAACGTCCCCGCGTACGCTAGGAAGCCGACCAGCAGCAGGGTCGCCTCGCCCGGCACCAGCAGCCCGAAGATCACGGCGGTCTCCGCCGCGACGATCAGCGCGGCGACCAGGTGATCAGCAGGGCCGGCAGGCCCTGCAGAGACGTCAGAGGTCGTGCACTCGGCCCCCATGAACACGAGGGTCAGCATGCCAGCCGTCGCAACGGCTGGGACAGGAGTTTCGCCCCAGACCGGGGGCCATCTGGGGGATGACCCCGACCCGACCCCGGCAACCGCAGACAGGAGAGTATGGAGGGTATGCAGCTTCGCACCGACCTCCGCAACGTCGCCATCATCGCCCACGTCGACCACGGCAAGACGACCCTGGTCGACGCCATGTTGCGGCAGGCCGGCGCGTTCAGCGCCCGGGCCGAGATGGCCGACCGGGTGATGGACTCCATGGACCTGGAACGGGGAAAAGGGCATCACCATCCTGGCCAAGAACACCGGCGTGCGCTACCTGCCGGCCGACGGCTCGGACCCGGTCACCATCAACATCATCGACACCCCCGGCCACGCCGACTTCGGCGGCGAGGTGGAGCGCGGCCTGACCATGGTCGACGGCGTGGTGCTGCTGGTCGACGCCAGCGAGGGCCCGCTGCCGCAGACCCGGTTCGTGCTGCGCAAGGCGCTCAAGGCCCGCCTGCCGATCATCCTGGTGATCAACAAGGTGGACCGCCCGGACGCCCGGATCAAGGAGGTCGTGGACGACACCTACGAGCTCTTCCTCGACCTGGACGCCGACGAGGAGCAGATCGACTTCCCGATCGTCTACGCCTGCGCCCGCGACGGCATCGCCTCGCTGACCCAGCCCGCCGACGGCGCGGTGCCCGACGACAGCCACAACCTCGAACCGCTGTTCCGCACCCTGCTGGACACCATCCCGCCGCCCGCGTACGAGCAGGACGCGCCGCTGCAGGCGCACGTCACCAACCTCGACGCCTCCCCGTTCCTCGGCCGGCTCGCGCTGTGCCGGGTGCGCCAGGGCACCATCAGCAAGGGCCAGACCGTGGCCTGGTGCCGCACCGACGGCAGCACCCAGCGGGTGCGCATCTCCGAACTGCTGATGACCGAGGGCCTGGAGCGCAAGCCCGCCGACTCGGCCGGCCCGGGCGACATCATCGCCGTCGCCGGCATCCCCGAGATCATGATCGGCGAGACCCTCGCGGACGCGGAGAACCCGCAGCCGCTGCCGCTGATCACCGTCGACGAGCCGGCCATCTCGATGACCATCGGCACCAACACCTCGCCGCTGGTGGGCCGGGTCAAGGGCGCCAAGGTCACCGCCGGATGGTCAGGACCGCCTCGACAAGGAGCTCGTCGGCAACGTGTCGCTGCGGGTGCTGCCCACCGAGCGTCCGGACGCCTGGGAGGTGCAGGGCCGCGGCGAGCTGGCGCTGGCCATCCTGGTCGAGCAGATGCGCCGGGAGTCCTACGAGCTGACCGTCGGCAAGCCGCAGGTGGTTACCAAGGAGATCGACGGCAAGACCTGCGAGCCGGTCGAGCGGCTGACCATCGACGCCCCCGAGGAGTTACCTGGGCGCGATCACGCAGCTGCTGGCCAGCCGCAAGGGCCGGATGGAGCAGCTGGTCAACCACGGCACCGGCTGGATCCGGATGGAGTGGCTGGTGCCCGCCCGCGGGCTGATCGGCTTCCGCACCGAGTTCCTCACCGAGACCCGCGGCACCGGCATCCTGCACCACGTCTTCGAGTCCTACGAGCCGTGGTTCGGCGAGCTGCGGACCCGCAACAACGGCTCGCTGGTAGCCGACCGATCCGGCGCGGTCACCGCCTTCGCGATGACCAACCTGCAGGAACGCGGCCAGCTCTTCGTCGAGCCGGGCACCGAGGTGTACGAGGGCATGATCGTCGGAGAGAACTCCCGCTCCGACGACATGGACGTCAACATCACCAAGGAGAAGAAGCTCACGAACATGCGCTCGTCGACCGCCGACGAGACCGAGAAGCTGATCCCGCCGCGCAAGCTGTCGCTGGAGCAGGCCCTCGAGTTCTGCCGCGAGGACGAGTGCGTCGAGGTGACCCCGGCCGCGGTCCGCATCCGCAAGGTGGTGCTCGACCAGACCGCCCGCGCCCGGGCCGCCGCCCGCCGCAAGCACGCCGGCTGACCAGCCGCCGCACCGCCCGGCCGGGGCCGGTCCGCCACTCGCGGACCGGCCCGGCCTCGTCGGCGCCCCTCGACCGGCCCCGGCGGGACGGCAGTACCACGGCCGGGCCGGCCGGCCCGGGGCGCGGGACCGAGCCGGTGGCCGGTCAGCTGGGCTCGACCAGGAGCCGGGCGTAGTTGGCCATCGACCGCTGGTAGCGCGGCAGGTGCCGGGCGAGCGCCCCGACCGCGATCGACACCGCCTCCCGCTCCCGGCCGACGCTGGTCAACGCCAGCGCGAGCGTCGCGCTGACCGCGTCGTCGAGCTCGTCGGAGCCGCGCTCGCGCTCCTCGGTCAGCAGCCGGACGCTCTCCTCGGCCTGCCCGACGTTCCGCAGCGAGCTGGCCATCTGGATCACCGAGCGGCGCCGGCGGATGCCGTCGATGCCCCGCTCCAGCGCCGCACGGTAGAGCGGGACCGCCTTGTCCGAGTGACCGGTCGAGTCCCAGGCGCAGGCCCGCTCGAACGCGGCCACCGGATGATCCGGGCCCAACTCGTCGGCGAGGGCCCCGACCCGCCCGCGGAACTCCTTCGCGTCCCAGTCGTCCGGTGCCGCGTTGAAGGCCGCCCACAGCTCCGCGCTGCGCTGCTCCCAGTCGGCGCTCGGGTTCATCGTCGTTCTCCTCGTGCTCGTCGGTCCAGGCGGAAGGCACTCTGCGAGCGCTGGTACCGTCGCCGCCAGTGATTCGGCGACCGCCGAATCTTCCGGTGGAGGGTGGGGCGGATGGCGGTGACCCTGCGGTTCAGCCCAGCCGATCTGCTGCGCTGCCGCTTCGCCATCTCACCCATCCTCGAAACGCTGTCCGCGGTGCGCCTGCTCTCCCCCCGCGAGGGGCGCCGGCCCGCACCGCCGGTGGCTCGGCACCGTCGACACGGACGAACTCGACCTGCGACCGATCACCCTGCTCCAGCCGCGGCGCGGCTACACCCCCCGACTTCCTCTCGCCGCCACCGATCAGCCCGCACGCCCGGTTCGCCGACGAACTCGCCGCCGTGGCCGCCACCGACCACGCCCGGGTACGCGCCGAGGTACGACGATCACTGGCGGACACCCCCGGGGCGGCCGAGTCGGCGACCGGCCGGCTGCTGCTGGGCGACCCGGCCGTGGTGCTCCGGAGACTGGTCTCCCTCGTCCGGCGGGCCTGGGAGGTGCTGGTCGAACCGAGCTGGCCGACCGTACGCGGGCTGCTCGACGCCGACGTCGGCTTCCAGACCCGACGCCTCGCCGAGGGCGGCCTGGACCGGCTCTTCGCCGAGCTGCATCCCCGACTGCGCTGGCACAACGGCTTGCTGACCCGCGAGTACGGCGACGACGAGCACCGCGAGCTGCGCGGCGAGGGGCTCGTGCTGGTGCCCAGCGCCTTCAAGTGGGATCAGTCGTCGTCATCGTGGACCCGCCGTGGCAGCCCACGGTGATCTATCCGGCGCGTGGGCTCGGCACGCTCTGGCAGCCCCAGCCCACGGCCGGCACGCGGCGCTGGGTCGGCTGATCGGGCGGACCCGGGCGGCGCTGCTGGTCAGCCTCGACGAGCCGGCCAGCACGACGACGCTGGCCCACCGCCACGCGCTGGCCGCCGGCACGGTCTCGGAGCACCTGTCGGTGCTACGCGACGCCGGGTTCGTCACCGGGGAACGACACCGGCACGAGATCCGCTACCGACGTACGCCGCTCGGCGACGCCGCGCTGCGCTGAGGCGCAACCGCGGGTCGCGCGACCACCCGGCGACCGCCCGGCCGCCTCCACCGCGGTGACGGGCCGTCCGCCGCCGGCACCGCCCGGATGATCGGCTACGGTCACCGGCATGACCTGGGATGACCTCGACGCCCGGCTGGACCGCGTGCCCGGCACCGTCTCGGCGTACGCCGGCCGGCTCGCCGCGACGCCGACCTGGACCCGGCTGCCCGACGCCACCCACTACGCGGCCAGCACCATGAAGGTCGGCGTGCTCGCCGCCCTGCACCGGGCCGCCGAGGCCGGCACCCTCGACCTGGACGCCCCGGTCCCGGTGCGCAACTCGTTCGACTCGGCGCTGCCGGGCGCCCCCCGCTTCGCCTGCGCCCGCCACTACGACAACGACGACGCCGTCTGGGAGCGGGTCGGCGGCACCGCCACCCTGCGCTGGCTCGCCCACCGGATGATCGTGCGCTCCAGCAACCTCGCCACCAACCTGGTCATCGGCCACGTCGGCCTGCCCGCCGTCGCCGAGGTCTGGACGCTGGCCGGGGCCCGGCACGCCGTCACCGGCCGCGGCATCGAGGACTTCGCCGCCCGCGACGCCGGCATCACCAACCTGGTCACCGCCGCCGACCTGGCCGCGCTGCTCGCCGCGCTGGCCACCGGCGCCACCCGGCCCGGCCCGCTGGCCTCCCCCGCCGGCTGCGCCGCCATGCTCGACGTGCTCTTCGCCCAGGAACACCGCGAGGACCTCGCCGCCGGGCTGCCCCCGGGCACCCGCATCGCGCACAAGAACGGCTGGGTCCGCGGGGTGCGCCACGGCGCGGGCGTGGTCTTCCCCGCCGACGCGCCCCCGTACGCGGTGGTCGTCTGCACCACCACCGACCTCGCCGACGGTGGCCCCACCGGCGACGAGGCCGAGGACGACGCCTGCCAGCTGATCGCCGACATCTCCGCCGCCGTCTGGGCCGCCCGCCACGACCTGTGCAGCGACGGATAGCCGCCGGTCCGCCGCCCGGGCGGATCCGCCGACGGCGGACGACCCGGTGCGGCAGACCGCAGCCGCCGTCCGGCACGGACAGCCACCGGGCGACCGCGCACCGGCCGATGGCCTCCGGCCGCCGCACCGCCTACGCTGCTGGCCACCACCCGGAGGAGCGCCGATGCCCAGCAGCCGCACCATCCTCACCGCCTTCGTCGTGGCGACGGCGGCGAACCTGCTCGCCAACGCCACCGGCAGCGACCTCGGCGTACTGCTCAGCAAGCCGCTGCTGATGCCGCTGCTGGCCGCGTACCTCTGGCGGGCCGCCGCCGACCGCGGCGTGCCGGCGACCCGGCTGGTCCTCGCCGCGCTGGCCTTCTCCACCGGCGGCGACGTCGCGCTGCTCGGCGACGGCACCGCCGCCTTCCTCACCGGCATGGCGCTCTTCCTCGCCGCGCACCTCTGCTACATCGCGGCCTTCACCCGCGCCGGCGCGGCGGTCGCGCTGCGCCGCCCGCCGCTGGTCGCCGTCGGCGTGGCCTACGCGGTGCTGACCGTCGCCGCGCTGGCCTGGATGTGGGGCGGACTCACCGACGCCGGGCTGGCCGTGCCGGTGGCCGGCTACGCGGTCGCCCTGGCCACCATGGCCGCCACCGCCGCGGCACACGGCTGGCGGGTCGGCCTCGGCGGCGCCCTCTTCCTCGGCTCCGACCTGCTCATCGCCACCGGCGTGGCCGAGGTGGCCACCCTGCCCGGTCCGCCGATCTGGGTGATGGCGACCTACGCCGCCGGGCAGGCCCTGATCGTCACCGGCTGGGCCACCCGCGGCATCCCGGACCCGGCGCCGGTCACTCCAGCAGGTGCGCCCGCAGCGACCCGATGAGCTCGTCGGTCAGCCCGAGCCCGTCACGCAGGTACGCCCCGAACGAGCCGTGCACCCGGCGCACCTCCCCGTACGCCGCGTCCAGGTACTCGGGGCGCACCTCCAGCACCGGCCGCACCGCCGCCTCGTCCAGCGCCGGCTGCCGCTGCCGCATCGCCTCCAGGATCACCTCCGCAGACTCGCGGTCAGCGGGTTGTTCGCCAGGTACTCGGCCCGGATCACCGCCTCGTCCACGCCGAGCGCGTGCAGCAGCACCACCGTCAGCCAACCGGTGCGGTCCTTCCCGGCCGAGCAGTGGTAGAGCAACGGCAGGTTCTCCGGCCGAGCCGCCGCCCGCACCGCCTCGGCGAACCTGGCCCGGGCCACCGCCCCGCTGACGAACCAGCGGTAGATGGCCGCCATCGCCGCCGGCGTGCCCTGCCGGGCCAGTTCCGCGTACGCGGCCAGGTCGTGGCCGAGCAGCACCGCCGAGACGTACGTGAAGACCGGGTGCTCCGCGTCGTGCACCGGCAGGTGCAGCACCCGCGGCTCACCGGGCAGCCGGTCCGGCGGGGCGACCGCCTGCTCAGAGTGGTCCCGCAGGTCGATAACGCAGGCCGGGCCGAGCTTGGCCAGCACCGGCAGGTCATCGTCGGTGAGCCGGCCCAGCGCCGGGGTACGGATCAGCACCCCGGGCCGCACCCGCCGACCGCCCGCGCCGACCATGCCACCGAGGTCACGCGCGTTCGGCGCGCCCACCAGTGCCCAGTCCCGTTCCCTCATGCCGCCGCTCCGTTCCGCTCGGCGCCGGCGCGCGCCGTCGCCGCACCCGCACGATCCGCTCGGTGACCCTCGCCCATCCGGCCTCCCCTGTCGCCACCCGTCCGGATATAGGGTGCCGCACATGACCATCGCCGCGGTACGCACCCACCGGCTCAGCGCCCCCTTACACACCCCGTTCGTCACCGCGCTGCGCCGCACCACCACCGTGGAGACCCTGGTCGTCGAGCTGGTCGACGGCGACGGCCGGTCCGGGTTCGGCGAGGCGCCGCAGGTCTGGCAGGTCACCGGCGCCTCGGTAGCCGGCGCCGAGGCCTGCGTACGGGACCTGCTCGGGCCGATGCTCACCGGCCGCGACCCGGACGACCTGGTGGCCCGCTGTGCCGAGGTGCAACGGGCGGTGGCCGGCAACGAGGCCGCCAAGGCCGCCGTCGACGTGGCCCTGCACGACCTGGCCGCCCGGCGGCTCGGCGTACCGCTGGTGCGGCTGCTCGGCGGCACCACCCTGCGGGTGCCCACGGACGTCACGCTCGCCGCCGGCGACGCCGTGGACCTGGCGGCCGCGGCCCGGCAGCGCAGGGCCGAGGGGTTCGGGGTGCTCAAGCTGAAGGTCGGCACCGACGCCGCCGGCGACCTGGAGCGGGTCCGGGCGGTACGGGCCGCCGTCGGCAACGGCGTGCGCATCCGGCTGGACGCCAACCAGGGCTGGACGCCCCGCGAGGCGGTCCGGGTGATCCGCGGCATCGAGGACGCCGGCCTCGACGTGGAACTGGTCGAGCAGCCGGTGCCCCGGTGGGACCTGGACGGGCTGGCCTGGGTCAGCGACCGGGTGCAGGTGCCGATCCTCGCCGACGAGGCGGTCTTCGGCGTCCGCGACCTGGTCGAGGTGATCCGCCGCCGGGCGGCCGACATGGTCAACGTCAAGCTCGCCAAGTGCGGCGGCCTGCACCCGGCCCGGACCCTGCTCGACCTGGCCGCCGCGCACGACCTCGGCACGATCGTCGGGTCCATGATGGAGAGCCAGGTCGGCATCGGGGCCGCGGCGAGCCTGGTCGCCGCCTACCGCACCACCGCCGTCTCCGACCTGGACGCCGCCTGGTGGCTGGCCTGGTCACCGGTGCGCGACGGGATCCGGTACGACGGCGCCACCGTGGTGCTGCCGGACGCGCCGGGTCTCGGAATCAGCACCGTCACTGAAGCAAAAGTGCAACCCCGTAGTTGATGACCGTTGGAATCTTTCATAGGGTCGCGGTGACAGGCGGCGCGAGGTGGGGGTGGACCGTGGAGCTGCAACCGGGCCGCGAGGCCGTGGTCCGGGTCGCGGTCGCGACCCTGTGGACCTCCCCCGAGGCGGTACGCCCCGTCGACCGGCCCGCCCTCGCCGCGCGCACCGACATCCCGGCCTGGATCTCCGGCATGAACACCGACCAGCAGGTCGGCGACTGCGTGCTGAGCCAGCTGCTGCTCGGCGAGCGGGTGCTGGTCACCGAACTGCGCCCGGACGGCTGGGCGCACGTGGTCGCGGTGCAGCAACCGGCGGCCAAGCTCGACCCGCGCGGCTACCCCGGCTGGCTGCCGGCCGACCAGCTCGCCCCGGCCGACACGCCGGCCGACGCCGACCCGCTGGTGGTCGACGCCACGGTCACCGCGCTGCGCGCCACGCCGGGCGGCGAGGTGGTCCTCCCCGACGTCATCCTCGGCACCCGGCTGACGCCGGCCGGGCCGCCCGTCGACGGGTGGCGCCCGGTGCACGCCCCCGGGCACGCCCGCCCGCTCTGGCTGCCGGCCGCGCACGCGGTCCCGGTGCCCACCACGCCGCCGACCGCCGGCGACGTGCTCGCCGTCGCCGCCCGGCTGCTCGACGTCGTCTACATCTGGGGCGGGGTGTCGGCGTACGGCATCGACTGCTCCGGCCTGGTGCACCTGGCCTGGCGGCGGTTCGGCGTGGTGCTGCCCCGCGACGCCGACGACCAGGCCGAGGCGACCACCCCGGTCCCGCTCGGCGCGGAACGCCCCGGCGACCTCTACTTCTTCGCCCGCCCCGGCCGCAAGATCCACCACATCGGCATCGTCACCGCCACGCCGCGTCCCGGTGACGACCGCCGCATGCTGCACGCCTGCTACCTGCGCCGGCGGGTGCTGGAGGAGCAGTTGCCGGCGGACCGCACCGCCACCTGGTCGGCGCGCACCGGGTCTGACCCACCCCGTACGCCCCGAGGGGCGCTCCCGGGTGGGAGCGCCCCTCGGCCACGTCTCGACCGCGCCTCAGCGACGCGCGGTCAGCGGCGCGCCTCGGCCAACACCCGCCGCCGGTCCCGGGACGACTTCACCAGGCTGGCGATCGTCGCCACCAGCAGGGTGCCGAGGATGACCGTGAGGGAGAGCCAGATCGGGATGTGCGGGGCCCAGGCCACGTGCTCGCCGTTGTTGATGAACGGCAGGTTGTTGTCGGCCAGCGCCTCCAGCACGAGCTTGACGCCGATGAAGCCGAGCACCACGGCCAGCCCGTAGCTGAGGTAGATCAGCCGGTCCAGCAGGCCACCCAGCAGGAAGTAGAGCTGCCGCAGCCCCATCAGCGCGAACACGTTGGCGGTGAAGACCAGGTACGGCTCCTGGGTGATGCCGAAGATGGCCGGGATCGAGTCGAGCGCGAAGATCAGGTCGGTGGTGCCGATTGCGATCATGACGATCAGCATCGGGGTGAACAACCGGCGGCCGTTCTCGCGGGTGGTGAGCTTCGCTTCGTCGTACTCCCTGGAGATCGGCAACGCCTTGCGGCTCCAGCGGATCAGCACGTTCTCGGTGAACTCGTCCTCGTCCGGCTCACCCTGGCGGGCCAGGTTGACAGCGGTGTAGATGAGGAACGCGCCGAAGATGTAGAAGACCCAGGAGAACTGGGAGATCAGCGCCGCGCCGGCGGCGATGAACCCACCGCGCATGACCAGCGCCAGGACGATGCCGATGAGCAGCACCTTCTGCTGGTACTGCCGGGGCACCGCGAAGCGGGCCATGATGATCACGAAGACGAAGAGGTTGTCCACCGAGAGGCTGTACTCGGTGAGCCAGCCGGTGTAGAACTGGCCGGCCGCGCTCGGGCCGGAGGCGAGCCACACCCCGGCGCCGAAGACCAGGGCCAGGGCGACGTAGAAGCCCACCCACAGGCTGGACTCGCGCACGCTCGGCTCGTGCGGCCGCCGGCCGATGATCAGCAGGTCGACGAGCAGGATCGCGGTCAGTGCGACGAGGGTTCCCGCCCACACCAGTCCGGACACGTCCAACGTTCATTCCTCCGGCAGACACGCAACGTCCGGCACACCGTACGCCCCACAGGGGCGCGGCGTGCCGGTGACGCTGACTCTGGTGACTGTCGGAGGTCTCTTCCGTCACCGTCCCGGGAGCGGGGCGGTGACCGACGGGGCCGGGTCGCGCCACCGGGGGGCCGGCGCTCGACCGTGCTGACGACTCCGTCGCGGGGGAATACTCCCCTCCTCACGCACCATTCTTCACCACTGCGACCAGTGACCGCACCCTGGGCGCTCGGTGTCCTCCCCCACCCCCGGCCCCGCCAACCCTACGAATCGCCGCGGATCCGGTCGTAGCGCCGCGACGACCACGGCGATCGGCCCGGGGTCTGAGGCGCGCCTGCCGCTGCGGCCGTGGCTGATGTCGTTTGTCGCCGGCGCCCGGTGAGATCCGTCAGCCACCGGACGGGGCGTCGGCCTGCGGCCGGGCGTCGGAGCGCACACCCGAAAGGCATCCTAGGAGGCTAGGTGCTCTGGGAGAGGCGGTGCGACCAGCGGGTCGGCCAGCGACCCAGTCGGACGGTGAGCGCGCCAGTGGCGAAAACCAGCAGACCGGCCCGGGTGGTGCCGGTGCCCGCCACGCTGAACGCCGTGCCGGCGAGCCGGTCGATCATGCCGCTCCACCTTCCGCGCGCCCGCCCTGGGCGCGCCCGACACCCCGGAAAACGGACCCCCGCGACGCTGTCCCGCCCCGGCACCGTGAAAGGCTTCCCGGCATGGTGCTTGAGGTCGCGCTCATCGACGTACTACCGGGACACGAGGACGAGTTCGCCGCCGCGTACGCCAAGGGGCACCCGGTGCTCGCCGGCACCCCCGGCTGCCGGTCGGTGCGGATGACCCGGGGCGTCGAGTCGCCGTCCCGGTTCGTGCTGCTGGTCGAGTGGGACTCCGTCGAGGCGCACAACGAGAACTTCCGGGGCAGTGACCGGTTCGCCCGGTGGCGGGAGCTGATCGGCCCGTACTTCGCCAACCCGCCGCTGGTCGAGCACTTCGTGGACGTGCCGGCCTGAGGCTGTCGTACCCCTGTCCTATCGTCCGCCTGCACGCGCGGGTCGCCGGTCCCGACGGGCTCGGGGGCGCCGGGCCCGGTGACTCGCGCGGCGATATCGGTTGATCTTCGACCACCGGTGCCGGTTGACTGGCGGCCATGACGCAGCGGGTGGCTCTGGTGACCGGCGTGAGCCGGCGGATCGGCATCGGCGCGGCGGTCGCCCGCACACTCGCCACGGACGGTTGGCGGCTGCTGCTCACCGGCCTGCCGGAGTTCGACGAGGCGCAGCCCTACGGTGGCGACCCCGACGGCGTGCCGGCCCTGCTGGGCGAGTTGGGTGACGTGGCGGCCTACCAGCGGGCGGACCTGCTCGACCCGGCGGTGCCGGCCGCGCTGGTCGGCGAGGCGGTACGCCGGCACGGCCGGCTCGACGCGGTGGTGGCGGTGCACGCGTACTCCACGCACACCCCGCTCGGAGCGCTGGACGCCACCGAGATCGACCGGCACCTGCTGGTCAACGTTCGGGCCACGCTGCTGCTGGCCGAGGCGTTCGCGGCGGCGTTCAGCGCCGGGTCGGGCGGCCGGCTGGTGCTCTTCTCCAGCGGGCAGCGCCTCGGCCCGATGCCCGGCGAGCTGGCGTACGCGGCCAGCAAGGCGGCGGTGGAGAACCTGACCGTTCAGCTCGCCCCGCTGCTGATGCCCGCCGGCATCACTGTCAACTGCGTCAATCCCGGGCCCACCGACACCGGCTACGCCCCGCCGGAGGTCCACGAGGCGGTGGCGCGGCTCTTCCCCGGCGGGCGCTGGGGCACCCCGCGGGACGCCGCCCGGCTGGTGCGGTTCCTCTGCTCCCCGGATGCCGAATGGATCACCGGCCAGGTGATCGACTCCGAGGGCGGCTTCCGCCGCCACGCGTGACCAGCGGCCCGACCTCTGCCCGCTGACCGCCCGCTCAGCCGGCGGCGCGGCGGGCCAGCTCCGCGGCGCTCTCCTCCGCCGGCAGGGCCACGCCGAGCAGCCACCCGGTGATCCGCTCGTACCGGTCGACGTCCGGCGGCGTCACCAGGCGCACGTCGGTGGTCAGCGCCTCCAGCATCACGGTGCGCGGATCGGCCGGGTCCGGGAACGAGTAGCACGAGTACGGGGTGAGCGGCTGCACGCCCCGCGCGGCGACCCCCCGGGGCAGCAACCGGACCGTCACGTTCGGCAGCTCGGCCAGGTCCACCAGGTGCCGCAGCTGCTCCCGCCACACCTCCGGCGGGGCGTCGGCGGGGTCACAGGCGGCCTCGGCGAGCAGCGCTGTGTACCGGGGTGGTTCGGGCCGGCGGAGCACGTCGTGCCGGGCGACCCGGGCCCGTACATCGGCCTCGACGTCCAGGCCGCTGTCCAGCAACCGGCCGGCGGCGATGCGCAACCGCGCGTACGCCGGGGTCTGCAACAGCCCGGGCACCACCGCGGGTTGGTAGTCCACGATGCTCGCTGCGCCCGCCTCCAGCTCCGCGTACGTGCGCTGCCGCTCGCTCATCTCGCCGAGCGCCTTCCACCAGCCCCGGCTGGTGGCCGCGTCCCGGGCGATGACGATCAGCGCGTCCCGCTGCGGCGCCGGCACCTGGTAGACGTCCAGCAGGTCGAGCACGTCGGCGAGGTCCGGCCGGCTCTGCCCCAGCTCGATGCGGGACAGCTTGGAGGTCGAGGCCCAGCCCAGCCGGTCGCAGACCTGTTCCAGAGTGAGCGCCTCCCGCCGGCGCAGTTGGCGCAACTCGGCTCCGAGCCGCGCACGTCGAATGACCGGACTCGTTGGCAACGGCATCCCCGCCTCCCCACCGAGGGAGAGTACGCAGGACGATCACCCAGCGCAATACCACGCTCGCTCACCGCAATCGTCGCTCGCGCGTAACCGATCTCGCGGCCCGCCACGCCGCACATCGTGTGGCGGCCGGCCGCCACCGGGTCAGGGCCGGTACGTGCCGAAGGACCAGACGTTGCCGGCCAGGTCACGGGCGGCGTAGTCGCGGGAGCCGTAGTCGGTGTCGAACGGCTCCCGGACGATCTCGGCGCCGGCCGACCGGGCCTGGGCGCAGTGTGCGTCGACGTCGTCGACCGCCACGTAGACCGTCCAGTCCTCGTCGCCCGGCCGGGGTCGCGGGTGGGGCAGCTCGCCCACCATGATCATGCCGGTGTCCAGGCTGAGTTCGGCGTGCGCCACCGAACCGTCGGGCGCGTCGTGCCGGGCGTGCACGGTGAAGCCGAAGGCGGTGCAGAGCCAGTCGATGGCCGCTCGGGCGTCCGGGTAGCGGAAGATCGGATAGATGGTTCGCATGCCCCGAGTCTGCCGCCGGCCCGGTCACCCCGGATTGGACGAATGTGACCCGAGCGCGGTCGGGGTTTCGCCGGCGAACTCCCGGAAGTCGCGGATCAGGTGGGACTGGTCGTAGTAGCCGCACCGGGCGGCGATCTGAGCCCAACCGCCCGCCAGCGGGCCGCCGGACCCGCCCGGACCCGCCGGGCCGCGCTGTCCGGCCGGACCCCCTGGGCCGCTCTGGC
The DNA here is from genome assembly GCF_011759515.1 of Micromonospora sp. CNZ280. Lineage (NCBI taxonomy): Bacteria > Bacillati > Actinomycetota > Actinomycetes > Micromonosporales > Micromonosporaceae > Micromonospora > Micromonospora sp. CNZ280. The sequence continues at coordinate 42,824 of NZ_JAAOYP010000001.1, forward strand.
CGGTCGCGCCGCCCGGGTCGCCTGAGCCGCGCCGGCCGGTCGCGCCGCTTCCGCCGCCCGCGGTGGGCGGCGCCGGGTCGACGGCGAGGGCCGGCCCGGCCGTCAGGGTCGCGTACGCCCGCTGGAAGCGGAGCAACCGGGCGGTGGTCTTCGGCGTCAGCCCGACCTCGTCGCGGAACCGGGCGGCCAGATGCCGGCGGCTCCAACCCAGCTCGCCGGCGAGGGCGCCGACGGCGACCTGGCCCCCGGTTTCGGCGAGCCGCCGCCACGCCCACGCCAGCCGCGCGTCGACCGGCTCGGTGTCCGCCAGCCGGGCCGTCAACGCGGCGTCGAGCAGCGCGAACCGGGCCGACCAGTCGGCGGCGGTGGCCAGCCGGACCCGGAGCCGGTCGAGCCAGCCGCCCGGCAGCGCCGCCACCCCCACCGCCCGGTTGGTCAGCTCGACCAGCGGCAGGCCGAGGATCCGGCGGGCGGCCAGCGGGGCCAGCAGCAGCTGCACCCCCTCGCCGACGCCGACCAGGCGGGTGGTGCAGGGGCCGTCGAACATGCCGGCGACGAAGGAGTCCACCCGGTGTGCGCCCCGGGCGGCGTCCCGCGGGTCGACCACGTCGAGGGGGGCGCCCCAGCCGAGGATCACCACCACGAAGGCCCCGGCCACCTCGCGGCGGACCAGCGGCAGCGCCGCCCGCTCCCGATAGCCGATGTAGCGGTCGACGAAGGGCCGCAGCCGGGTGGCGGGCGCCCCGAGGACGACCTCGTCGACCGCTGCCTCGACCGCGCTCATCCCCGACCGACCGTCCGTCCCGTCGACCGCCGGTGTCACTTCACGCCGGCGGCGTCCATCCCCCGCAGTTCCTTCTTCAGGTCGGCCACCTCGTCACGGATCCGGGCGGCCAGTTCGAACTGCAGCTCCCGGGCGGCGGCCAGCATCTGGTCGTTCAACTCCTGGATGAGCTGGGCCAGCTCGGCCCGGGCCATGCCCTCGCGAGCGGGCGCGGTGGCGCCGGCCCGGCCCCGGCTGCGGGTTTCCTTGACCGGGGCCTTGCCCCGGGAGAGCTGCCGCACCGCGCCGCCGACGCGGGTGTTCTGCTCGGTGTCCTCCGCCTCGCGGTAGATGTCGTCGAGGATGTCGTGGATCTTCTTGCGCAGCGGCTCCGGGCTGATCCCGTGCGCCTCGTTGTGCGCGATCTGCTTGGCCCGCCGGCGGTTGGTCTCCTCGATCGCGTCCGCCATCGACGGGGTGATCTTGTCGGCGTACATGTGCACCTGGCCGGAGACGTTCCGGGCCGCCCGGCCGATGGTCTGGATCAGCGACCGGCCGCTGCGCAGGAAGCCCTCCTTGTCGGCGTCCAGGATCGCCACCAGCGACACCTCGGGCAGGTCGAGGCCCTCCCGGAGCAGGTTGATGCCGACCAGCACGTCGTAGTCGCCCTTGCGCAACTCGCGCAGCAGCTCGACCCGGCGCAGGGTGTCCACCTCGGAGTGCAGGTAGCGCACCCGGATGCCGTTCTCGAGCAGGTAGTCGGAGAGATCCTCGGCCATCTTCTTGGTGAGCGTGGTGACCAGCACCCGCTCGTCCCGCTCGGTACGCAGCTTGATCTCGTGCATGAGGTCGTCGATCTGCCCCTTGGTCGGCTTGACGATGACCTCCGGGTCGATCAGGCCGGTCGGGCGGATCACCTGCTCCACGAACTCGCCCTGGGACTGCTCCAGCTCCCACGGGCCCGGGGTGGCGGAGAGGAAGACCATCTGGCCGACCCGCTCCAGGAACTCGTCGAAGCGCAGCGGGCGGTTGTCGGCCGCGCTGGGCAGCCGGAAGCCGTGGTCGATGAGCATCCGCTTGCGGGACGCGTCGCCCTCGTACATGCCGCCGATCTGCGGGATGGTCACGTGCGACTCGTCGACCACTGTGAGGAAGTCGTCGGGGAAGTAGTCGAGCAGGCAGTGCGGCGGGCTGCCGGGCAGCCGGCCGTCGATGTGCATCGAGTAGTTCTCGATGCCGGAGCAGAAGCCGACCTGCCGCATCATCTCGATGTCGTACGTGGTGCGCATCCGCAGCCGCTGCGCCTCCAGCAGCTTGCCCTGCCGCTCCAGCTCGGCCAGCCGTTCACCCAGCTCGGTCTCGATGTCGCGGATCGCCCGCTCCATCCGCTCCGGCCCGGCCGCGTAGTGCGTGGCGGGGAAGATCAGCAGGTGATCGACCTCGCGGACCACGTCGCCGGTGAGCGGGTTGAGGTAGTAGAGCTTCTCCACCTCGTCGCCGAACAGCTCGATCCGGACGGCGAGCTCCTCGTACGCCGGGATGATCTCCAGGGTGTCGCCGCGGACCCGGAAGGTGCCGCGGTTGAAGGCCATGTCGTTGCGGGTGTACTGGATGTCGACCAGGCGGCGCAGCAGCTGGTCGCGGTCGAGCTCCTGGCCGACGGCGACCCGCACGGCCCGGTCGAGGTACTCCTCCGGGGTGCCCAGGCCGTAGATCGCCGAGACGGTGGCCACCACGATCACGTCGCGCCGGGTGAGCAGCGACATGGTCGCCGAGTGCCGCAGCCGCTCGACCTCCTCGTTGATCGAGGAGTCCTTCTCGATGTAGGTGTCGGTCTGCGGGATGTACGCCTCGGGCTGGTAGTAGTCGTAGTACGAGACGAAGTATTCGACCGCGTTGTGCGGCAGCAGCTCGCTGAACTCCTTGGCCAGCTGCGCGCAGAGCGTCTTGTTCGGCGCGAGCACCAGCGTCGGCCGCTGCAACCGCTCGATCAGCCACGCGGTGGTGGCGCTCTTGCCGGTGCCGGTCGCGCCGAGCAGCACCGTGGCGCGGTCGCCGCCGCGGACCCGACGCTCCAGATCGTCGATCGCGGCCGGCTGGTCGCCGGCGGGCTGGAACTCGCTGACGACCTGGAACCGGCCGTCGAGACGGGGAATGTCGAGCGCCATGACCCCAACGGTACGCCGGGGGTCCGACACTCCGCGGCGACTACGGTCGGTCCCTGATCGGCTTCGATATTCCCATTGTGTGGCCCATCTCACCCGGCTACGCTCTCCGTGTAGGCCGCTCGCGGCGGCCGACCGGGCCGGTGGCCAGGCCGTCAACGGCCGGGCCCGCCCCCGGCACCGGGGTCGCAGCACCCGGTCCGTCCGGCGTGCGCACCCGTGTGGTCGCGCGTGACGCGCAGACCGGCCGCCGCGAGCGCCCCTGCCCCACCTCCCGGCCCCTGATCGGCGGCACAGCCCGAACCCGGATGTCGGCCCCGCCATGCTCGTCACCCCGGCCCGCTCCGACCCGTTCAACTACCTGTGGAGACCTCACGACCGGCGCGCAGCCGCGACGCCGACGGCAGGCCCGACGACAGCCACCAGCATCCGCCTCCCGGTCAACGCCCCGCGAACGCCGCACCGGCCAGCCGGTGGACCGGGCTCCTGCGCCGTGCCGTGGCCCGCCGCCGCCATTCGGCAACCACCGCCACCGGGGCCGTGACCTCGGACGCGACCCAACCGCACGACCCCGCCCCCACCGAGCCCGCCACGGCCGTGACCGGACGCAGGGCCCGCCGCCGCCATTCGGTCGAACCCACCGCGGCCGTGACGCCGGGCGCCGCCCGCCGGATCCTGACCCGGGACCAGGAGGCGATCCGCCGGGTGCTGGACGGCGGGCCGGACCTGGTCCGGCGCGGCCCGGGCGGCCTGCGCCGAGGGCTCGCCCGGCGCCGCCGGACCACCCTCCTGGCGCTCGCCGTGGTCGCCACGGTCTCCGCCGCCGCACTGGTCGCCGGGCTGCTGAGCTGGGCGCCCGACCCGCCGGAACAGCCCCGGACGCTGACCGCGACGGAACACGAGCGGCTCGCCGCCATGCGGGTCACCAACTACCGGGACCTGCGGTCCGGCCTGCACGTGACCACCGGCGACGGCGCGGCCCGCACCGAACTGATCGGCTGGGTGGACTGGTCCCGGCCGCTGGTCTACCTGGACGTGGGCGGGCCGGGCGCCGGCGCGGAGCGGGGCCTGCTCCAGGCCACGCCGACGGTGGTGCTGCTGCGGCCCGACCCCACCGCCGTGCCGACGCCCGCCCCGCCGCCGCTGGTGCCCCCGGCGGACCGCTGGCGGCTGCACGACCTGCCCGCCGGACACGGCCTCGCCCGGCTGCTCGACCTGCTCTTCCGCCTCGCCGCCGACCGGCCCGAACCGGCCGGCGCGGCCCCCGACGCCGCCCGCTGGCTGGGACGGGACACCGTCGGAGCCGAGCCGGTGGACATCCTCCAGGCCCCGCCGCCGAGCGGCCTGACCACCGCCGAGCACCCGCGCTACTGGCTCGACCGGTCCGCCCGGTTGCACCGGCTGGAGACCCGGCTGACCGAGGTGGGCCCGGTGACGGTGCAACTGAACCGCACCAACCGGCCCACCCTGCGCCCGGTCGACGCGTTGGGCGGGCGGCCCGGTCTGCCCCGGGCCCTCACCGCCGCCGAGCAGGACCGGCTGGACCGCCTGCCGGGCCGGCTGCGCGCCCGCGGTGGCGCCACCGTCACCCTGACCGCGCCGGTGGGCACCGAGACGAACCTGCGCGGCGCCGGCTGGTTGAGCTGGACCCGGCGCACCGCGTACCTGACGGTCGCCGACCTCGGCCGGCCGAACCGCCGTACGTTGCTGCACCACGGTCCCGACGGCACCACCCGGGCGGACCTGCCGGCCACCGCGGTGCCCGGCCCCGCCGAGGCACCCGGCCGGCCGCCGCTGCCCCGGCCGGGTGACGGTTGGCGGGCCGGCCCGGCCCGGGCCGACGACCTCGACCTGTTGGTCGGCGCGGCGCTGCGGGCCGGCGGCTCGGCCGGTCAGCGCGGCGACGCGGTACGGGTCCGGGGCGACAGCCTGGACGGCCGGACCGTGGACGTCGTCGAGCTGCGCACCTCGCGGGCACTGCTGCGCTACTGGGTCGACCGGTCCGGGCTGCTGCGCCGGCTGGAGCTGCGGACCCGGCCGGGCGCCTGGGCCCAGCTCGACCTGACGCCCGGCTCGGTGCCCCGGTGGACCGCTCCCGCACCGGGCCGTGCCCGCCCGGCCGACGGCTGAGCACGGCCGACGGCTGAAGCACGCGCGGTGGTCTCCGGCCGGGACGGCGCCCCTCGTCAGGGGCGCCACCCGGTCTGCGCGGCCCATGCCTCGGCCCGCAGGTGCTCCTCGTCGAACCAGGGGTCCTTGGCGGTGCTGTAGGTGGCGCTGTCCGGGGCGGCGGTGGCCAGGTCCCGCTTGAGCTGCAGGTACGCCGCCCGCTGGTCGGGGTCGGCACGCAGGTGATCACGCATCAGCAGGGCGTACCGCCAGCCCGGCGAGTCCACCTCGCGGATGTGCAGGTAGACCGGGCGGGCCGGATCGGCGCTGCCGTGCAGCCGCTTGGGCCACCGGCCGCTGCCGGTCGGGCGCGGATTGTCCCACCACTCGCCGGGCAGCCGCGGAAAGCCGGCCTCGGCCAGCCGCTCGGCGAACGCGCCGTCCGCGTCGGCGAGGGTCGGCACGGTGAGCTGGATGTCGATCACGTCCTTGGCGGCGAGTCCGGGCACCGCCGTGGACCCGATGTGGTCGATCCGCGGCTCGGCGGGCGAGAGCGCGTGCCGGATCCGGGCGGCCAGCCGGGCGTACTGCCGCGGCCAGGTGGGATCGGCCTCGGTCAGCTCGACCCGCGCCGGCCGGACCACCCGCCGGTCCCGCAGGTTGGCCGCGAACGGCAGCAGCCGGTCGTACCAGAGCGCGTCGACCGCCGCGTGCAGGTCGGCCAGGCTGCCGTCGTTGCTCAGCAGCACGTCCGCCGCCGCCCGGCGGCGGTCGTCGTCGGCCTGCGCGGCGATCCGCCGCTCCGCCTCCGCCCGCTCCATCCCCCGGTCGCGGGCCAGTCGCTCCAACCGCAGCGCCACCGCCGTCTCCACCACGACCACCAGGTGGTACGTGGGTGCGAGCCCCACCTCGACCAGCAGCGGTACGTCGTTGACCACGATCGCGTCGGGTCCCGCCGCGGCGGCCAGTTCGACGGTCCGGGCCCGGACCCGGGGGTGGGTGATCGCCTCCAGCCGGCGGCGGGCCGCCTCGTCGGCGAAGACCACCGCCCCGAGGGCCGCCCGGTCCAGCGCTCCGTCGGCGCCGAGCACCCGCTCGGAGAACGCGGCGACGATCTCGGCCAGCCCTTCGGTGCCCGGTGCGACCACCTCCCGGGCGATCCGGTCGGAGTCGATGACCACCGCGCCACGCTCGGCCAGCCGGGCCGACACCGCGCTCTTGCCGGAGCCGATTCCTCCGGTCAGTCCCACCCTCAGCACGGCACCAGTCAACCTGGTCACGATCAGGCCGCCAAGTCCGGGTAGCTGCCCGCCCGGGGCCGGGCCGGGCCACGCCGACGCTCAGGGCCGGGCGGCGTGCCTCCTGGGGGCTCCCGCAGGGTCGCGCACCATCCTGGATGCAGTGGCTTCGGAGTGTCCCGGATGCCACTGCGTCCGGGATCGAGCACGATCACCCAGGGCGTCGAGCGACAGGCCGACCCGACGTGCCCGCGACCGGCGAGCCGGGCGGGAACGGCGAGGGCCCCGCCCCCGGCGATCTCACGGATCGCGGGGACGGGGCCCGTCGTCGTTCAGCGGGTCACTTACCGCCGGCGAGCTTCTCCCGCAGCGCGGCGAGCGCCTCGTCGGTGGCCAGGGTGCCGGCCGGCTCCTCGGCCTGCCGGCTCGGGGCCGGGGTGGTCGAGGTGGCGCCGCCACCGCTGACCGCCGGGGCCGGGTTGGCAGCGGCCTCGGCGTCGGCGGCCCGGGAGGTCTGCACCTGCTTGGTGTGGGCCTCCCAGCGCTGACGCGCCTCGGCGTACTGCTGCTCCCAGGTCTCGCGCTGCTTCTCGTACCCCTCGAGCCACTCGCCGGTCTCCGGGTCGAAGCCCTCCGGGTAGATGTAGTTGCCCTCGGCGTCGTAGGTAGCGGCCATGCCGTAGAGGGTCGGGTCGAAGTGCTCCTCGCCCTCGACGAAGCCCTCGTTGGCCTGCTTGAGCGACAGCGAGATCCGGCGGCGCTCCAGGTCGATGTCGATGACCTTGACCATGACCTCGGAGCCGACCTGGACGACCTGCTCCGGGATCTCCACGTGACGCTCGGCCAGCTCGGAGATGTGGACCAGGCCCTCGATGCCGTCGTCCACCCGGACGAAGGCGCCGAACGGCACCAGCTTGGTGACCTTACCCGGCACGATCTGCTGGATCGCGTGGGTGCGGGCGAACTGCCGCCACGGGTCCTCCTGGGTCGCCTTCAGCGACAGCGAGACCCGCTCGCGGTCCAGGTCGACGTCCAGGACCTCGACCTCGACCTCCTGGCCCACCTCGACGACCTCGGACGGGTGGTCGATGTGCTTCCAGGAGAGCTCGGAGACGTGCACCAGACCGTCCACGCCGCCGAGGTCGACGAACGCGCCGAAGTTGACGATCGAGGACACGACGCCCTTGCGGACCTGGCCCTTCTGCAGCTTGTTGAGGAACTCGGTGCGCACCTCGGACTGCGTCTGCTCCAGCCACGCCCGGCGGGACAGGACCACGTTGTTGCGGTTCTTGTCCAGCTCGATGATCTTGGCCTCGAGCTCGCGGCCGACGTACGGCTGCAGGTCGCGCACGCGCCGCATCTCGACCAGGGAGGCGGGCAGGAAGCCGCGCAGGCCGATGTCGAGGATGAGGCCACCCTTGACCACCTCGATGACCGAGCCGCGGACGACACCGTCCTCGTCCTTGATCTTCTCGATGGTGCCCCACGCCCGCTCGTACTGCGCGCGCTTCTTCGAGAGGATCAGACGCCCCTCCTTGTCCTCCTTCTGGAGGACAAGGGCCTCGATGTGGTCGCCGACCGAAACCACCTCGGCCGGGTCCACGTCGTGCTTGATCGACAGCTCCCGAGAGGGGATGACGCCCTCGGTCTTGTAGCCGATGTCGAGCAGGACCTCGTCCCGATCGACCTTGACGACGGTGCCTTCGACAATGTCGCCGTCGTTGAAGTACTTGATGGTCTCGTCGATCGCGGCGAGGAAAGCTTCCTCGGAGCCGAGGTCGTCGACGGTGACCTTGGTGGCGCTCGAGGGGGCCTCGATGCTGCTCGTCATGTGGGCGGTTGCTCCGGTCGGATGGTGTGTCATCGCAGGCTTGCGTCGCGGTGACCTGTTCGCGCCAGCGGATCCGTCGCCGGGCACACCGAACGATCGCCAAGTGAGATCCTGATGTGGTTTCGGAGACCGCGCACCTGCTCCCTGCCGAGGCACACGATCCGCGAGCGCATCGTCTAGCCTACCGTGCGCATTACCACAGCGTGCAAGCCCTCCCGTCTCCTCGCCGCCTGGTGACCTGCGAAAGCCGAGAAATCGCCCGGAAAGCACCACGACTGTCTCGTCCGTCACAGCAGCCCCATCGGCCTCCGGGTCGATCGGGGCTCGTCCGCCCGGAGCCTGCCCCTCATCCTCCCCGACCGGCCGACCCGACCCTCCGGCCACCCGCCGGCCGCCGGGTCGCGCGACCCGTCCGGCGGCCCGGTCGCGGTCAGTGCTCGGCGGGCGTCGGTGGTACGAGCCCGGGCGCCGGGGCGCTGCCGCCGGGGCCTAGCGTGAGCGGGTGGATGACGACAGCCGGGTGACCCGCCGCCGGGTCGGCGACGCCGAGGCCCGCCGGGCCAACCGCCGCTGGTGGGACACGGACGCCGACGACTACCAGGCCGAGCACGGTGCCTTCCTCGGCGACGTCGACTTCGTCTGGTGCCCGGAGGGGGTGCGCGAGGCCGACGTCGAGCTGCTCGGCGAGCTGCCCGGCCGGCGGGTGCTGGAGCTGGGCTGCGGGGCGGCCGCCGCGGCCCGCTGGCTGGCCACCCGGGGCGCCCGGCCGGTCGCCCTGGACCTCTCCGCCGGCATGTTGCGGCACGCCGCGCTCGCCGCCGCCCGCACCGGCGTACGGGTGCCGCTGGTGCAGGCCGACGCGCTGGCCCTGCCCTTCGCCGACCAGGCGTTCGACACCGCCTGCACGGCCTTCGGCGCGATCCCGTTCGTGGCCGACTCGGCGGCGGTGATGCGCGAGGTGTTCCGGGTGCTGCGCCCGGGCGGCCGCTGGGTGTTCTCGGTCACCCACCCGATGCGGTGGATCTTCCTCGACGATCCGGGCGAGGGCGGGCTGACCGCCGTGCACTCGTACTTCGACCGCTCGCCGTACGTGGAGCAGGACGAGACCGGCACGGCCACCTACGTCGAGCAGCACCGCACCCTCGGCGACCGGATCCGCGAGCTGGTCGGCGCCGGGTTCCGCCTGGTCGACCTGGTGGAACCGGAGTGGCCGGAGGGACACGAGGGGATCTGGGGGCAGTGGAGCCCGCTGCGCGGCCGCCTCTTCCCCGGCACCGCGATCTTCGTCGCCGAGAAGCCCGCGCGCCGGTAGCCGCCCGTTTCCGGCCACCGGCGCCGGGTAGCCAGGGCGTATGGCCGAGAAGAGGGAATTCCGCGAGGGCGACCACGTCTCCTGGGCCAGTCACAGCGGCCGGGCGTACGGAGTGGTGAGGGAGAAACTCATCGACCGGACGCACGTGCGCGGGCACGCCGTGAACGCGTCCCCGGAGCACCCGCAGTACCGGATCCGCAACGACGACTCGGGCCGGGACGTCGCCCACCGACCGGAGGTGCTTCGCCATGAGCCGTAGAGAGGACCCGCAGCAGACGTACCAGGAGTTCACCGAGGCGGTGAACATGAAGCCCGGTGAGCTGAAGTCCTGGCTGGAGACCGACGAGTCGAAGCACGTCGGTTGGCGCAAGGGCACCAAGGGCGGCGAGTCGGTGGGCCACGAGTCGGGCCGCCGGATCATCGACCTGCTGCGCCGCAAGCGCGGCGAACTCTCCGAGACCGACTTCCGGCACATGCGCAAGGTCGTCGGGTACGTGCGGCGGCACATGGCGCAGCGGCCGAGCGGCGACGTGCGCGACACCCGGTGGCGCTACTCGCTGATGAACTGGGGGCACGACCCGCTCAAGGCGTCGCTTCCGGCACCGGGTGGCCGGTCCCGGCAGGCCCTGGAGCGGCACGGCAAGCCACCGAAGGCGCGCCGCGGACCGGGCCGCTGACCCACCCGTCGCGCCGGCGCCCGGGAGGCGTCGACGCTTCCAGCGCCCGTCGCGGCCGGCTCGGTCACCGGCAGGGCGTCCGCCGGGTGGGGTGCCCGGCGGACGCGCGGCGGGTCAGTGGTCGGCGCTGTTCCAGTCGCGGCCCTCGCCGACCGACACCTCCAGCGGCACCGACAGCGGGTACGCCCCGCCCATCTCGCGCCGCACCAGCGCCTCCAGCGCCGCCCGCTCGCCCGGGGCGACCTCGAAGACCAGCTCGTCGTGCACCTGCAGCAGCATCCGGGAGCGCAGCCCCGCCTCGCGCAGCGCGGTCTCGACGTGCAGCATGGCGACCTTGATGATGTCGGCCGCGGAGCCCTGGATCGGGGCGTTGAGCGCCATCCGCTCGGCGATCTCCCGGCGCTGCCGGTTGTCGCTGACCAGGTCGGGCAGGTAGCGCCGGCGGCCCAGGATGGTGGAGGTGTAGCCGTCGTGCCGGGCCCGGGCCACCACCTCGTGCAGGTAGTCGCGTACCCCGCCGAACCCGGCGAAGTAGTTCTCCATCAGCCCGCGCGCCTCCTCGGTGCTGATCCCGAGCTGCTGGGAGAGGCCGAACGCGCTCAGCCCGTACGCCAGGCCGTAGTTCATCGCCTTGATCTTGCGCCGCTGGTCGGCGGTGACCTCGGCGACCGGCACCCCGAACACCGACGAGGCGGTGGCGGCGTGGAAGTCGGCGCCGGAGTTGAACGCGTCGATCAACGCCTCGTCCGACGACAGGTGCGCCATGATCCGCATCTCGATCTGGCTGTAGTCGGCGGTGAGCAGGCACTCGTATCCCTCGCCCACCACGAAGGCGCGGCGGATCCGCCGCCCCTCCTCGGTGCGGATCGGGATGTTCTGCAGGTTGGGCTCGGTCGAGGAGAGCCGGCCGGTGGCCGCCACCGTCTGGTTGAAGGTGGTGTGGATCCGGCCGTCCTCGGAGACCGACTTGAGCAGCCCGTCCACCGTGGACTTCAGCTTGGCCACGTCCCGGTGGCGCAGCAGGTGCGCCAGCACCGGGTGCGGGTTCTGCGCGTAGAGCCACTGCAGCGCGTCGGCGTCGGTGGTGTAGCCGGTCTTGATCTTCTTGGTCTTGGGCAGCCCCAGCTCGCCGAAGAGGATCTCCTGCAACTGCTTGGGCGAGCCCAGGTTGAACTCCCGCCCGACCGCCGCGTACGCGCCCTGCGCGGCGGCCTTCACCTCGGCCGCGAAGTGCGCCTCCAGCTCCGACAGGTAGTGCGTGTCGGCGGCGATGCCGGTGCGCTCCATGCCGGCCAGCACCCGCATCAGCGGCAGCTCCACCCCGGCCATCAGCCGGGCCGACTGCTCGCCGTCGCGGGACAGCTCGGCGTCGATCGCGTCGGCCAGGTCGAGGGTGGCCCGGGCCTGGAGCATCAGGTTCTGCTCGACCGCACCCTCGTCGCCCAGCCCGTCGAGGGTGAGCTGGCCGTCGTCCGGCGCGTCGACCCGCAGCTCGCGGTGCAGGTAGCGCAGCGCCAGGTCGGTCAGGTCGTAGGAGCGCTGGTCGGGGCGGGCCAGGTAGGCCGCGATCTGGGTGTCGCGGACGATGCCCTCCAGCGACCAGCCGTGCGCCGCGAAGGCGAGCACGGCCGGCTTGCTGTCGTGCAGCACCTTGGGCCGCTCGGCATCGGCCAGCCAGCCGGCGAGCGCCGCCTCGTCGACCGCGTCCAGCCGGGCCGGGTCCACCCAGGCCGCCGCCCCGCCGGCGGTGGCCAGCGCCAGAGCGGTCACCGTGGCGGTGTGCCGCCGGTTGGGACCGGTGTCGAGGGTGACCGCCACGCCGACGGGGGTGCCGGCCGGGGCGTGCGCGCCCAGCCAGCGGGCCAGCCCACCCGGTTCGGTGAGCACCTCGCCGGCCAGGTCGAACCCGGCCTCGGCCTCCGGCTCCACCGCCTCCAGGTACTGGTAGAGCCGGTCGCGCAGGATGCGGAACTCCAGGGTGTCGAAGACCTGGTGTACCGCCTCGCGGTCCCAGCCGGCCCAGCGGGCGTCCTCCGGGCGCAGCGGCAGCTCCAGGTCGGAGACCAGGCAGTTGATGTCGTAGTTGCGGATCACGTCGGCGAGCCGCTCGCGCAGGCTGTCGCCGGCCTTGCCCTTGATCTCGTCGGCCCGGGCGACGACGCCCTCCACCCCGCCGTACGTGGTGATCCACTTCGCCGCAGTCTTCGGGCCGACGCCGGGGATGCCGGGCAGGTTGTCGCTGGTCTCGCCGACCAGCGCGGCCAGGTCGCGGTAGCGCTGCGGGGGCACGCCGTACTTCGCCTCGACCGCTGCCGGATCCATCCGGGCCAGGTCGGAGACGCCCTTGCGCGGGTAGAGCACCGTGATGTTCTCGCCGACCAACTGGAACGCGTCCCGGTCGCCGGTGGTGATCAGCACCGACATGCCCTGGTCGCGGGCCTGGCAGGCGAGGGTGGCGATGACGTCGTCGGCCTCGTAGCCCTCCTTCTCGACCACCGGGATGCGCAGCGCCGCCAGCACCTCCTTGACCAGGCTGACCTGGCCCTTGAAGTCGGTCGGGGTCTCGCTGCGCCCGGCCTTGTACTCGGCGTACTTCTCGGTACGGAAGGAGCGGCGGGAGACGTCGAAGGCGACGACGATGTGGGTGGGCTGCTCGTCGCGCAGCACGTTGATCAGCATGGAGGTGAAGCCGTAGACCGCGTTGGTCGGCTGACCCGTCGTGGTGGAGAAGTTTTCCACCGGCAGGGCGAAGAAGGCCCGGTATGCCAGGGAGTGTCCGTCGACGAGGAGCAGGCGCGGCGTCGTAGCTGTCACGGAGGCGACTCTAGTCCGTACCACCGACAAGCCCGACCCGGCGGCACCACGCCCGGGCGGAAAACGCCGGCGGCCGCCCGCCCCCTCGGGGACGGACGGCCGCCGGCGTCATGACGCGGTCAGGCCACGCCGAGGTACGCCTCCTTGACCGCCGGGTCGTGCAGCAGGTCCTGGCCGGACCCCTCCTTCACGATCCGGCCGGTCTCCAGCACGTACCCCCGGTGCGCCCGGGACAGCGCCTGCTGGGCGTTCTGCTCCACCAGCAGGACAGTGGTGCCCTGCTGGTTGATCTCCACGATGATGTCGAAGATCTGCCGGATCACCATCGGGGCCAGACCCATCGACGGCTCGTCCAGCAGCAGCAGCTTCGGCCGGCTCATCAACGCCCGGCCGACCGCGAGCATCTGCTGCTCACCGCCGGAGAGCGTGCCGCCGGCCTGCTTGCGCCGCTCGGCCAGCCGCGGGAAGAGGGTCAGCACCCGGTCCAGGTCGGCGGCGATGCCGGCGGAGTCCCGCCGGGTGTACGCCCCCATGTCCAGGTTCTCCATCACCGTCATGCCGGGGAAGATCTGCCGGCCCTCCGGAGACTGGCACAACCCCCGGACCACCCGCAGGTCGGCCCGGAGCTTGCTGATGTCCTCCCCGTTGAAGGTGATCTTCCCGGCCGATAGCGACCGGGTGCCGGAGATGGCCCGCATGGTGGTGGTCTTGCCGGCACCGTTCGCGCCGATCAGGGCCACCACCTCACCCTCGTTGACGGTGAGGCTGATGCCGTGCAGCGCCTCGATCCGGCCGTAGGCGACGGTGACGTTCTCGAGCTCAAGCAGCGTCATCGGTGGACTCCCCCAGGTAGGCCGCGATCACCTTCGGATCCCGGCTGACCTCGGCCGGTACGCCATCGGCGATCTTCCGGCCGAACTCCAGCACCACGATCCGGTCGGTGACCCCCATGACCAGCCGCATGTCGTGCTCGATGAGCAGCACGGTCAGCCCCTTGTCACGGATCTTGCGGATCAGGGCGAGCAGTTCCTCCTTCTCCGCCGGGTTGAAGCCGGCGGCCGGCTCGTCCAGGCAGATCAACTTCGGCTCGGTGGCCAGCGCCCGGGCGATCTCCAACCGGCGCTGGTAGCCGTACGGCAGGTTGCGCGCCGCGTCGTTGGCCCGGTCGGCGATGCCGACGAAGCGCAGCAGCTCCATCGCCTTGGCCTCGGCCGCCCGCTCCTCCAGGATGTGCCGGGACAGGCCGAAGGTCTTGGCGAAACTCCGCCGCACCTCCTGCCACGTCCGCGCGATCCCGGCCTTCGCCGTGACCTGCGGCAACTCCTCCGGCCTCGGCCGCACCCGGTAGAGCCGGAACAGCGCCCCGGGCACGCTGGTCTTGTGCCGGGAGTCCGTCCCGACCATGACGTTCTCCAGCGCCGTCATCTCGGGGAACAGCCGGATGTTCTGGAACGTCCGGGAGATGCCCAGCTTGCTGATCTGGTGCGGCTTGCGGCCGGTGACCCGCTCCCCGCGGAACCGCACCGCCCCGGACGTCGGCTTGTACACCCCGGTCATCACGTTGAACGTGGTGGTCTTGCCGGCGCCGTTCGGGCCGATCAGGCCGAGGATCTCGCCCTCGTTGATCTGGAAGTTGATCCCGTCGAGCGCGACCACACCGCCGAACCGCAGCGTGACGTTGTCGACCTCGAGCAGCACGGGCCGCGGCCCGGACTGGGTCGGGATCTTCGGCGCCGTGGTGCTGGTGCTCTGGTCAGACATGAGCGGGCGCCTCCTCTGCCTCCGCCGCGCGGTCCTGCAACTCGCGGGCCCGCCGCCGGCTGGGAATCAGACCCTGCGGGCGCAGGACCATCACCAGCACCATGGCCAGACCGAAGGCCAGCCACCGGTAGTCGGCGACCTCCCGGAACCGCTCCGGCAGGTACGCCAGCAGCACCGCGCCCAGCGACACGCCGACCATGTTGCCGGAGCCACCGACCACGACCATCGCCACGAACAGGATCGACAGGTTCACGTTGAACTGCGTCGGGTCGATGAACGCGTACCGGCTGGCGAACAGGAAGCCGGACAGGCCGCCCAGCGCCGCGCCGATGGCGAACGCCCACAGCTTGAACTTGAACGGGTACACGCCCATCACCGCGGCCGCGTCCTCGTCCTCGCGGACCGCCAGCCAGGACCGGCCGACCCGGCTGTGCTCCAGCCGGCGCACCGCGAACACCATCACCAGCACGAGCGTCAACGCCAGCCAGTACCACGGCTTCACGTCCACCAGGCCGAAGATCCCGTTGTCCGCCGACGGCGGCCCCTCGGGGCCGGGGATCGCCGAGATGCCCTGCGGGCCGTTGGTGACGTTCTCCATGTTCCGCGCGACGATCCGGATGATCTCGCCGAAGCCGAGCGTGACGATGGCCAGGTAGTCACCGCGCAGCCGCAGCGTCGGCCAGCCCAGCAGCACCCCGGAGATCAGCGCCAGCACCAGCGCGATGAACGCGCAGACCGCCCACGTCACCGCCCACGTCTGGGGCAGGTCGAACTCCCGCTGGAACCACTTGACCACCGGCGAGTTCACCGAGCCGAACAACGCCACGGCGTACGCGCCGATGGCGAAGAAGCCGATGTAGCCGAGGTCGAGCAGGCCGGCCAGACCGATCACGACGTTCAGGCCGATCGCCACCAGCACGTAGATGGCGCAGGTGAAGAGCACACCGGCCCAGTTGCTGCCGCCGGCGATCGAGTCGGTCCGCAGCCAGGTCAGGCCCGGAATGCCGAGCAGCGGCAGGTAGTAGAGGAACACCACGAAGGCGACGAACCCCAGGCCCCGCTGCCACTTCGGCAGCGCACGCCACCGGTCACCGACCGCGTGCAGGGCGTTCACCCGACCGCGGTCCAGGTCCCTGATCTTGTCGATCATGCTCGAGCCCTCCCCAGCGACTCGCCCAGCAGACCGGTCGGACGGAACATCAGCACCACGATCAGCACGATGAAGGCGATGACGTCCTCCCAACTGGACTTGAAGAGCGTGGCGCCGTAGACCTCGACGATGCCGAGGACCAGGCCGCCCAGCAGCGCGCCGCGCAGGTTACCGATGCCGCCGAGCACGGCCGCGGTGAACGCCTTGAGGCCGAGCACGAAGCCGATGCTGCTCTGCGTGAAGCCGAACCGCATGCTCCACAGCAGAGCGGCGGCGCCGGCCATGATGCCGCCGAGCACGAAGATCAGCATGATCACGCGCTCCTGGTTGACCCCCATCAGGGCGGCGGTCTCCGGGTTCTGCGCCACCGCCCGCACGCCCCGGCCGTACCGGGTGCGGTTGATGAACCAGTCCAGCACCGCCATCATCACCACGGCGGCGACGAAGACGATCAACTGGATGTTGGTGATCGCCGTGCCCGCGATCGTGAACAGCGTCTTCTGCTCGATGATCGTCGGCATGCCGAGGATGATCCGCTCCCGGGCGAACATCGAGGGCACGAGGTCACCCAGGAGTCTCGGCAGCACCAGGCCGAAGACCTCGACCAGCACCAGCGACAGGCCGATCGCGGTGATCAGGAAGATGAGCGGCGGCGCGTTCTTGCGCCGCAGCGGCCGGTACGCGATGCGCTCGATCGCGAGGGCGGTGCCGCCGGAGGCGAGCGCCGCGACAATCAGGCCGAGCACCAGGAAGAGCACCGCCTGGCCGATCGGCGGGTTGTTCTCCACCCCGAACGCGGTCCACAGCCCGAGCACCGCGAAGGTGCCGACCATGAATACCTCGGAGTGGGCAAAGTTGATCAGACGCAGGACGCCGTAGACGAGGGTGTAGCCCAGGGCGATCAGTGCGTAGATCGCTCCTTTGGACAGTCCGTCGACGGTGTGCTGGCCGATGTGGCCGAAGAGGTCGTCGAAATTCACCGGGGTCTCCTTGCATCGAGTACGGCCGGGGCGATCACCCCGGCCGTACTCCGTGCTGTCGTCAGCTGAGCTTGAGCTCCTGCAGCGGCTCGAACGCCGTGCCCTTGATCTGGTACGACCAGATGACGACCTTGGACGGGTCGACGTCACCGTTGTCGGCGAACTTGATGTACTTCGACACGCCCTGCTTGTCGTAGGCCTTCACGTAGGCCAGGATGTCCGCCCGGCTCTTCTTGCCGTCCTTGAACGCGTCCACGAAGATCTGCGCGGCGTCGAAGCCCTCAGCACCGTAGGAACCCGGCGCCTGGCCGTACTCCTTCTGGTAGTCCGCCGAGAAGGTGCCACCGGCCTTGTCGGCCGGGAGGCACGGGCAGGTGATGATCGAGCCCTCGGCACCGCCGGAGGCACCCTGCGGGAACGCCGGGTCGTAGAGACCGTCCGGGCCGACGAACTTGGCCTGGACACCCGCCTGGCGCATCTGCCGCACCAGCGGAGAAGCCTCACGGGTGTAGCCGCCGTAGAAGACGTAGTCGGCGCCCGCGGCCTTGATCTTCGAGATCGTCGCGTCGAACTGCGACTGCCGCTCCTGGATCTTGTCGCTGCCGGCCAGCGCGGGACCGAGGTTCTTGGTCAGCTCCGCGGTGATGCCGGCGCCGTACGCGCTGCCGTCGTCGATGAGGAAGACCTTGGCCGCGTTCTGCGCCTTCAGGTACGTCGACACCGCGCCAGCCTGGGTGCCGTCGTTGCCGACCACCCGGAAGAACGACTTGTTGCCCTTCTGGGTCAGGTCGGTCCGGGTCGCCGACGGGGCCACCATCGCCATACCCGCGGCCTCGTAGACCGGCATCGTCGCGTCCGACTCGCCGGAGAAGTGACCGCCGATGACGCCGAGGAACGACGCGTCGCCCGCCACCTGGTTGGCGACCGGGGTCGCCTGGGCCGGGTCACCCTGCGTGTCGAACTCGACCATCTCGACCTTGCAGTCCGGGTTCTTCTCGTTGTGCTGCTTCACGGCGAGCTTCGCGCCGTTCAGCGACGGGATCACCAGACCCGCGTTGTCACCGGTGAACGCGCCGAAGATCGCGATCTTGCCGCCGCAGTCGCCGGACGCGGTGCCGCCATCGCCACCCGAGTCTTGGCAACCAGCGGCGACAACCAGGGTCGCGGCGAGCGCGGCGGTGCCGAGCGCCCGTACATAGCTTCGCCTCACGGCTTCCTGACCTCCTCCAGATGCGGGCCCGACCAACCCCGACCGACGGGGACAGCCAGCAACCCGCAGTTCCACCCACCCCGCAGGGACGCCCCCTGCGTTACGGCTCGTGATGGCGGAGCGTACCGACACTCATACCGTCTCGGAAGGCCTGGAGCCGGGGTCTGCGAAACCGTTACGAAGACGCACGGGATCCAAGCATTTGCCGTAACAGGTCAATCCCCTGACCGGTCCTTAGGCGGTCCGCTGACCGAATCGCGGGACGGCCCGACCCCGGCTCGCCAGCCGGTTCCCGACCGGTCAGTGACCAGAATCGATCACCCGGCGAGCGGCCGACCGCTCACCCCGGCGCCGGCCCGGCGGGCGCCGACCAGAACCCGCTGCGGATGCCGTCGTCCACCGCCAGCCACCAGCGCTCCCCCACCGCCAGCACGCTGACGTCCCGGTCCGCCCCGGCCGGCGACCCCGTCGCCGGAACCACCTCGTGCCACGACCCGCCGAGGTCGGACGACGTCCACAGGCTGTGCCGCGCCCCGTCGGAGACCGCGGCCACCAGCCGATCGCCGGCCGCGCCCAGCGAACTCACCGACGGCACCCCGCCCCCGCCGAGCGCACCGAAGCCACCCGCCGCCACCCAGTCACCGCCCGGCGACTGCCGCCACGCCCCGAACGTCCGGCCGCGCAACCCCACCGCGACCGCCGTGTCGCCGGCCAGCACCACCCGCTGCAGCTCCTCGTGGTCGGCACTGCCCGGCAGGGTCGTCCGCCGCCAGGACCGCCCGTCGGCCGACGTCCACACCGCCGGGTCCCGGTCGATCCGGCCGGCCGGCAGCACGCCGCCCACGGCCAGCCAACCCCCGGCACCCGCGACCGCGTCGAACGCCCAGCTCACCCCGCGGGAATCGGAAGCCAACTCCGGCGCGCCCTCGACCAGCACGAAGTCCGCCGCGTCCGGCGACACCCAGGCCGCCGCGCCGCTGGACCGGTTGCCCACGATCAACCAACCCGCCGCTCCACCGGCCAGCCGCGCCACGTTGACCGCCTTCGGCCCGCCGTACGTCTCGAACGACGCCGCCACCTCGACCAGCGTGCCGTCGTCGCGCTGCCGCCAGGTGCTCACCCGCGGGTAGCCGTGCGCCCCGCCGACCTTCGCCCCGATCACGGCGGCCACCCCGTCCCGGCAGCCGACCGAATAGAGCACGTTCTGCTTGCCGTAGAAGGAATCCGCGGCGACCGGCAGCGAACTCCACGAGGTGCCGTCCCCGCTCGTCCAGGCCGCCGGCCGGGTCGCGCCCGCGGCGTCGGCCACGCCGCCGACCACGTACCACCGACCGGCGCAGGCGACCGCGTCGCGCAGCAGCAGCCGCCCCGGCGGGCCCGGCGGCGCCGGCAGGGTCAGCTCCTGCCAGGCCGGGCTGACCGGCCGCGGGTTGTCGCCGTCGTGCGCGGTGCCGCGTTCGCAGCCGGCGAGCAGCAGGGCGATCACGCCCAGCACCGCCGTCCACCGCCGACCACGCATGGATCCGATGCTATCGATCACCGGGCGGGTGCGGTGCCCCCCGAACCGGCGGACCTCAGGAGGTCGGCCGGGCCACCTCGCCGCCGGCGGTCTCGGCGAGGATCCGCTCGGCGACCTCCTTCATGGTCATCCGGTGGTCCATCGCGGTGCGCTGGATCCACTTGAACGCCTGCGGCTCGGTCATCCCGTACGTCGTCATCAGCGCGCCCTTGGCGCGCTCGACGGTCTTGCGGATCTCCAGCCGGTCGGTCAGCCCGGCGACCTCCGCCTCCAGCGCGGCGATCTCCGAGTAGCGGGAGAGCGCGATCTCCACCGCCGGGACCAGGTCGCTCTTCTGGAAGGGCTTCACCAGGTACGCCATCGCGCCGGCCGCCCGGGCCCGCTCCACCAGGTCGCGCTGGCTGAACGCGGTCAGGATGATCACCGGGGCGATCCGGGCGCCGGCGATCCGCTCGGCGGCGGCCAGCCCGTCCATGATCGGCATCTTGATGTCGAGGATGACCAGGTCCGGCTTGAGCTCCTCGGCGAGTCGGACGGCGGTCTCGCCGTCGCCGGCCTCCCCCACCACCTCGTAGCCCTCTTCGGCCAGCATCTCGGCGAGGTCCAGCCGGATGAGCGCCTCGTCCTCGGCGATCAGTACCCGCCTGCGCTCGGCATCCGTCTGCGTCTCGGCCACGAGCCCTACCCCCACCATCGATCTCGGCACGGCTACCACCCATGCTCCCGCATGAGCCTAGTCGGGTACAGTGAGCGACACCCGCCCGAGGGGCGGATGCCGGGATGGAGGAATCGGCAGACTCGGATGCCTCAAAAGCATCTGCCCGAGAGGGCGTGCGGGTTCAAGTCCCGCTCCCGGCACTTCTGTCATACACCTGTTCGATGATCCGGGTGTGCATCCACCTCAATTACGGACGCGCGCCCGCGCTCTCCGCGCCCGTGGCGACAACATCCGCTCGATAGCCCGCACGCTTTCCCTGCCCTACACGACGGTCTGGCACTGGTGCGTCGACCGGCCGGAACCCGCCGTCGTCGGCACCGCTGCCCGGTGCTTCCGCTGCTCCCCCGCCGTCGAGAATCAGACAGATCCCGCCGCCTACGCCTACCTGCTCGGCCTGTACCTCGGCGACGGGCACCTGGTCACTTCGGACCGGGTGCCGGTGCTGCGCATCTACTGCTCCGACTCCTGGCCGCATCTCATCGAGGCGTGCGAGAGCGCCATGCGAGCGGTGCTGGCGAACAAGGTCCAGCGCATACAGAAGCGCGGCTGCGTCGCGGTGCAAAGCACCGGCAAGCACTGGCCATGCTTGTTCCCCCAGCACGGCCCGGGCAAGAAGCACCAACGGCCGATCGTCCTCGCCGACTGGCAGCGGGAGATCGTCACCGCGCACCCCGGTCATTTCCTGCGTGGGCTGTTCCACTCCGACGGCAGCCGGTTCACCAACCGGGTCACCGTCCGCGGCAGGGAGTACGTCTATCCGCGCTACATGTTCTCCAACCGGTCCACCGACATCATGTCGGTGTGTCAGTGGGCACTCGACCTGCTCGGAATCGCGTGGCGCATGAACCTTCCGTGGTCGCTGTCGGTGGCTCGGCGGGAGGCGGTCGCGGCCTTAGACCGGCACGTCGGCCCGAAGTCTTGACCTGGGGCGAAGGCCCGATCGCCGGTCAGCCGAGTTCGGCGAGCGCCCGGGCGAGGTCGTCGCGCAGGTCCTCCGGGTCCTCCAGGCCGACGGAGACGCGCAGCAGCCCGCCGGCCGGCTTGGCCTCGCCCTCGACCGGGCGGTGGGTCAGCGAGGCCGGGTGCTGGATGAGGGTGTCGACGCCGCCCAGCGAGACCGCGTGGGTGATCAGCCGGCAGGCGTCGGCCACGGCGGCAGCGGCGGGGGCGCCGCCGCGTACCTCGAAGGCGAGCAGGCTGCCGGTGCCGGTCAGTTGCCGGCCGACGAGGCCGGCGGGGTCGTGCAGCGAGGGGTGGTGTACGCGGACGACGGCGGGGTGGTCGGCGAGCCAGCCGGCGAGCTTCTCGGCGCCGGCCTGCTGGGCGCGGACCCGGACCGGGAGGGTTTGCAGGCCGCGGTGCAGCAGGTAGCCGCCGAGCGGGTGCAGGATCGCGCCGGTGAGGGCGCGGACCTGGCGCAGCCGGGTGGCCCAGCCGGTGTCGCAGGCCACGGCGCCGGCGAGGACGTCGCCGTGGCCGCCGATGCTCTTGGTGGCGCTGTGCAGGACGAGCGTGGCGCCGTGCCGGGCGGGTTGCTGGAGCACCGGGGTGGCGACGGTGTTGTCGACGAGCAGCGGCACGTCGCCGGCGGCGTCGGCGACGGCGGCGATGTCGACGAGGTCGAGGGTGGGGTTGGCCGGCGTCTCGAGGATCACGAGTGCGGTGTCGGGGCGGACGGCGGCGGCGACCTCGTGCGGGCGGGCCCAGGTGACGGTGGTGCCGAGCAGGCCGGTGGCGAGGACGTGGTCGGTGCCGCCGTAGAGGGGGCGGACGGCGACGACGTGGCGGCGGCCGTCGGAGGTGGCGGCGAGCAGGGTGGCGGTGAGGGCGGCCATGCCGCTGGCGAAGGCGACGGCTTCGGCGGTGCCTTCGAGGTTGGCGAGGGCGGTCTCGAAGCGGGCCACGGTGGGGTTCCACAGCCGTTGGTAGACGGCGCTGGCGCCGGGCGGGAGGGTGCCGCCGGTGGCGAGGGTCTCGTAGGCGTCGCCGCCGGCGTCGACCGAGGGCAGCGGGTTGGTGGTGGAGAGGTCGATCGGGGGGACGTGGACGCCGAGGGCGGCGAGGTCGTCGCGGCCGGCGTGCACGGCTCGGGTGTCCACGGTCGTCATGCGGAGAGCATCGAACATCACGCCGATTGCTAGCAATGGTTCCGCAGATGATTCGGTAAATGGGCTTGGGCTGGCGTGGCGATTCGATGGAGGATGCTTCCATGCCCTCTGTAGCGAATGATGTGCGGCGCTTCCCGGCGCTGGACGACGTCGACCGCGCGATCCTGGCCGAGTTGGCTGCGGACGGCCGGTTGCCGAACAACGCGCTGGCCGAGCGGGTGGGGGTGGCGCCGTCGACCTGCCTGGCCCGGACCCGGGCACTGCGTGAGTGCGGGGCGATCCGGGGTTTCCACGCGGAGGTGGATCCGGCGGCGGTGGGCCTGCCGTTGCAGGCGCTGGTGTCGGTGCGGTTGACCGCGCACGAGCGTCCGGTGGTGGACGCGTTCCGGGCCCGGTCGGTGCGGCTGCCCGGGGTGGTGTCGGTGTTCCACGTGGCCGGTGCGGACGACTACGTGCTGCACGTACGCGCGGCGTCGGCGGACGCGTTGCGGGACTTCGTGCTGGACCACCTGGCGGTGGATCCGGCGGTCCAGCACACCCAGACCAGCCTGATCTTCGAGCAGGCGCGCGGGTTGGGTTGAGTCGCTGCGGGGAACAAATCCGGCGGGTCGCGGGTTGGCCAGCCGTGTGATCGACGTACCGCTCTCCGTTCTTGATCTTGCTCCGGTCGCGGCCGGCACCACCGCCGGCGAGGCGCTGCGGCACACCACCGAGCTGGCCCGGCGGACCGAGGAACTGGGTTACCACCGGTTCTGGGTGGCCGAACACCACAACATGCCGGCGATCGCCTCGTCGGCGCCGGCGGTGCTGCTCGCCCACCTGGCCGCGCACACCAGCACCATCCGGCTGGGATCGGGTGGGGTGATGCTGCCCAACCACGCGCCGCTGGTGGTGGCCGAGCAGTTCGGCACCCTGGAGGCGTTGCACCCGGGCCGGATCGACCTGGGTATCGGGCGGGCGCCGGGCACCGACCAGGTGACCGCGCTGGCGTTGCGCCGGACGATGGAGGGGCTGTCCGCGGAGGGCTTCCCGCAGGAGCTGGCCGACCTGATGAACTACTTCAGCGGCGAGCGGCCGGGGCCGATCGTGGCGACGCCGGGGCGCGGCCAGCAGCCGGCGATCTGGCTGCTGGGTTCCAGTGGGTTCAGCGCCCGGCTGGCCGGGCTGCTCGGCCTGCCGTTCTCGTTCGCGCACCACTTCAGCGCGCAGAACACGCTGCCCGCGCTGGCGCTGTACCGGGAGAGCTTCCGGCCGTCGCGCTGGCTGGAGCGGCCGTACGCGATGGTCGCGGTGAACGCGGTCTGCGCGGAGACCGACGAGCGGGCCGAGTGGCTGGCCGGGCCGAGCGCGCTGTCGTTCCTGAAGCTGCGCTCGGGTCGCCCGGAGCCGCTGGCCACGCCGGAGGAGGCGGCGGCCTACCCGTACACCGAGATCGAGCGGGAGTTCGTCGAGCAGCGCCGGGAGGGCCAGGCGATGGGCTCGCCGGAGACGGTCCGCCGGCAGCTGACCGACCTGCTGGCCCGCACCGGTGCGGACGAGTTGATGCTGACCACCCTGGTGTACGACGTCGCCGACCGGGTGCGGTCGTACCAGTTGATCGCGGAGCGGGTGGCCGGCGGCCTGCGCCGCTGAAACACGATCTTCACGCCGGCGTCACCCTCGCGACGCGGAGGGTGCCTAGCGTTGGTGCCGGTGGTGGTACGGCATTCCCGGTCGGGACGGGTCGGGAATGCCGCGGTGTGGCGCACCGGGCCGCGGCTGGGCGGATTCCGCGGCCGCGGCCCGGTGCCAGCCGGCGTGACCAGGCCGGCGAGAGACCGGTGACGGCCGCCGCTGCGGTGAGGGTGGTCAGGGTGCCGGCGGCGAGCGCCGCGGCGGCCGCGGCGAGCAGCGCGACGCGGCGGGGGGTGACAGGTATGCGGAGCCCTCCGAGGGAGGTGGGGCGCGCGGCGGCCGGGCGTCGCCGGCCTGCCCTGGGCCGGCGGGGAGGGCGTACGCCGCGCTGCGGCAAGGGACCCGACGCGCGTGGTGGGCGTCGATGGCGGCTCCGCGCTCCTGCGATGCTACGACCGTGGTCGGGTCGACACAATCGGTCATCCTCTTGCCGGCCGGGCGCTTTCTTGATCGACTCGTCGGGTGGCTGAGCACATGACCCCGGACGAGTTCCGCCGCGCCGGGCACGCCGTGGTGGACTGGATCGCCGACTACTGGGCGACGCTGGAGCGGCGCCCGGTGACCTCGCCGGACCCGCCCGGCGCGCTGGCCGCGGCGCTGCCGGCCGGCCCGACGGAGCACGGAGAGCCGGTCGCCGCCGTCCTGGCCGACCTGGACGCGCTGGTCGCGCCCCGGCTGACGCACTGGCAGCATCCCGGGTTCTTCGGCTACTTCCCGGCCAACACCAGCGGCCCCAGCGTCCTGGGCGACCTGGTCAGCTCCGGGCTCGGTGTGCAGGGCATGCTCTGGGCGACCGGCCCGGCCGCCACCGAGCTGGAGACGGCGATGCTGGACTGGCTGGCCGACCTGCTGGACCTGCCGAAGCGGTTCCGGTCGACCGGCAGTGGCGGCGGCGTGATCCAGGACTCGGCGTCCTCGGCGACGTTGGTGGCGACGCTCGCCGCGCTGCACCGCGCCGGCGGCGGCCGGTGGCGCCGGGCCGGGGTGGACCGGCGCTACCGCGTCTACGCCTCGACCCAGGCGCACTCCTCGGTGGAGAAGGCGGCCCTGATCGCCGGGCTCGGTGAGCAGGGCGTCCGCCCGGTCGAGGTCGACCCGGAGACGCTGGCGATGGACCCGGCCGCGCTGCGCGCCGCGATCGAGGCGGACCTGGCCGCCGGCGAGGTGCCGGCGCTGGTGGTGGCGACCATCGGCACCACCTCCACCACGGCGGTGGACCCGCTGCCGCAGATCGGGGCGATCTGCGCCGAGCACGGCGTCTGGCTGCACGTCGACGCCGCGTACGCGGGCGCGGCGGCGGTCTGCCCGGAGCTGCGCTGGTCGCACGCCGGGCTGGAGTACGCCGACTCGTACTGCTTCGACCCGCACAAGTGGCTGCTCACCGGGTTCGACTGCGACGCGTTCTGGGTGGCCGACCGGGCTTCGCTGATCGAGGCGTTGACGGTGCTGCCGGAGTACCTGCGCAACGCCGCCAGCGAGTCCGGGGCGGTGATCGACTACCGGGACTGGCAGGTGCCGCTGGGCCGCCGGTTCCGGGCGCTCAAGCTGTGGTTCGTGCTGCGCTGGTACGGGGTGGAGGGGTTGCGGACGCACATCCGCACCGGGGTGGCGCTGGCCGCCCGGTTCGCCGACCGGGTCCGCGCCGACGAGCGGTTCGAGTTGGCCGCGGCGCACCCGTTCTCGCTGGTCTGTTTCCGGCTGCGGGCCGGTGACGAGGCGAGCGCCCGGCTGCTGGCCCGGGTCAACGCGACCGGCCGGGTGCACCTGACCCAGACCCGGGTGGCCGGCCGGTACACGCTGCGGCTGGCCGTCGGCTCGCCGTTCACCACGCAGGC
The DNA here is from genome assembly GCF_011759515.1 of Micromonospora sp. CNZ280. Classification (NCBI taxonomy): domain Bacteria; kingdom Bacillati; phylum Actinomycetota; class Actinomycetes; order Micromonosporales; family Micromonosporaceae; genus Micromonospora; species Micromonospora sp. CNZ280. The sequence continues at coordinate 68,688 of NZ_JAAOYP010000001.1, forward strand.
GCACGTCGACGAGACGTGGGAGCTGCTCAGCGCCGCCGCCGACGAGGAGTGAGCGCGGGTGGCCCGGGTCAGGTCCAGGCGCGGGGGTCGGCGACCAGTTCGGTGACCCGCCCGGGCAGCTCGCCGCTGGCCACGTCGGCGACGGTGACCAGTTCCAGGATCTCCCGTTCGGTGGCCCGCAGGGCGATCCAGACGTCCTGCAGGGCGCGGGCCGCGCCGTGGTAGCCGAGCTGCTCCGGGCGCTGCCCGCGGACGTGCGCCAGCGGACCGTCGATCACCCGGATCACCTCGGCCAGCGAGATCTCCTCGGCCGGGCGGGCCAGCCAGTAGCCGCCCTCGGGGCCCCGCTGGGCCTGCACGATGCCGCCCCGGCGCAGCTGCAACAGGATGCTCTCCAGGAACTTCGGCGGGATCTCCTGGGCGCGGGCGATCTGCTCGGCGGTGACCGGCCGGCCCCGCCCGACCCCGGCGCCGCCGGTCACCGAGGCGAGCTCGACGACCGCTCGGAGGGCGTAGTCGACCCGGGCGGAGAGGCGCATGCCGGCAAGGTTAGCTGGCCGCTCCCCCGCCCGGACGATCACCCCTCGGCCGATCGCCGTACGCGGCCATCGCCTCGGGCGAGGGGAAGTCCGCAACGGCGCGGACGCGCCGGGCGGCCGGGATCAGGCCCCGACGCGGCGCAGCAGGCCCTCCTGGACGGCGCTGGCGATCTGCCGGCCGTCGCGGGTGAACATCCGGCCGGTGGCCAGCCCCCGGGCGCCGGACGCCGACGGGCTCCAGCAGTCGTAGAGGAACCACTCGTCGGCGCGGAACGGCCGGTGGAACCAGAGCGCGTGGTCGAGGCTGGCGCCCACCACCCCGCCCGGGCCCCAGACCTCGCCATGCACCGAGAGCACCGAGTCCAGCAGGGTGAGGTCGGAGGCGTAGGTCAGCGCGCAGGCGTGCAGCAGCGGGTCGTCGGGCAGCTTGCCGTCGATGCGCATCCAGACCCGCTGGTGCGGGTCGGCGGGCCGGTCGCCGGGGCGTACCCAGCCGGGCTCGCCGACGTAGCGCACGTCGATCGGGCGCGGGATCTGCCCCCAGATGCCGAGCCGCTCCGGGTAGCGGGAGAGCCGGTCGGTCATGGTCGGGACCTCGTCCGGGCCGGGCACGTCCGCCGGCAGCGGGGCGTGGTGGTCCAGCCCCTCCTCGAGGCGCTGGAACGAGGCCGACATGAAGAAGATCGGCTTGTCGTGCTGGAGCGCGACGCAGCGGCGCACCGAGAAGGAACGGCCGTCGCGGATGTTCTCCACCTCGTAGGCGATCGGCTCGGCCGGGTCGCCGGCCCGCACGAAGTAGCCGTGCAGCGAGTGCACGAAACGCTCCGGTTCGACGGTCCGCCCGGCGGCGACCAGCGCCTGGCCGGCGACCTGGCCGCCGTACACCCGCTGCGGGCCGACCGGCGGGCTGATCCCCCGGAAGGTCATCTCGCCGGTCGGGGCGAGGTCGAGGACCTCCAGCAGCTGGTCGACGGCGGCCTGGCCGACCGCGACCTGGTCGGCGGTCACTGCAGCGCCCGCGCGGACGCGGCGTCGACCAGCGACCCCAGCTGGTGTACGCGCAGCGTGTTGGTCGAGCCGGGGGTGCCGGGCGGGCTGCCGGCGACGATCACCACGTAGTCACCGGGGTTGGCCCGGTTGAGGCCGAGCAGCGCCTGGTCGACCTGGCGGAACATGTCGTCGGTGTGCTCGACGAACGGCATCAGGAAGGTCTCCACGCCCCAGGAGAGCGCGAGCTGGTTGCGCACCTCGGGCACCGGGGTGAAGGCCAGCAGCGGCAGGTCGCAGTGCAGCCGGGACAGCCGCCGCACGGTGTCGCCGGTCTGCGAGAAGGCGACCATCGCCTTGGCGCCGATGGCCCGGGCGATCGACGAGGCGGCGACGGTGAGCGCCCCGCCGTGGGTACGCGGGTCGTGCTGCAGCCGGGGCACCCCGATCGAGCCGGACTCGGTGGTGGTGACGATCTTGGCCATGGTGCTGACGGTGAGCACCGGGTACTTGCCGACGCTGGTCTCGCCGGAGAGCATCACCGCGTCGGCCCCGTCGAGCACCGCGTTGGCCACGTCGGAGGCCTCCGCCCGGGTCGGCCGGGAGTTCTCGATCATGGAGTCGAGCATCTGGGTGGCGACGATGACCGGCTTGGCGTTCTCCCGGCACAGCTGCACGGCGCGCTTCTGCACCAGCGGCACCTGGTCCAGCGGCAGTTCGACGCCGAGGTCGCCGCGGGCGACCATGACCCCGTCGAAGGCCAGCACGATCGCCTCGAGGTGGTCGACCGCCTCCGGCTTCTCGACCTTGGCCAGCACCGGCCGGTGCACCCCGACCTCGGTCATGATCGCGTGCACCAGCTTGATGTCGTCGGCGGAGCGGACGAAGGAGAGAGCGACCAGGTCGACACCGAGGCCGAGGGCGAAGCGCAGGTCCTCCGCGTCCTTCTCGGAGAGCGCCGGCACGCTGACCGCCACGTTGGGCAGCGACACGCCCTTGTTGTTGGAGACCGGGCCGCCCTCGGTGACCAGGACGCGGATGTCGTTGCCGGTGACGTCGGTGACCTCCACGGCCACCCGGCCGTCGTCGATCAGCAGCCGGTCACCGGGCTTCACCTCCTGCGGCAGCTTCCGGTAGGTGCAGGAGACCCGGTCCTTGGTGCCCATCACGTCGTCGCCGCTGATCACCACCGAGTCGCCGGTACGCCACTCGTGCGGGCCGTCGGCGAACCGGCCCAGCCGGATCTTGGGCCCCTGGAGGTCGGCCAGCACCGCCACCGGCCGACCGGCCGCGTCGGCCGCTTCGCGTACCAGCCGGTACACCGCCTCGTGGTCGGCGTGGCTGCCGTGGCTGAAGTTGAGCCGGGCCACGTTCATGCCCGCCTCGACGAGCCCTCGGATCCGTTCCGGCGACGAGGTGGCAGGACCAAGAGTGCAGACGATCTTCGCGCGGCGTGTCACGCCCATCAGGCTAGTCTCTCCTCCGGGTCGCACTTCGGGCCGACCCCTCGCGGGACTGCGGAACAAATTGTCCAACGACGCGCGATCCGCGCGCAGCCGGCGGGCGGAACCCGCGCCGGGAACGTTGAGGTGGCGGGCATCGGCGACCGCGCGCCGGGAATCGTACGCCCTCACCGCGAGCGCGCCCCCGGGTGCTCCCGGCGGTTGCGACGGCGTCCTCCGTCCGCGCTGGCGGATGTCGCGCAGTGCGGCGGGCGCGGCTCGGGGTGCGGCGGGGCCGGGTCGACGGATGCGGCGGGGGCCGGGACGGGCCTCGGCGGGCGCCGGCCGGGTGCCGTCACGATGCCGACAGCCGTCGCTGGACCGCGGCTCAGCTCTGTGTCTTGACCAGCGGAAAGTCCAGTGAGCCGGCCGGGCAGAGGAAGGTCATCACGTCCACCCGGTAGAGCCCCGCCTGCACCGCCGGGTCGGCCTCCATCACGCTGCGCACGTCGTCGACCGAGCCGGTGCGGGCCAGGCCGAAGCCGATCGGCGGTTCCGGGTTGCGGGCCGGGCCGTCCACCGAGCCGGCGACCAGCACGATCCCCCGCCGTTGCAGCGCCTGCATGTGCTCGGCGTGCTCGGACTGCAGGCGCTGGACCGTCTCCGCCGGCAGCGCCCGCCCGGCCGCGCCCGGATACAGCACGATGCACTCGTACGTGTCGAGCGCGAAGTCGACCTGCGGCACCCCGGCCATGACGCCCCCCTGCTCCGCCGGATCTCGATGACTGCGCCCAGCGTCCCACGCGCGGTCGCGGCGCGCGGTCGCTCGGGCCAACTGCCGTCACCCGGTGTCGCCGACGACGAACCGCCGCCCTCCGTGCGACCCGGCCGCCGGTTCCGCGGCCGGTCGGCGGACCGGGTGCGCCGGACGACTACCGTGGACGGTCCGGTCAGGGTTCGGTCATCGGAGGTCGCGGATGGACGATCGGGCGCGGACGCAGCCGGCGCCGCTGCCGTACGCCGAGGTCACCGACGAGGCGTACGCCCGGCAGGCAGCCGCCACCTTCACAGTGCGCGAGTTCGACGCGGCAGTCGTGCTGAGCGGCGGCTGCCCGCGCTGCCAGGACCCGATCACCTTCACCCTGGTCGACGCGGTGTTCCGCCGGGACGCCCCGCCCGCCCCGCTGCTCGCCCCGGAGGCACCGACGGCCGACGGGCCCGACCGGCCGACGGCCGGCACCCCGGTCGAGCCGGCGGCCGGCACCCCGGCCCAGCCGGCCACGGTGCCCGTGCCGCGGGAGGCGGCCGCGGCGGTGGCGGCCTACCGGACCATCTTCTGCACCTGCGAGGTCGCCCACCCGTTCCGGGCGGAGGGGCAGGTCGGCTGCGGCGCGTACTGGACCCTGCGGCTGGACGTCGAGCCGTGATCCGGCTGCGCCCCGGGCCGCCGGCCACGGTGGCTGACCTGCGCCAGGCGCAGGCGCTGGCCGGGCTGCTCCGCGCCGAGCTGGACCGGGTCCGGTCCGCCGCGCTGGCCTGGCGAAACGGGCTCGGGGCCCTGCTGCTCGCCCTGGTCGGCTTCAGCCTGATCCGGGGGCGCACCGACGTGGGCACGCTCGCCCCGGGCTGGGCGGCGCTGGTCGGCGTCCTGCTGGTGGCCGCGCTGGTCGCCGGCGCGGTGGGCGCGCTGGCGCTGCTGCGCGCCGCGCACGGGCGGCTGGCCGTCACGCCGGTGGCCGCGTTGCCGCCTCCGCCGACGGGTGAGCACCAGGAGGCGGTGGCCGCGGTCCGCGCCCTGCGCACCGGGGTGGGCCTGGTGCTGCTCTGCGCCGCGCTGCTGGTCGCGGCGGTCGGCGTGACCTGGTACGGGCCGCCGCGCAGCGGGCCGTTCGTGCAGGTCGGCACCGGTGCCGGCACGGTCTGCGGGACGGTCACCGGGACGGCCGTCGGGACGCTGACGGTCCGCACCGCGACCGGGCCGGTCGAGGTGCCGTTGACCGCCACGACCACGATCAGAGCGGTACCGGCCTGCTGAACCGGTCACCCAGACCGCCCCTGGCGCGCGGCGGCGGTCACCAGGTCAGGGGCCGACGTGCGCGTAGGCGGCCCAGAGTTCGGGGGCCTCGCGCAGCGCGCGCCGGGTCTCCCGGACCGCACCGTGCAGGGCGACCGCGGCCCGCTCCGGGTCGATCCGGCCCGGCCCACCGGGCGCCGCCAGCCCGGCGTAGAGGCCGTCGCAGAGCCGGGCGGTGACCGCGTCCGAGATGGACCAGAGCGAGCCGATCACGTGCCGGAACCCGGCGAGCTGGAACGCGGTGCCGAGGCTGATCGTCTCGTCGGGCAGGGTCGCTCCGCCGCGTACCGTCTCGCAGGCGGAGAGCACCGCCAGCCCGGCCGGCGCGGCCGCGCGCAGCTGCCACAGGTCGCGGACGTGCAGCGGGCCGTCGGCGAGCGCGAGCCGGCCGCGCGCCGGGGCCGCCAGGTCCTGGGCGCCGTGGCAGGACAGGTGGGCGACGGGCCGGCCGGCCAGCGCGGCCAGCACCGCCTGCCGGGTGGCCGCCGGCCCGGTCAACGGGTGCACCCGGGCCAGGTGCCGGGTGACGATCTCCTGTTCCCGGGCGACGCCGGGCAGGTCGGCCAGGCCGGGGGTCTGCGGCAGGCCGACGAAGAGCGCAGCGTCGACAGCGGCAGGGCCGGCGGCCCGATCGTCGCCGGCCCGCAGCAGTTCCCGCAGCGAGGCCGTGTATGACGGGACGACCCGGTCCAGCGCCCCGTCGCCGGCGGGCGGGCCGGCGGCGTGCAGCGGCAGCAGGCTGAGCAGCCCGGTCGGGCACCACCAGAGGCGGGGCAGGTCGGTGCCGCCGGCGGTCGCCGGACCGAGGTCGTCGAGCACCGGGCGGGCCACCACCCGCCACAGCCAGTCCAGGGTCCCGGTGATCGTCCGCCGGGCCGCCAGCCGGCGTCGCTGGTCAGCCAGCGCCTCCGCCGGCCCCCCACCGGCCGCGCCGGATCCGGCCGGCACGGCCTCCGACCCGGCGGGCGCGGCATTCGATCCCGCAGACGCGGCGCTCGGCCCGGAGGGTGCGGCGGCCGGTCCGGCGGGCGCGGTGCCGGCGGGCGCGGTGGCCGCGCCGACGGCGAGGAGGAAGGCGACCACCCGGTCGACCAGGTCGGCCTGGGTCAGCTGCGGCAGCGGGACCACCCGGACGCCAGCGCCGTCGACCACCAGCGCGTCGCACCGGCGTGGCGCCACGTTGACCAGCACCACCGGGCCCCGGCCGGCGGCCCGGGCCAAATCGGCGAAGGCGGGCGGGCGGAGGAAGTCGGCGAAGCCGGGCAGCCGACGGATGTCGGCCAGCAGTTCCCGCCGCCGGACGGCGAGTTCGTGCCGCCGTTCCGGCGTGCCGGGCGACGGCATGACCGTCATCGGTGACCCGGCCGCCCACGAGCTGGCAAGCGCACCCCCGGCGGCCGGCGTGGTGGTCGGTGCGCCCGCGCTCGGCGGCGCGCCGGCCGTGGTACCGGCGGGGGCGAGCCCGTCCAGCTCGGCCTGCACCTCGGCGAACCGTTCGGCCAGTTCCGGTGCCCGGTCCCGGAGCGCGTCGAGGCTGGCCCGGGCGTCGCGGACCCGGGTGAGCAGCACGTCCCGGCCGTACTCCAGCAGCTCCACCGCCCGCTGGGGCCGCCCGACGTCGAGGGCGCACGCCGCGGCCGCCCCGGCGAGCCCGGGAAACTGGGCCAGCAGCCGGGCCTGGTCGTCCGGGTCCATGCCGTGCCAGGCGACCAGGTCGATCAGCTCGATCGCCGAGGCGTACCCGGCCAGGGCGGCGGGCAGGTCGCCGAGGTGTTCGGCGAGGATGGCGTACCGCCGGGCGGCGGTGGCCCGCAACAGCGAGGGCGCGGCATCGACGGCGGCGGCCTCGCGCAGTGCGGCGAGCGCTTCGGCGCGCAGCGCCTCGGGCGAGGTGTCGGCCCACACCCCGGCAGGCGCGGTCGCCGCCGGGTCGCGTTCGGCCGGCCGCGCGTCGCCGCCGAGGACCGGGACGCCGCCGTCCGCCCGGGCGGCCGCCTCGTCCAACGCGACAGCCAGGTTGAGCAGGTAGGTCGTCCGCTCGGCGTGCCCGGCCGGTTGATCGGCCAACGCCTCCCGGTACGCCCGGATGGCTGCGGCGAGGTCGGCGGAGCGGCCGGCCAGGCGGAACCGCGCCAGCAGTGTGTTGCCGAGGTTGGCCGACAGCCGGCGCCGCTCCGGGCCGCTCCCCTCGGTGGCGTCGCGGGCCGCCACCAGCGCGTCGATCGCCTCGTCGAGCGCCACCGGATCACCGGTGACCTGGTGGCGCAGGTTGTTCGCCAGGGCGAGTGTGCCGAGCACCTGGCCGACCTCGTGGGCCTCCGCGCCCCGTCGCGCCAGGTCTACCGCCTCGCGCAGCGCCGCCACCGCCGTCTCCACGTCCGGCCCGACAGCCTCGACCACGCCCTGCGGCGCGGCGAGGGTCGCCTCGGCCCGGCGGTTGAGCGCCGATCCGTAGGTGGTCAGGGCGAGTAGGCGGTCCGGGTGCTCGGTCGGGGTCGCGGCGACCGCCCGGCGCAGCACCTCGACCGCCTCGGTCAGGGTGGCCAGGTCCTGGGTGCGGGCGAACAGGGTTTGCAGCACCAGGCCGAGGTTGGACAGGTAGATCGGCAGCTTCGGGGAGTCGGGCCGGGCCGTGGCCACCGCCTCCCGCAGCACGGCGGCGGCCGGTTCCAGCCGGTCTGCCGCGCCGGTCCGGTCGGCGATCTCCCGCCACAGCTCGCCGAGGTTGTTCAGCACGTCCGGGCGCGCGGGGTGCCCGGCCGGCAGCAGCCGCTCCGCCTCGCGGAGGCTGTTCTCGGCGACGCGCAGCGCGTCGATCCCGTCCAGCGCGGCATGCCAGCGGCCCAGCGCGTGCGCGAGGCCGGCGAGGCGGACCCCGCGTTCGGTGTCGTCCGGGGCGCCGGCGACGCCCAGCCGCAGCAGGTGGATCGCGCTCCGCAGGTCGGCGTCGCGCCGGTCCCGGGCGTACCGCTGTTCGAGCAGCTTGCCGGCGGCGTGCCGCAGCCCGTCCGGGTCCGGCGCGTCTGCCACGGCCGCCAGCTGCGCGTCGATCGCCGCGTCCAGGTCGGCCGGATCGCCGTCGGTCTCGTGTCGGGCGCCGAGCAGCGCCGCCAGGCCGACCCGGGCCACGCCGGCCAGCGCCCGGTCGAGCCCGCCGCCGGCCAGCGCCGCGCGGTACGCCCCGATCGCGGCGTCCCGGTCGGCGGGGGCCCCGGCGCGCGTGAACCGGCCGGCCAGTGCGCTGCCGAGCACCACGGTCAGCCGCGGGTCGTCCATGCCCCCGACGGCTGCGGTGAGGGCGTCGACCGCCCGGTCCAGATCGGCCGGATCGTGACGCAGGAGCCAGCGGTCGCGCAGCCGCTGGCCGAGGTTGGCCTGTGCCATGGCCCGGATCCGGTGGTCCGCCCCGGCGGCCCGCGCGGCGTCGCCGAGCAGGGTGATCGACTCGTCCAGCGCGGCCCGGTCGCCGTCGAGTTCGTAGCGGTCGCTGAGCACGTTGCCGAGGTTGAACATCCGCACCGGGCGGTCCCGGTCGCCGGCCGGGGTGGATCCCAGGCTCTCCCGGTGCGCCTCGACCGCCCGCCGCAGGTGCTCCGGCGACCGGCCCCGGTGCAGGAACAGGTCCCGGTGCGCCTTGCCCAGGGCGGAGAGGTAGTGCAGCCGGGCGGGGTCAGCCGCCGGCGTGCCGGCGACGGCCCGGCGCAGCAGGTCGACGGCCCGGTCGGCGACCGAGTAGTCGCCGCTGCGCTCGGCCCCGCCCATCAGCTGCGCCGCCTCCAGGAACAGCCCGATCGCCTCCTCGCCGGCCTCGCCCGGCCCGGCGGACGAACCCGCCCGGCCGGGTGAGGCCGGCCAGCCGGAGCCCGAGTGGGCGGCCGCGTCGGCGGGCGCGGACCGCTGCGCCGGCACGCCGCCGCGGGCGGCGGTGGATCGGGGGCCGTGCACCCGCAGCATCGCCGCCAGCGAGGGGTGCACCTTGTCCGGCGCGGCGGTCAGCAGCAGCTCGGTGAGCAGGACCGCGTGGTCCAGGTCGGCCTGGTCCTGGCCGGCCGGCAGCACCTGGTACCGGTACCAGTGCAGGCAGGCGATGAGGAAGACGGCCTCCGCCGTGGCGTCGTCGACGCGGTCCCGGCGGGACGCTCGCGCGACGAGGTCGGCGACGGCGTCCGCGTCCCGGATCGCCGCCGGGTCGAGCACGTGGCGAGGGTCCATCGTGGAGCCGAACGCGTCCAGCCGCCGGCGCAGCCGGGCCAGCGGGTCGGTGTTCCGTCGCCACATCGGGCCTCCCCCGGTCGGCTCGCGCCGTGCTCCATCAGGGGTAGCAGAACGGCACGCCGGCGCGCGAGCGCGAAGCCGACATCGCGCCCCGGCGCGGTGACTAGATTTGGCGCAGGCGACGAGAGGACTCCGACAGATGGCAAGCGACGGCGGCCGGCAGCCCGCGAAGGCGTCCGGCACCTACCGGATCGGCGGTGACCTCCAGGTCGACCGGCTCGGTTACGGCGCGATGCAGCTCACCGGCCCCGGCGTGTGGGGTGACCCGAAGGACCCGGCCGAGGCGGTGCGGGTGCTGCGCCGGGCGGTCGAGCTGGGGGTGACCTTCATCGACACCGCCGACTCGTACGGGCCGTTCGTCAGCGAGCTGCTGATCCGCGAGGCGCTGCACCCGTACCCGGACGATCTGGTGATCGCGACCAAGGCCGGGTTCACCCGCGCCGGGCCCGGCGACTGGCGACCGGTGGGGCGGCCGGAGTACCTGCGCCAGCAGACCGAGCTGAGCCTGCGCCACCTCGGCCTGGACTGCATCCCGCTGCAACAGCTGCACCGGATCGACCCGAAGGTGCCGCTGGAGGATCAGCTCGGCGAGCTGGCGCTGCTGCGCGAGGAGGGCAAGATCCGGCACATCGGGCTCTCCGAGGTGACGGTCGAGCAGATCGAGGCGGCCCGGCGGATCGCCCCGATCGCCTCCGTGCAGAACCTCTACAACCTGGCCGACCGCGGCGCGGAGGCGGTGCTCGACCACTGCGAGCGCAACGACCTGGCGTTCATCCCCTGGTTTCCGATCGCCACCGGCGACCTGGCCCGGCCGGGCGGTCCGCTGGACGCGATCGCCGCCGAGCACGGCGCGACGCCCGCGCAGCTGGCGCTCGCCTGGCTGTTGCGCCGGTCGCCGGCCATGCTTCCCATCCCGGGTACGTCGTCGGTGGCGCACCTGGAGGAGAACATCGCCGCGGCCGGGGTGGCGCTCACCGACGACGAGTTCGCGGCGCTGACCAAGGCAGTCTGAGCGCCGCCCGTCCCGGGGGTGTCCGGCCGTGCCGCCGGACACCCCCGGGGATCAGGCCGGGGCGTCCGGCAGGTCGGCCGGTTCGCGGGCGGCGCGGAGCGCCTCGGTCGCCTGGGACAGCAGGCGGGCCGCGTCGGTGCGGCCGTTGACCTGCAGCTCCACCTCGGTCTCGCCGGACTGGATGCGGACGCTCGCCTCGGTGCGCTGCTGGTCGACCCAGGTCTGCAGCAGGTTGAACAGCCCCGGCAGCAGTCCCTGTGCCAGCACCGCGATGATGACCGCGTCGCTGAACCCGGGCCGGCCGCCGCCCGCTCCGCCGGCGGGGCGGACCGCCGGCCGGTACTCCGGTCGCCGGTGGATCCAGTCCAGCAGGGCGACCTGGGGCGGTTGCCGGTGTCGGGGAACGATGGTCAGCCGCACCGGCTGCCGCGTCGTGCTGTCCGCGTCGGTCACGTCGGTCTCCCCGATCAGTCGCGGGTCTGGAAGGTGAGGCTGTCACCGGCGGCGGTGAGGACGCCGGTGACGGCCAGTTCCCGCTCGTCGGTGAAGGGCGTGGTGCCGCCGAAGTAGCCGGTGGAGGTTCCGGTGGCGCGGATCCGGCCGCGGCCCTCGTAGGGGGTGCTGACCCGGGCCGTGTCCGGTCCGGTCAGCTCCACCCTGACCCGCGGGTATTCGAGCACCTCCCAGGTGATCTTCCGGACCCCGCCGCCGTAGTAGCGGAACGGGCAGCCCTCCGGCTCGGCGACGGCCTTCTTCGCGCAGTCGTCCAGGTACGCCCGGACGCGCTCCTCGGCGGCGGTGGTCGCCTCGGCCTTGAGCACCGGGGTCAGGCCGAGCGCGACGGCCGGCGGCTGCCCCGGGCCGACCTGCACCGGCTCCGGTGGCACCTCGCTGAGCGCGCTGCTCGGGCCGGTCGCCGTGTAGCCGCCCGGCAGCAGCGACAGCACGCCACCGCCCTCGCCGGTGGCCGGGATCGGCACCCCGTTGAGCGCCAGGCCGGCGCGACCGGGTGGCACGTCGAGTGAGGTCAGGCCGTCCAGCACCCGCCAGCCGTGGAACAGGCCGGCGGTGGCCGACGTGTCGCGCCGCAGCGCGAGGGTGCCGGTACGCCGTTCGCCGCCCAGTTGGTACGAGACGGTGGCGGTGGCCCGGTCGTCGTCGCGTTCGAGCCCGGTGATCTCGACGTCCGTCGGCGGCTGGTAGCCCTCGGCGCGGAGCACGTCGGCGAGCAGTTCCCGGTCGGCCACGGCCGACCGCTGCTCCGGCGTCAGCCAGTCGAGCGCCTCGGCGACGTCCCGGTCGGCCAGCGCGGAGAAGTATCCGTCCACCGCCGCCTGCGGCCGGAAGAAGGCCCACTGCACGACGCCCAGCCCGGCGACGCCCACGCACAGCGCCAGCGCCGCGGCGCCGGCGACCAGCCAGCCCCGCGGGGTGCCGATCGGCCCCGACTTGCCGAAGAGCACCTCCGGGGTGACCGCGTCGCCGACGGTCGCCGGCGCGATCGCGCGGTCGAGCCGGTCCAGCCGCAGCTCGTGCGGCGGGTGGGTGGCGCAGACCGCCTCGTCCCAGCCGCTGCGCCCGGTCTCGAACGACCGGCGCCGTTCCAGGATGGCGCGCAACCCGTCCACGTGACCGGTGAGCACCGCGCCCAGGTCCGCCCGGTACTCGGCGGCCCGCACGTCACGGGCGTGCAGGGGCAGCACCACGTACTTCATGGTCAGCAGGACCGGCCAGAAGAACAGGAACACCACGAAGTTGGTGGCCGGGTGCGGGAACGTCCGCATCAGCCACGCCGGGATGGCGTGCACCAGGGTCAGCGGCAGCGCGACGCCCCGGACGAAGGCGCTGGTGACCTCGTCCCCGGCCCGCCAGTGCACCAGCTCGTGGCTGAGCAGCGCGGCGATCTCCTCCTCCGGCTCGGTCAGCACGCTGGTGGTCACCACGATGTGCCGGGCGTATGTCCGGGCGTTGGCCAGGACGGGATCGTCCTCCATCAGCAGCCGCGGCACGGTGGGCAGGCCGAGGCGGTGCGCGCACCGCTCCAGCACGGGGCGCAGCCGGGCCTCCTCCCGCCGGCTCGGCTCACGGGCCCCGGAGACCAGCAGCAGCCGGGGTTCCAGCAGCACCCGGTAGAGGGTGTAGAGCAGACCGATCAGGGCGGCGGCGGCCACCATGCCGAGCAGTCCGGTCAGCAGCGCGAGCGGCTCGTCGCTCGCGCCGCGCCAGGGCAGCAGCAGTACGCCGAGGAATCCGCTCAGGAAGCCGACGGCGAAGCCGACGAAGCCGCCGAGCACCCCGCCCGAGCGGCTGAGGAATGCCTCGAGCAGCGTGCCGACCAGCGGGGTGTCCCGCACCTCGGCGGGGAGCTGGTCGGCGACGCCGAGAGCACCGGCGAAGAGCCCCAGGACGGCGAGAGCGATGCCGCTCCAGACCGCGGAGAGCAGTGCCAGCGGCAGGTAGAACCAGGTGGCGACGAACGCTCCCGACACGCCCCGCCAGTCGCGCAGGATGCCGGCGCGCAGCCAGACCAGGGCGCTCGGGTAGCCGGGCGGGCGGTGGGCGATGCGCCGGTCGGGCGGCTGCTGCTCGGTAGCGGGCTCGGCGGCGCGTACCGCCGGCGAATCGGTCATGGTCGCGGCTCCTCGACGGGTACCGGTCGCGCTTGTCGTGTGTGGACAGCGACGCAGATTATCGAGCGGGGCCGATTGCTGTCAGCCCCGCCCGAGGGGGTGTCGGCGATCCGACCGCGCCGCGGCGCCGTGGACGGCACCGGCGCCGGGCCCGCACCGGAGTCGGCGCGGGCGCGGACACCGCGCCGGCCGGGTTGCTAGAGCGCGTAGCAGTTGGGTCGCACCGGGGCGTCGGTCAACGCGCCCCGGATCACCGTGTACGTGGTGCCGTCGAGCACCAGCCCGAGGTGCCCGACCACCCGCAGCGGGCAGTACGACTGGATCAGCACGTTGGTCGACCCGTCGTTGAGCAGCGCGTTGTTCACCGGCCGGACCAGTTCGTCCTGGATCGTGCGGACGGTGGTGTACCGGACGGCGCCGGGGGTGTCGTCGCCGGCGTTGAGATCGGCGAGGAAGGCCGAGCCGATCGACATCTGTTGGCAGGCGACGATGCCGGCACAGCTGCCGAGGCCGAGGAACTTCAGGATGTTGGCCACGTAGGTGCCGTACTGGGGTGAGCCGAGGCTGACGTAACGGCCGACGACGCCGGTGCCGCCGAGCCGCTTGAGGTAGTAGCGGGAGACGAGCCCGCCCTCGGAGTGGCCGACCAGGTCCACCCGGGCCGCGCCGGTGGCCGAGCGGACCTGGTCCACGTAGCCGGCGAAGGCGCGGGCGGAGGTGGGGATGTCGCCGAGGCCGAGGCCGGGCAGCTGGTAGATGAAGACCCGGTATCCGTCGGCGCGCAGGCGGGCGGCGAGCGGTTCGTAGGCGATGGCGACGCCGCTGAGCCCGCCGACGACGATGACCGGGGTGGCGGCGGCGCTGGTGGCGGCGGGTGCCGCGTCCGTCCGGGCCGGGGCGGCGACGGCGGCGGTGGCCGGGACGAGCAGGGTGGCGGCGGTGGCGAGGGCGGCGGCGGTGACGATCTTTCGGAGCAGCATGGCTGCACCTCCGGCGGGAGGCACCCGGCGAACCGGGGAGACGGGTGGGGTGTCCGATCGACCGTGTGACGATGATGCGCGTCACAATCCAGAAACGTCAATGCAAAGTTACGCGCTGGTAACCCGTTGTTCCGCGGAGCATGCAAACCGGCATTTCGCCTCGCGTGCATCCACAAGGGATTGCCGGTCTCGCCTGTCTCGCAGAGGATTGCCGGCCGCGCGCCGCGGCCGCTCCATCCGGCAGCCGCAGGCGGGCGACCCCGGGCACCGGTCCGGCGTGACCCTGGACCCGAGCGGGGCGACTGGAAGGGGACCGTCGCGCGACGGCTGGACGACGAATGGCCGCTGCTGGCCGACCCCGAGCGGCCAGCCGGCCAGGGTCAGCCGACCGGCCGCCGGAGGCCGTCGAGGGCGACGCCGAGCACCCGGTCGCGCTGCTCCGGCGCGGTGAACTGGGCCATGGTCAGACCGCTGATCAGCCGCAGCACGTCGTCGAAGGAGACGTCCGGCCGCACCGCGCCGGCGTCCTGCGCCCGGCGCAGCATGGGCTCGCCGGCCGCGTAGATCTCGGCGCGGCAGGTACGGAACACCTCGGAGTCGTGCACCAGTTCCTCGGCGAGCGCCCGCTTGGTGGCCACGTAGCCGACGAACCGGTGCAGCCAGGCGACCAGCGCATCCCACGGCGGCAGGCCGGCCAGGTCGGCCGCGCTGCGGGACAGCGCCTGGACCTCCTCGACGTAGACCGCCTCGAAGAGGTCGCGCCGGGTCGGGAAGTGCCGGTAGAGGGTGCCGATGCCGACCTTGGCCCGCCGGGCGACCTCCTCCAGCGAGGCGCCGGCCCCGGCCTCGGCGAAGGACTCGCGGGCGGCGGCGACCAGGGCGTCGTAGTTGCGCCGGGCATCGGCCCGTTTGGGGCGCCCTGCGAAGACCGCCGGCAGCTGGTCACCGCTGGTCATGGCGTACGTCACCCCTCGTCGGTTGCATCCGGAGGCACCCCTCCGCTAGGTTAATGGAGGCAACCCTCCGGAAATGACCGGAGCCGTGCCTCCGGATAGCGTACTCCGGCTCCGGCCCGATCCCCCGCGCGCGATCGACGGCCCGCAGACCACACGACCATGCCGGGCGGCCACCACCGCCGGCTCCCGTACCTCGACTCCTGGAGTCCCCACCGTGGCAGTGACACTCCGACGCGGCTCGCGTCGGTTGACCTTGCTCGTCCTCGCCGCCGGCACCGGGTTCTTCGCGATGCTCCAGTCGCTGATCACCCCGGTGCTGCCCACCATCCAGCACGACCTGCACACCTCGCAGAACACCGTCACCTGGGTGCTGACCGCGTACCTGCTCTCGGCATCGATCTTCACACCGATCCTCGGCCGGGTCGGCGACATGGTCGGCAAGGGGCGGATGCTCGTCGTCGCGCTCGCCGCGCTCGCCGTCGGCTGCCTGCTCGCGGCGGTCGCGCCCAGCATCGGGGTGCTGATCGCCGCCCGCGTCGTCCAGGGCATCGGCGGCGCTGTCTTCCCGCTCTCCTTCGGCATCATCCGCGACGAGTTTCCCGCCGCGCGGGTCTCCTCGGCCGTCGGCGTCATCTCCGCGATCATCGCCGCCGGCAGCGGCGTGGGCGTGGTGCTGGCCGGGCCGATCGTCGCCGCACTCGACTACCGCTGGCTGTTCTGGATCCCGATGGTGGTGGTCGGACTGACCGCGCTGGCCGCACACCGCTTCGTGCCCGAGTCGCCGGTCCGCACCCCGGGCCGGATCAGCTGGCTCGCCGCGGTGCTGCTCTCCGCCGGTCTGGTGGCGCTGCTGCTGCCGATCAGCAAGGCCGCCACCTGGGGCTGGACCTCCGGCCCGGTGCTCGGGCTGCTGGCGCTCGCCGCCGTGCTGCTGGCCGGCTGGCTGGTGGCCGAGGTCCGCTCTCGCAACCCGCTGATCGACATGCGGATGATGCGCCTGCCGGCGGTCTGGACGACCAACCTGGCCGCCCTGCTCTACGGCGGGTCGATGATGGCTCTCTTCGCCTTCCTGCCGCAGTTCGCCCAGACGCCCACCGTCGCCGGGTACGGCTTCGGCGCCAGCGTCACCGAGGCCGGCCTGCTGATGCTCCCGATGCTGGTCACCATGTTCCTGGCCGGGGTGGTCAGCGGCCGGCTGGCGGCCCGGTTCAGCGCCAAGGCCCAGCTGGTCAGCGGCGCCGCGATCAACGCCGTCGCGCTCGCCCTGCTGACCGTCGCACACGACGCCCGCTGGCAGGTCGCCCTCACCGCCGGCCTCTTCGGGGTCGGCGTCGGGCTGGCGTTCGCCTCGATGGCCAACCTGGTGGTGCAGAACGTCCCGGTCGGGCAGACCGGCGTGGCGTCCGGAATGAACGCCAACATCCGTACCATCG
This sequence comes from Micromonospora sp. CNZ280, assembly GCF_011759515.1. Lineage (NCBI taxonomy): Bacteria > Bacillati > Actinomycetota > Actinomycetes > Micromonosporales > Micromonosporaceae > Micromonospora > Micromonospora sp. CNZ280. The sequence goes on from NZ_JAAOYP010000001.1 coordinate 85,016, forward strand.
GCGGCGCGATCGGCGCGGCCGTGGTGAGCGGCATCATCACCGCCGACCCGCAGGCCAACGGCCTGCCCCGGGAGGCCGGCTTCACCCTCGGCTTCCTGGTCCTCACCGCCCTGGCGCTGGCCGCGATGGCCGCGGCGCTGGCCGTACCGTCCGGCCGCCGGCGCCGGGTGACCAAGGAGCCGACGGCCCTCGGCGTGCCGGCCGGCGCGAACGAGCTGGTGCCGGTTGCCGCGTCGCAGTGACGACGCACCCGGACCACGGTTGCCCCCGTGGCCCGGGATCGCCCCCGGCACCCGCACCCCGCGGGAGCCGGGGCCGACGGCATACGATCTTCAGCGTGACCCGAGCCCTCGTGCTGATCGACCTGATGCCCCGGATCATCGCCCTGGACCTGGCTCCGCACACCGGCGCCGAGGTCCTCGACCGGTGCCGGCGGCTCGCCGCCGCGTTCCGGACGGCGGGCGAACCGGTGGTGCAGGTCCGGGTCGAGCGGCCGGGCGTCGCCGAGCAGCCGCCCGGCAGCGACTTCGCCGCGGACCTGGTCGCGCCCGGCGACATCGTGGTGGTCAAGCGCACCGTCGGCGCCTTCCACGGCACCGACCTGGACGAGCACCTGCGCCGGCGCGGGGTCGACACCGTCGTGCTCGCCGGCCTGGTGACCACGATGGGCGTCGAGTCGACCGCCCGCGCGGCCAGCGACCACGGCTACGAACTGGAGTTCGTCGCCGACGCGATGTCCGGCTTCGCCGCCGACGAGCACGAGTTCACGATCGACCGGATCTTCCCCCGGTTCGGCACCGTCCGGGGCACCGCCGACTACCGCTGAGCCGGCTACCCTGGCCCGATGGCTGACACCATTGAGGACAGTCCGGTCGGTTGGGTCGCCAGCCACGTGCGGCGCTACCTGGAGACCGACGGCATGGACGGCGGGAAGTACCACGGCTACGACGCCCTGCTGCTCACCACCCGGGGGCGCCGGTCCGGCAAGCTGCGCCGGACCGCTTTGATCTACGGGCGCGACGGCGATCGCTACCTGCTGGTCGCCTCCAACGGCGGTGCGGCGCGACACCCGAACTGGTACCTGAACCTGTGCGCCGATCCCGAGGTGCGGGTGCAGGTCGGCGCGGAGAAGTTCGCGGCCCGGGCGCGCACCGCCACCGGCGAGGAGCGGGCGCGGCTGTGGCAGGTGATGACCAAGGTCTTCCCGACGTACGCCCGCTACCAGCAGCAGACCGACCGCGAGATCCCCGTGGTGGTCGTCGAACCATCCTGAGCCCATACCCCCGGATCAGCGCTGGCTGCCGGTGCGCGGCTTCGGCGCTATGAGGCGGGAGATCTGAGCCCGGAGGCGGTGATCCTGCGGGGGGATGACCTGGTAGCCGAGGCGCTGCAGTTCGGCCTGGGCGGTGCCGGTGTTGCGGCGGACCACTGCGGCGATCTGCTTACGGCGGTATTCCCGCCGGGTGCTGTTCAGCGCTTCGCTCCAGCCGACGCGCCGACCTCGCCATCGGCCAGTACGACGTCGTCAGCGACACGGCACCGAACGGCCAGCCGGTGGTGAACGCGTACAGCACCACGCTGGGCGAGCTGGGGCCGGCCGCGCGGGCCAGCATCGAGCGCACCGCCGAGATCGTCGAGTGGGCCAGCGGGTTCTTCGGCCCGTACCCGGTCGAGGCGCAGGGCGGCGTGGCCGGTCGACGGCATCGGCTTCGCGCTGGCGACGCAGACCCGCACGGTGTACGGGCCGGGCTTCCGGCGCGGCAGCCCCCCAAGTGGGGTAAGCCGGGCGGCTCGCGTATCAGGTGGTGTCGGGGGTGGAGCGGGCGCAGTCGATCGGGGGGCCGGCGGGGCGGGACACGCCGGCCAGCCCGGGGCGACGGCGGGCCCGGCGCGGCGCGGCGGCCGCGTACTCGTCGGCCGGCGGGCGGAGGCGGGCGCCCCTCGGCCGGGGCGGCGCCCAGCGGGCGGTGGGGACACCGGCCACCGGCCGGACGGTCGCCACCGGCACCGGCCGAGCTGCCGTCGCGGCGGGCCGGACCACGCGGGTGGCGGTCGAAGCGGCCCGGCGCACCCCGGGCACGGCCAGCGCGCGGGTGATCCGCCCGCGCAGGCGACGACCCCGCAGCCCGTCCAGCGCCACCCCGGCCACCGCGGTGGCCACCGCCGTGGCCACACCGGCCAGCACCAGCGTCTGCCGCGGGCCGGCGTGTTCGGAGAGCCAGCCGAGCAGCGGGGCGCCGACCGCGGCGGAGACCGACCCGGTGACCGCCAGCGCGGCCAGCACCCGGCCGCGCATCGCGTAGTCGGTGTCGAGCTGGGCCCGGGTGCCGACGGTGGTGTCGATGACCACCGCGGCGGCGGCGATCGGCAGGATCACCACGGCGAAGCCCAGCGTGCTCGGGGCCAGGCCGGCGCCGATCTGCAACCCGCTGGCCAGCAGCCCCGCGCCGACCAGGACGCCGTAGCCCAGGTGCCGGCGGCGGGCCGCGACGAACGCGCCGAGCACCGTGCCCACCGCGAAGACCGTGGACAGCACTCCGTAGCCGGCCGCGCCGGCGCCCAGCGGCCCCTCGCTCATCGCCGCCATGGTCACCTGGTAGTTGCGACCGAGGCTGCCGAGCACGAACGACAGGGCCAGCGCGACCAGCACCACAGGCTGGCGCAGCAGGTAGCGGAAGCCGGCCCGGATGCCGCCGTCGGCCGACTCCGCGTCGGCCGCCGGCTCGCCGGTGTGCAGCTCCCGCTCCCGTACGGCGAACAGCGCGGCCAGCACCGCGACGAAGCTGGCCGCGTTGATCGCGAAGAGCAGGGCCGGCCCGACGGCGGCGACCACCACGGCGCCGGCGCTCATGCCCAGGATGCGGCCGGCGGAGTGGGTGAGCGACCCGAGCGCCAGGGCGTTGCCCAGGCTCTCCCGGTCCACCAGGGTCGACGTCCAGCGGCCCATCACCGGCCCCTCGATCGCCGAGACCGCGCCGGTGGCCAGCGAGATCGCGTAGATCGCCGGCAGGCCGCCGGCGCCGGTGACGGCCACCACCGCCAGCCCGGCGGCCAGCGCCGCGTGGGCCGCCTGCGCGGCGATCAGCAGCGGCTTGGCCCGCAGCCGGTCGGCCAGCGCCCCGCCCCAGACGCTGAGCAGCAGCGTGGGCAGGGCCTGGAGGAGGACGGCGAGGCCCATCGAGGTCGCCGACCGGGTCTCGGCGAGCACGTACCAGTTGACGCCGAGCACCTGCATCCAGGTGCCGACCACGGACACGAAACCCGCAGCGGCCCAGATCCGGTAGTTGCGGTGGCGCAGCGCTGCGAACGTGGCACCCACGGGCCACGACCTCCCCGTACGACGGCGACTGACGGCGCCGACCCGCCTCGGTGGCTCGGCGGTCGCCAAGTCTGGCGGCCGGCAAACCGATCCGCCGCTGTTCGTGAGGGGGTTCACCAGGCGTCGTCGCAGCCGGCCACAGACCGGAAGAAATCGGGCAACCGTCCGGTCACCGGCACGTCCTCCGATCGGCCAGGTCACCGGCACGTACGGCGGACCGGGAACCCGGCCGACCGGCGCCGTCGACCCGGGTGGGAAACGGCCCCCGAGGGGCCGCTTCCCACCCGGATCGGGAATCGCGACCGGTCAGCGGGCGGCGAGGGGTTCGGCGGCCGGGTGCACCGGAGCGGGGAGGGCGCCGGGGCCACCGAGGTAGGCGTGGATGCCGGCGGCCGCGGCCCGGCCCTCGGCGATCGCCCAGACGATCAGCGAGGCGCCCCGGTGCATGTCGCCGGCGACGAAGACCCCGTCCACGCCGGTCTGCCAGTCCGGCCGGGCGTCCACCGCGCCGCGGGCGTTGCGGGTCACCCCGAACTGGGCCAGCAGCGGCTGCTCCTCGGTGCCCTCGAAGCCGATCGCCAGCAGCACCAGGTCCGCCGGGAGTTCCCGCTCGGTGCCGGGCAGCGGGGTGACGATCCGCCGCCCGTCCCGCTTCTCCACGGTCACCTCGGCGATCCGGACCGCGCGCACCGCGCCGGAGCCGTCGTCGACGAACTCCTGCACCGCCACCGCGAAGACCCGCTCGCCGCCCTCCTCGTGGGCCGGGTAGCTGCGCAGGATCCACGGCCAGGTGGGCCACGGGTCGCGCGCCTCGTCCCGGGCCTGCGGCGGCTGCGGGTAGAGGTCCAGCTGGTGTACGCCGGCGGCGCCCTGCCGGTGCGCCACGCCGAGGCAGTCGGCGGCGGTGTCGCCGCCGCCGATGATGACCACGTGCTTGCCGGCCGCGTCGATCGGCGTGCCGTCCGGCAGCACCGCGAGCGCCGGGCGGCCCGCGCCGGCGGCGGCGACCACCCGGTTCGCCGCCACCAGGTGCGCCATCGCCTGGTGTACGCCGCGCAGCTGCCGCCCCGGCGTCTCCGGGGTGTCCCGGCCCTGCAGCGCGCCGCAGGCGAGCAGCACCGCGTCGTGCTCGGCGCGCAACTGCTCGGCCGTCACGTCCACGCCGACGTTCACCCCGGTGCGGAACCGCACCCCCTCGGCGGCGAGTTGGGCCAGCCGCCGGTCGATGTGCTCCTTCTCCAGCTTGAAGTCGGGGATGCCGTACCGGAGCAGGCCGCCGAGCGCGTCGTCGCGCTCGTACACCGTCACCGCGTGACCGGCGCGGGCCAGCTGCTGGGCGGCGGCCAGCCCGGCCGGCCCGGAGCCGACCACGGCCACCGACCGCCCGGACGGCGCGGGCACCGGGCGCGGCAGCAGCCCGCGCGCGACGGCCGCGTCGGCGATCTCCACCTCGACCTGCTTGATGGTGACCGGCTCACCACCGGCGATGCCGAGCACGCAGGCGGCCTCGCAGGGCGCCGGGCAGAGCCGGCCGGTGAACTCCGGGAAGTTGTTGGTGGCGTGCAGCGACTCCACCGCCGCGTCCCAGTTGCCGGTGCGGACCAGGTCGTTCCAGTCCGGGATGCGGTTGCCCAGCGGGCAGCCGTCGTGGCAGAACGGGATGCCGCAGTCCATGCACCGGGTGGCCTGCTCGCGGATCAGCTCCTCGCCGGCCGGCGGGTAGACCTCGCGCCAGTCGCTGATCCGCACCGGCACCGGCCGGCGGGCCGGCAGCCGCCGGTCGTAGCGCAGGAAACCGTTCGGGTCAGGCACGAGCCACCTCCTGGGCCGCCGCCCGCGGGCCGGGCGTGGTCGGCGTGGACGAACCGGCAGGCGCCGACTGCGCTGCCGGGGCGGCGGGCGCCGCCAGTGCGGTCATCACCGCGTCGTCGACGTCGCGGCCGGCGGCTTCGGCGGCCCGCATGATCTCCAGCACCCGGCGGTAGTCCCGGGGCACCACCGCGGTGAACTCCGCCACCGCCTCCGGCCAGCGCTTGAGCAGCTCCTCGGCGACCCCCGAGTCGGTCTCGGCGAAGTGTCGCTGCACCAGCTCGTGCAGCACGGCCTGCTCCTCCTCGGACAGCGGCGCCAGGTCGACCAGCTCGGCGTTGACCCGGCGCCGGTCGAGCTGCCAGACGAAGGCGGTGCCGCCGGACATGCCGGCGGCGAAGTTGCGGCCGGTCGGCCCGAGCACCACCACGGTGCCGCCGGTCATGTACTCGCAGCCGTGGTCGCCCACACCCTCGACGACGGCGACCGCGCCGGAGTTGCGCACCGCGAACCGCTCCCCCACCCGGCCGCGCAGGAAGACCTCGCCGGCGGTGGCTCCGTACAGGATGGTGTTGCCGGCGATGATCTGGTCCTCGGCCCGCTCTCCCGGCCCGGCGTCGCCGTCCAGGAACGGCGCGGCGGCGTCCGGCCGGACGACCAGCCGCCCACCGGAGAGGCCCTTGCCGACGTAGTCGTTGGCATCGCCGTGCAGCCGCAGGGTGACCCCGCGCGGCAGGAACGCGCCGAACGACTGCCCGGCGGTGCCACGCAGGGTGAACTCGATGGTGTCGGCCGGCAGGCCGGCCCCGCCGTAGCGGCGGGTCACCTCGCCGCCGAGCATCGCGCCGACGCTGCGGTGCTCGTTGCGCACCGCCACCTCGACCCGTACCGGGGTGCCGTCGGCCAGGGCCGGCTCGGCCAGGGCGATCAGCGCGTTGTCCAGGGCCAGCTCCAGGCCGTGGTCCTGGGCGCGGACGCCCCGGCGCGCGGCGCCGGCCGGCAGCTCCGGCAGGTACAGCACGGGGGTGAGGTCGAGGCCGGTGGCCTTCCAGTGCTCGATCGCCGGGGTGACGTCGAGCAGTTCGCTGTGCCCGATCGCCTCCTCGATCGACCGGAAGCCCAGCTCGGCCAGGTAGCCGCGGACCTCCTCGGCGAGGAAGAGGAAGAAGTTCTCCACGAACTCCGGCTTGCCGGTGAAGCGTTCCCGCAGCACCGGGTTCTGGGTGGCGATGCCGACCGGACAGGTGTCCAGGTGACAGACCCGCATCATCACGCAGCCCTCGACGATCAGCGGGGCGGTGGCGAAGCCGAACTCCTCGGCGCCGAGCAGCGCCGCGACCAGCACGTCCCGGCCGGTCTTGAGCTGGCCGTCGACCTGCACGGTGACCCGGTCGCGCAGCTTGTTCAGCAGCAGCGTCTGCTGCGCCTCGGCCAGCCCCAGCTCCCACGGGGTGCCGGCGTGCTTGAGCGAGTTCAGCGGGGACGCGCCGGTGCCGCCGTCGTGGCCGGAGATCAGGATGACGTCGGCCTTGAGCTTGGCCACGCCCGCCGCCACGGTGCCCACGCCGACCTCGCTGACCAGCTTGACGTGCACCCGGGCGGCCGGGTTGACGCACTTCAGGTCGTGCACCAGCTGGGCGAGGTCCTCGATGGAGTAGATGTCGTGGTGCGGCGGCGGGGAGATCAGGCCGACGCCCGGGGTGGCGTGCCGGGTACGCGCGATCCACGGCCAGACCTTGTTGCCGGGCAGCTGCCCGCCCTCGCCCGGCTTGGCGCCCTGGGCCATCTTGATCTGGATGTCGTCGGCGTTGACCAGGTATTCGCTGGTCACCCCGAACCGGCCGCTGGCGATCTGCTTCACCGCGGAGCGGCGGGCCGGGTCGTGCAGCCGCTCGACGTCCTCGCCGCCCTCGCCGGTGTTGGACTTGCCGCCGAGCCGGTTCATCGCGATCGCGAGGGTCTCGTGCGCCTCGGCGGAGATCGAGCCGTACGACATGGCGCCGGTGGCGAACCGCTTGACGATCTCGGTGGCCGGCTCGACCTCCTCGATCGGCACCGCCGGCCGCACCCCGGTACGCAGGGTGAACAGCCCGCGCAGCGAACCCGCCCGGGCGGCCAGCTCGTCGACCTTCGCGGTGTACCTGCGGAACACGTCGTACTGCCGGCTGCGGGTGGCGTGCTGGAGCAGGAAGACCGTCTCCGGGTTGAACAGGTGCAGCTCGCCCTCGCGGCGCCACTGGTACTCGCCGCCGACCTCCAACCGGTCGGTGGCGGCGGCGCCCGGCGCCGGCCAGGCCCGCGCGTGCCGGGCGGCGACCTCGGCGTGGATGCCGTCCAGCCCGATCCCGCCGATCTTGCTGGGGGTGCCCCGGAAGTAGCGCTCCACCAGCCGGGCGTCCAGCCCGACCGCCTCGAAGACCTGCGCCCCGCAGTACGAGGACACCGTCGAGATGCCCATCTTGGACATGATCTTGAGGACGCCCTTGCCGAGCGCCTTGACGTAGTTGCGCACCGCCGCGGCCGGCTCGACCCCGGGCAGCACCTGAGTGGCGATCATGTCCTCCACCGACTCGAAGGCCAGGTAGGGGTTGACCGCCGCCGCGCCGTACCCGATCAGCACCGCCGCGTGGTGCACCTCGCGGCAGTCGCCGGACTCGACGATCAGCGCCACCTGGGTGCGGGTCTGCTCGCGGACCAGGTGCTGGTGCACCGCCGCGGTGAGCAGCAGCGACGGGATCGGCGCGAGGTCGGCGTTGGAGTCCCGGTCGGAGAGCACCAGGATCCGCACGCCGTCCTCGATCGCCTCGGAGACGTGCCGGCAGATCTCGGTCAGCCGGGCCTTGATGCCCTTGGCGCCCTCCCGGATCCGGTACAGCCCGGAGACCCGGACCGCCTTGAAGCCGGGCAGGTCGCCGTCCTCGTCGATGGATAGGATCTTGGCCAGCTCGTCGTTGTCGATCACCGGGTAGGGCAGCACGATCTGCCGACAGCTGGCCGGGCCCGGGTCGAGCAGGTTGCCCTCCGGGCCGATGGTGGAGGCCAGGCTGGTCACCAGCTCCTCCCGGATGGCGTCCAGCGGCGGGTTGGTGACCTGGGCGAAGAGCTGGTGGAAGTAGTCGTACAGCAGCCGCGGCCGGGTGGACAGCGGCGCGATCGGGGTGTCCGTGCCCATCGAGCCGATCGGCTCGGCGCCGGCCCGGGCCATCGGCGCGAGCAGGATCTTCAGCTCCTCCTCGGTGTAGCCGAAGGTCTGCTGGCGGCGGCGTACCGAGTCGTGGGTGTAGACGATGTGCTCGCGGGCGGGCAGGTCGGTCAGCTCGATCAGGCCGGCGTGCAGCCACTCGCCGTACGGCCGCTCGGCGGCCAGCTCGGCCTTGATCTCGTCGTCGTGCACGATCCGGCCGGCGGCGGTGTCGACCAGGAACATCCGCCCCGGCTGGAGCCGCCCCTTGGCCACCACCCGGGCCGGGTCGAGGTCGAGCACGCCCGCCTCGCTGCCGAGCACCACGAGCCCGTCGTCGGTACGCCACCAGCGCCCCGGGCGCAGCCCGTTGCGGTCCAGCACCGCACCGACGATCTCGCCGTCGGTGAAGGCGACCGAGGCCGGCCCGTCCCACGGCTCCATCAGGCTGGCGTGGAAGCGGTAGAAGTCCCGCTTGTCCGGCCGCATGTCCGGGTCGTTCTCCCAGGCTTCCGGGATCATCATCAGCACCGCGTGCGGCAGGCTGCGCCCGGCCAGGTGCAGCAGCTCCAGCACCTCGTCGAAGTTGGCCGAGTCGGAGGCGGCCGGGGTGCAGACCGGAAAGATCCGCCGGATGTTGCCCGGCAGGTTCGGGGTGCGCAACAGCGCCTCCCGGGCCTGCATCCAGTTCCGGTTGCCGCGGACGGTGTTGATCTCGCCGTTGTGCGCGATGAAGCGGTACGGGTGCGCCAGCGGCCAGGACGGGAAGGTGTTGGTGGAGAACCGCGAGTGCACCAGGGCGATCGCGCTGTCCACCCGCTCGTCGGTCAGCTCCGGGAAGAACGCGGGCAGCTGGTCGGGGGTGAGCATGCCCTTGAAGACCATGGTCCGCGCGGACAGGGACGGGAAGTACGCCGGCACGCCCCGCTCGGCGGACTCCCGCTCGGCCTGCTTGCGTACGCAGAACGCGACCCGGTCCAGCTCGATGCCGCGCAGCGGCGTACCGGCCGGGCCGGCGGGCGAGTCGGTGAGCCGGTGCGCGGCGAGGAAGAGCTGCCGGATCCGGGGCATCGCGGCGAGCGCGGTCTCGCCCAGGCCTGCCGGGTCGACCGGCACCTCCCGCCAGCCGAGCAGCTCGGCCCCCTCGACCACGGCGTACTTCTCCACCACCCGGCGGGCGCGCGCCTCGGCGGCGTCGTCGTCGGGGAGGAAGACCAGGCCGGTGGCGTACTCGCCGGCCGGTGGCAGCGGGAAGTCCACCACCGCGCGCAGGAACGCGTCCGGCACCTGGATCATGATGCCCGCGCCGTCGCCGGTGTTCGGTTCCGCGCCCCGGGCGCCCCGATGGTCCAGCCGGCAGAGCGCGGCGAGGCCGTTGGCGACCACCGCGTGGGAGCGCCGTCCGTGCAGGTCGGCCACGAAGGCCACGCCGCAGGCGTCGTGCTCCTGGGCAGGGTCGTAGAGCCCGGCCGCGGGAACACCGGGGCCGTGCGGCGCGGCCGGCTGGGGGCGATGAGGGTACGGAAAAGCCACCGGGCCTCCTGTCGTCGCTCAGGGATGGATCACGGGATCGGGACGACGTCGGCCCTTGTGGGTTTATTGAGTCTACGTTAGGGCGCGGTGTGCAAGGCCAGTGCGGATTGATCACACCGTCCAGAGTCTGGGACGTGTAGTCTCGCGCGGTGGATCCCGAGCACAAAGCCCTGTTCGACCGGTTGGAACGCTTCTACGACGCGGTGCCCCGGGACGCGGCCCGGGCCGAGGAACACGGCGGCCTGGTGCTCTTCGTCCGGGAGGGGACCGGCTGGCCGTTCTACGCCCGGCCCCGGCTCGACGCCGACGCCACCCCCTCGCTGGCCGACGTCGCCCAGGTCCGCGAGCGGCAGCGCGAACTGGGCCTGCCGGAGGCCTTCGAGTGGGTGCACGAGACCACCCCCGACCTGCTCGCGGTGGCCCGCTCGGCGGGGCTGTCGGTGCTGGAGGCTCCGCTGATGGTGCTCGACCCCGCCGCGCTGCCCGACCCGGCGACGCTGGCCGACGTACCGGTGCGGCTGCTCGACCCCGACGCGCCCGACCTCGCCGCCGACGTGGCCGCCGGGCGGGCCGTCGCCGCGGTCGGCTTCTCCTTCCCCGGCACCGGCCGGGGCGACGCCGGCCCGGGCGAGCGGGACGCCGCGCTGACCGGGCTGGAGGTGGCCGCGCTGGACGACGAGCGGGTCCGCATCGCCGACGGCCGGCGGCTCTCCGTGCTGGCCGGCACGCCGGCGGAGGGCCCGCTGGCCAGCGGGATGGCGATGCGGGTCGGCGACGTCGCCGAGATCGCCGGGGTGGCCACTCTGCCAGCCGCCCGCCGCCGGGGACTGGGCGCCGCGGTCACCGCCACGCTGGCCCGGGAGCTGGTGGCCGCCGGCACCGACCTGGTCTTCCTCTCCGCCGGCAGCGACGAGATCGCCCGGGTCTACCTGCGGGTCGGCTTCCGCCGGATCGGCACCGCCTGCATCGCCGAGCCCACCCCCGTACTGCCCTGACCGCGGCTCAGCTCGGGGGTCGCCAGGCGGCCGCGGTGGTGGCGGCGCTGGAGAGCAGCCGCGAGCTGATCGTGCCGAGGGCCGCGTCCCGGGCCCGCAGGGCGAGCCGGCCGCGGGTGCGCAGCACCGCCGACATCCGGCGGGCCTGCCGGACCACCGACGCCGCCCGGGGCCGGCGCGTCCGGTCGTACGCGGCCAGCGCGTCGGGCAGCCGGGACTCGCGCAGCAGCGTGGCGAGCGTGGCGGCGTCCTCGAAGGCGAGGCAGGCGCCCTGGCCGAGGTGCGGCGGCATGGCGTGCGCGGCGTCGCCGAGCAGCACCACCCCGCCCGGGCCGGACGGGAAGGCGTACGCCCGGGGCAGCGGCCGCAGCTCGCGGATCTCCTGCTGCACCAGATCCGCCGGGTCGGTGGCGTCGAGCAGGTCGGTGACCGGGGCAGGCCAGCCGGCGTACCAGCGGCGCAGCAGGGCCAGCTGGGTCTCCGGGGGCTCGGGTCGGGGCGCGCCGGCCGCGGTGGCCACCCAGTAGATGCCGCCCCGGCTGGAGCCGCCCGACGAGCCGCGCTCGCCCAGCGAGGCGGAGACGAACCGGTACCCGGCGCCGAGGGTCTCGCCCCCCACCGGCACCTCGTCCGGCAGCCGGGGCGCCCGGTACCAGGGGATCACCGCCCGCCAGGCGGCACAGCCGGAGCTGACCACGCCCGCCTCCGGGGCGAGCTGGCGGCGCAGCTCGCTGTCGGTGCCGTCGGCGGCGACCACCAGGTCGGCCTCCAGCGTGTGCCGGCCGTCGCCGACCGCGGGGCGGGCGCCGGCGCCGGCGCGTACCGTCCGCACGGTCACCCCGGTGCGCAGCTCCACCCCGTCGCCCAGCCCGGCGATCAGCGCGTCGTGCAGGTCCTCCCGGTGCACCACCACCGGCATCCGGTCACCCGGGGTGGGGCGGGGTTGCACCAGCCAGTGCCCGTCCGGGCGGCGGATGCCACCGTCGGGCACCGGTGTGGCGATCGCCTCCAGGCCGGCGCCGAGGCCGAGGGCACGCAGCGCGCGCACCCCGTTGGGCCAGAGCACCACGGCCGTCGGCTCCGGGCGGATCCGGTCGGCCCGCTCCAGCAGGGAGACCTGCCAGCCGGACCGGGCCAGCGCCCCGGCGACCGCGAGGCCGCCGATCCCGGCACCGACCACCACCGCGCTACGCATGGTTCTCCGCTCAGCTGTCGCCGTCGGCGGGGCGGGAGCCGGCCGCGCCGGCCCGCTCGTCCCGCGCCGTCGTCTCCCCGGTCGCCGCGTCCTCGGTCGCTGTGCCGGTCCCGGTCTCCGGATCGCCATCCGCGGAGCGGTCGGGCGACCCGGTGGCGTCGGTCTGCTCGGCCGGCTCGGCGCCCGGCTCGGCGGGCAGCTCACCAGTCTCCTGCCAGCGGCGGTACTGCTCCTCGCCGACCACCCGGTAGCCCTCCGGCGCAGCCGGCTGCGCGCCGGCCTCGGTGGCGGAGAGGTCGACCTGCGAGACGTCGGACTCCGGCGGGGTCGGCGCCGCCACGGCGCCGACCGGGACGAGGTACTCCCGGGGGCCGCGGACGCGCAGGAAGTAGACCAGGGCACCGAGGAACACCAGCGCGGCGGTCCAGACGTTGAGCCGGACGCCGAGGATGGTGTTGGCCTCGTCGGTGCGCATCAGCTCGATCCAGAACCGGCCGGCGGTGTAGCCCATCACGTAGAGCGCGAACGCCCGGCCCCGGCCCAGTCGCAGCTTGCGGTCGAGCACGAAGACCAGCACCGCGACGCCGACGTTCCAGAGCAGCTCGTAGGCGAAGGTCGGGTGGTAGAGGCCCGGCTCGAGGATGGGCCGGCCGGCGTCGTCGCGCAGCGCGTGCCCGGGGTTGTCCGGGTCCATCCGGTGGATCTCCAGACCCCAGGGCAGGGTGGTCCGCCCGCCGTAGAGCTCGTTGTTGAACCAGTTGCCGAGCCGGCCCACCGCCTGTGCCAGCGGCAGACCGGGCGCGAGCGCGTCGGCCACCACGGCGAACGGGATGCCGAGCTGGCGGGCGGCGATCCAGGCGCCGATCGCGCCGCCGGCCACCGCGCCCCAGATGCCGAGACCACCCTCCCAGATGGCGAACGCCTTCATCGGGTCGCCGCCGGTGCCGAAGTACTTCTCCGGCGAGGTGATCACGTGGTAGATCCGGGCGCCGATGATGCCGGCCGGCACGGCCCAGACCGCGATGTCGAGCACCGCGCCCGGGGCGACGCCACGCCGGCGCAGCCGGTACTCGGTGACCACGCAGGCCACCACGATGCCGAGGATGATGCACAGCGCGTACGCCCGGAGCGGAACCGGGCCGAGCTGCCAGACGGCGGTGCTGGGACTGGGCAGGGCCGCCTGGGGGGACAGCGAGGCGAGATTCACGGGTGCACACGCTACCGCTGCGGACCCCTCCGGCGGCACCCCGGGCGGGCCGGGCGGCGTCGCGGTGACTTCTGGTTTGCACCGACGTAGGCTCTTTGTCCATGAGCGCGCTCACCTGGGCGGTGGCCGCGGTCGTCACCGACGGGGCCGGTCGGGTGCTGCTGTGCCGGCAGGGCCGGGGCGAACGCCGGTACGCGCTGCCCGGCGGGCGGCTGCGCCGGCCGGAGAGCCCGGTGCCGGCAGTGCTGCGCGACATCCGGGCCGAGACCGGCTGGGAGATCGAGATCGTCGACCTGGTCGGGCTCTACCACGTCGCCGAGCCGGTGGCCGGCCCACCGCCGGCCGGGCGGGCCGGTCCGCTGCCCGACGTGCTGGTGCACGTCTTCCGGGCCCGGGCGGTCGGCACCCGGGCGGCGGGCGAGCCGGTGGGCGGCTGCCGGCTCTCCTGGCACGACCCGGCGGACCTGCCGGCGGCGCTCACCCCCACCACCCGGGCCGCGCTCGCCGACGCGCTGGCCGGCCGCTCCGGCGTGCTGGCCGACTGCGTTCGGCCGGCCGGCCGCGCCCCTGGGCAGCGCCCCGGGCAGCCGGTGGACGGCCGAGAGGGGGGCGAGCAGCGCAGCGCCGGCCCGGCACCGACCCGCTCCCCCGCCGCCGTCCGGCCCACCCTCGGCGGCCTGGACCAGCAGTCCGCCGGTCACACCGGCTAGCCACCCGTCCTCGACTGCCGTCACCGGCTGGCCGCCCCGCCGCTTGGCCGCCGCACCACCCGGAGTGGCCGACACCCACCGGCCGGCTGCGAGGCACCGCCCGCACCCACGGCTGTACCGCCCGGACGGGCGATACCTGAGAGTCATCATGATGACTCTCAGGTATCAGCCGCTCGCGTGACTGGTGCCAACACCGCGACCCGCCCGGGCGGTCACCGAATCCGGAGGATCAAGGACCGGGCGGGCACGCGTGGGGGGGCGGTGCCGGCCGACCGGCCAGCCCCGGGACGGGGCACGTGCGGGAACGTGGTCAGCGGGCGGGGTTGCGGACGCCCTCGGCGAGTTCGGCGCTGAGCGTACGGAGCGCCGCCAGGCCGCTGTCGAGATCCGGCACGTCGAGCAGGCAGCGGACCAGCGCGCTGCCCACGATCACCCCGTCGGCGTACCCGGCGACCGTGCCGGCCTGCGCCCCGGTGCCGACGCCGAGGCCGACGCCGACCGGCAGGTCGGTGACCGCGCGGACCCGGGAGACCAGCACCGGCGCGGCCTGCGAGGTCTGCGTCCGGGCACCGGTGACACCCATGATCGCGGTGGCGTAGACGAAGCCGCGGCAGTGCTCGACGGTCATCGCCAGCCGGGCGTCGGTGGAGGACGGGGCGACCAGGAAGGTGCGGTCCAGCCCGTACGCGTCCGAGGCGGCCAGCCACTCGTCGGCCTCGTCCGGGATCAGGTCAGGCGTGATCAGCCCGGTGCCGCCGGCTGCGGCGAGGTCCCGGGCGAAGGCGTCCACGCCGTACCGCTCGATCGGGTTCCAGTAGGTCATGGTGACCACCGGGGCGCCGGTGGCAGCGACCGCCTCGATGATGCGCAGCGCGTCAGCCGTGCGTACGCCGCCGGCCAGCGCGATGTCGCTGGCCTGCTGGATCACCGGGCCGTCCATCACCGGATCCGAGTACGGGATCTCCACCTCGATCACGTCGACCCCGGCCTCGACCATCGCGGTCATCGCCGCGATGCTGCCCTCGACGGTCGGGAACCCGGCCGGCATGCAGCCGACCAGCAGGGCCCGCCCGTCGGCGCGCGCCTTGTCGAACGCCACCCCGATCCGGCTCATCAGTCACTCCTTGTCGAGGACGCCGAAGTAGTTGCCGGCGGTGTGCACGTCCTTGTCGCCCCGCCCGGAGAGGTTGACCACGATGGTGGGCTCGCGGCCCAGGTCGGCGGCGAGCTTCGGAGCGATCTTCAGGGTCCCGGCCAGCGCGTGCGCGCTCTCGATCGCCGGGATGATGCCCTCGGTACGGCAGAGCAGCTCGAACGCGGCCATCGCCTCGTCGTCGGTGACCGGCGCGTAGGTGGCCCGCCCGGTGTCGTGCAGCCAGGCGTGCTCGGGCCCGACGCCCGGGTAGTCCAGGCCGGCGGAGATCGAGTGCGACTCGCAGGTCTGCCCGTCGGCGTCCTGGAGCACGTAGGTGCGGGTGCCGTGCAGCACGCCGGTGGAGCCGCCGGTGATGCTGGCCGCGTGCCGGCCGGTCGCCACCCCGTCGCCGCCGGCCTCGAAGCCGTACAGCCGCACCTCCGGGTCGCCGACGAAGGCGTGGAAGATGCCCAACGCGTTGGAGCCGCCGCCGACGCAGGCGGTGACCGCGTCCGGCAGCGCGCCGGTGAGGTCGAGGCACTGCTGCCGGGCCTCGTCGCCGATGCCCCGGACGAAGTCGCGGACCAGCGCCGGGAACGGGTGCGGCCCGGCCGCCGTGCCGATCAGGTAGTGCGTCTCGTCGACGTTGGCCACCCAGTCACGCATCGCCTCGTTCATCGCGTCCTTGAGGGTGCGCGAGCCGGTGGTGACCGGTACGACGGTGGCGCCGAGCATCCGCATCCGGGCCACGTTCAGCGCCTGCCGCTCGGTGTCGACCTGGCCCATGTAGACCACGCACTCCAGGTCGAACAGGGCGGCGGCGGTGGCCGCGGCCACCCCGTGCTGGCCGGCGCCGGTCTCGGCGATCACCCGGCTCTTGCCCATCCGCTTGGTGAGCAGCGCCTGGCCGAGCACGTTGCGCACCTTGTGCGCGCCGGTGTGGTTGAGGTCCTCGCGCTTGAGCAGCACCCGCGCGCCGGCCCTGGCGGAGAACCGCCGGGCGGCGTAGAGCAGCGACGGGGTGCCGGCGTAGTCGCGCAGCAGCGCGGCGAACTCGGCCCGGAACGACTCGTCGGCCATCGCCGTGCGGTGCGCGGCGTCCAGCTCGTCCAGCGCCGCCACCAGCGCCTCCGGCACGAACCGGCCGCCGAAGCGGCCGAAGTGGCCCGCCGCGTCGGGGAACGGACCGGTCTCGGCGGCCAGGGCGTCGGCGCTCATGCCGGCACTCCGCTCCGCTGCGTGCCGCCATGAGGCACCACCGCGCTGAGCCTGATGATTCGCTCGCTCCGCTCGCTCATGCGGGATCCTCTCGGTGGACGAGCCGGCGCGCGCCTCAGCGCACCGGGCGGGGCGTGGCCGGGTGGTTGCCGGCGTTGACCAGTTCGGCCACCGCCTCCCGAGGGCTCTTCTGGGTGACCAGGCCCTCGCCGACCAGGACCGCGTCGGCGCCGGCCGAGGCGTACCGGATGAGGTCGTGCGGGCCGCGCACGCCGGACTCGGCGATCTTGACGACGCTGCTGGGCAGGCCGGGCGCGATCCGCTCGAACACCGAGCGGTCGACCTCCAGGGTACGCAGGTCACGGGCGTTGACGCCGATCACCTGCGCGCCCGCCTCCAGGGCCCGGTCGGCCTCCTCCTCGTCGTGCACCTCGACCAGCGCGGTCATGCCGAGCGACTCGATCCGCTCCAGCAGGCCGACCAGGGCGTTCTGCTCCAGGGCCGCGACGATCAGCAGCACCAGGTCGGCGCCGTGCGCGCGGGCCTCGTGCACCTGGTAGCTGGAGACCACGAAGTCCTTGCGCAGCACCGGGACCTGCACCGCGGCCCGGACCGCGGCGAGGTCGTCCAGCGAGCCGCCGAACCAGCGCCCCTCGGTGAGCACGCTGATCGCCCGGGCGCCACCGGCGGCGTATTCGCCGGCCAGGTCGGCCGGGTCGGCGATCTCGGCCAGCTTCCCCTTCGACGGGGAGGAGCGCTTGACCTCGGCGATCACCGCGACCCCGGGCCGGCGCAGGGCCGCGTACGCGTCCAGCGGCGGCGGCGCGGCGGCGGCCAGCTCGCGGATGCGCTCCAGCGGCACCTGCTCCTGCCGCCGGGCGACGTCCTCACGCACGCCGACCAGGATCTCGTCGAGCACGCTTGCGGACGCCGCCGGACCGGCCTCGTCCCCCTCCGCGTGCGCATGCTCAGCAGTCACCAACGGACTCCCCTCTCCGGGTGTCATGGGCCGATGCTAGGGGGCGCCACCCGAGGCCGGGAGGTGGGGGTATGGCGCGGCTCACGGAACGGCCTGCGGCATAATGGCCGACTTCGGTGAAGGCCAGATCACGTAGCGCCACCGCCGACATCGACGATCGCCCATGCGTCATTGGACCACGCGATCCCGCCCGGCGCACCCGCCGCGGCGCCGCCGGGCGGCTGTGACGAAGCTCAAGGACGAACGGCCCTGTGCAGGTGGCGGCCCCGGACGGAGAGTTGACGCGTAGGTCACCACGGCGAAACGTGAGCCAGCCAGCATGTTCGTCGGGCAGACTCGACGATGCGCCTGCCCCACCCGTTCGCCGACGATCCTCGCGCGGAGAGATCATGAGTACTGCCGGGCCCCACCAGAGCATCGGACTGACCACCATTTCCCGTACCGTCGCCTCGCTCGCCGTCGGGGTGGTGCACACCCTGGAGCGGGCCGTGGTCGGCGAGGCACGGATGCGGACCGCGCGGGGCAACGCCTGGGAGGCCGTCTGCGCCGACCGGGCCCGGGCCGACCAGCGGGCCGAGCTGGACCGCCTGGTGGCGGAGCTGGCGGCCGCCCGGGCCGCCGCCCGCGACCGCCAGCCGGTCAGCTGACCGTCGGGTCCTCGCCCCTGTCCAGCGCGTCCCACGCCTCCGTGGTGCGCTGCCCGGTGACCGGTCCCGCCGCGGCGGGCGCGCCGGGACCGGTGGCCGCGTCCCGGACCGGCCGTTCGTAGCGGGCGCCCATCGCCGGCCACCGCTGGCCGCGCAGCGCGGTGAGCACTCCGCCAGCGGCGGCGAGCAGCCCGCCGAGCAGGCAGAGCGCCGGCCAGTGCCGGCTCACCTCGCCCGGGAAGGACGCGGACAGCCCGTAGCCGCCGCCGGCCGCCACGGCGAGCCCGAGCAGGGCCAGCAGCCCGCCGAGCAGCCGCCGCAGCCGGCCCCGGGTGGCCAGCACCGCGCCGCCGCCGGCCAGCCCCACCAGGGCCAGCGCCGGCAGCCACGGCAGGAGGCTCGCGCCGGTGTGCGCGTCCCGCACCGGGGGCAGCGGCGCCGGCCGGGCGGCCAGTTCCACCGACCAGGTGCGGGTCGCGGCCCACAGCGCCAGGCCCGCGCCGGCCAGGCAGAGCAGCACCGCGTACGTCAGCTCGCGCCGCCCCGACGCCAGCCGTGCGCCCTCGGCCGGGCTCATCGAGCCGGCCTCAGGGTTTCGGCGGCGGCGATGGCGGCCAGCACCGCGGCCGCCTTGTTCCGGGTCTCCTGGTCCTCCGCGGCCGGGTCGGAGTCGGCCACCACCCCCGCGCCGGCCTGCACGTACGCCCGGCCGGCGCGGATCAGCGCGGTGCGGATGGCGATCGCCATGTCGAGGTCACCGCCGAAGCCGAAGTACCCGACCGTGCCGCCGTACAGGCCCCGCCGGACCGGCTCCAGCTCCTCGATGATCTCCATGGCCCGCACCTTGGGCGCCCCGGATAGGGTGCCGGCCGGGAAGGTCGCGGCCAGCGCGTCGAACGCGGTGCGGTCGGAGCGCAGCGTGCCCACCACTGTCGAGACGATGTGCATGACGTGGCTGTACCGCTCGATGGTGGCGAACTCGGGCACCTCGACGGTGCCCGGGCGGCACACCCGGCCCAGGTCGTTGCGGCCCAGGTCGACCAGCATCACATGCTCGGCCCGCTCCTTCGGGTCGGCGAGCAGCTCGGCGGCGAGCCGGGCGTCGGCGGCCGGGGTGGCGCCGCGCGGCCGGGTGCCGGCGATCGGGTGCAGCAGCGCCCGCCGCTGCCCGCCGTCCTCGACGGTCACCTTGAGGTGCGCCTCCGGCGACGAGCCGACGATGTCGAAGTCGTCGAAGCGCAACAGGTACATGTACGGGCTGGGGTTGGTGGTGCGCAGCACCCGGTAGACGTCGAGCGGGTCGGCGTGGGTCTGCCGCTCGAACCGCTGCGCCAGCACGATCTGGAAGCACTCGCCGGCCCGGATCGCCTCCTTGGCCGCCTCCACCGCCTTCGGGTAGCCGCCGTCCGGCGTACGGCTGCGCACCTCGCCGGCCGGCGGGCGCTCCACCGTCGAGATCATCGGCGGGATGGGCCGGGACAGCGCGGTGGTCATCGCGTCCAGCCGGCCCACCGCGTGGTGGTATGCGGCGACCACCAGCGCGTCCCGGTCCGGCGCGTCCGGCGGCGGCAGGACCGCGTTGGCGACCAGGATCGCGGAGCCCTCGTAGTGGTCGAGCACCACCAGGTCGGTGGCGAGCATCATGCCCAACTCGGGCAGGTTCAGGTCGTCCTCGGTCAGCTCGGGCAGCCGCTCGAAGCGCCGGACCAGGTCGTAGCCGAGGTAGCCGACCATGCCGCCGGTCAGCGGCGGCATCCCGGCGGCCGGCTCGGCGGCCGGGCCGGCGAGCGCCTCGACGGTGGCGCGCAGCACCTGCACCGGGTCGCCGGTGGTGGGCAGCCCGGCCGGCGGCTGGCCGAGCCAGGTCGCGCGGCCGTCCCGCTCGACCAGGGTGGCACTGCTGCGTACGCCGATGAACGAGTAGCGCGACCAGGCCAGCCCGGCGGACCCGACGCCCTGCTCGGCGGACTCCAGCAGGAAGGTGCCCGGGCCGCCGGCGAGCTTGCGGTAGACCCCGACCGGGGTCTCCGCGTCGGCAAGCAGCCGGCGGGTGACCGGGACGACCCGGCGGTCGGCGGCGAGCGCGGTGAAGGTGGCCGCGTCCGGGCTCACCCGGCCGTCGGTCACGACCGGTCCCCCGCCGCGTCGACCGGCAGCTCGGTGAAGAAGCAGCTGCGGTGCCCGGTGTGGCAGGCGGCGCCCACCTGCTCAACGCTGACCAGCAGCGCGTCCCCGTCGCAGTCCAGGGCGACCGAGCGGACGTACTGGTGGTGCCCGGAGGTGGCGCCCTTGACCCAGTACTCGCGCCGGCTGCGCGACCAGTAGGTGGCCCGGCCGGTGGTCAGCGTGCGGTGCAACGCCTCGTCGTCCATCCAGGCGACCATCAGCACCTCGCCGGTGTCGTGCGCGCGGACCACGGCGGCCACCAGGCCGTCCGGGGTGCGGCGCAGCCGGGCCGCGATGGCCGGGTCGAGCCGGGACGGGCGGGCCGGGCCGCCGTCCGCCGGCCCGCTCGGGCGGGGGTGGGCGCCGGTCACCGGCGCGTCAGGTACGGACACAGTGACCCATTGTCCCGCACGCGGCGCGGGCACCGGCGACGACTCCCGCCGGGGGCGTGGCGGCCGGCCGGCGGGCCGGGTCAGCTGGGCGACGTAGCGGTCCAGCCGCCCGTCGACCAGCGCCTCGGCCAGGTCCGTCCCGGCCGCCTCGGCGATCTCGGCGGCGTACCGGCGGACCAGCGGCAGGACGCCGGTGACCAGGCGGGCCGCGGCCGCGCCGAGCTGGCCGGTGGAGCCCGGGCGCAGCCCCAGGCAGAGCAGCATGTCGTCGCGGTAGTTGGGGGGCGCCACCGGCAGGGCGAGCGCGGCGGCGAAGGCCGCCCGGCGGGAGACCACCCGGACCGAGGCGTTGGCCAGCCGGAGCACCGACGGGCAGAGCCGGGCCAGGTCGGCGGCGGCCAGCCGGACGCCGAGTTGGTCGCCGGTGTCCCGGGCCGCGGCGACCTTGCCGAGGGTGGCGACCAGTTCCTCCAGTTGCGGCTCGCCGGCCGGCTGGCAGAGCACCGGCAGGTCGATCCGGGGCCGCCAGTGCGGATCGGCCCAGAGCAGCCGGGCGGGCGCGGCGACCGGCAGCCCGAACGCCCAGTCGGCCGGTTCGCCGAGCCGGGTGACCCAGGACCGGACGTCCCGGGCGGCCACCGAGACGTGGGTCAGCCGGCCGGCGTGCTCGGCCAGGTAGGCCCGGCGGGCGGCGTACGGGGCACCGCCGAGCAGCACATCGACGTCGACGTCGCTGTGCGCGGTGGCGGCCCGCCGGGCGTGGCTGCCGCGCAGCATGATGCCGACGACGGGCCGCTCGGCCGCCGCCCGCAGCCGGGCGGTCCAGTCCGCGAGGAACCCACTGTCCGGTGACGGAGGGTAGTCCACCCGAATCATCGTGCCGTACGCCCAGATCAGGGCGCAATGCCCGATGACGGGCCAGGTGTCTGGTCCGGGGCCTATGACCCTTCGCAGCGGCCCTCCGCCCGCCGGTACGCGTCGATCTTGTGGTCGAGGACCTTCAGGTCCTCGGCCAGCTCGGCCATCCGCGCCAGCACCCGGGCCCGGTGCGCCTCGAACAGGGCCCGCCGGGCGCCGAGCGTGCCGTCGCCCTGGCGGGCCAGGTCGGCGTAGCGGCGCATGTCCCGCACCGGCATCCCGGTGCGCCGCAGCCGGGTGAGCAGGAGGAGCCAGTCGACGTCCCCGGCGGTGTACCGGCGCCGCCCGGCCGAGTCCCGCCCGACCGGGGCCACCAGCCCCTCCTGCTCGTACCAGCGCAGCGTGTAGGTGGTGAGGCCGACCCGCTCGGCCGCCTCGCCGACGGTGAGGGTGCTCTCCCGCGTGCTGATGTCCACGCTCCCAGGCTTCCAGTTCGAGCGTGCTCGAAGTCAAGCCCCGTTGCGCGGGCGGCGGTATCTCATCTAGCGTTGAGTTCATCAGGTGTTGAGTTTTTGGGGAGGTGTGCGATGGACTACGCGATCGCCGTCCGCGACCTGGTCGTCGACCGGGGCGGGCGGCGGGTGCTGCACGGGATCAGCGCCACGGTGCCGCGCGGCACGGTCACCGGGCTGCTCGGCCCGAGCGGCAGCGGCAAGACCACGCTGATGCGCGCGGTGGTCGGCGTGCAGGTGGTCACCGCCGGCACGGTCACCGTGCTGGGCCGGCCCGCCGGCTCGGCCGAGCTGCGTCGCCGGGTCGGTTACCTGACCCAGGCGCCGAGCGTCTACGCCGACCTCACCGTGCGGGAGAACGCGCGCTACTTCGCCGCGCTGCACGGGCGCAGCCGGGCCGATGCCGACCGGGCGGTGACCGACGTCGGGCTCGCCGACGCCGCGACCCAGCTGGTCGGCACCCTTTCCGGCGGCCAGCACAGCCGGGCGTCGCTGGCCTGCGCCCTGGTCGGTGACCCGGAGCTGGTCATCCTCGACGAGCCGACCGTCGGGCAGGACCCGGTGCTGCGGGCCGACCTCTGGGCCCGGTTCCACGAGCTGGCGGCGGCCGGAACGGCCCTGCTGGTGTCCAGCCACGTGATGGACGAGGCGGCCCGCTGCGACCGGCTGCTGCTCATCCGGGAGGGGCGGCTGATCGCCGACGACACGCCGGACGCGATCCGGGCCGCCGCCGGGGTGACCGACCTCGATGAGGCGTTCCTGCGGCTGATCAGGGCGCGCGAGACGGCCGGCACGGGTGGTACGGCCGGTGCCGCCGGAGGGGAGACGTCGTGAACCCGAGGATCCTGGCGGTCACCACCGGCCGCATCCTGCGCCAGCTGCGCCACGACCGGCGTACCGTGGCCCTGCTGCTGGTGGTGCCGACCCTGCTGCTCGCCCTGGTCTACTACATGTACGCCGACCAGCCCGCCCCGCCGGGCCAGCCGTCCGCCTTCGACCGGATCGCGCTGATCATGCTCGGCTTCTTCCCGTTCATCGTGATGTTCCTGGTGACCAGCATCGCGATGCTCCGCGAACGCACCACCGGCACGCTGGAACGCCTGCTCACCACCCCGCTGGCCAAGGCCGACCTGCTCTTCGGCTACGGCATCGCCTTCGGGCTGGCGGGCGCGGTGCAGTCCACCGTCGCCTCGGCCGCGGCGTACTGGCTGTTCGACCTGGACACCGCCGGCAGCAGCGGGCTGGTCATCATGATCGCCGCGGTGAACGCGGTGCTCGCGGTGGCGCTGGGCCTGTTCTGCAGTGCCTTCGCCCGCACCGAGTTCCAGGCCGTACAGTTCATGCCGGTCGTGGTCGCCCCTCAGCTGCTGCTCTGCGGGCTCTTCGTGCCCCGGGGCGAGATGGCCGGCTGGTTGCAGGCGGTCAGCGACGTGCTGCCGCTGTCGTACGCCGTCGAGGCGTTGCAGGAGGTCGGCGCGAACGCCGAGCCGACCGGCACCATGTGGCGGGACGTCGCGGTGGTCGGCGGCGCGGCGGTGCTGGCCCTGGTGCTGGCCGCGGCCACCCTGCGGCGGCGCAGCGGCTGACCCGGTCGGCGTCCCGGCCCGGCGGGCCGGGACGCCGACCACCTGACGAGTACGGACGAAGGGCGGCGATGGCACGGCGGACCGGCCGACGACCAGGCAAGCCGGACACCCGGGAGGCGATCCTCGACGCGGCGCGCGCCGCGTTCGCCGAACGGGGCTTCGACGGGGCCTCCATCCGGGCCATCGCCGCCACGGCCGGGGTCGACCCGGCCCTGGTGCACCATTACTTCGGCAGCAAGGACCAGCTCTTCCTGGCCGCCATGAACGCGCCCGTCAACCCGGGCGAACTGATCCCACGGATCGTCGCCGGCGACCGCGACGGTCTCGGCGAGCGGCTGGTGCGCCTCTTCCTCGGGGTCTGGGACTCCCCGGCCGGCACGGCCGGCGTGGCGCTGCTGCGCTCCGCGATGAGCAACGAGTGGACCGCCAAGCTGCTGCGTGAGTTCCTGGTCACCCAGGTGCTCCGCCGGGTGCTCGACCACCTCGACGTCGACCCGGCCGAGCTGCCGCTGCGCGGCTCGCTGGTGGCCAGTCAGCTGATCGGGCTGGCCGTCATGCGGCACGTGGTACGGCTGGAGCCGGTCGCCTCCGCCCCGGCGGAGACCCTGGTCGCCGCCGTGGCCCCCACCGTGCAGCGCTACCTCACCGGCGACCTGCCCACCTGACCCCGGCCCTGCTCCGCGTGCGGCTGCCGCCGCCCCGCAACCACGAACGCCGCCGAACCACCGCCCCGAACGGTCCACCGCGCGGCACACCGGCTTCTGGGTGCACCTGTTGTCACCCCCGCTACCACAGCTGCACCCGAACCCGGGGGGCCACCGAACCCGGGGGGGCCACCGAACCGGGGGGCCGCGGAGGCGGGCGGGTCAGGCGGGTTCGGCGTGGCCGGTCGTGGCGGCCCGGCACAGCATCGGGTGCAGCAGGCGGGCCAGTTCGGCGTGGTCGGCGACCGGTTGCGGGAAGGTCAGCCGGGCCCGCCGCCGCGCGCCGGGCCGCCCGTACGAGACCATCAGGCCGTACCGGTCGATCCGCACCACCCGGGGCACGCCGTGGCCGCCGCCGTCGGCCAGGCCGAGCTGCCGGCGCAGGTAGCCGGTCACCTCGGCGGCGTGGTGCTCGGCGAGGTCGGCCAGCAGCTCGCCCTCGACCGGGTGCAGCGGATCCGGCTCCGCCTCGGCGTACACCTCGGGGTCGATCCGGCGCACGGAGCCGGCGCGGTCCCAGCGGGCCTCGACCACCTCGAAGCGGTACAGCCGGAACCGGGTGCCGACGTCGAGCAGGTCACCGGTCGGGTCCATGGCGGCGAAGTCGAGGGCGGCCTGCCGGGCCTCGTCGCCGTCGAGCCGGGTCGCCCAGCCGGAGACCCAGGCCCGGCCGAGCGACGGCGCGCCGGCCGACGGGGGCAGGTCGAGCACGTCGAGCACCGCCGGGACGTCGGTGTCGCCGTCGGCCGGACGCAGCGCGGCGGCGAGGTCGCTGACCACCGGCACCAGGAGCAGCACCCGACCCTCCGGGTCGGTGACGTGCCGGACGTGGTGCGGGCCGGGCCGGTGGGCCACGTGGACCAGGCCGGGCAGTCGGCCCGCGACGAGGGTTCGGACAATCTCCGCCGGGCTGGGCCGCATGGCACGACCTCCTCAGCAGGTTAGGCTTACCTAAGTGCAGGCTAGAGCACCGGAACGGAGACGTCCAGCCTGAACCACGCCAGGCCCAAGGCCAGGCATCTGGCCAGCCACGGGCACTTCACGGTCGACGGCCGCAAGGTCGACCGCCCCTCCTACCGGCTGCGCCCCGGCCATTGCGACGAGCAGCTCCTCGTGGAATTCCACTCCCGCTGACCGGACCCCTCGCGATCTTGCAGTTTGTGCCCCCGATCCACGGCATTCGCCGCTTTTTCCGGGGCGGAAACTGCAAGATCGCGGGGAGGGGTCAGCGGGTCTGCTCCAGCCAGGAGGCGTAGAGGAGGGCGTAGACCGAGTCGGGGTCGCGGAGCAGGTCCTCGTGCGGGCCGCGCTGCACGATCCGCCCCCGGTCCACCACGATCACCTCGTCGGCGGACTGCGCGGTGGAGAGCCGGTGCGCGATGGCGAGGGTGGTCCGGCCCCGGGTCACGGCGTCCAGGGTGCGTTGCAGCCGCACCTCGGTAGCCGGGTCGACCGCGCTGGTCGCCTCGTCCAGCACCAGCAGGTCCGGGTCCGCCACGTACGCCCGGGCCAGCGCGACCAGCTGCCGCTCCCCCACGCTCAGCGCCTCGCCACGCTCGCCGACCGGGGTTTGCAGGCCGGACGGCAGCCCGTCCAGCCAGTCGGCCAGCCCCAGCTCGGTGAAGGCCGCGGCGAGGTCGTCGTCGGTCAGCTCCGGCCGGGCGAACCGCACGTTGTCCGCCACCGTGGCGTCGAACAGGAACCCGTCCTGCGGGACCATCACCACCCGCGAGCGCAGCGAGTCGAACCGGACCTGGTCCAGTGGCACGCCGGAGAGCAGCACCTCACCGGCGGTCGGGTCCATCAGCCGGGTGAGCAGCTTGGCGAAGGTGGTCTTGCCGCTGCCGGTCTCGCCGACCACCGCCACCCGGCTCTTCGCCGGGATCTCCACGTCGATGTCGTGCAGCACCGGCGGCCCGCCCGGATAGGCGAAGCGGACACCGGCGAAGCGGATGTCCAGCGGGCCCGGCGGCAACTCCCGGCCCTGCTCCCCCGGGTCGGCCACGTCCGGCGCCACGTCCAGCACGTCCAGCACCCGGCGCCAGCCGGCGATGGCGTTCTGCGCCTCGTTGAGCACCTCGGTGGCGATCTGCACCGGCTGGATGAAGAGCGTCACCAGGAACAGGAACGCGGTCACCTCGCCGATGCTCAGCGTGCGGTCGGCGCCGAGGGTCACCCCGAGCACCACCACCCCGGCCAGCGCCAGCCCGGCGGCCAGCTCGCCGACCGAACTGCCCATGATGCTGATCCGGATCGCCCGCTGCTGCGCCCGGCGCTGGCTGTCGATCGCCTCGTCCAACCGGCGCGCGGTCCGCCCGGCGATCCCGTACGCCCGGATCACCGGCGCCCCGACCACGCTCTCCCCGATCGCGCCGAGCAGCGCACCGGTGCGCTGGCGGACCACCCCGTACGCGGTGCCGAGGCGGCGCTGGAGCACCCGGATCACGAACACCGCCGGCAGGAACGCGGCGAAGACCACCAGCGTCAGCTGCCAGGAGTACGCGAGCATCACCACCGTGGTGACCACCAGCTGACCCAGGTTGATCACCAGGATCACGCCGCCCCACTGGAGGAACTGGGTGATCTGGTCGACGTCGCTGGTCACCCGGGAGACCAGCGAGCCGCGCCGCTCGGACTGCTGGTGCAGCATGGACAGGTCGTGCACGTGCCGGAACGCCCGGATCCGCACGTTGGCCAGCGCCGTCTCGCTGACCGTGAACAGCCGGCGCATCATCAGGTAGCCGCAGAGCGTGGTCACCACCAGCACCGCGGCGGTGATGGCGACCACCGTCCAGACCACGCCGAGGTCGAGCCCGCCGACGATGCCCCGGTCGATGCCCTGCTGCACGGCCACCGGTACGGCCGCCCGCCCCACCATGTAGACCAGGGCCAGAGCCAGCGTGCCGGCCAGGCCGACCCGCAGCTCCGGCGAGAGCGCCAGCCCGCGCCGCAGCGTCCGCCACGTCGTCTCGGTCGGCTCGGGCTGCACGGTCGCCTCGGCCCGCTGCTCGGACGCCGTAACACTCACCGGGCCTGCCTCTCGTTCGCGACTGCGGGGCTCCGCTCCGCTGCACTCCTCGCGCTCACCGGGCCTGCCTCTCGTTCGCGACTGCGGGGCTCCGCTCCGCTGCACTCCTCGCGCTCACCGGTCCACCTCGATCTCCAGGCCCGAGGTCAGCGGCGGCGTGACCTCGTCGTCGTACGGCCGTTCCTGCGCGCGGTCGACCTCCGCCTGCTCGTAGGCGGTGACCAGATCGGCGTAGCCGGGCACGGTGGCGAGCAGCTCGGTGTGGGTGCCCCGGGCCACCACCCGCCCCTGCTCCAGGTAGATCACCTCGTCGGCCAGCGCGATGGTGGCCCGGCGGTAGGCGACCACCAGGATCGACGCGGCCGGCGCCGAGGCGTCCGCCGCCGGCGAGCGCAGCCCGGCCAGGATGGCCGCCTCCACCCGGGGGTCGACCGCGCTGGTCGCGTCGTCGAGCACCAGCAGACGGGGCCGGCCGGCCAGCGCGCGGGCCAGGGTGAGCCGCTGCCGCTGCCCGCCGGAGAGCGAGGTGCCGCGCTCGCCGACCCGGGTGTCCAGCCCCTCGGGCAGCGCCGCGACGAACCCGTCCGCCTCGGCCAGCCGCAGCGCCGCCCAGACGTCGTCGTCGCCGATGCCCGGCCGGTCCAGGGTGATGTTGGCCCGGACGGTGTCGTCGAAGATGAACGGCACCTGGGCCACCAGGGCGGCGGTGCCGGCCAGCGAGGCGGCGGTCAGCCGGCGGACGTCCACCCCGTCCAGGGCGACCGTGCCGGAGCGCGGGTCGACCAGCCGGACGGCCAGCGACGCGATCGTCGACTTGCCGGCGCCGGTCGGCCCGACCAGGGCGACGGTCTTCCCGGCCGGGACGGTGAAGGAGACCTCGCCGAGCACCTCGGTGCCGGGCAGGTGCGCCTCGGCCGGCTCGTAGCCGAAGCAGACGTCGGTGAAGGTGAGCGTGGCGGGCCGGGGGTCGGCCGGGTCGAGCACGGTGTCCCCGTACGGCATCTCGCCGGTGGCGTCGAGCACCCGGCGCACCCGGTCCCAGCCGGCGACGCTGCGCGGCAGCTCGGCCAGCACCCAGCCGATCGCCCGCACCGGGAACGCCAGCACAGTGAACAGGAAGGCCACACTGACCAGCTCGGCGACGCTGATCGCGCCCTGGCGCAGCCGGAACGTGCCGACCACCAGCACGGCGAGCGTGCCGAGGCTGGGCAGCGTCTCCAGCATCGGGTCGAAGACGCCGCGCAGCCGGCCCACCGAGACCAGCGCGTCGCGCAGCTCGCCGGCCCGATCGGCGAACCGGCGGGTCTCCTGGGCCTCCCGGCCCATCGTCTTGACCACCAGGGCGCCGTCGAAGCTCTCGTGGGCGATGCCGCTCACCTCGGCCCGCAGCCGCTGCGCCCGCGCCTGCCGCGGCGCCATCCGGCGGGAGTAGACCACGTTGAGCGTGAACAGCGCCGGGAAGACGGCCAGCCCGACCAGGGCCAGCGCCCAGTCGGTGGCGAAGAGCGAGGCCACCGCGCCGACCAGCATCACCAGCGTGCCGACCGCGAACGGCAGCGGCGCGATCGGGTACCAGGCGGCCTCCACGTCCGAGTTCGCGTTGGACAGCAGCGTGCCGGTGGCGTTGCGGTGGTGCCAGGACAGCGGCAGCTCCAGGTAGCGCCGGGTGACCCGGCGGCGGTACGCGGCCTGGAGGCGGTACTGCATGTAGCCGGCGCCGAGCCGGCGGCCGACGATGCCGGCCACCCGCAGCACGCTGATCCCGAGCAGTGCCGTGGCGGCGAGCGCGAGCGTGCCCACCCCCACCGAACCGCGCGCGATCGCCGGCACCACCACGTCGCCGACCACCGTGCCGACGACGTACGCGCTGGCGATCACCATGCTGCCGAACAGCACGCTGCCGGCGACCGCGACCGCGAAGATGCGCGGCTGCTCCCGGATCGCCCGACCGAGGACGGCCAGCCCTCGACCGAGCACGTCCCGACTTGTCCTGCTCGCCACGCTCTCCCCCGCCGTAAGCCGCAATTATCTCCCTCATCCTTACCGGTCGGGGCGAGCTCCGCCGACCCGTACCGGTATGGCCGGCGTCACGCGCCCCGCGGTCGCCGCCGCCCGCACACCGCGACCCCGCCGCCGGCACGGCGCGGCCCGCCCGGGTTCCGCCTAGGATCGATCCATGTCTCGGTACGCCCGATCGGAGCGCGAGGCGCTCGCCGACCTGATGTTGACGCTGGGACCGGACGCACCGACGGTCAACACCGGGTGGACCACCCGCGACCTGGCCGCGCACCTGGTGGTGCGGGAGCGCCGGCCGGACGCCGCCGGCGGGATCGTGCTCGCGCCGCTGCGCGGGTACGCCGAACGGGTCCGCCGGCGGATCGCCGCCCGACCCTGGACGCAGCTGGTCGGCCAGGTGCGCCGCCCACCGGTGTGGAGCCCGGTGAGCAACCCGGTGACCGACGAGCTGGCCAACACCCTGGAGTTCTTCATCCACCACGAGGACGTCCGCCGGGCCGGGGAGCGATGGCAGCCGCGTGACCTGCCGGCCGGCCTCTCCGCCGCGCTGTGGCGGCGCTGCTCGCCGCTGGCCCGGCTGGCGCTGCGCCGGTTCCCGGCCGACCTCTTCGTCCAGGCGCCCGGGCACGGCGAGCTGAGTGTGGGCCGCGGCGGCGAGCCGGTGCGGATGGTGGGCGCGCCGGGCGAGCTGGCACTGTTCCTCACCGGCCGGCAGCGGGTCGCCCGGGTGCAGATCGACGGGGCGGCGGAGCTGGCCGAGCGGCTGCGCGCCGCCCACCTGGGTTTGTGACCTGGTGTTCGCAATCGGTCACACGGAGACCTGAAACCCCGGCCACCCGAACGATGGGCGCCGATTCCTGCTCCCGTAGGCTGTGCCGCGTCGTCCCGTGGGGGACGGCGCGACAGGGGGCGGCATGCGGACCTTCGCGGTCTCGGCGCTGCGGGAACCCCCCTTTCCCGCCGGGCGCCATGACAGCACGGACCAGGTGGCTCGGCAGAGCATCGAGTGGGCACGCGGTTTCGGTCTGATCGACAGCGGGCAGCGGCTGCGCCGGGCCGACGTCGCCGGACTCGCCGGCCGGGCCTGCCCGAGCGGTCCGGTCGAGCGGCTGCGCCTGCTCTCCGACCTGGTCGCCTGGCTGTTCGTGGTGGACGACGCCTGCGACGAGGACGGCCTGGGCGAGGCGCCGACCCGGCTCGCGCCCACGGTGGCCGCGCTGCTCGACGTGCTGGACCGGCACGGCGACCCGGCCGCTCCGGTGCCGACCGCCGCCGGCCCGCTCGGCGACGCGCTGGACGACCTGTGCCGGCGGATCCGGGCGGCCGGGCCGCCGGCGATGCTGCTGCGCTTCGCCGCTCAGGTCCGCGACTACCTGCTGGCGTTGCTCTGGGAGGCGGCGAACCGGGAGCAGGAGCGGGTCCCGCAGTTGGCGGAGTACGTGCAGATGCGCCGGCACACCGGCGCGGTCGGCCCCAGCCTCACCCTCACCGAACTGGCCCTCGGCGGGCACCCGGCGGCGGCCCGGCGGGCCGAGCCCGCGCTGCTCGCGCTGGACCTGCTCGCCATGGACCTGGTCTGCTGGTGCAACGACGTCTTCTCGTACGGCAAGGAGCAGCGGTCCGCGCCGGACGGGCACAACCTGGTCACCGTGATCGCCCGGGCGACCGGCGGTGACGAGGAGACCGCGCTGCGGGCGGCCGCCGACCGGTTCAACGGCGCGCTCGCCGCCTACCTGGCCGCGGAGGCGGCGCTGCTGCCCGAGGCCGACGCCGAATTGCGCCCGGCGCTGGTCGCGCGGCGTAACTGGATCCGGGCCACCTACGACTGGTCACTGGTGGCCGCCCGGTACGCCTGAATCCGCGTCCCACCACGCGGGATACGGCCGACCGACGGTCGGGGGGCTAGCCGACGCCACGAGGCAGGCAATACTCTTCGGTAACGAACACCGACGTGACGACCGTCACGCCTCCACCCCCGAAGGCGGCTACAGCGATGGCTCTCGATGTACCGTACCGTTCCATCCCGGAAATGTTCCTCAAGCGCGTCGCGGCCACCCCCGACCGTGACGCCTTCGCCCATCCGTCCCCGGACGACTCCGGCCCGGTCTGGCTGAGCTGGGCGCAGGTGGCCACCCGTGCCAAGGCGATCGCGGCCGGTCTGCACGACCTCGGCGTCGGCCAGGAGCACCCGGTGGCCATCCTGGCCAACACCCGGATCGAGTGGG
Source organism: Micromonospora sp. CNZ280 (assembly GCF_011759515.1). Lineage (NCBI taxonomy): Bacteria > Bacillati > Actinomycetota > Actinomycetes > Micromonosporales > Micromonosporaceae > Micromonospora > Micromonospora sp. CNZ280. The sequence continues at coordinate 116,431 of NZ_JAAOYP010000001.1, forward strand.
TGCTCGCCGACCTGGGCATCATGTGCGCCGGTGGCGCCACCACCACCGTCTACCCGACCACCGAACCCGAGGACGCGACGTACATCATCGCCGACTCCGGTTCCCGGGTGCTGTTCGCCGAGAACCCGGCCCAGGCCGCGAAGATCGCCGGAGCGCAGCTGCCGGCGCTGACCCACGTGGTGCTCTTCGACGGCGAGCCGGACCAGTCCGCCGCGGCGCCCCAGCTCACCCTGGCCCAGTTGGAGGAGCGGGGCGCGGCCCGGCTCGCCGCCGAGCCGGAGCTGATCGAGAACATCGTCGCCGGGCTCGGCCCCGACCACCTGGCCACGCTGATCTACACCTCCGGCACGACCGGCCGGCCCAAGGGCGTCGAGCTGCTGCACGGCGGCTGGTGCTGGGAGGGCGTCGCGCAGGCCGAGCTCGGGCTGCTCCGCGACGACGACCTGCAGTACCTCTGGCTGCCGCTGTCCCACTCGTTCGGCAAGACCCTGCTCTGCGGCGCCATCCACGTGGGCCTGCCGACGTACGTCGACGGCCGGGTGGACAAGCTGGTCGACCTGCTGGCCGTGGTCAAGCCGACGCTGATGTGCGGCGCGCCGCGGGTCTTCGAGAAGGTCTACAACCGGGCGGTCACCACGGCGCAGGACGCCGGCGGCGCGAAGGCGAAGATCTTCGCCTGGGGCGTCCGGGTGGGCAAGGAGAAGGTCGCCCTCGAACAGGCCGGCAAGCCGGTGCCCGCCGGGTTGAAGCTGCGCTACGCGATCGCCGAGAAGCTGGTGTTCAGCAAGCTCCAGGCCCGGCTCGGCGGCCGGATCCGGGTGCTCGTCTCCGGCGCCGCGCCGCTCAGCCCGGACATCGCCACCTTCTTCGCCGCGGCGAACCTGCCGATCTCCGAGGGCTACGGCCTGACCGAGACCAGCGCCGGCAACTTCGTCAACCCGCCGGAGGGCCTGCGCATCGGCACCGTCGGCAAGGCGATGGGCGACCTGGAGTGCCGGATCGACACCGACGGCGAGATCCTGGTCCGCGGCCGGCCGGTGATGCGCGGCTACCACAACCTGCCCGAGGAGACCGCCGCCGCGTTCACCGAGGACGGCTTCTTCCGCACCGGTGACATCGGCACGCTGGACGCCGACGGCTACCTGAAGATCACCGACCGGAAGAAGGACCTGGTCAAGACGTCCGGCGGCAAGTACATCGCGCCGTCGCACATCGAGGGCATGTTCAAGGCCACCTGCCCGTACACCTCGCAGGCGGTGGTGATCGGCCAGGCGCGCAACTACTGCACCATGCTGGTCACCCTCGACCCGGACGCGATCAAGGGCTGGGCCGCCGGCACCCCGCTGGAGGGCCGCAGCTACGCCGAGATCGTCGCCTCGCCGGAGGCGCAGGCCATGGTCGAGGAGTACGTCGCCCAGCTCAACGGCAAGCTCAACCGCTGGGAGACGATCAAGAAGGTCACCATCCTGCCGCGCGACCTGACCATCGAGGACGGCGAGATCACCCCGTCGCTGAAGATCAAGCGCCGGGGCGTGGAGACCAACTTCGCCACCGAGATCGAGAAGATGTACGCCGGCACCCTCGCCGAGATCTGAGCGAGCGGCGGTCCCGCGCCCGACTCCCCCCGGTCGGGCGCGGGACCGCTTCCTTCAGCGCCCGCCGGCCCCGAGCACGAACGGGTAGCTCATCAGCCGCAGTTTGTTGCAGCACAGTGGACACCGGGGTTCAGCTCGGGTCTCGCGTGTTGGCGGCCAGCCATCGGTGGATCGGCGCGTAGGGCGCGAGCCGGTCGGCGCACCAGCCGACGATTTCCGCGGTAGCGATGGTCGCCGGGTGCGGGAGCCGTTGGGTGACGTGGAAGCCGTCGCGTACGGCGAATCGAGCGGCCGGGTCGGCTGCGGTGAAGCCGGCCGGTGGGCGAACGCGGGTCGGTTCGCTCAGCTGGGCGCCTGTGTCCACGAGTGCGGCGACGGCCGTGTCGAGTTCGGCGGCGCGTGCCGGGTCGCGCAGGGCGGTCCGGTAGCGGTCGAGTGCGGTGCCGGTGAGGGCGAACACGCCGGCGCCGAGGTGGATCTCGGTGGGCGTGATCCGCAGGATGAGTGCGGGATCGCGCCGCGGCCCGACGTCACCTTCCCAGAATGCGAAGTCGAGATGTGCCTTGTAGGGCGGCTTGTCTTTGCCGAAGCGCAGGTCGTTGGCGATGCGGAACAGGCTGCCACCGATGCGGGGATCAGCGCGCAGCCGGGCGCAGACCCGCTGCTGGAGTGCGGCGCCGAGCACGACCACGAAGGCTTTGGACGGTTCGAGCAGCTGGCTCTGGAAGGTGCGGCGGTGGGCGTCGAAGTACTGCTTGTTGTTGTCGCGGGCCAGCCCCGCCAGGAACGCCAGGCCGGCGGGGCTGAAGCCGCGGAAGGCTGGCTGGTCGGTCGGTCTGGCGGTGCCGGCCGCCGGTGCCGTGGTGCCGGCCGCGTGGGCGCGGGCTTCGGTGAGCAGGCGTTGCCAGCGTCCGCGGTCGGGTTTGTGGATGGCGACCCACTCCCGGAACACCCGCCCGGCCGGGGCGAACGGCTCGCCGATACCCTCGGCGACGAGCTGGCCGACGCGTTCTCGGGGCAGTTTCACCAGCAGCGCCGCGGTGTGCCGGTCGAGTGAGGCGAAGAACCGGCCGTCGAGGCGGACGCAGGGCAGGCCCATCATGGTCGAGCGTTGCACGGCCGGGTCGGCGTACATCGGCTCGACCAGGTCCCAGAAGAGGTCTTCAGCGGTCATCGTGGCGTCGTCTCCCTGAGCGTCGTCATGGTGGTCCTCGTCCGTTGGCCGCCGGCCGTGCCCGTGGGTCGCGGACACCAGCAGGGTCGGCGGCGGGCCGTTCATCCAGCGGCCGGGGTGAACAGGGCGACGACCGCTCCGGACGGGTCGGCGACCATGACCGCGGTGCCGGCCGGTCCGACGGTCTTGTTCTGGACAACGCTGCCGCCGAGCGCGGTGGCGTGCTCGGCCGCGGCGTCGAGGTCGTCGACCATGATGTAGGGGATCCAGCGGCCGGCGGTGGGTGCCTCGGTCGGGGCGATGCCGGCCCAGGGTTGCTCGCCGTCGGTCATCCAGCCCTGGTAGCCGCCCATGCCGGGGCTGATCGTCCAGCCGAACAGCTGCGTGTAGAAGGCCCGGACGCTGTCGCTGTCTCCGCTGGTGGTGGTGAGGTCGAACCACACGAACGGTGCACCCATCAGCGATTACCCTCCTGCCGTGCGCTGCGTGCGAAGAGCCGGTCGGCCCCTCATCTGTTTCTGATCCCGTGCCGGAGGTGAACTCATCGGTGGTGTCATACCGAGGCCGCTACGGTGTACCGGTGGGCACCACACGCAAGCTCGCAGCCGAGGTTGGCGACCTTGACCTCGGCCGGGTGTTGGCTGCCGCCCGCGCCGGTGACGATGACGCGTTCCGGGCCCTGGTGGCTCCCCACCTGCGCGCATTGCACGTGCACTGCTACCGGATGCTGGGCTCGTATGCCGACGCGGAGGAGGCGGTGCAGGAGGCGACCATGCGGGCCTGGCGCGGGCTTGCCGGCTACCAGGGCACCGGCCCGCTGCGGCACTGGCTGTACCGGATCGCCACCACCACCTGCCTTAAGCTGATCAACCGGCGCGGCCGGGAGCCGCTCGCCTCTACGGGCGAGGTCGCCTGGTTGCAGCCCTACCCGGACGTGCTGCTCGGCCAGTTGACCGATGACGACGCCGACCCGGCCGCGGTCGTCGAGCGGCGGGAAAGTGTGGCGCTGGCGTTCATAGCCGCCTTGCAGCTGCTGCCCGCCACCCAGCGGGCGGTGCTGATCCTGCGTGAGGTGTTGGACTGGCCGGCGCGTGAGGTCGCCGACCTGCTCGACACCACCGTGGCCGGGGTGAACAGCGCGTTGCAGCGCGCCCGCGCCACGCTCGCCGTCGCACCTACGCCCGACCCTCACCCGGGCCGCCTGAGCAGGCATGAGCAGCGGGTGCTGGACGAGTTTCTGCGCGCCTGGCACGCCCGCGACATCCCCGCCCTCGCGGCGGTGCTGCGCGACGACATCGCGTTGACCATGCCACCCCAGGCGATCCGGATCGTCGGCCGCGACGCGGTCGCCAGGTTCTTCGCCACCGTACCGGCGAACGGGCGACTCGACCGCGTCCGGCTGGTCGTCACCCGGGCCAACGGACACCCCGCTCTTGCGGCCTACCTTCCTGACAACGGCGAGTGGGAGTGCCGCGGCTACGGGATCATGGTGTTGACGATCATCGGAGAGCAGGTGGCGACCATCACCGGCTTCCCGGATCCCGACCTGTTCCCTCTGTTCGACCTGCACGCCACCACCCGCTGAACCCATCCGTCGTGGACGTGCACAGCGATGCGCCGACGTCGAGCGAACAGGCCGTTACGTTCCGGCGGCCTGGCGCGATGAACCGTTCGCCTGGTCACCGACCGCTGCGCCGGCCGCGTGTAGGGCCGAGCGGCTCACCGCGACGCAGAGGCCGCCCTGGCGACCGGAACGGCCGGCTCACAGGTGGTGCCCCCGCCACCTGGTCTGCTCCTCCTCGGCGGCGAGCTGCTCCTCCAGCGCCACCTGGCGAACCCGCCACCGGCGGGGCGCGTCGACCACCGTCTGCACCCCCACCACCGCCACCGTGGCGACGGCCAGCAGGGCCAGCGCGACCAGCTCGGGCAGCTGCCCGGCCACCGGCACCAGCAGGAGCAGCACCAGCACCCCGCCGACCGTCGGCCAACGCGCCGCGCCGAGCATCCGGCCGCCGAGCACGATCATCGCGAGCAGGTAGACCGATACCCCGCCGTAGAGCGCCAGCAGGTCGAGGCTGGGCAGCGTGACCCCCCAGGCCGGCGTCTCGGGATCGGCCCCCTCGTAGATCAGCCCCTTGAGCCCGAGCGCGAAGAGGATGACACCCGCGACGACGGGCAGGTGCAGGTAGGTGTAGACGTCCCGGGCCAGCACGGCGCGGGCGAGCCGGTCCCGGGTGCGGTGCAACGCCTGCTCCATGGCGAACGCGAGGGTGTCGAAGTACGCCCACCACAGCGCCGCGACCACCGCGATGCCGAGCACCGCCCCGATGAGCACCGGCCAGGTCAGCGGCAGGCTGGAGGTGCCGCTAGGCCCGAGCCCGAGCGCGATGATGGTCTCGCCCAGGGCCACCAGGATGATCTGGGCGTGCCGTTCCGCCCAGTGCCCGGCGGAGAGGATCGTCCACCCGGTGCCGCGCAGGGCCAGCCCGACGCCGTACTCGACGGCGATGGCGGCGATCCACAACAGCAGCCGGGCGAGCCCTTCGGCCCATCCGTCGAAGAGGCGCTGCGGCAGCAGCGCGGCGGCGACGATGAACGAGGTGGCCAGCAGCACCGGCAGGGCCGTCAGCACCCACCGCTGGTGCAGGTCGCGGTTGTGGCGGCCGACCCACAGGAAGATCGACACTTGGCTGGCCCGGACCAGGAGGTAGCAGGTGGCGAAGACCAGCGGGCCGGACAGCCCGCCCGGCCGGTCGACGAACGCCTTCGGCAGGGTGAGCGCCAGCACGAAGGCGGCGGCCATGGTGACGAAGCCGACCAGCGGCACCACCCCCTGGTCGGTGCGGACCACGTTGCCCAGCGCCGCGAAGCCGGTCCAGCACCACCAGAGCAGGGCGAGCACCACCAACGCCTGGATCACGCCGCGGACCGTCGGGTTGCCGGCCGCGGCGGTGGTGACGTTCAGGAAGGCGAAGACGAAGACCAGGTCGTAGAAGAGTTCCAGCCGGGTCGCCCGGGAGCCCGGCGCGCTCCGCTGGACCCCGCTGCCCCGCCGGCCCCCGTCCGCGCGTCCCACCAGCGCAGTCTGGCAGCCCGTACCGGGCGAACGGCCGGTTCCCGGTCACGCCGGACGAACCTCCACCCTTCGGGTGGCGCCGGCGGTCCGGCCGACGGTCCGTCGTTCCGCCCCCGCCGGCTCAGGCGATGACGGCGGGCTCCCGCCACCGGGGCCGGCCGCCGCGGTCCAGGTCGTACCGGACCGCGGCGATCCGGCCGACCGCCTCGACCAGGTCGGCGGCGGGCAGCGTGAACGGCAGCCGCAGGAAGCGCTCGAGCGTCCCGTCCAGCCCGAACCGGGGCCCGGGGGCAAGCCGTACGCCGACCTCCTCGGCGGCCCGGGCGAGGGCGCTGGAGATCGGCCCGTCCAGCTCGGCCCAGAGGGTGACGCCGCCGCGCGGCACGGTCACCCGCCAGTCGGGCAGCCGCTGGGCCAGCGCGCCGAGCAGGGCGTCCCGCTGGGCGGCGAGCTGGGCCCGGCGGGACGCGACGATGGCCGGCGCGTCGGCCAGCAGGTGCACCGCGACCAGCTGGTCCAGCACCGGGCTGGCCATGTCCACCCCGACCCGGGTCGCGGCCAGCCGCTGCACCTGCGGCGCGGACGCGCGCACCCAGCCGATCCGCAGGCCGCCCCAGAACGGCTTGCTCAGCCCGCCGATGGTGACCACCCGCGAGTGCCGGTCGAACACGGCGGCCGGCGGGGGCACGACCGTGCCGTCCAGCGGCAGGTCCACGAAGGATTCGTCGATGACCAGGTCGGTGCCGACCGCGTGCGCGGTGGCGACCAGCCGCTCGCGCAGCTCGGCGGGCATCAGGTGGCCGGTGGGGTTCTGGAAGTCCGGGATCAGGTAGGCCAGCTTCGGGCGGACCTGCCGCAGGCTGCCGAGCAGCAGGTCGGCGTCCCAGCCGGTGTCGGCGGCCAGCCCGTGGGTGGTGATCCGGGCCCGGCGCGCGGCCAGCGCCGCCAGCGCGTTCGGGTAGCTCGGCGACTCCACCAGCACCCCGGCGCCGGGCGCGAGCGCCAGCCGGAGCACCAGGTCCAGGGCGTGCTGGGTGCCGTTGGTGACCATGATCTGGTCGGCCGAGGTGGGCAGCCCCCGCTCGGTGTACGCCTGCGCCACCGCCTCGCGCAGTTCGACGATGCCGGTCGGGTGGTAGCCGGCGCCACCCAGGTAGCGGGGCAGGTCCTCGGCGGCCGCCCGGGCGGCCGGCACCAGCTCGGGCGGGGCGGCCAGCGCCGCCACGCCCAGGTCGATCATGTCGTGGTCGTCCTGTGGGGTCCACAGTCCGGTGCTGGCCACCCGGTGGGTGCCGGGCAGCATGGTCCAGCTGCCGGCGCCCCGGCGGCTGGCCAGGTGGCCGCTCTCGCGCAGTTCCCGGTAGGCGGCGCTGACGGTGGTGCGGCTGATCCGCAGCGCCTGGGCCAGCTCCCGCTCGGCGGGCAGGCGGACGCCCAGCGGGAGCCGGCCGTCGGCCAGCAGGCCGCGTACCGCGCCGGCCAGGGCGGCGTAGTCGGGGCTGCGCCGGCGGCCCGGGAGGGCGTGCCACTGGCCGAGCAGCCGGGCCAATTGGACCCCTCGCACCTGGCTCGTCATGCCACTCCTCGAATATTGGCTCTCTACCGTGCTCCGGATTGGCCCCTAGGGTGGCATGCATGGCAGCGATTGGCAATCTCCGGTACCGCCCCGTCCGGCGGCTGACCCAGCTCTACGCGGGTCTCGTCCTGTACGGGGTGAGCATGGCCCTGATGATCCGATCGGGGCTGGGCCTGAACCCTTGGGACGTCTTCCACCAGGGGCTCGCCCGCGGCACCGGGTTGTCCTTCGGCACCGTGACCATCGCGGTCGGCGCGCTGGTCCTGCTGCTCTGGATCCCGCTGCGGCAGCGCCCCGGCCTCGGCACGGTGAGCAACGTGGTGGTCATCGGGCTGGTGGTGGACGCCGCACTGGCGGTGCTGCCGGCCGGCGGGCCGCTCGCCGTCCGGATCGGTCTGCTGGTCGCCGGCATCGTGGGCAACGGCGCCGCCACCGGCCTCTACATCGGCGCCCGGCTCGGCCCCGGCCCCCGCGACGGGCTGATGACCGGCCTGGTCGCCCGCCGGCCCGGCTGGTCGATCCGGGTGGTCCGCACCGGCATCGAGGTGGCCGTGCTGGCGGTGGGCTGGCTGCTCGGCGGCACCGTCGGCGTCGGCACGGTGGCGTACGCGCTCGCCATCGGGCCGCTGACCCAACTGTTCCTGGCGCGGTTCACCGTCGCCGAGCCGGTGCCGGCCCCGGGCCGGGCCGCGCCGGTGGCCGCCGGCTGACCCGCGTACCCGAGTGATCGCGCAACGTGCGGGCGGCGGGGCGGGTGTTCCCTTTTGGCCGCGGTGCCCGGCAGAATCTGCGCATGGGGGAGAGCGGATGGCGCTGGAGCGACGCCTGGATCTTCGTCTCGTTGGTGATCGCGAGTGGCGCCGGACGGCACCGCCGGTCGCCGTCCAGCCGCCGACCGGAAGGGGTCCGGCTGGCCGACGTGATCTCCACCGCCGACCACCTCAACCAGGCCATCCCCGAACGGCACGAGGTCGAGGAGGCGGTCCGCCGGCTGGTCGGCGCCGGCCTGGTCGACGTGGCCGACGGCTGGTTCCGGATCACCCCCGACGGTGAGCGGCTGTGGCGCACCCGGCCGAGCGCCGGGCTGGCCACCACGGTGGACACCGTGCAGGGGGTGCTCAGCCGCCGGCAGCCGCCGGTCAGCGCGGACTGGCACCTGGACGAGGCCGACCACGCCGCCGCCGTACAGGAATACCTGGTCCGCTCGATCCCGGCGCCACGCCGCTCCCCGGAGAACCGCGCCCACCATGACTGACGCCCGACCCAGGGGATTGACGGGCTTCGTCTTCTCTGCGGCCGGTGTTGGCGTTGGTGACGGTGGCGGTGCGGACGTCGTAGCGCGGGATGGGCTGGGTGTTGCGGCGGCCGGGTGGCCGTTCTGATCCTGGCCGGAAGGGTTCGGGTGCACCGGCCGGGCAGGTGGCCTCCGCGCGGAGGTGCCGAAACCGGCGGACGCGGGGCGGGTGACAGACGCCGCGGTGGTGCGGGTCGGTCGGGTCCCCACAGCACCTTTCGGGGTTGACGATCAAGCTGGCCGGCAGTGGCCACTCGCCTGATCAGGCGGGCCAGAACAGGGCGACCCCCTGCCCGGCGAGCAGACCGTAGAACGGGTTGCTGAGCGCGGTGACGATGAGCGCGACACCGCCGGCCAACGGCGCCTCCGCGACGGAGGGGAGATTCTCCGGCAGGATGACCGGCACGCCGAGCACCACGAGGAACCCGGCAATCGCCTGAAGCGGGATGTAGCGGCCGAGCCGGCCGACCAGCCCGACGAATGTGACGACTGCCATCAGCGCCATGAACAGGACTGTGGAGAACACCGGCTGGGCCGTGGCCGCCATCGGCGCCGGGGTGGTTTCGATCGGCGGCCCGCCGAGCAGTCCGCTGGCCAGGCTCGCCACTCCGGCGATCACGGTCATCCCGTCGAGTTCGGGACCCTTACCGGCGAGTTCGCTGTTCACCCGGTCGTAGGAGACGACCGACCCGGTCCGCAACGCGAACAGCGAGAACGCGCCCACCAGCACCGCCGGTGCGAACATCTCCCGCCACCGGAGCCGGATCGGGCGGATGCGCGGTCCGAACCGGCCGTGCCCCTTTGCGTTCGCGTTCTTCTCCTCGCCGCCACCGAGCTCCTTCTCCTCCTTCAGTTCCTCCTCCTCTTCCGCCTCCTCTTCCTCCTCCTCGCCGGCACCCACCTCCTCCTCCTTGGCTCCCGGCTGGAACCGCTGCGGCAGCACGTATCGGGCCACCGTCCCGAGAATCATGCTGGCGAGGATGACCAGGACGAGGTTCTCGGTCAGCGCGTAGACCAGCAGGCCCGCGACCACCGCCGGGACCGCCACGGCAGGGCGCTCCCGCAGATAACCGACCCCGACCCGGGTCAGGATGACCCCCACACCGACGATCACGCCGGCGACCACGGCCGGATCCAGCCAGCTGACGAAGGATGAGTACAGCCCGAGCAACCCGAGCGCGACGCTGGGGACGGCGGACAGCGCGACCACGTAGAAGATCTGCGGCGGCTTCTTCACCGACTGCGCGGCGACCGTGATGCTCTCCACCGTGAAGGTGATGGGCGTGACCACCTGGTAGAACCAGCCGAGGGCGGCGCCGATCGCGAAGGCGACGCTGGCCACGCGGGCGCTGAACCGGTGCCGGACGGCGTAGAGCCCCTCGGCCAGGCCGTCGGCCGTCATGCCCAGTGCCGCGATGATGGCGCCGAACATCGGCTCTCCTCTCGGTCAGGGTGCTACCGCGGCCGGTGGCCGCGGTAGCACCCTGGTACCGCCGGTCAGCCGCCGCCGGAGGCCGCGGCGCTCGAAGCGGCCGGGGTCATCGCATCGGCCTGCCTGGCCTTGTCGGTCTGCGGCTCGCCCTGCCGGGTACGGCCGAGCTTGCCGGCGCTGACCATCGCCGCGAGGGTCTCGCAGATCAGCCGCACACCCATCAGCGCGGTGATGTCCGAGGTGTCGTACGGCGGCGACACCTCGACAATCTCCATCCCGAGCAGCCCTTCGGCGGCGAACCTCCGCACCAGCTTCAGCGCCTCCCGCGGGTAGAGTCCACCCGGCTCCGGCCAGCCGGTTCCGGGGGCGAATCCGGGGTCGATGGAGTCGATGTCGAAGGACAGGTAGACCCCCTGTGCCCCGCCGCTCCAGGCCACCTCGAGGGCGATCTCGGCGGCCTTGTCGATGCCCAGGCGTTCGATGTCCTCCACGGTCAGCACCAGTGAGCCACCGTGTGCGCCCTCCGTGACGCCGGGGCGCGGCACCTGCCACCCGCCGATGCCGATCTGCACCAGGTTGCCCATGTCGAAATGCTTCTCGTGGGCGCTCCAGTAGAACGGCGTCGTGTGCATCCGCTCATCGAGGTCCTTGCGCTGGGTGTCGATGTGCCGGTCGAAGTGGATCACGCCGATCTTCTGGCCGACCGCGTTCATCACCCCGCGCGAGGTCGGGAAGCCGATCGAGTGGTCGCCGCCGAGGATCACCGGGAACGTGCCCTGGCCCCGGACGAACTCCACTGCCTTGGTGATCTGGTCGAACGCCTTCTCGATGTTGCCCGGCGTGATGAAGATGTCGCCGACATCGACCATGTCCAACTGTTCGCGCAGGTCGATGCCCTGCTCGTAGTAGTAGGGGGTGTACAGGCCGGAGATCCGCCGCATGCCCTCGGGCCCGAAGCGCGGACCCGGCCGGTAGGTGGTGCCGGTATCCAACGGGCAGCCGACGACGGCCACCTCATGCTGGCCGACCTCGTGGATGTTCTCCAGGTACGGCGTCTTGAGGAAGGTGTTGATGCCCGCGAAGTGCGGCAGTTCACCCCGGGCGAAGGTGCTCGCCAGGTGTTTCTCCTCGATCGAGTCGGCCGGCACGAGCCCGTGCTCGTGCCCACGGCGCAACTCCTCCTGCAGCTTCTTGTCAGTCAGTTCGGCCTGTAACCGCTTGGCCTTCTCCCCGCCGAGATCACCGGCGCGGATCCGCTCACCATCGACATCGAAGGTGCGGTCCTCACCCTCGACCTTCCTCTTCCCGTCCGCCATCGGGGCTCCCTCCGCCGCCGCCGTGCGGCAATCCACCTGACGATTGCGGCATTTCCGACAATTAATTCCAAGGCTAACGGCGGCCAACGGTGCTGTCAGAACTTCGTGGATAGCCGGTGGAGGAAGGTTCTGTCGGGGATGGAGCCTTGCCCGACTGAGCAGGGGATCGGGGAAACGCGGGCGTCAGCGCACCGGGTGTCCGGCCGAGCGCAGCGCCTCCTTGACCTGCGCCACGGTCAGCTCGCCGAAGTGGAAGACGCTCGCGGCGAGCACCGCGTCCGCGCCCGCGTCGACCGCCGGCGGGAAGTGCGCCACCGCGCCGGCGCCGCCACTGGCCACCACCGGGACGTCCACCGCCCGGCGTACCCGCGCGATGAGGTCCAGGTCGAACCCGGCCTTGGTGCCGTCGGCGTCCATCGAGTTGAGCAGGATCTCGCCGGCGCCCAGCTCGGCGCCCCGGCGAGCCCACTCGATCGCGTCCAGCCCGGTGCCGCGCCGGCCGCCGTGGGTGGTGACCTCGAAGCCGCTGGGCGTGGTGCCGGCCGGCGCCCGCCGCACGTCCAGGGAGAGCACCAGCACCTGCCGGCCGAACCGGTCGGCGATCTCGGCGATCAGCTCCGGCCGGGCGATCGCCGCGGTGTTCACCCCGACCTTGTCGGCGCCGGCCCGCAGCAGGGTGTCGACGTCGGCGACCTGGCGGATTCCGCCGCCGACGGTCAGCGGGATGAACACCGACTCGGCGGTACGCCGGACCACGTCGAGCATGGTGCCCCGGTCGCTGGAGGAGGCGGTGACGTCGAGGAAGGTCAGCTCGTCCGCGCCGGCCCGGTCGTACGCCGCGGCCAGCTCGACCGGGTCACCGGCGTCGCGCAGGTCGAGGAAGTTGACCCCCTTGACCACCCGCCCGGCGTCCACGTCCAGACACGGGATCACCCGTACCGCCACCGTCATGCCGCGAGCCTATCCGAGGCGGGTGCGGCGGCGGCCGACCCGGACGGGCCGGCCACCGCCGAGGAGGCCCGGGTCACACCCGGACGAGCATCTTGCCGAGGTTCTCGCCGCGCAGCAGGCCGAGGAACGCCTCCGGGGCGCGCTCGATGCCGTCGACGACCGTCTCGTCGTAGCCGATGCTGCCGTCGCGCAGCCAGCCGGACATCTCCCGGACGAACTGCCCGCGCAGCGCGCCGTGGTCGCCGACCAGGAAGCCGCGCAGGGTCAGCCGCTTGCCGATGACCAGCGCCAGGTTGCGCGGCGCGGCCGGCGGCTCGGTGTCGTTGTACTGCGCGATCATGCCGCAGATCGCGGCCCGGCCATGCGGCCGCATGGCGGAGATGGCCGCCTCCAGGTGGTCGCCGCCGACGTTGTCGAAGTAGACGTCGATGCCCTCCGGCGCGGCCGCCTTCAGCGACTGGCGGACCGGACCGTCGTGGTAGTCGAACGCGGCGTCGAAGCCGAGCGTCCGCAGCCGCTCCACCTTGGCCGCCGAGCCGGCGCTGCCGATCACCCGGGCCGCCCCCCTGAGCTTGGCGATCTGCCCGACCAGGCTGCCCACCGCGCCGGCCGCGGCGGAGACGAAGACGATCTCCCCCGGCTTCATCCCGGCCACCTCGAGCAGCCCGGCGTACGCGGTCAGCCCGGTCATCCCGAGCACGTGCAGGTACGTGGTGACCGGCGCCAGATCGGGGTCGACGGTACGCGCGGAGCCCGCGTCGACCAGCGCGTACTCCCGCCAGCCGAGCCCGTGCAGCACCCAGTCGCCGGGGGCGAAGCCCTCGGCCTCGCCGGCCACCACCTCGCCGACCGCGCCCCCGTCCAGCGGCGCGTCGAGCTGGAACGGCGGGACGTAGGACTTCACGTCGTTCATCCGCCCGCGCATGTACGGGTCCACCGACAGGTACCGGTTGCGGACCAGCAGCTGACCGGGCCCCGGCTTCGGCACGTCCGTCTCGACCAGCCGGAAGTTCTCCGCCGACGGCCAGCCCTGGGGCCGGGACGCCAGGTGGATCTCCCGGTTGACCGCGGTCACCCGGCCTCCCGCACGATGAGCGCGACCTCGATGTTGCCCCGGGTGGCGTTGGAGTAGGGGCAGACCTGGTGCGCCTGGGCGGCCAGCTGCTCGGCGGTGGCCCGGTCGACCGTCGGCAGGTCGACGACCAGCGTCACGGCCAGCCCGAAGCCACCCACGCCGTTCGGCCCGATGCCCACCTCGGCCTCGACCACCGAGCCGGTCACGTCCGCCTTGGCCCGCCGGGCGACCACGCGCAACGCCGAGTGGAAGCAGGCCGCGTAGCCGGCGGCGAAGAGCTGCTCGGGGTTGCCGGCGCCGCCGGCCCCACCCATCTCCTTCGGCACCGCCAGGTCGAGGTCGAGCGTGCCGTCGGAGGTCTGGACGTGGCCGTCCCGGCCGTCACCGGTGGCCCGGGCGGAGGCGGTGTAGAGCACCTGCATGAGGGGTCACTGCTCCTTCTGTCGGTGGATGGTCTCGGTGACCCGGGTGAGGGTGTCGCGGATGGCGACCAGCTCCGCGGCGGTCAGCCCGGTGGCCCGGGCCACCCGCAGCGGCACGTCCGCCATCCGTTCGCGCAACGCCCGACCCTCGGCGGTCAGGCCCACCTCGACCCGCCGCTCGTCGCGCGCCGACCGGCGCCGGACCACCAGGCCCGCTCCCTCCAGCCGCTTGAGCAGCGGCGAGAGGGTGCCGGAATCCAGCCGCAGGCGCGCGCCGAGCTCGGAGACGCCGGGCGCCTGCTCGTCGTGTTCCCACAGCACCAGCAGCACCAGGTACTGCGGGTAGGTCAGCCCGACCCGGTCGAGGATCGGGCGGTAGACGTCGGTCAGCGCGCGCGACGCCGCGTAGAGCGCGAAGCACACCTGCCGGCCCAGCACCAGATCGTCGGCCACCGGGAGACAGTAGCCCGCAATTAAGTTGTGCACAATCTGTTCGTGGCTCAGACCACGCAGAGCGGCACGTCCGGCGGCACGGTCTCGGTCCGTTTCAGCACCACGACCTCGTCACCGAGCTCGCCCCGCTGTCTGATCGGCTTGGTCCTGAACACCTTGAGGAAGAAGTTCACGACGTCGGCGACCACCTTCGGGATCGAGTAGCTGACGCCGTAGCGCATGGTCACGCCGAGCCCCGCGCCCCGGCAGACGATCAGGCCGGCCCCCGAGCCGAGGCTCGCCCCGACCGAGGCGCGCAGCGCGACGTACACCCCGGCGGTGAACCCGAGCGCCCCGATCCCGACGGTGAACTTCACGTCGTACGTGACGAGCAGCCCACTCGCCCCGATGGAGACGCCGGTGATCGAGTTGGTCAGGCTGTTGCGGACCTTGAAGCCGCTCGGCTCGATCGGGCCCCAGTACGGCCGGTGGTAGCCGTAGCCGATCGCGCCGTTCAGCGCGTACTCGCCGGCGGCGTCCAGCCGGCCGTCCTTGGCGCTGAACGCCGTCTTGATCTCCAGAAGCTGGTCGACGGTGGCCGAGAAGGGCACCCCGAGGATGGTCCCGATCGGGATGCTGAACTGCGTCGGCACCACCACCGACTTGGCCAGGTTGCGGGTGTTCCCGACGCTGGTCGCCGCCTTGACCGCCACCCGGAGGCCGGCGCCGCCGGTGACGCTGAACTCCGCCCGGGTGACCGTGCCGCCGGAGATGGCCAGGTCGAACGTGGCCGTCGGCCGCTTCAGCAGCAGGGTCACCGAGCCGGTCATCCGGATCTCGCCGTCGTCGTGGTCGAACCGCGCGGTGACCCCGTCGGAGCAGCACTCCGTCGTCAACTTCAGGGCGCCGGCCTGCGCCGACTGCTGGTTGCCGACCCGCGCGGGCGGCGCCGGCGGGCGCGGCGCGGGCGCCGGCGCCCGGACCGGGACGAGCCGGGTCCGACCGACCGGCGCCCCGCCGCCCGCACCGCCGGCGGCCGGGCCCGGCCCGCCGCCGATCTCCGGGCCCGGCCCGCCGCCGATCTCCGCGCCCGACCCGCCGGGGATGTCCGCACCCGGCGCCCCGCCGCCGGTGCCGCCACTCGGCGTGGGCTCGGGCGGCAGGTCGGCGGCCACCCAGGACGGCGTGCCCGCGGAGTAGGCGATCGGGCGGTCCAGCGGCACCGGCTCGGCGGTGCGGAAGACGCCGTCCCGGATCACCTCGGTCAACTCGACCGGACCGATGGTCACCGCCAGGTCGCCGCCGTCGCGGCGGACGTCCACCACCCGGCCGACGGCCCGGGAGGTGAGGAACATGACCTTGCCCGGAGCCAGGTCGTCGGCGCGCTCCGCGTCCGGGTCGATCCGCCAGGTCAGCCCGTCGTCGGTCACCGACCGCACCGCGGCGCCACCGCCGCCGACCAGGATCACGTCCGGCTGGTACGTCACCTCGGGGTGCGGCCGCGGCGCGAGCCCGTACCGGACGGCGTCGGCGTGGTACGGATCCGTCGGCCCGCCGCCCGACGGCCGGTCACCCTGGCACGCCCCGGTCGCGGCCAGTACGGCCAGCGCCGCCACCACGGCCAGCAGGCGGGCACCGGCGCAGCGGTTCGTCCTCATCGCCGCCGCACCCCGCTCAGAGCCGGCCAGCCACGGTACGCGCCACCTTCTCCAGCGGCGCGCGGTTCTCCGCCGGGTCGTTGAGCCGGACCAGGCGTACCGACACCCAGACCCCCGAGCCGTTCACGAAGACCGCCTCGTGGCTCGCGTACGCCTCGTCGCCGACCCCGGCCAGCGGGCGCAGCTCGTGGCCGAGGTCCCGCTCGATGTCGAGGAACTTCTTCGCCCCGTCCCCGACGAACACCTCGACCTGGGCGGTCGGCCCGCTGACCGGCCCGACGTAGGTGCAGGTCTCGCGCACCGGCTGGGCGTCCTCCAGCCGGGTGCCGGCGAGCTGTTCGGCCTCCTGCCTGGACACCAGCGCGCACGGGTCCACCGCGGCCGCCGTGGGGGACGGCTCGGCGGCCGCGCTCTCGGTGGTGGCCACCACCTCCGGCGGCACCGCGTCGCCGGCCGCCGGCGGCGGCTCCTCCGGGCCGCCGCAACCGGCGACCGCCCCGGCCAGGCCGAGCAGCCCGGCCAGCAGCAGCCCGGACCGCCGAGAACGACGAATCTGCTTCACCTCGACATCCCTCCTCGATGGATGAACGGCCGGACTCCCCTCGCCAGGGCCGGCGGCCCGGTCACGACGGGTCCGCCCCGGCCACCGGTGCCGGGCACTGCGGCGCGACGATCCACTCGGCCGGCCCGAGCCGGTCCACCCGCCAGCCGGCGGCGGCCGCCACCGCCGCCACCGTCTGCGCGTCGGGTCCCTCGACCAGTGCCAGCACCACGTCGTCGGCCGGGATCCGCAGCGCGCCCCACAACCGGGTGGTGCCGGTGGTCAACCCGCCGACGGGCTCGTCGGCGCGCTCCTCCGGACCCCGGTCGTAGCGTTCGAGGACGAACAGTCGAGCGGCCATGCGTCGACGCTAGGTCGGCGCGACGCCGGGGTAATCGGGTGTTTCCCTATCCTTCGACGTCGGCGCGGGCCATCACCGCGCCCAGCTCGGCCCGGCTGGCGACGCCCAGCTTGCGGTAGACCCGGGCGAGGTTCGCCTCGACCGTCTTCGGGCTGATGAACAGCGTGTCGGCGATGACCCGGTTGGTCCGCCCGGCGGCGGCGAGCCGGGCCACCTCCAGTTCGGTGCCGGTCAGCTGGCGGGGCGCCGGCGGGCGGCCGCCGGTGCGGTCCGCCTCAGCCCGGGCCCGGGCCGCCAGGGCCGCGGCGCCCAGCGCGTCGAACTCGGCGGCGGCGGCGGTCAACGCCTCCCGCGCGTCCCGCCGGCGCCGCAGCCGCCGATACGCGACCCCGGCCACCAGCAGGCAGCGGGCCCGATCCAGGGGCAGCACGTCCGCCGGGACCGCGGCCCGGGCGGCGGCCAGTTCGGCCAGCGCGTCCGACGGGTCCCGGCCGAGCGCGCCGGCCAGCAGCACCCGGCTGCGGGCCAACCCCAGCGTGGTCCACGGTCGCGGCAGCCGCCGGTGCCGGGTGGCCAGCCGGTCCAGCGCCGCCTCGGCGGTGGCCAGGTCGCCGGCCCCCACGCAGGCCTCCAGCCAGTCCGGCTCGAAGCGCTGCGAGATCGGCTCGACCAGGCCCAGCTCGTCGACGGTCACCGCCAGCTCGCCGTAGTGCCGGGCGGCCTCGGGCAGCCGCCCCGCGGTCAGCGCGACGAATCCGGCCAGCTGGGCGTAGATCCGCCGCCGCCAGCCGTCGTCCAGCTCGGCGGCGCGGCGCAGCCCGTCCGCGGCGATCCGGTCGGCCTCGGTCAGCCGTCCCCGGTAGGCCAGCAGCATCCCGTCCAGCCAGTGCTCGGCGGCCGAGTCGGTGCCGTACTGCTCGCCCAGCTCGCGGGCGGCGGCGATGTGCGCGGCGGCGTCCGCCCACCGGCCGGCGAGCAGCTCGGTGTCGCCCAGCTGGGTCAGCAGCTCGTGCTGGGACGGCTCGTCACCGCGGGCGACCGCCCGGGCCAGCATGCCGTGCAGCCGGTCGCGGGCCCGCCCGTGCTCGTCCACCGACCGCCACCAGATCGCCGGGACCGTGCCGGCCAGCCAGGACGGCTCCTCCTCCAGTTCCAGGGACCGATCCAGCAGCTCGGTCCGGGCCGGTAGCCCGGCCCGGACCTCGTTGAAGAAGAGCAGCGCCAGCGCCGCGGCGTGCACCGGCCGGTCGTCCGGACGGTCGGCCAGCAGGGCGACCGCCGCCTCCGCGTGCCGGCGGGCCTCGTCCGGGGCGTCCCGGAACAGGCTCAGGTGGGCATGGATCCGGCCGGCCAGCGGCGAGCCGGCCGGGGCCGACGCCAGCGCCCGCTCGCCGGCCGACCAGGCCGCCTCCACCGGCTCGTCGGAACACCACGCGATGATCGACCGCAGCAGCAGCGCCTTCGCCCGGTCCGGGCCGGTCAGCTCCTCGGCCGCGCGCTCGGCGACCATCCGCGCCGCCGGGTAGTCGCCGCTGTCGAAGCGGCACTCCGCCGCGGCCAGCAGCCACCGGGCCCGCTCGGCGGCGGCGCCGGGCGCGGTCAGCCGGACCGCGCTGTCGTACAGGCCGGCGGCGGTTTCCGGGGCGCCCCGGGCACGCTGCCGGACGGCGGCCGCCGCGATCTCCGCCGCCGCCGACGCGTCCGGCCCGGTCACACAGCCGGCCAGCTGCCGGGCCCGCTCGTCCGGGTCCAGGGTGGTGTCGGCGAGCAGCCGGTGCAACCGGCCGCGCACCCCGGGCGGCACGTCGGCGCGGACCGCCGCCGCGTACACCGGGTGGGCGAAGCCGATCGCGTCCCCGCGTACGGCCACCAGGCCGGCCTCCTCGGCCGCGTCGAAGGCCGCCGCCGGCACCCCGGCGCGGGCCAACCCGGCCAGCGTGGGTACGCCGGAGAGGGCGGCGAGGCGCACCGCGTGCCGGGTGTCCGGTGGGAGCGCGGCGACCCGGTCGGCGACCAACTGGCGCAGCGACGGCGCGGCCGGCAGGTCGGCGCCCGGTGCCGGCAGCTGCGGCAGCCGGAGCACCGCCCGGGCCAGCTCGATGGCGAGCAGCGGGTTGCCGCCGGCCTCCGCGGCGATCCGCACCAACAGCGGCCTGGGCAGCGCCGTCCCGGTCTCGGTCCGCAGCACGTGGTGCAGCGCCCCCACGCCGAGTGGCCCGAGCGCGACCCGGTCCAGCCGGGCGCCGGTCGCGCCGTGGCCGAGCCCGAGCGGAGCCGGGTCGCTGCCGGGCCGGTCGGCCCGCGCGGTGACCAGCACGGCGATCCGCGGCACCAGCCGGCGCACCGCGAACCGGAGCGCCCGCTCGCTCGGCGGATCCAGCCACGGGGCGTCGTCGACGGCCACCAGCAGCCGGGGTGCCGCCGGATCGGCGGTGGCGGCCTCCAGCAGGGACCGGGTGGCCACGCCCACCGTCCGCTCGTCGATCGGCTGCCCCGGCTCGTCGCCGGTGAGCAGCACCCCGGCCAGCGCCGCGCGCTGCGGCGCCGGCAGCCCGGGCACCCGGTCGGCCAGCGGGGCGAGCAGGTCGGCCAGCGCCGCGAACGGCAGCGCCGATTCCGCCTCGGTCGGCGCGCAGCCCAGCACCAGCCAGCCGGCCCGGCCGGCCGCGCCCAGCACCTCCCGGTGCACGACCGTCTTGCCGATCCCGGCCGGGCCCTCCACCAGCACCGGCCGGCCCTCGTCCAGCGACCGCCGGGCACTGTCGACCAGCACGTCCCGACCGACGGCCGCCCCGCTCACCGGATCAGTCTGGCACCGACCGACGGCGCTGGTCGAGCACCGTACGGCGGACGCGCCGGGCCTGTCCGGCCCGGATCCCGGGCCGGCTCAGCGATCGCCGAGGTAGGCCTCCAGCTCCACCTCGACCAGGTGCTCCGGGTCGATCAGACCGGCCACCACCACCATGGTGGCGGCCGGGCGGACCGCGCCGAACACCGCGTTGTGCGCCCGGCCCACCTCGTCGGCGTACGCCCGGTCGGTGACGTACATCCGGGTCCGCACCACGTCGGCCGGCTGCGCGCCCACCTCGGCCAGCGCGGCCAGCCCGATCCGCAGCGCCTGCGCGGTCTGCGCGGCGGCGTCCCCGACGTGGGTCACCACTCCGTCCACGGTGGATGTGCAACCGGCCGTCCAGGCGAGGTGACCGGCGCGGACCACCCGGGAGTAGCCGTAGGCGGCCTCCCACGGCCCGCCGGAGCCCAGTCGGGTGACGGTCGCGCCGCTCTCCTCGACGCCGCCCGGGCTCACGATGGTTCGCTCGCTGCGCTCGCTCACGCCGCCGCCAGGGTTTCCAGCGCCTCGGCGACCGTGAAGGCCCCCGCGTAGAGCGCCTTGCCGGCGATGACGCCCTCCACGCCGAGCGGCTCCAGAGCGGCCAGCGCCCGCAGGTCGTCCAGGGTGGAGACGCCGCCGGAGGCGATCACCGGGGCGTCGGTGCGGGCGCACACCTCGCGCAGCAGGTCCAGGTTCGGTCCGCGCATGGTGCCGTCCTTGGTGATGTCGGTGACCACGTACCGCGCCGCACCGGCCTTGTCCAGCCGCTCCAGCACCTCGTACAGGTCACCGCCGTCGCGGGTCCAGCCCCGGGCGGAGAGCGTACGGCCGCGCACGTCCAACCCGATCGCCACCCGGTCGCCGTACTCGCCGACCACCCGGTCGCACCAGACCGGGTCCTCCAGCGCCGCGGTGCCGATGTTCACCCGGGCGGCGCCGGTGCCCAGCGCTGCGGCCAGCGACTCGTCGTCCCGGATGCCGCCGGACAGTTCCACCTTCACGTCCAACTGCCGCACCACCTCGGCGAGCAGGTGAGCGTTGGAGCCGCGGCCGAACGCGGCGTCCAGGTCGACCAGGTGGATCCACTCGGCGCCGTCACGCTGCCAGGCCAGCGCGGCCTCCAGCGGGTCGCCGTAGCTGGTCTCGCTGCCGGCGGCGCCCTGCACCAGCCGGACGGCCCGGCCGTCGGCGACGTCCACGGCGGGCAACAGGGTCAGGCTCAACGTGCTTCTCCTCGGTTCAGGTACGACGGTCCAGGGCGATCACCACGATCGCCGGCAGTACGAGCAGCAGCAGCACGACCAGTGCGAGGCGCAACGCCAGGTCGTCCACGAGCGACCAGATCAGGATGGTCGCCGCCAGGGTGAGCAGCACGATCGCCGCGCGTTCACCCCGGCTGTGCCGGGGCAGCCGGCCGGTACGCCCGCGCCGCCAACTGGGCGTCAGCCGGCGCAGCAACGCCCGCCGCCGGGCCCGGCGATCCGACCGCCGCTGCCGGACGGCCCGCTCCCGGGCCTGCGCGGCCTCCCGCTCCGCCCGCCGGCGGGCCCGCTCCTTGCTCACCGGGCACCCCGCCGCCACGCCCCGGCGGGCCGGCCGGCCGGGCGGCGCACCGGCTCAGTCACCGGTGCCCAGCGTGCCGAGCCAGTTGCGCAGCAGCGCCGCGCCGGTGTCGGCGGACTTCTCCGGGTGGAACTGGGCGGCCGACAGCGCGCCCCGCTCCACCGCCGCGACGAAGTCCACCCCGTGGTGGGCGGTGGTGACCGTGGCACCGGCGGCGGCCAGCGCGTGAGGGTCGCCGACCGCGTACGAGTGGACGAAGTAGAACCGGCTGTCGGCGGGCAGCCCGGCGAAGAGCACCGACCCGGCCGGCGCCGCGACCGTGTTCCAGCCCATGTGCGGCAGCCGGGCGGCGGGCAGCTTCGTCACCCCGCCGGGGAGCAGGCCGAGCCCCTTGGTCACCACACCGTGCTCGTCGCCGTGCTCGAAGAGGACCTGCATGCCGACACAGATGCCCAGCACCGGACGGCCCGCGGCGACCCGCTCGGCGATGACCGGCCCGGCGCCGAGCGCCTCGATCCCGGCCATGCACGCCGCGAACGCGCCCACCCCCGGCACCACCAGGCCGTCCGCCTCGGCGGCGGCGGTCAGGTCGTCGGTCACCCGCACGTCGGCGCCGGCCGCGGCCAGCGCCCGCTCCGCCGAGCGCAGGTTGCCCGACCCGTAGTCGAGCACCACCACGTCGTTCATGCCCCCACCTCCGGCAGCAGCCAGAGCACCCCGCCCGCGGTGGCCAGCACGGCGAGCAGGGCGGTGATCACCACCGCGCCGCGCGGCGCGCCCTGCCGGTGCAGCGAGACGACCCCGCCCACCAGCACGCCGGCCAGCACCAGCAGCAGGATCGGCAACACCGCCCCCATCAGCTCCGCCTTCCGTTCGCGACTGCGGGACTCCGCTGCGCTGCGTTCCTCGCGCTCACAGCGCCCCCTTGGTTCGCGACTGCGGGACTCCGCTGCGCTGCGTTCCTCGCGCTCACAGCGCCCCCTTCGTGCTGGGGATCGCGCCGGCCGCGTGGGGGTCGATCGCGGTGGCCTCGCGCAGCGCCCGGGAGACCGCCTTGAACTGGGCCTCGACCACGTGGTGCGCGTCCGGGTGGCCGCCCGGCCGGGCCGCCCGCAACACGTCCACGTGCAGGGTGATACGGGCCGCCTGGCCGAAGGACTCCCAGATGTGCCGGGTCATGCTGGTCGGGTAGACCGGCCCGATGTACGGGGCCAGCGGCGGCTCGTCGTGCACCACGTACGGCCGGCCGGACAGGTCGACCGCCGCCCGGACCAGCACCTCGTCCATCGGGACGGTGGCCGAGCCGTACCGCCGGATGCCTGCCTTGTCCCCCAGCGCCTGGTCGAACGCGGCGCCCAGGGCGAGCGCGGTGTCCTCCATGGTGTGGTGCGCGTCGATCTCCAGGTCGCCCACCGTGCGCACGGTCAGGTCGAAGCCGCCGTGCCGGGCGATCTGGTTGAGCATGTGGTCGTAGAAGCCGACCCCGGTGCTGATCTCGGCCCGGCCCGTGCCGTCGAGGTCGATCTCGACGAGGACCTTCGTCTCCTTGGTGATCCGTTCCACCCGGCCGGTCCGGCTCATGCTGCGCAACCTTTCGTTCGTGACCGCGGGGCTCCGCTGCTCGCACTCACAGGTTCTCCATCGCCCGCAGGAAGGCATCCGTCTCGGTGGGGGTGCCGGCGGTGACCCGCAGCCAGCCGGCCAGCCCGACGTCGCGGACCAGCACGCCGCGCTCCAGCAGGGCCTGCCAGGCGGCGCCCTGGTCGCCGCCCACCTCGAACAGCACGAAGTTGGCGTCGCTGTCGGCGACCCGCAGGCCACGGCCGCGCAGTTCGGCGACGATCCGGTCGCGCTGGGCCATGATCGCGGCGACCGTGCCGAGCAGGGTGTCCCGGTGGGCCAGCGCCGCGCGGGCGGCGGCTTGGGTGAGCGCCGAGAGGTGGTACGGCAGCCGGACCAGCTGCACCGCCGCCACCACCGCCGGGTCGGCGGCGAGGTAGCCCAGCCGGCCGCCGGCGAACCCGAACGCCTTGCTCATCGTCCGGGTCACCACCAGCCGCGGGTGCCCCGGTAGCACGGCGAGCGCGCTCACCGTGCCCGGCCGGGCGAACTCGGCGTACGCCTCGTCGACGACCACCATGCCGGGGGCCGCGTCGAGCACCGCGGTGACCACCGCCGGGTCGAGGGCGGTGCCGGTGGGGTTGTTCGGCGAGCAGAGGAAGACCACGTCCGGGGCGTGCTCGCGGACCTGGGCCACCGCCTCGTCGGCGGTCAGGCCGAAGTCGACCCCGCGGCGGGCGGGCACCCACCGGGTGCCGGTGCCCAGCGCCAGCAGCGGGTGCATCGAGTACGCCGGGGTGAAGCCCAACGCCGTCCGGCCGGGACCGCCGAACGCCTGGAGCAGCTGCTGCTGGATCTCGTTGGAGCCGTTGGCCGCCCACACCTGCTCGACGGTGAGCCCGTGGCCGAGGTAGCCGGCCAGGTCGGCGCGGAGCGCAACCGCGTCCCGGTCCGGGTAGCGGTTGAGGTCGCGCAGCTCGGCCGCGAGCGCCTTGCCGATCGCCTCCACCACCGGCTCGGGCACCGGGTAGGAGTTCTCGTTGGTGTTCAGCCGCACCGGCACGTCGAGCTGCGGCGCCCCGTACGGCGACAGCCCGCGCAGGTCGTCGCGGATCGGCAGGTCGTCGAGGGTGGTCACGCCGGCACCCCGCCGCGCGCGCCGGCCACCCGCCCGGACCCGCTCACGACAGGGCTCCGGGGAAGCGCACGCTGACCGCCTGCCCGTGCGCGGGCAGGTCCTCCACACCGGCCAGGGTGACCACGTGCGGGGCCACCTCGCGCAGCGCCTCCTGCGAGTACTCGACCAGGTGGATACCGCGCAGGAAGGACTGCACGGACAGCCCGGAGGAGTGCCGGGCGCAGCCACCGGTGGGCAGCACGTGGTTGGAGCCGGCGCAGTAGTCGCCCAGCGACACCGGCGACCAGGCGCCGACGAAGATCGCGCCGGCGTTGCGTACCCGCAGCGCCCACTCGCGGGCGTCCCGGGTCTGGATCTCCAGGTGCTCGGCCGCGTACGCGTCCACCACCCGCAGGCCGGCGTCGAGGTCGTCGACCAGCACCACGCCGCTCTGCTCGCCGGTCAGCGCGGTGGTCACCCGCTCGGCGTGCTTGGTCGCCGGCACCTGCCGGGCCAGCTCCCGCTCGACCGCCTCGACCAGCTCGACCGACGGGGTGACCAGCACGCTCGCCGCGAGCGGGTCGTGCTCGGCCTGGCTGATCAGGTCGGCCGCGACGTGCGCCGGGTCGGCGGTGTCGTCGGCCAGGATGGCGATCTCGGTCGGTCCAGCCTCGGCGTCGATGCCGACCACCCCGCGCAGCAGCCGCTTGGCGGCGGTCACCCAGATGTTGCCCGGGCCGGTGATCATGTCGACCGGGTCGCAGTACGTGCTGCCCGCGGCGTCCACCGCGGCGCCGTACGCCAGCATCGCCACCGCCTGGGCGCCGCCGACCGCGTAGACCTCGTCGACGCCGAGCAGCGCGCAGGCGGCGAGCACCCGCTGGTCGGGCAGGCCGCCGTTGTCCTGCTGCGGCGGGCTGACCACCACCAGCGAGCGGACCCCGGCCGCCTGGGCCGGCACCACGTTCATCACCACGGTCGACGGATACATCGCCAGGCCGCCGGGGACGTAGAGGCCGACGCGGTCGACCGGCACCCAGCGCTCGGTCACCGTGCCGCCCGGCACCACCTGGGTGGTGTGGTCGGCGCGGCTTTGGTCGGCGTGCACCTTGCGGGCACGCGTGATCGACTCCAGCAGCGCGGCGCGGACCTGCGGGTCCAGCGTGCCCTCCGCCGTGGCGATCGCCTCGGCGGGCACCCGCAGCACCTCCGGACAGACCCCGTCGAACCGCTCGCTCGCCTCCCGGATCGCCGGGTAACCATGCTCCCGGACCGCCTCCACGAGGGGGCGGATCCGCTCGACGGCCACCGACACGTCGAGTTGGGCACGGGGCAGCAGGCGGCGCGGGTCGCGCACGCCGCCGCGCAGGTCGATCCGATTCAGCACCCTTGCGAGTCTAGGCGGCCGGCCCCGGCGACGACCGGCACCGCCCGTACGCCGGGACGGTGAGCCGGGACACGCCGCCCGGGCGGGGCCGGGCTACCCTCGACGGCGTGACTGCGCGGCTGCCGGTGTTCCCGCTCGGGACGGTGCTCTTTCCCGGCCTGGTGCTGCCGCTGCACATCTTCGAGGAGCGCTACCGGGCACTGGTGCGGCACCTCGTCGGGCTGCCCGCCGGAGCCCCGCGCGAGTTCGGCGTGGTGGCCATCCGGGAGGGCTGGGAGGTCGCCCCGACCGGGCCGGACGGCCGGCCGACCCCGGGCGGCGGCGACGTCACGCTGCACGAGGTCGGCTGCACCGCCGAGCTGCGCCAGGTCACCGAGCTGGCCGACGGGGGCTTCGACATCGTCACGGTCGGCAAGCGCCGGTTCCGGATCGCCGACGTCGACGCCCGCTCCGCCCCCTACCTCACCGCCGAGGTGGAGTGGCTGCCCGAGCCGGGTGGCCCAGACGAGACCGCCGAGCTGCTCGCCGCCCGGGTGATCGCGGTGTTCCGGCAGTACCTGGGCCTGGTCCGCGCCGACCCGGAGGAGATCTCCGAGCAGCTGCCGGAAGACCCGACGGTGCTGTCGCACCTGGTGGCCGCGACGGCCGCGCTGACCGTGGCCGACCGGCAGCGGTTGCTCGCCATCGACGACACCGCGGCCCGGCTCCGCGCCGAGCTACGGCTGCTCAATCGCGAGGCGGCTCTGCTGCGCCAGGTGCGGGCGGTTCCGGTGCCGCTGGCGGAGCTGGCCTCGCCACCGACACCGAATTGAGCCCGGCCCCGCCGAGTTCGGGCTCCGGGCGCAACGACGGCCACCGCGACCAGCCGGCCAGCAGGGTGTACGTCACCGCGGCGCCGAACGCGGGCAGCAGCAGGTTGCCGTGCGGCACCGGCAGCACGCCGAGCACCAGGTCGACGCCGCCGGCGCGCAGGTCGGCCGGTTTGCTGAAGGCCCGGCCGTCCGGTGCGGTCTCCAGCAGCCGCTGGAACGTGGCCAGCCCGATCCGGCGCCCGACCTGCCAGGCGACCAGCGCGGCGCCGAACGCGCCGAGCGTGGCGGCGAAGAGCCCGACCGGCCCCCGCACCCGGCGCAGCACGAACCAGAGCGCGATCGCGGCGAGCACCCCGAAGCCGAGACCCAGCAGGCTGAACCAGCCGTCCGCGGCGATCGGCTGTTCGGGCTGCGGCTGGGCGTAGACGGCGCCGTCCGGCGCCTTGATCACCGGGGTGTCCGGCGCGAGGGCCGCCCAGAGCAGCCCGAGCGGCGCCCCGAACAGGGTCAGCGCGCAGGCGGCGAGCGCGCCGAGCCGGAGCGCCCGCCGGCGCGGCAGCTCCGGCTCGTCCGGCGGCCGGCCGGCCGGCCACACCTCCGCCGGCACGCCCGGCTCCAGCTGCCACGCCGCCACCTCGCCGGAGTCGACGTACCGGGGCCGGTCCGCACCGGCGGGGGTCGGCTGCCGCGCCGCGTCCGCCTCGGCGCCGTCCAGGTATCGCGGCCGGTCCGCACCGGCGGGCTCCGACGCCCCGTCCGCGTCGACGCTGTCGACGTACCGCGGCCGGTCGGCGCCGGCGGGGGTCGCGGGCCGGTCGGTGGCCGGGTGCGCCGGAGCTGCCGCGGCGGGCGGCGCGGCGGCGTCGGTCGGTGTGGTCGGGCCCGCCTCGTCGGGGCGGGTGCCGGGCCGGTCGCGGTCGGGGGTGTCCGGGCTCACCCGGTGATCCTCTCAGTCCGGGCGGCGCGCCGGGTCGCCGGTGGCGACAGACCCGCTCACCGGGCGAACGGCTCCAGCATCACCGCGGCCGCCCGCAGCCACGCCTGCCGGGTCTCCGGCTGGAGCTGGTGGTACTCGATCGAGGAACCGGTCTCCAGCGCCGGGTCGTACGGGACCACGGCCACCGCCCGGGTCCGGCTGGCGAAGTGCTTCTCCAGGTCGTCCTGCAACGGCGAGCGGCCCGGCGTCGGGCAGGAGATCAGCGTCACCGCGTTCTCCGCCAGCTGGCCCATGCCGACCTCGTGCAGCAGGTCGAGCATCCAGTCGGCGCTGAACGCGGCGTCCTCCCGGGGCACGGTGGTGACCACCAACTGGTCGGCCGCCTGCATCACGGTGCGCCAGTTGGCGCTCTCCACGTTGTTGCCGGTGTCCACACAGACCACCTCGTGGGTACGCCGCAGCAGCTCCAGCACCCGCCGGACGGTGAACTGGTCGAGCCGCTGGGCGAACCGCGGGCTCTCCTCGCCGGCCAGCACGTCGTACGAGCCGTCGGAGGCGTGCCGCAGGTAGTCGTCGAGGGTCTCCAGCAGGTCGTTGCCCTCCCGGATCTCGATCTGGGCGAGGTCGGTGACCAGGTGCCGGATGGTCCGGGCGTGCCGGGCGCTGCCGGCGCGCAGCCCGAGCGTGCCGCGCAACTCGTTGTCGTCCCAGGCCAGCACGCCCCGGCCGCGTACGCTGCCGACGGTCGCCGCGGCCAGCACGGTGGCGGTGGTCTTGTGCACGCCGCCCTTGGGGTTGGCGAAGGCGAGCACCCGCGGGGTGCCCAGCTCGCGGCGGAGCACCGCGGCGGACCGCTCCAGGTCGGACTCCGCGCTCTGCGGCCGCCACTCGACCCGGGCCGGGTAGCCCCGGTCGGCGGGCACGGGCGGAGCGGGTGCGGGCGACGGCGGCGGGTAGCCGGGATCGGGGCGGTAGGCCCCACGTTGGAGCAGCGCGTAGCGGGACTCCACCGGGGGCGGTTCGGGGCGGTAGGCACCGTTGTCCAGCAGCGCGTACCGCGACTCCGGCGGCTCCGGCCGGCGCGACTCCGGCGGCTCCGGCCGGCGCGACTCCGGCGGCTCCGGCCGGCGCGACTCCGGCACCCGGTACCCCGGCTCGGGCCGGTACGCCGGCTCCGCCCGGTACGCCGGATCCACCCGGTAGGTCGCCTCGGCCCGGTAGCCGGGATCCGCCCCGTACGACCGCTCGGCCGGCGGGTTCACCGGCCGCGCCGACCCGGCGTAGCCGTTGCCCGCCGCACGCCGGGGCAACGCCTCGGGCGGGGACAGCGGCCCGGGCGCCGGCAGCGGCTCGTCGACCCGCCGCTCGGGCTCCGGCTGCTCGGCGCCCCGGCCGGCGAGGCGGGCGCGGTCGAGCAGCGCCCGCCACCGCGGTGCTGGTTCGGCCGGCCGACCCCAGCCGGTCTCGCTGCCGTCCAAGGCTCGCCCTCCCCAGCGCCGTCGAACTCCGCCTGACAGGCTACGAACCAAACCCTATTCGGGCCACACCCGTCCGCGCACCTTCCCCCCGTGCCCGATTGTCACGATGACGATGCCGCGGGACTACCGTCGGTCGCGTCCAGCGAGGTCGGCGGGGTGGGCGACCGGGTCGGCGGCGGCGCGGGCGGCGAGGGTGGACGTGACGGATCTGTCACGGTCGGTGCGGGTTCCGACGAATCGCCCGTCGACGGGACCGCGACCGGGCTGCGGGTGCCCGGCTCGGTGCCGCCGCTCGGTGCCGGCGAGGCGAGACCGCCGTCCGCCGGTGGCCGGGCCACGTCGCGCTGCTCGGGCAGCGGCGGGGTGAAGACCGTCCGGTCCAGCCGGCGCACCTCGGGGGCCGGGTCGACGACCCGGACGTCGGGCCGGGCGGCCACCCCGCGCAGCGCCGCCGGTTCGGCGCGGACCACCGCCGCGTAGACGCACGCGCACCCCGACCGGTACGCGGCCGCCTCCGCCGCCGCCACCTCGGCGCCGCTGGCGTACACCTGGCGCAGTTCCGGGTCGGCGGTGCCGGCGGCCCGGGTCCGGTAGTCGGCCGCCTCCCGGTCCTTGCGCGCGGCGAGGTCGGCCATCGCGCCGACCACGTCGTCGGGCAGCCGCTGGGCGGGGAGGCGGACGATCTCCGTCTGCCGGTCCGGCAGCGGCACCCGGCCGAGGACCTCGGCGACCGACACGTCGCCGACGACCGACGCCAGCCGCTGCGGCGTCAGGTAGGCCGAGAGCGAGACCAGGGCGTACGTGCCGTCACCCGGCGTCGCGGCCGTGCTCGGCAGGGTGGCCAGGTCGGCCGTGGCGGCCCGCAGGTAGCCCGGAATGGACTCGCCGTTGGCCACCCCGACCCGGGTCACCTCGCCGACGGTCCGGTCACCGACCGGCCGGTCGTCGGTGGCCCAGACCGCGGTGAGCAGCACCGCCGCGCAGGACAGCAGCGCCACTGACGGCAGCAGGCGCGGCCGGGCCGGGCCGTGGCCCAGCCGGGCCACCGCCGTGGCCAGCCGCGGCAGGAGCCGCTGGTCCAACTGCCGCAGCAGGTCGCCGGCGCGCACGGGTGGAGGTCCCCTCGTCGGATCGTCTCGGGCGGGCGCCGCTCAGTCGCGGAGGATGTCGAGCGCGCGCTCCAGGTCGTCAGGGTAGTCGCTGACGAAGCTGACCTCGTCCCCCGTTCGGGGGTGCAGGAAGCTCAACGCGCGGGCGTGCAGCCACTGTCTGGCCAGGCCGAGCCGGGCCGACAGGGTGGGGTCCGCGCCGTAGGTGAGGTCGCCCACACACGGGTGGCGCAGGGTGGAGAAGTGCACCCGGATCTGGTGGGTACGCCCGGTCTCCAGCCGCACGTCGACCAGGCTCGCCGCCGGGAACGCCTCGACCGTGTCGTAGTGGGTGATGCTCGGCTTGCCGCCGGAGACCACCGCCCAGCGGTAGTCGTGGGTGGGATGCCGGTCGATCGGGGCGTCGATGGTGCCGCGCAGCGGGTCCAGGTGGCCCTGCACCACCGCGTGGTAGCGCTTGTCCACCTCGCGGTACTTGAACGCCCGCTTCAACGCGCTGTACGCCTGCTCGCTCTTGGCCACCACCATGATCCCGGTGGTGCCCACGTCCAGCCGGTGCACCACGCCCTGTCGCTCGGCGGCGCCGCTGGTGGAGATGCGGTGACCGATCGCGGCCAGCCCGCCGATCACCGTCGGGCCGGTCCAGCCCGGGCTGGGGTGGGCGGCGACGCCGACCGGCTTGTCCACCACCACGATGTCGTCGTCGGCGTAGACCACCCGCAGCCCGGGCACCGCCTGCGGCACCACGGTCGGCGGTGCGGCCGGCGCGGGCAGCGTCACCTCCAGCCACGAGCCGGCCTTGACCTTGTGCGAGTTCGGCCGCTGCGCGCCGTCGACCAGCGCGTCCCCGGCGTCCACCAGGGCCGCGGCGGCGGTGCGGGAGAGCCCGAAGAGCCGGGCCACCGCCTGGTCCAGCCGCATCCCGTCGAGGCCGTCCGGCACCGGCAGCGAGCGGTGGTCGCCGCCCGCGGCGAACGCCGAGGTCATGCCCGCTCCCGCTGCTCGGCGCCGGCCGTCGCCGGGTCGCCGGCCGGGTCGACCGGCCGGCCGTCGCGGCCCACCCGCCCGCCGTCGCGCTGGCGCCCGGTGAGCTCCAGGAGCACGGCTAGCACCACGCCGCAGACCAGCGAGCTGTCGGCCACGTTGAACACCGGGAAGTACTCGCCGTACGGCCCGAAGACACTGACCATGTCGACCACGTGGCCGTGGAACGGGGCTGGCGCCCGGAAGATCCGGTCCACCAGGTTGCCGAGCGCCCCGCCGAGCACCAGGCCGAGCGAGACCGCCCAGGGGGTCGAGCGCAGCCGCAACGCCATCCAGACGATCCAGCCGACCACGCCGATGGTGATCAGCGGGAAGACCCAGGTGTAGTCGGAGCCGATGCTCCAGGCGGCGCCGCTGTTGCGCACCAGGCTCAGGTAGACGGCCCCACCGAGCAGCCGCACCGGCTCGCGGTCGGTGAGGGCGGCCAGGGCCCAGTGCTTGGTGACCACGTCGGCCACCAGAGCGACCAGCGCGACGGCGCCGAGCAGCGCGACGGCCCGGGGTCGGAGCCTGCGGCCACCCGGCTCGGCGCCGCCGGGCTCGGCGGACGGTGCTGCGGTCATCTGCTCCCCATCGAGTCGGCGGTGATCGCTCACCGTCTCCGGCGCCGCCGGGGAGCGGACCTCAGCGCCGCTCCTCCAGCTGCTTGCAGGTCACGCAGAGGGTGGCCGACGGGAAGGCGGCGAGCCGCTCCACCGGGATCGGGTTGCCGCACCGCTCGCACCAGCCGTAGCCGCCCTCGTCGAGCCGCTCCAACGCGCGCTCGACCTGCGTGATCCGTTCCAGGATGCTGTTGGCGAGGGAGATCTCCTGCTCCCGCTCGAACGTCTTGGTGCCGGTGTCGGCCTGGTCGTCCCCGGCCGAGTCGGTCAGCCGGTCGCGCTGCAGCTCGGTGATCTCGCTCAGCGTCTGATCGTACTCGGCGCGCAACTCGTCGCGCCGTGCCGCCAGGGCCGCCCGGATCTTCTCGGTCTCCGCCGCGCTGCGGGTGGCCTTGGCCACCGGCTTGCGGCCGGCGGTCCTGGTCTCGGCTGGCTTCGCCATCGTCGCTCCCTCGGCCGCGGAACCGCGGCGGTCCGCGGCACCTGGACGGGGGTCGCCGGCACTGGCGCCCCCAGGTACAAAACGGGCGCGCGGCGACGAGGCCGCGCACTCCGGAGGTTGGCAAGAATACGGAACGTACAGGCGTCCGACAACGTGCCGCACCGTCGCTCCGCTTTTCAGCCCCGACTCACGCCGTATCGGGACAAAGGGAACGTTAGCAGATCAACCATCGCGATCCTCGCCGTACTCGCCAAACCAGCGGGCCAACCGACCCCGCCGGCTGACCGCCCGCAGCCGGCGCTCCGCCTCGTCGCGCACCCCGTGGGTGGCCACGATCAACAGGCTGTCGCCGGTCTTCAGACGGAAGTCCAGGCCCGGCACGAAGCCCACCCCGTCGCGCAGCACCAGCGTCACCGCCGCCCCCAGCGGCAGCCGCAGCTCGTCGATGTGCACCCCGGCCAACCGGGACCCCGGCGGCACCTCCAGTTGGAGCAGGTCCGCGCGCATCCGCTCCAGCGGCGCGGTCTCCACCCGGATCTCGGTCGCCTCGGCCGGCGCGGTCACCCGCAACCAGCGGGCGATCGGGGCGAGGGTCCCGGTCTGCAGCAACGTGAAGATCACCACCAGCACGAAGACCGCGTCGAAGAGCCGGTCCGCGCCCGGCACCCGTTCCGAGAGCGGGATGGTGGCGAGCACGATCGGCACCGCCCCGCGCAGCCCGGCCCAGGACAGGAACGCCTGCTCGCGCAGGCCGAACCGGAACGGCAGCGCGGACGCCGCCACCGACAGCGGCCGGGCGAGCAGCACCAGCGCCAGCCCGGCGACCACCGCCGGCAGCACCGCCGCGTCCAGCCGGCTCGGCGTGGCCAGCAGGCCGAGCAGCACGAAGAGCCCGATCTGGGCCAGCCAGGCCAGCCCGTCGGCAAAGCCGAGGATCGCCTGCCGGTGCGGCAGTCGGGCGTTGCCCAGCAGCACCCCGGCCACGTAGACGGCGAGGAAGCCGGAGGCGTGCAGCACCGCGCCGGCCGCGTACGCCAGCACGGTCAACCCGACCGCCGCGATCGGATAGAGCCCCGCCGAGGGCAGCGCGGCCCGGCGCAGCGCCCACCGCCCGCCGAAGCCGGCCGCGAACCCCACCAGCGCGCCGAGGGCCAGTTCGTAGCCGACCAGGCCGACCTCGTACCACCAGGGATGCCCGGCGCCGCCGTCCCGCGAGAGCAGCACCACCAGCAGCACCACCGGGGCGTCGTTCATCCCGGACTCGGCCTCCAGGGTGGCCACCAGCCGGGGTGGCAGCCGCAGCCGGCGCAGGGTGGCGAAGACCGCCGCCGCGTCGGTGGAGGAGAGCACCGCGCCGTAGAGCAGGGCGAGCCGCCAGTCCAGCCCGAGCAGCAGGTGTACGGCGATCCCGACGACCAGGATGCTGACCACCACGCCCGCCGTGGAGAGCGCCGCGGCCATCCCGAGCACCGGGCGCAGGGTGCTCCACCGGGCGGAGAGGCCGCCCTCGGCGATGATCACGATGAGCGCGCAGAAGCCGAGCGTCCGGGTCAGCTCGGCGTCGTCGAAGCGGATGCCCAGCCCGGCCTCGCCGATGCCCACCCCGAGCGCCAGGTAGACCAGCAGGCTCGGCACCCCGAGCCGGGTGGAGAGCCGGACCGCCCCGACCGCGACCAGCAGGACGGCCGCCCCCAGCAGGAGCGCGACGTCCAGCCCGGGGGTCACGGTCGGCCGCCCCGGGCGTCGCTCACCCGGCGGTCCCGTCGCGCAGCTGTCCGAGCCGCTCGGTCAGCCCCGGGTCGGGGCGCTCGATCAGGAAGAGCTTGTCGCGGCTGGCCGCCCCGGCCCGCAGCGAGACCGCCGCCGGCCGGACGCCGAGCGCCTGGGCCAGGGCGCGGCGGGCCGCCTCGGTGGCCCGGCCGTCGACCGCCGGCGCGTTCACCGCGATCACCAGCGCGGGCCCGTGCGGCCCGTCGAAGCGTCCGCCGACCCGGGCCCGGGCGGAACCGGGCTTCACCCGCACCGCGACGGTGAGCGTGTCGTCCATGGGTGTCGGGTCAGATCCGGTGCGCGTCGGCGAGCAGGGCGGTGGCCGGCGCGCAGTGGGCGCACGGGGAGAAGCCGAGCTCGACCGCCTCGGCGACGGGCAGCGGCTCGGGCGCGCGCCCGACCAGGTGCGCGCAGCCGGCCAGGTGGTAGCGCGGTCGGCCGTCGACCACGTGCACCTCGGTGGCCAGCCCGGCCAGTTGGGCGGCCTGCTCCGGGGTGAGGTCCTGCGCGGCCGGTTCGTCGTCGTACGCCTCGACCGGCCCCACGCCTGGCGTCATCGGCGGGTCGACGTCGGTCGCCGGCGGCTCGGGTGGTTGCCGCCACCCGGCACCGCCGGCGTCGACCGTCGGAGGAACGTGCTGAACGGGGATGCCCGGCTCCGCCGGCGGCGGCCCGGACGCGGACCCGGCCGGGGTGGCCGGACGGGTGCCCGCCCACACCCGCTGCGCGGCGGAGCCGTCCCGGTGCGCCGTCGCCCGGTCGGCGGCCGCCTGGCGGGCACCGGCGACCAGGGCGACGGCGGCCAGCAGGCTGGCCGCGATGGAGATGATCAGAAGCAGGCTGGAGCCGCCGGCCAGGCCGAGCACCAGCAGCACCACCGCGACGAGGATGAGCAGGAGACTGGCGACTATCACGGCTCACCCCCGCCGCGTCCGTACCGATGAGCGAGGCCGGCGACCGCCGTCACGGGCGGTCGCCGACCGGTGGTCAGCGACCGGCTTCCAGCGCGCCGGAGCGACCGCCGCCGTAGGAACCGGCGAGACCCGCGGCGGCCAGGCCGTTGCCGCCCGCGGCCCGGTTGCCCTCGGTGCGGGTCAGCTCGGCCTCCAGGCCCTGGCCGCGGCCGTCGAGGTCGCGCAGCTGGCTCTCCAGGTAGGCCTTGAGGCGGGTGCGGTACTCCCGCTCGAACTGCTTCAGCTCCTCGATGTGCTTCTGCAGCGCGGTGCGCTTGGCGTCCAGGCCGCCCATGGCCTCCTGGTGCCGCTGCCGGGCGTCCCGCTCCAGCGCGTCGGCCTTGGCGCGCGCCTCGCGGGTGACCTCCTCGGCCTTCGACCGGGCCTCGGAGAGCAGTTGGTCGGCCTCGCGGCGGGCGTCCGAGACGTGGTCGTCGGCCGTCCGCTGGGCCATCATCAGCACCCGCAGCGCCTGCTGCTCGCCGTCGCCGACCGCCGCCGGCCCCCCGGCCGCCCGGACCTGCTCCAGCTCGGCCTGCATCGCGCGGGCGGCCTGCTCGGCCGCCGCCTTGTCGCGCTG
Source organism: Micromonospora sp. CNZ280 (assembly GCF_011759515.1). Taxonomy (NCBI): domain Bacteria; kingdom Bacillati; phylum Actinomycetota; class Actinomycetes; order Micromonosporales; family Micromonosporaceae; genus Micromonospora; species Micromonospora sp. CNZ280. Next base: position 151,521 of record NZ_JAAOYP010000001.1, read on the forward strand.
CACCCGGTCGAGCTGCGCCTTGACGTCGTTGAGCTCCGCCGCGAGTCGGGCGTCGCCGCCGGGGCCCGCCGGAGCGCCGCCACGGCCGCCGCGCTCCACCTGGGCGCGCAGCTCGTTGTTCTCCTCGATGAGACGGGCGAGCTCGCGCTCGACCTCGTCCAGGAAGGCGTCGACCTCCTCCTCGTCATAGCCCCGCTTGCCAATCGGCGGCTTCTTGAAGGCGACGTTGTGCACGTCGGCCGGGGTCAGCGGCATCGAAACTCCTCGGGTCAGTTGCGGCCGCGATAGCGCGTCGGTCATCAGGCGGTCCTGATGATCGCCGGCTCTAACACAAACCTCATCAGCACGAACAGGATAACCAGGAGCACAAGGGAGGCCAGGTCGATGCTCACGGTACCAATTCGCAACGGAGGGATCACACGCCTCAACGCGCTGAGAGGGGGATCAGTGACGCTCCACACGGATTCCAGTCCCGCCGATGCCCCCCGGCCCGGCTGCCACCGGCGGCCGTACTGCAGCACGGCGCTCAGGACAAACCGGGACAGAAGAAGGAGCAGGAAGACATAGACGATCAGGTACAGGACCTGCAACAGGATCGACAACACGACAGGCGACGTCCCTTGGTCGGCCGGGGTCAGCTCAGGCTGAAGAAGCCACCCTCGGCGATCTTGGCCTTGTCCTCCGCGGTGACCTGGACGTTGGCCGGTGAGAGCAGGAACACCCGGTTGGTCACGCGCTCGATCGTACCGCGCAGGCCGAAGGCCAGCCCGGCGGCGAAGTCCACCAGACGGCGGGCATCCGCCTCGTCCATCTCGGTGAGGTTGATGATCACGGGAACGCCGTCGCGGAAGTGCTCACCGATGGTGCGTGCCTCGCGGTAGGTGGTCGGGTGCAGCGTGGTGATCTGGTACCGCTGCTCCTCCTCGGCGACCACGGCCCGCTCCCGGGGCTGCACCTGCGGCGCGAGGGCGAGGTTGTCCCGGGTGTGGTAGGTCAGCGCGCCGGAGGGCTCGCCGGCCGTCGACCGGGTGATCGACCGTACGCTGGACCGCTCCGGCCGCTCGGCCTCGGCGCGCTCGGTGTCGCCGGCCCGCCCGGTGGACCGCTCGGTGAGCCGGCCACGGTCACCCGACCGGGGCCGCGGCGCCGGCGGCTCCTCGGCGTCGTCCTCGTCGTCGTCGGCGAACTCCTCGGCGTACCGGCTCTGCCGGTAGCGCGATTCGCGGTAGCCACCCTTGTCGTAGCCACCGTCGTCGTAGGCCCGCTCGTCGTCCTCCTCGACCAGACCGAGCCAGACCCCCGCCTTGCGCAGTGCACCCATCCCGCGCCCTTCCGTCCGCCGTGCGGCACACGCCCCCGTGCCGTGTCGCCTTGTCGCGAGTGGAACATTCCTGCCCACCGGACCGGAACGGCAATCCCCTGGCACGCGATTCGCGTCGCGTGTCACCGACCCCCGGCAAAGGAAAGCCGTTCCCGAAACAACACCGATGTAATTTGCTTCTTCCGCGGTCAGGCTACCGCAGCGTGGGGCGCATTCCGAGCAACGCGCTACCCACGCGGACATGTGTCGCGCCATATCCGATCGCGACTTCCAGGTCGCCACTCATTCCGGCCGACAACGCGGTGGCTCCCGGGTGGATGGACCGGAACGCGGCGGCCAGCTCGGCCAGCCGGGCGAACGCCCGCTCCGGTTCCCAGCCCAGCGGCGCCACCGCCATCAGGCCGGCCAGCCGCAGCGCGTCGGCGCCGGCCACCGCCTCGGCCACCCGGTCCAGCCCGACGTCCGGGTCGGCCGAGCCGGGCAGCGCGCCGCCCCGGGCCGCGTCCCCGTCGATGCTGACCTGGACCAGCACGTCCAGCGGCCGGTCCCGGCCGGCCGCCGACGCGGCGTCCAACGCCCGGGCCAGCCGGACGCTGTCCACCGAGTGCACCGCGTCGGCGTACCGGACCACCGAACGCGCCTTGTTGCGCTGCAACCGGCCGATGAAGTGCCAGCGCGGGCTCACCCCGGCGGCGGCCACCTCGGCGGCCTTGGGCGCCGCCTCCTGGTCGCGGTTCTCCCCCACGTCGGTGACGCCGAGCCCGGCCAGCGCCACCACGTCGCCGGCCGGGTACGTCTTGGTCACGGCGATCATCGTGACCTCGGCCCGGTCCCGGCCCGCGGCGGCGCAGGCGTCCGCGATCCTGGCCCGCACCTGGGCCAGGCCGGCCGCGAGCTCGGCGCGCCGGTCGGGGCACACCGAGGCTTGACTGTCGCTCATGCCGGCACTCCGCTGCGCTGCGTGCCGCCATGAGGCACCCGCACACTGAGCCTGATGATTCGCTCGCTCCGCTCCCTCATGCCGGCACTCCGCTGCGCTGCGTGCCGCCATGAGGCACCTCCGCACTGAGCCTGATGATTCGCTCGCTCATGCCGGCGCGACTCAGGACCCGTTCTTGAGGAAGTCGGGCACGTCGACGTCGTCGAAGAGCACCCGGCGCGGCGACTGCGGCGGCGCCGGCATGGTGGCCGGCGGCGAGACCGGGGCGGTCTGCTGCGTCGGCTGGTTCTGGTTGGTCTTGCGGGCCGGCTCGGCCGCCTTGTACGACGGCGCGCCGCCGTCGAACCCGGCCGCGATCACGGTGACCCGCACCTCGTCGCCGAGGGCGTCGTCGATCACCGCACCGAAGATGATGTTGGCGTCCGGGTGCGCCGCGTCGGTGACCAGCTGCGCCGCGTCGTTGATCTCGAACAGCCCCAGGTCGGAGCCGCCCGCGATGGAGAGCAGCACGCCGCGCGCGCCGTCCATGCTCTGCTCCAGCAGCGGGCTGGAGATGGCCGCCTCGGCCGCCTCCACCGCGCGGTTCTCGCCGCGGGCGCTGCCGATGCCCATCAGCGCGCTGCCCGCCCCGCTCATCACGCTCTTGACGTCGGCGAAGTCCAGGTTGATCAGGCCGGGGGTGGTGATCAGGTCGGTGATGCCCTGGACACCGGAAAGGAGCACCTGGTCGGCGGTGCGGAACGCGTCCATCATGCTGATGTTGCGGTCACCGAGCGCCAGCAGCCGGTCGTTCGGGATGACGATCAGCGTGTCGCACTGGTTGCGCAGCTCGTCGATGCCGGCCTCGGCCTGCACCTGGCGGCGCTTGCCCTCGAAGGAGAACGGCCGGGTCACCACGCCGATGGTCAGCGCGCCGAGCTTGCGGGCGATGTTCGCCACCACCGGCGCCCCGCCGGTGCCGGTGCCGCCGCCCTCGCCGCAGGTCACGAAGACCATGTCGGCGCCCTTGAGCACCTCCTCGATCTCGTCCCGGTGGTCCTCGGCGGCGTTCTTGCCGACGTCCGGGTTCGCACCGGCGCCCAGGCCGCGGGTCAGTTCGCGGCCGACGTCCAGCTTGACGTCGGCGTCGCTCATCAGCAGCGCCTGCGCGTCGGTGTTGATCGCGATGAACTCGACGCCCTTGAGCCCAACCTCGATCATCCGGTTGACGGCGTTGACGCCGCCGCCCCCGATGCCGACGACCTTGATGACCGCCAGGTAGTTGTGCGGAGGTGTCATCTCCGGTCCTTTCCCTTCGAGATTGGCTTCGCCCCGACCCGGTACGGCGTGGCCAGACCAACGGTCGACGACAGCTGTCCTCAGTGGAGGGTCAGGGGTGAACCCTCACCCTCTACTAGAGGCTGACAGTTATGTCAACCACTGATCCTCTTCGGGGCAACGTAAGCGCCCCCGCGCGATGAGCCAAGGACCTGACCGGCGTGTCGCCGCCCGGAGCGGAGCGGGTCACGTCGGGCGGACCGGGCCCGGCCGCCACGCTGACCGGCGGCTCACCGGAAGGTCACCACGTCCGGCGCGCTGACGTCGATGGTGTCGGCTTTGCGACCCAGCAGCGCGGTTGCCACCCGGGCCTTGTCCGGGCCCCGGGTGGCGTCCCCCCAGACCACCGTCCGGTCGTCGCGCAGCCGCAGGTTGATCCGGGCCAGGCTCTCCACGGTCACGTCCACCAGCTCCGCCCGCAGCTGCGGGGTGAGCGCGGCGAGCACGTCCAGCGCGGCCCGGGTGCCCGGATCGTCCGGCCCCGGATCGGCGACCCGGACCAGGGGCAGCTCCGCCGGGCGCTGCGGCAGCGTCCGGAACACCACCCCGGCCGCGTCGACCACCAGGAACTCCTCATCCCGCGGCACCACCGCCACACCGGTGCGTTCGGTCACCCGGACCACCAACGCGTCCGGCCAGTCCCGGGACACGGTCACCCGCTCCACCGGGGGCAGCGCGCCGATCCGGCGCGCCACGTCGGCCAGGTCCACGGTGGCCAGCGGGGCGTCGTCGGGCACCTCGGCGGCGTCGCGTACCTCCACCGGCGTGACCAGGTCGGCGCCCTCGACGCGGACCTCGCGCACCCCGAACAGCCCGGTGCCGAGCAGGGTCCAGGCGACCAGCCCGGCCAGTGCCAGCACCCCGGCCGCCACCGCCCAGGGCAGCGCCGCGCGCATCCGCCGCCGCCGGGCCCGGGCCATGAACCGGCGGGTGGACGCCGGCACCGCGTCGCTGCCGGCCCGGACCAGCTGCCAGCGCCGGACCGGACCGCGCCGGCCGGCGCCACCGTCCGCGCCGCTGGTCCGCCCCCGGGCCGGGCCGGGACTCATCCCGCCGTGGGCGCCGTGCCGTCCGGGACCACCCCACCGATCGCGGGGGTGTCCACGGCCGGGCCGCCGCGCCGCGCCGCCAACTCCGCCAACAGCTGGTCGCCCATCAGCGAGATCGGCGGGGCGCCCATGGTCACCACCACGTCACCCGGCCGGGCCCGGCGGGCCACCTCCGCCGGCGCCGCCTCCCAGGAGTCGACGAAGACCTTCCGCTCCGCCGGCAGCGGCACCGCCTCGATCAGCGCCGCCGACCCCTCCCCCGGCTGGCGCAGCTCACCGGGGCCGAAGACCTCCAGCAGCACCAGCTCGTCGGCGATGGCCAACGCCTCGGCGATCTCCGCCTGCAGGTCCCGGGTGCGGTACAGCCGGTACGGCTGGAACACCACGATCAGCCGGCCGTCCCCGGCCACCTCGCGCAGCGTCCGCAGGGCCAGCGTCATCGAGGTGGGGTGGTAGGCGTACTCGTCGTAGACCAGCACGTCGTCCGCGACGCCCTTGCGCTCGAAGCGCCGCCGCACACCGGGGAAGACCGCCAGCGCGGCCTCGGCCGCCTCCAGCGGCAGCTCCAGCAGGTACGCGGCCAGCACCGCGGAGGCGCTGTTCAACCCCATGTGCCGGCCCGGCACCGGCAGCCGGAACTCGCCCAGCGACCGCCCGTCGATGCTGGCGAGGTAACGCGCGCCCCGGGCCGACGAGGCCATCTCGGTCAGCCGCAGATCGGCGTCGGCCGCCTCACCGTAGGTGTGTACCCGGCGCCCCTCGGCGCGCAGCGTCTCGGCCAGCCGCCGCCCGCCCGGGTCGTCGGCGCAGGTGATGATGAACCCGTCCGGGTCGGTGAGCCGGGCGAACTCGGCGAAGGCGGCCTCCAGGTTGGCCAGGTCGCCGTAGGTGTTCAGGTGGTCCGCCTCGATGTTGGTGATGATCGAGACGTACGGGCGGTAGATGAGGAAGGACCGGTCGCTCTCGTCCGCCTCCACCACGAAGTACTCGCCGGTGCCGTGGTGCGCGCCGGAGCCGACCTCGGAGATCTCCCCGCCGATCACGAAGGACGGGTCCGTACCGGCCTGCTGGAGCACCATGGTGACCATCGAGGTGGTGGTGGTCTTGCCGTGGGTGCCGGCGACCGCCACCGTCCGGCGACCGGTCATCGCCGCCGCCAGCGCCTCGGAGCGGTGCAGCACCCGCAGCCCGCGCCGGCGCGCCTCGACCAGTTCCAGGTGGTCCTGCGGGATGGCCGACGAGTAGACCACGGTGTCCACGCCGTCGAGGTTGCTCGCCTCGTGGCTCATGTGGATCGTGCCGCCGAGCGCGCGCAGGCCGGCCAGCGAGGGCCACTCGCGCAGCTCGCTGCCGGAGAGCGGGATGCCCCGGGTGAGGAAGAGCCGGGCCAGGCCGCTCATGCCGACGCCACCGACCCCGATCAGGTGGATGGTGCCCAGGTCCTCCGCGGTGAGCGTGCCGGCCGGGGTGAACTGCGCGGTGTTCATGACAGCTGCCTTCCAGTCGCGGTGCGCCACCTCATCGGGACACCGCCTCGTAGACGTAGTCGAGCAGCGCCTCGTCGCCGTCGCGCCGCCCGTACCCGGCCGCGGCGGCGCCCATCGCGGCGAGCCGGTGCGGGTCGCGGATCAGCGGGATCACCGTGCGCTCCAGCCAGTCCGGGGTCAGCTCGGCGTCGTCGACGAGCAGCCCGCCGCCGGCCTCCACCACGGGCAGCGCGTTGCGCTTCTGCTCCTGGTTGCTGTGCGGGTAGGGCACGTAGATGGTGGGCAGGCCGATCGCGGCCACCTCGGCGCAGGTCATCGCCCCGCCCCGGCCCAGCATCAGGTCGGCCGCGGCGTAGCCGAGCTCCATCTCGGACAGGTACGGCAGGGTCACGTACGGCACCGGCAGGTCGGTGGGGATCGGCACCGGCTCGTTGCGGGCGCCCATCACGTGCAGCACCTGCACCCCGTGCCGGGCCAGCTCCTTGGCCGCGCCGGCGACCGCGAGGTTGATCGACCGGGCGCCCTGCGAGCCACCGGCGACGAAGAGCACCGGCAGGTCGGGGCGGAGCCCGAAGTGCGCCCGGGCGGCGTTGCGCAGCGCGGCCCGGTCCAGCCCGGCGATGCGCTGGCGCAGCGGCACGCCGACCACCCTGGCGTCGCGCAGCGACTCGGCCTGCGCGGGCTGGTGCGGGAAACCGACCGCCACGTGCTTGGTGAACTTCATGCCGAGCCGGTTGGCCACGCCCGGCGGGACGTTCACCTCGTGGATCACGATCGGCAGCTCCCGGCGCCAGGCGGCCAGGTACGCCGGCACCGAGACGTAGCCCCCGAAGCCCACCACCACGTCGGCGCGCACCTCGTCGATCACCTTGCCCGCGGCGCGGGCCGCGGTCCACATCCGGCCCGGTGTCTTCACCAGGTTCATGTTGACCGACCGGGGCAGCTGGTAGGCGGGAATCTGGCGCAGGTCGTAGCCCTGCGGCGGAATCAGCTCGTTCTCCAGGCCCTTGGGTGTGCCGAGACAGGTGATCCGGACGCCGGGGTCGTGTCGGCGCAGGCAGTCGGCGAAGGCGAGCAGCGGGTAGATGTGCCCCCCGGTGCCACCTCCCGCGAGCACCACCGAACGCAGCGGACCCATCACCGTCTCCTCTCGTCCGCCGACCGGCCGCGGGTCCGGGTGGCCCGGACGCCACCGCGCGGTGCGGCCTGGTCGTCCTGCCGCCGCTCCCGCGCCCGGGGCACGGACCCTCGGGCGGCCGGCGGGGTCGCCGTCCGGCGGCGCCGCGCGGGAAGCGGTGGCAACGGGGCCCAGACTAGTCGGACCCATCGGGCCGGCGGACGGGCATGCAGTGCTCTGGCCGCGTCGGGTTCCGCCCGGGCGAAGGAGGCCAGCATGCCGACCGCGGCGAGCGTGACGACCAGGGCGCTGCCGCCGTCGGAGATGAACGGCAGCGGCAGGCCGGTGATCGGCAGCAGCCCGACCACGCCGCCCACGTTGATCACCGCCTGGCTGACCAGCCAGGTGGTGACCGCGGTGGCGGCGAGCCGGCGGAACGGGTCGTCCACCCGGCGGGCGATGCGCAGCCCGGTGTACGCCAGCACGGCGAACAGGATGAGCACCACCGCGCAGCCGACCACGCCGAGTTCCTCGGCGATGATCGCGAAGACGAAGTCGTTGTGCGCCTCCGGCAGCCAGTTCCACTTCAGGCTGCTCTTGCCGAGCCCGACGCCGAACCAGCCGCCGTGCTCGATCGCCAGCCGCCCCTGGAAGATCTGGTAGCAGCCCGCCAGCTTGCAGTCCTCCGGGGCCGGCGGGTTGAAGAACGACATCAGCCGGGCGAACCGGTAGTTCTCCTCCCCTCGCTCGCCGGAGCCGGCGCCGAGCGAGGCCACCGCGATCAGCAGGCCGACGCCGATCAGGCCGAACACCGACAGCGCGCCGAACACCCGCAGCCGGACCCCGGCCGCCCAGAGCAGCCCGACCACCAGCGCCAGCAGGCAGAGCATGGTGCCCAGGTCGTTGTAGCCGACCAGCACGAAGAGCAGCCCGACCATTGGGAACAGCGGGGTGGCCAGCTCGCGCCACCAGCCGAGCGCGGCACCCTTGCGGGCGATCACGTGCGCGCCCCAGAGCACCAGGGCGAACTTGGCCAGCTCGGAGGGCTGCACCTGGATGCCGCCGATGAACAGCCAGAGCAGTTTGGCCTCGATCGGGCCGATCCGGGCGGAGTCCTGGCCGGTCAGCCGGGCGTAGGCGAGCAGCAGGTTGAGCACCAGCAGCAGCCCGACGGCGGTGAAGAGCAGCGGCCGGCCCAGCGACCGGTAGGTGGTCGCGGGCAGCCGCTGGCAGGCCCAGAACGCGACGATGCCGATCACCGCGAAGATCGCCTGCTTGGTGAGCGAGGCGGAGGCGTTGCCGTTCTCGGCGTAGTCGCGCACGCTGGTCGCCGAGAAGACCATGGTCAGGCCGATCAGCAGCAGCAGCCCGGCGCTGGAGAGCAGCAGGTAGTAGGAGGCCAGTGGGCGGTCCAGCAGGCCACGCAGCGCGGCCAGCCCGCCGGCGGCGTCCAGGCCGCGCAGCGCCGCCGGCCCGCCCGGCTCGTCCGGCCCGCGGGTCGTTGCGGCCACCTCGGCGGTACGCGTACCGCCCGCCGCCGCGCGTGCCCTGGTCCCGGTCGTGCCCTCGGTTACTCGCGCCTCCCCCACCCCGACATCATCGCGGTTTCCGGGGCCGGCCACCCGCGCAACCGCCCCCTCGGCGTGTCGAATCCGCTCCCCTCGCCCGACCCGCCGATCTTGCACTTCGCGCCGCGGCAAGGGCCATGAAAGGGGCGTTCCAGGGGCCGGAACTGCAAGATCGACGGGGACGGGATGCGGGAGGGATCAGGTGACGGCGGCGAGGAACTCGCTGTAGAAGAGGCCGAGCGCGATGGCCACGCCGATCCCGGCAATGATCCAGAACCGCACCACGATGTTGACCTCGCTCCAGCCGGCGAGCTCGAAGTGGTGCTGCAACGGCGACATCCGGAACACCCGCTTGCCGGTGGTCCGGAACGAGATGATCTGGATGACCACCGACATCGTGATGATGACGAAGAGGCCGCCGATGATCGGCAGCAGCAGGATCGTGCGGGTGGACATCGCCATGCCGGCGATCAGCCCGCCGAGCCCGAGCGCGCCGGTGTCCCCCATGAAGATCCGCGCCGGTGAGGTGTTCCACCACAGGAAGCCCACACAGGCCCCGGCGGCGGCGCCGGCGATCAGCGCGATCTCCAGCGGGTCGCGGACGGTGTAGCAGTAGTCCTGGGTGTAGTTCGGGTCGGCGCACCAGTGCCGGTACTGCCAGAACGCGATCAGCGCGTACGCCGCGAGGACCATCACCGAGGCGCCGGTGGCCAGGCCGTCGAGGCCGTCGGTGAGGTTCACCCCGTTGGTCGCGGCCATCACCACGAAGATGAAGATGACCACCGCGCCGACCTTGCTGACGTCCAACGCCGGGATGTCCCGGATGAAGCTCAGCGTGGTGCTGCCGACGGTCTCGGTGTTGGTCACCGCGCCGGAGGCGTCGGTCATGGTGCTCGGGAAGTAGAGCGCCACCACCCCGAAGACCGCGCCGACCAGGATCTGGCCGAGCAGCTTGCCGCGCTTGTTCAAGCCGCCGCTGTGCCGCTTGCGGACCTTCAGGAAGTCGTCGATGAACCCGACCGCCCCGGAGAAGACCATCAGCCCCAGCAGCACCAGCGCGGTGATGGTCGGCTCGACCTGGGCGATCTGCTGGTCCGGCAGGGTGGTCAGGGCGAGGTGCCCGGCGACGTACGCGATGACCGTGGCCAGGATGAAGACCACGCCGCCCATCGTCGGCGTGCCCTTCTTGCCCTGGTGCATGGCCGGGCCCTCGGCCCGGATCGGCTGGCCGGCCTTGAGCCGGGTGAACACCTTGATCGCGATCGGGGTGCAGAAGAGCGAGATCAGGAAGGCGACCCCGACGGCGACGATCACCGCCCTCATGCGGTGCCACCCTCGGTCGCGACTGCGGGGCTCGCAAGCTCACTCCTCGCGCTCCCGGCGCTCTCCCCGGTCGCGTCCCCGGCGTCCGCGCGCAGCGCGTCGGCCACCTCCCAGGTGCGGTACCGGGAGCCCTTCACCAGGACGACGTCGCCCGGCCGTAGCTCGCCCCGCAGCACCTCGACGGCCGCCGCCTGATCGGTGAGCAGCACCGACTCTCCTCCCCAGTCACTTACCGATGTCGCGCCCTCGTGGATCGGCGCGGCCGGCTCGCCCACCACGAGCAGCCGGTCCACGCCCAGTTCGGCCGCGAGCCGGCCCACCTCGGCGTGCCCGTCGTGTTCGAACGGGCCCAGCTCGGCCATGTAGCCGAGCACCGCGAGGGTACGCCGGTCCCGTCCGATGCCGGCCAGCGCACGCAGCGCGACGGCCATCGAGGCGGGGTTGGCGTTGTACGAGTCGTCGATCACGGTCACCCCGTCGGGCCGCTCGAAGACGTCCATCCGGCGGGTGGAGACCATCCCCAGCTCGCCCAGCGCGATGGCCAGCTCGGTCAGCGGCATGCCCAGCTCGCGGGCCACCGCCGCGGCGGCGAGGGTGTTCGAAACCTGGTGCCGCCCGGTCAGCCCGAGCCGCACGGGGGCGTCCCCCTCCGGGGTCACCAGGGTGTACGCCGGCCGGCCGCGCTCGTCCAGCGTCACGTCGACGGCCCGGACGTCCGCGTGCGCCGCCTCGCCGTACCGGACCACCCGGGCGACGGTGCGCGTCGCCATCGCGTCCACCAGCGGGTCGTCGGCGTTGAGCACCGCCAGCCCGTCCGCCGGCAGCGCCTCGACCAACTCCCCCTTGGCCAGCGCGATGGTCTCCCGGGAGCCGAACTCGCCGATGTGCGCCACGCCGACGTTGAGCACCACGGAGATCCGCGGCGGCACCACGTCGCACAGGTAGCGCACGTGCCCCACCCCGCGGGCGCCCTTCTCCATCACCAGGTAGCGGGTGTCCGGCCCGGCCTGCAACGCCGTGTACGGGTGCCCCAGCTCGTTGTTGAACGAGCCGGGCGGGGCGACCGTCGGGCCGAGCCGCGCGGCGAGCTGGGCGATCAGGTCCTTGGTGGTGGTCTTGCCGGACGAACCGGTCAACCCGACCACGGTGAGCCCGGGCAGCCGGTCCACCACCGCGCGGGCCAGCCGGCCCATCGCGGTGAGCGCGTCACCGACCAGCACCATCGGCACGCCCGGCACCTCCCGGGTGCCGAGCACCGCCACCGCACCGGCCTCGACCGCCGCCGCGGCGTAGTCGTGCCCGTCCACCTTCTCGCCGGGGAAGGCGACGAAGAGCGCGCCGGCGGACACCTTGCGCGAGTCGAACTCGACCGGACCGGTGACCCGTACGTCGGGGTCGGCGGCCACCAGCCGGCCGTCCACCGCCGAGGCGACCTCGGCCAGGCTGAGCGGGATCACCGGTGACCCGCCAGGTCGCCGAACCGGGCGCGCAGCGCGTCGGCCAGCTCGGTCCGGTCGTCGAACGGGAGCACCTCGCCACCGACCTCCTGCCCGCGTTCGTGGCCCTTGCCGAGCACCGCGACCACGTCGCCCGGCTCGGCCAGCGCGACCGCCGCGTCGATGGCCGCCCGGCGGTCGCCGACCTCCTCGATCCGGGCCGCCGTGCCGGCCCCCCGGGCGCCGGCGAGCACCTCGGCGCGGATCGCCGCCGGGTCCTCGGTGCGCGGGTTGTCGTCGGTCACCAGCACCACGTCGGCTCCCTCCGCCGCGGCGGCGCCCATCACCGGCCGCTTGCCCCGGTCCCGGTCACCGCCGGCGCCGATCACGCAGATCAGCCGGCCCGCGCTGAGCTCCCGCAGGGCGGCCAGCGCGGCCACGATCGCGTCCGCCTTGTGCGCGTAGTCGACCACCCCGCGTACCGGGCCGTCGGCCACCAGTTCCAGCCGGCCGGGGACCCCGCCGCAGGCGGCCACCCCGGCGGCCGCGGTGGCCGGGTCCACCCCGGCGGCGACCAGCGTGGCGATGGCCAGCAGGGCGTTGGCGACGTTGTGCCGGCCGGGCAGCGCCACGCCGGTCGGCAGCGCCAGGCCGTCCGGGCCGTGCGCGGTGAAGTGCTGCGCGTACCCCTCGCCGCCGATGCCGTCGGCCCACCAGGTCGCGGCGGTGTCGCCGGCCGCCGAGTAGCTCACCGTGGCCGGCTTGAACAGCGGCCGCAGCGCCGGGTCGTCGTGGTTGAGCACCTCCACCGTGCACCGGCCGTCGAAGAGCTGCGCCTTCGCCGCGAAGTAGTCCGCCGCGTCGGCGTGGAAGTCCAGGTGGTCGGAGCCGAAGTTGGTGTAGCCGCCGACGGTGAACCGGACCCCGCCGACCCGGCCCATGGCCAGCGCGTGGCTGGACACCTCCATCACCACCGCGGTGACCCCGCGCTCGCGGGCGGCGGCCAGCATGGCGTGCAGGTCGGTGGCCTCCGGGGTGGTGCGCACGCTGTCGATCCGCAGGTCGCCGAGGCGGGTCTCCACGGTGCCGATCAGGCCGGTGGTGTGGCCGGCGGCGCGCAGCCCGGACTCGACCAGGTAGGCGGTGGAGGTCTTGCCGGCGGTACCGGTCACCCCGATCACGGTCAGCGCCTCGGTAGGGTCGCCGTAGACCGCGGAGGCCAGCGCGCCGAGCACGGCCCGCGGGTCGGGCACCACCAGCGCGGGCAGGCCGGCCTCGGCCGCCGCGGGCACGCCCGCCGGGTCGGTCAGCACGGCCACCGCGCCGGCCGCCGCCGCGCCGGCGGTGAACTCGGCGCCGTGCCGGCGGGCGCCGGGCAGCGCCGCGTACAGGTCGCCGGGGCGGACCTCCTGGCTGGCGTGCGTGATGCCGGTCACCACCGGGTCGGCGGCGTCGGCCGGAGGCTCCACGGCCAGCCGGGCGGCGAGATCGCCGAGCCGGGTGCCGATCACGGTACGGGGGCGAGGATTGCCGGGCACGGCGTCAGACCCTACCCGGTCGTCCGGTTCCGGCCGCACAGCCGCCCCGGTGGTTCGTCCGCACTCACCGATGATGTCCCGACATGCCTGGTCAGCGGGGATAGACCACGAACTTCGGGGCCTTGCCGGCGGCGGACGGCGGCACCCGGTAGTGGTGCAGGGTGAACTGCATCATCTCCCGGAACGCCGGGGCGGCGATGTCCCCGCCCCCGCCCGACGGGGTGTGCGCGAACACCGCGATCACGTACCGGGGCTGCTCGGCCGGGGCCATCCCGATGAACGAGGCCACCTCGCCGGGCTGCTTCTCCCCGTTGACCAGCCGCCCGCCGGTGCCGGTCTTGCCGGCGACCCGGTAACCGGGGATCGCCGCCGCGGTGCCGGTGGCCCCGTCGACGGTGGTCACCGCCTCCAGGATGGTGCGCAGCGCGGCCGCGTTCTCCGGGCTGAGCACCGACCGGGTGACCGGCGCCTTGCCCGGCGTGCGCTTGCCGTCCGGCCCGATCACCTCCTTGATCAGATGCGGCTGGACGTAGGTGCCGTTGTTGGCGATCGCCGCGTACGCGGCGGCCATCTGCAGCGGGGTGGCGTCCACGCTGTGCCCGATCGGCACCGACCCGTACGACGAGCCGCTCCACTCGTCGGCGGGCAGCAGCCGGCCGCTCGCCTCGCCGGGCATGCCCACCCCGGTGGCCTGGCCGAGCCCGAACCGGCGCTGGTAGTCGATGAGCCGGTCCCGGCCGAGCTTGTCGGCGATCTCGATGGTGCCGACGTTCGACGAGTACGCCATCATCCCGGGCAGGCTCATCCGCCGCCCGTTGGCCGGGTGGGTGTCGGAGAACCAGGTGTCGCCCATCTTGATGCTGTTAGCGATCGGCAGCGTGGTGTCGGGGGTGATCACCCCCTCCTGCAACGCCGCGCCGAAGGTGATCGCCTTGTGCACCGAGCCCGGGTCCACCACGAAGCTGGTGGCCGCGTCCTCCCGGTCGGCCGGGTCGCTCGGCAGGGGCTTCGCGGCGTTGTAGGTCGGGTGGCTGGCCTGGGCCAGCACCTCCCCGGTGGCCACCTCGATCACCACCGCGGCGCCGGTGCTGCCCTTGCTCTGCGCCATCGCCTCGCTGAGGATCCGCTGCACCTTGAACTGCAGGTCACGGTCGATGGTGAGGCAGAGCGAACTGCCCGGCTGGGGCGGGGTGGTGCGGCTGTAGCCGCCCGGGATCGGGGCGGCCAGGTCGTCCCGCCCGACCTCGTAGACCCGCTTGCCGTCCTCGCCGTGCAGCAGGTCGTCGTAGCGGGCTTCCAGCCCCTCCAGCCCGTTCATGTCCTGGCTGGTGAAGCCGATCAGGTTGGCCGCCAGGTCGCCGCCGGGCACCTCGCGCCGCTCGTCGCGGTGGGTGTTGATGCCGGGCAGCTTGAGCTCCATGATCTGCCGGGCCTTCTCGATCTCCACCCCGCGGGCCAGGTACTCGAACTGCGACCAGACCCCGTCCGGGCGCTTGCGCGGGGCCATCCGCCCGGCCAGCTCGGAGGCGGGGATGCCGAGCAGCGGCGAGAGCGCCTTCGCGGTGGCCTGCGGGTCCTTGATCTGGGTCGGGTCGGCGTAGACGTACCGCGCCTCGACGCTGTGCGCCAACTCGGCGCCGTCCCGGTCGTAGATCGCGCCCCGCGGCGCGGGCAGGGTGACCGTCCGGGTCCGGTCGGCGACGCCGCCGCCCGCGTACGCCGGGGTCTCCACCGCCTGGAGGTAGACCAGCCGGATGCCGATGGTGGCGAAGAGCGCCAGGGTCAGCACGGTGCCCAGCCGCAGCCGGCGGCCCGGGTCGGCCAGCTTCGGCGGGCGGCGCGGCTTGCGCGCCGGCCGCCGGGCGGCCGCCCGGTCCGGCCGGCGCGGGGTACGCGGCGTGGTGCGCCGGCGGGGCGCCGAAGGCGGCTCGTCGTCCCTGGGTACGCGCGGGGCGCGCGGCGTGACGGTGCGGACGACACCCGACCGGCCGCCGGCCGCGTCCCGCCGGCCGGCCCGGGTGGCCCCGGTCCGGCCGCCGTCGAGCACCTGCAGAGCGGGCCGGAACGGGTCGCCGGAGCGGGTGCTGCGCGGGGTGCGGCGCTGCTCCGGCCGGCCGGCCCGCTCCTCCCGGTCGGCCCGGGCAGCCCCTTCCCGGATGGTGCGCCCCCGGGGGGTGTACGCCCGGGCGTCGGAGATGCCGCCGACGCCCGGCTCGGCCGTACGGTCGGTGCCCCGGCCACCGTTGCCACGCGACGAGCCGCGCCGGGAGCCCGTGGCGTCCCGGCGCGGTTCGTCCGATCTCGGGGGCACCGTCCTAGCCCCCCGAGCCCTGCTGGCTGGTGATCGACGGCTCGCCGTCGGCCGGCTGCGGCACGCCGATCAGCTGGCCGTCCGGCAGCCGGATGTACGCCGGCTCGCCGGCCTCGACCAGGCCGAGCCCCTTGGCCGCGGCCTCCAGATTGCCCGGCGCCTCCGCGTCGGCGATCTGCTTCTTCAGCTGCTGCTGCTCCAGGTCGAGCTGGGCCTGCTGCTGCTGCAGCCGCTCCAGCCGGAAGGCGTTCTCGTTGATCTTCGTGTTGACCAGCAGGATGCCGAGCACCCCGCCGACCACCAGCACCACGATCAGCGCCGCGAACGGCGCCCGCGGCACCCGCACCGGCGGCGGCGGCGCCACCCGCAGCCGCGGCGGCCGGGCCGCCGTGGCGGTGGCCCGCTCCGCCGGCCGGAGCGCGGCGCTGCCCTGGGTCGGGAACTCGCGCGCCCCCCGGGCGCGAGTCTCCCCCAGCCGGCTCACCCGCTCCGTGCCCGGAGCGCCGGTGCCGACGCGCGTGGCCCGCTCCGCCGCGGTCCGGCCCCCCGACCGCGGTGCGCGCTGCCCGCCGCCGGTCACGTCCCGGCGGTCGCGCTTGTCTATGCTCATGTCCCTCCCCCTCTACGTCCGTCCCTGTCCCGTCCCCCGGGGCCCACCACGGTTCCCGCGGTCGATCCCGTTCCCGGTTGGTGCATCGCCTTGACGCGGCGGCGGGACCGTTCGCGGTCGGTCCGCCCCTGCTGCTCGGCGTTCGGGTCGATCCGCTCCGCGGCCCGCAACCGCACCGAAGCGGCGCGCGGGTTCGCGGCGACCTCCACCTCCCCCGGCAGTTCGGCGCCCCGGCTGAGCAGCCGGAACGTCGGACCGGACCCGGGGAGTTCGACCGGGAGGTCGATCGGGCCCTTGCTGCGCACCCGCTCGGCGAGCGCCGCCTTGGTGAGCCGGTCCTCCAGCGAGTGGTAGGACAGGACCACCATGCGGCCGCCCACGTTGAGCCGGTCGAGCGCGGCCGGCAGCGCCGTCTCCAGCGCCGCCAGTTCCCTGTTTACCTCGATCCGCAAAGCCTGAAACGTTCTCTTTGCCGGGTGTCCACCGGTTCGTCGGGCTGGTGCCGGAATGGACTCCCTGACCAGCTCCGCCAGCCGAGCCGACGAGGTGATCGGCGCCCGCTCCCGCTCGCGGATGATCGCCGAGGCGATCCGGCCGGCGAACTTCTCCTCGCCGTAGACCCGCAGCACCCGGGCCAGGTCCGGGTGGGAGTAGGTGTTGACCACCTCCTCGGCGGTCACCCCCCGGGTCTGGTCCATCCGCATGTCCAGCGGCGCGTCCTGCGCGTACGCGAACCCGCGGTCGGGCGCGTCGAGCTGCAGCGACGAGACCCCCAGGTCGAACAGGATCCCGTCGATGCCCGGGTAGCCCAGCCGGTCGAGCACCTCGGGCAGCTCGTCGTAGACGGCGTGTTCCAGGTGGACCCGGTCGGCGAACCGGGCCAGCCGGACGCGCGCGTGGGCGAGCGCCTCGGTGTCCCGGTCCAGGCCGATCAGCACCGTCTCCGGATGCGCCTGCAGCACCGCCTCGGCGTGGCCGGCCAGACCCAGCGTCGCGTCGACGTGGACCGTCCGTCCGCCCCGGCCCAGCGCGGGGGCGAGCAACTCGAGACACCGCTCGAGCAGCACCGGCACGTGCGTGCCGCGTAGCTCCCCCATGTCGACCCCCACTGGTTGGTTACCGGTTCTTCCGTCCGCGTCCTGTCGTCGGACGACGCCGTGCCGTCGTACCGCCAGATCCCCATCCGCTCCCGCCCGCCGGAGGCCGCGGCCCTCCCACTGGATCGTGCGCCTGGCACCGGGGAAGGGGTGCCAGGAACTCGAAAGCGGCTGGAGATCTCGCAGTACGTCGGGCGCCGTCACGCCCTACAGTCCGCCGGGCAGCACCCCCTCCTCGATGTCGGCGAAGTCGTCTTCGCTCTCGGCGAGGTAGCTCTCCCAGGCGGCCTTGTCCCAGATCTCCACCCGGGTGCTCGCGCCGATCACCACCAGGTCCCGGTCGAGCGCGGCGTACTCCCGCAGGTGGGCCGGGATGGTCACCCGGCCCTGCTTGTCGGGCACCTCGTCGTGGGCGCTGGCGAAGAAGACCCGGCTGTAGGCCCGGGCCGCCTTGCTGGTCATCGGCTGCGCGCGCAACTGCTCCGCGATCCGCTGGAACTCGGGCATCGGGAAGACGTAGAGGCAGCGCTCCTGCCCTTTGGTGATCACGACACCCCCCGCCAGCTCATCCCGGAACTTCGCCGGAAGGATCAACCGGCCTTTGTCGTCCAGGCGTGGGGTGTGGGTGCCGAGGAACATCGGCCCAACCCCCTCGCCCTTGAGCGGCGTTCGCGGCGCCGCTGACCCCCCGGGCCGGTGGGCCCTCCCGGCCTCACCATTGGGCCCCACTCTACTCCACTTCCCTCCACCTGCAACCAGAAACGCCCGCGTGGCGCGCCCGACCCGCAGGCAAAACCGCACGTCAGAAGGGGTGGAGCGGAGTGGAGGGGGAAAGGGGCTCACCGGCCGCGTCCGCTTTCCGACATAGATCGACTCCATCCGGCTGAGCGCGATCCGTCCCACCCGCCGGGTCACCCCGGCCGAACGGTTCGCCCTCGGCGGCGATCTGGCGGGGGCGCCGGTCCGGTAACCTCGCTCGCGTGACGGACGCGAAGATGCCCCTGCGGGCGAAGGTGGCCAGCTCCGTGTCCCGGACGGCCGCGGCGCTGTCGCGGGCCGCTGGCCGGGGCGACGGCTCGGTGATCGGCGGCTGGATCGGCCTGAAGATCGACCCCGACCTGCTCGCGCACCTCTCGGCCGGGCGCGCCATCGCGCTCATCTCCGGCACCAACGGCAAGACCACCACCACCCGGCTCGCCGCCGCGGCGGTCGGCGTGCTGGGCCGGGTCGCCACCAACTCCTTCGGCGCCAACATGCCCACCGGGCACACCTCCGCGCTGGCCAAGGCCGGCAGCACCCCGTACGCGGTGCTGGAGGTGGACGAGCACTACCTCGCGCAGGTGCTGGAGGCCACCGAGCCGCACGTGGTGGCGCTGCTGAACCTCTCCCGCGACCAGCTCGACCGGGCCAAGGAGGTCGCCATGATGGCGCAGCTCTGGCGGGCCGCCCTGGTCAAGCACCCCGACGTGCGGGTGGTCGCCAACGCCGACGACCCGATGGTGGTGTGGGCCGCGTCCCCGCCGCCCAACCACGACCACCGGATCAAGCCGCCGCAGGTCACCTGGTTCAGCGCCGGGCAGCGGTGGCACGACGACTCCTGGGTCTGCCCCGAGTGCGGCTCGACCATCCAGCGCTCGGGCGAGCAGTGGTGGTGCAGCGGCTGCCCGCTGCGCCGGCCGGAACCGCAGTGGACGGTTGAGGACGACGGCGTGGTCGACCCGACCGGCGCCTGGCACAAGGTCAAGCTCCAGTTGCCCGGCAAGGTCAACATCGGCAACGCGGCCACCGCGCTGGCCGTCGCCGCCGAGTTCGGCGTCCGCCCGGTCGACGCGGTGCTCCAGCTGGGCACGGTCGCCTCGGTCGCCGGCCGCTACGCGCAGGTGGAGCGGGACGGGCGCAACATCCGGCTGCTGCTGGCCAAGAACCCGGCCAGCTGGCTGGAGGCGTTCGACATGGCCGACGAGGCGCCGACACTGCTGTCGATCAACGCTCGCGACCCCGACGGGCTGGACACCTCATGGCTGTTCGACGTCGACTTCTCCCCGCTGCGTGGCCGGCAGGTGCTGATCACCGGCGACCGGGCGTACGACCTGGCCGTGCGGCTGGACGTCAACCAGGTGCCCTTCCAGCACGTGCGGACGTTCGACGAGGCCGTCCGGACGGCGCCACCGGGGCGGCTGGAGGTCATCGCGAACTACACCGCGTTCCAGGACATCCGAGCGGAGTTGGACCGTGTCAACTGAGAGCCTGCGCATCGTCTGGGTCTACCCCGACCTGCTCTCCACCTACGGCGACCGGGGCAACGCGCTGATCCTGGCCCACCGCGCCCGCCAGCGCCGGATGCCGGTCGAGGTGCTGGAGGTCCGCTCCGACGAGCGGCTGCCCACCACCGCCGACATCTACCTCATCGGCGGCGGCGAGGACGGCCCGCAGGCGCTCGGCGCGCAGCGGCTGACCGCCGACGGCGGCCTGCACCGGGCGGTCGCCCAGGGGGCGGTGGTGTTCGGTGTCTGCGCCGGCTACCAACTGCTCGGCACCTCGTTCTTTGCCAAGGGCACCCAGTACCGCGGCCTGGAGCTGCTCGACCTCTCCTCCGACCGGGGCCCGACCCGGGCCGTCGGCGAACTGGCCGGCGACATCGACCCCCGGCTCGGCCTGCCCCCGCTGAGCGGGTTCGAGAACCACGGCGGGCGCACCCACCTCGGTCCGGAGGTCGCCCCGCTGGCCCGGGTGACCGCCGGCATCGGCAACGACGGCGCCACCGAGGGCGCCTGGCGGGGCAAGCTGCTCGGCACCTACTCGCACGGTCCGGCGCTGGCCCGCAACCCCGCCCTGGCCGACCTGCTGCTGCGCTGGGCCGCCGGCGTGCACCAGCTGCCGCCGCTGGACGACACCTGGTCCGACCGGCTCCGGTCCGAGCGCCGCGCCGCGGTGGCCGCCGCCCGGGCATGATCCGCGCTGTCCGGCGGCTGCGGGGGCAGCCGTCGGCCGTCCGGTTTCTCCTGCTGCTGCTCCTGCTCGCCGGGTTCGGGGCGCTGCTGCTGGTGGCGCCCCGCCCGGAGGTCGCCGAGCTGCCGCGGCTGGCCGACCGGCTCGGCACGGCGGCCCCGGTCGCGGCGATCCTCGGCGGGGCGCTGCTGCTGGTGGCGCTCGTGCCGCGGACCTTCATCACGCTCGCCGCCGGGGCGATCTTCGGCCCCCTCGAGGGCGCCGGGTACGCCCTGTGCGCCGCGCTGCTGGCCGCGGCGCTCGGCTTCGCCGTCGGCCGGCTGCTCGGCCGGGAGTTCGTCGCCGAGCGGGTCCGCGGCCGGCTGGCCCGGCTGGATCACTGGTTCGCCCGGCAGAGCGTGCTCGGGGTGGTCACTGTCCGGCTGCTGCCGATCGCCGGGTTCGGGCTGGTCAGCTACGGCTACGGCACCACCGGCGCCCGGGTGCTGCCGTTCCTCGCCGGCAGCGTGCTCGCCTCCGCCCCGACCGCCTTCGGCTACGCCGCCGTGGGCGCGGCGGTCGCCTCTCCCGGCGACGTCAACTGGTTCGCCGCCACCCCCGCCGCGCTCGGCCTGGTCGCCAGCGTGGTGCTGATCCGCGGCTGGTGGCGCGCCGAGCGGCAGCGCCGCCCGGGTCTGAGCTGACCCCGTGCCGCCAGCGAGCGCGGCGGGCACCGACCCGGCCGGCGAGGAACGGCTACCGGGCGGCTTCATCGCCGAGGTGGTCCGGGTCGGCGACACCGTTCGGCGTACGCCCCCGGAGAACGCCGACTTCGTCGCGGCGCTGCTGCGGCACCTGGAGCGGGTCGGCGCGGACCTCGCGCCCCGCCACCTCGGCACCGACGAGCACGGCCGGCAGGTGCTCAGCCACCTCGACGGCCGGGTGCCCTGGCGGGACCGGGAGGATCCGGGGTACTTCGCCGATCCGGCGCTGGTCCGGCTGGCCGTCCTGATCCGGCGGCTGCACGACGCGTGCGCCGGCAGCCCGCTGGCCGGCGGGGCCGAGACGGTCTGCCACGGTGACCTCTCCCCGAAGAACACCGTCTACCGACACACCGCGCAGGGGTTGCTGCCGGTCGCCTTCCTCGACTGGGACCGGGCCGGGCCGGGCCGCCGGATCGAGGACGTGGCCTTCGCCGCCTGGCACTGGGCGGACCTCGGCGACGGTGCCGACCCGGCCGAGCTGGGTCGCCGGGCGGGCCTGCTCCGCGCCGCCTACGTCGGCGCGGACGGCCCGCCGCTGCCCGGGGCCGAGCTGGTCGGCGTGCTGCTCGACCAGGTCGAGGGCACCTGGCGGGGGATCGACGCCGGCGCCGACCGGGACGAGCCCGGCATGGTCCGGCTGCGGGTCGCCGGAGTCGTCCGGCTGGTCCGCGGCTGGCACGACTGGCTGCTCCGGCACCGCCGGGAGGTGCTGGCCGCGCTGGGCGACTGATCCCCCACGCCCACCGACCGGGCGCCGGTGGCCGACGGCGCACCCGCCGCGACCGGCGCGGGTCAGCCGGCGGGGGCGACCAGGCCGGCCTCGTAGGCGGCGATGACCAGGTGCACCCGGTCCCGGGCGCCGAGCTTGGCGAAGAGACGGGCCACGTGCGCCTTGGCGGTGGCCACGCTGATCACCAGCTCGGCGGCGATCTCCGCGTTGGACAGCCCCCGGCCGACCAGGGTGAGCACCTCCCGCTCCCGCTCGGTGACGCCGTCCAGGCTCCGGCTGGGGGTGAGCCGTTCCGGCCGGCGGGCGAACTCGGCGATCAGCCGGCGGGTGACGGCCGGTGCGATCAGCGCGTCGCCGGCGGCCACCACCCTGATCGCGGCCAGGATGTCGTCCACCGCCATGTCCTTGACCAGGAA
Organism: Micromonospora sp. CNZ280; assembly: GCF_011759515.1. Taxonomy (NCBI): domain Bacteria; kingdom Bacillati; phylum Actinomycetota; class Actinomycetes; order Micromonosporales; family Micromonosporaceae; genus Micromonospora; species Micromonospora sp. CNZ280. The sequence continues at coordinate 173,473 of NZ_JAAOYP010000001.1, forward strand.
CCCGCTCGCGCCGGCGCGCAACGCGGCGTGCACGTGCTCGTCGTCGTCGAAGGTGGTGAGCACCAGCACCCGGGTCGGGCCGCCGTGGGCGGTGATCGTGCGGGTGGCCTGGATGCCGTCCGTGCCGGGCATCCGCAGGTCCATCAGCACCACGTCGGGTGCCAGGTCACGGGCCAGCCGGACCGCCTCGGCGCCGGTGCCGGCCTCGCCGACCACGGACAGGTCCGTCGCCTCGGCGATGAGCACCCGCAGGCCGGCGCGGACCAGGGGCTGGTCGTCGGCGAGCAGGACCCGGACGGTCACCGGACCGCCTCCGTGCCCTGCGTCGGCTGGGCGGCGGCGGGCGGCGGCACCGGCAGCCGGGCCTCGACCCGGAAGCCGCCCTCGGGGCGCGGGCCGGCGTGGAACCGGCCGTCCAGCAGTGCGACCCGCTCCCGCATGCCGACGATGCCGTGCCCCTCGCCGCCGACCGGCCCGCCCCGGCCGTCGTCGACCACCGTCACGGTCAGTTCGTCCGGGCCGTGCGTCACGGTGACCCGGCACTCGGCGGTGCCGGCGTGCCGGACCACGTTGGTGAGCGCCTCCTGCACGATCCGGTACGCGGCCAGGTCCAGGTCGGCGGGGAGCGGGACGGCCTGCCCCCGCCGGTGCAGCCGCACCCGGACCCCGGCGTCCGCCGCCGCGGCGACCAGCCGGTCCAGGTCGGCAAGTCCGGGCGTCGGGTCCAGCGCCGCCGGCTCCCCCTGCGGGCGGCGCAGCGCGCCGAGCGTACGGCGCAGGCCGGCCAGGGTCTCCCGGCTGGTGGCCTCGATGGTGGCGAGCGCGGCCCGGGCCTGCGCCGGCTGGCTGTCGATCACCCGCGCGCCCATGCCGGCCTGGATGGCGATCACCCCGATGCTGTGCGCCACCATGTCGTGCAGCTCCCGGGCGATCCGCAGCCGTTCGGCGGTGAGCGCCTCGGCGGCGGCGTGTTCCCGGAGCGCCTCGGCGTGCCGGCGCCGGGCCCGCACCGAGTCGCCGACCGTCCACGCGGCGACCACCGCCAGCACGGAGAGGGTGGCCCGGCTCAGCGGGTCCTCGGCCGGGTTCACGAAGCTGGCCGCGACCTGCACCGCGAGCACGAAGAGCGCGGCCGGCGCCGAGACCCGCCGGGACCGGTGCGCCGCGACCAGCCCGACCACCAGGTCGACGCCGAGGAACTGGGCGTACCAGATGTCGCGCAGGTAGCCGTTCTCCGGGACGTTGACCGTCACGGTGACCACGCACGCCGCGACGAGCATCAGCCCCAGGGCGAGCAGCGGGCGGCGGCGCAGCAGGCCGGCGGGTAGGCCCAGGACGAGCAGCGGCACCAGGTAGCGCTCGGCAAGCCACCAGTCGCCGAAGCCGATCCCGAACGGACTGGACGCCAGGGGCGCGGCGAGGAGCAGGGCCACGGGCAGCAGCGCGACGCCGACCCAGGGCAGCACCGCGCCCGCCAGCGAGAGGGCGCGGTGCGGCGGCGGCAGGGTGGCGTCCATCCGGACACGGTAGCCACCGGGCCCGGGGCCGGGCATCGGCCCACGGGCGTACGCCCCGGGGCGGGTGCGGGGCCGCCGGATGTGGCCGCCGGCGCGACGCCGGCGCGGCCCCGGCCCGGCAGCGTGGGTGAGGTGATCGAACTCCACGCCCTGACCAAGAGGTACGGCCGGACCACGGCCGTCGACGACCTGACAATCACCGTTCGACCCGGCCACGTCACCGGGTTCCTCGGCCCGAACGGGGCCGGCAAGTCCACCACGCTGCGGATGGTCCTCGGTCTCACCCGGCCGACCAGCGGCACCGTCACCGTGGCCGGCGTCCGGTTCGCCGGCCGGCCGCGCGGGCTGCGGCACGCCGGCGCGCTGCTGGACGCGGGCGACGTGCACGGCGGGCGGTCGGCGGCCGCCCACCTGACCGCGCTGGCCCGCGGCAACGGCATCGGCCGGGCCCGGGTCGACGAGGTGCTGCGGGAGGTGGGGCTGGCCGGGGTGGCCCGGCGCCGGATCGGCGGGTTCTCCCTGGGCATGCGGCAGCGGCTCGGCATCGCCGCCGCGCTGCTCGGCGACCCGCCGGTGCTGCTCTTCGACGAGCCGTTCAACGGGCTCGACCCGGAGGGGGTCCGCTGGGTGCGCGACCTGTTCCGGCGGCTGGCCGGCGAGGGGCGGACGGTGTTCGTCTCCAGCCACCTGATGAGCGAGATGGAGAACTGCGTCGACCGGCTCGTGGTGATCGGCCGGGGCCGGTTGATCGCCGAGCAGAGCCTCGCCGAGTTCGCCGCCCGCGGCACCCGGACCAGCGTCGCCGTCCGTACGCCCGAGGCGGCGGCGCTGGCCGCGGTGCTGGCGGCCGAGGGCGGCACCGCGCGCCCGGACGACGCCGGAGGGCTCCGGGTGACCGGCCTGACCGCCGAGCGGATCGGCGACCTGGCGCTCGCCCACCGGATCCCGCTGCACGAGCTGACCACCCGGACGGCCTCGCTGGAGGAGGCGTTCATGGAACTCACCGCCGACAGCGTCGAGTACACCGGAGGGACGACCCGATGACCACCGTGACGCCCGCACCCACCCGCGCACCGGTGACCGACGCGCCAGCCCGGTTCCGCGACCTGCTCGCCGCCGAGTGGATCAAGCTGTGGTCGCTCCGCTCGACCCGGTGGACGCTGCCGTTGGTGTTCCTCTTCGTCGTCGGGGTGAGCGTGCACGCCAGCCTCGCCGACTACCGGAACTGGCCGAGGTACCCGGACGGGACGCGGGAGATGTTCCACCTGTACGGGCCGGCGCGGGACGCCTTTCCCGAGGCCGGTTACCTGCTGCTGATGCTCGCCACCACCAGCGTCGGCGCGCTGACCCTCGTCGGCGAGTACCAGAGCGGGCTGATCCGGGCCACGTTCGCCGCCGTTCCCGCGCGCCGCTCGGTGGTGGCCGCGAAGGCCGCCGTGCTGACCGCCGTGATGCTCGTGCTCGGCCTGGTCACCGCGGCGACCTCGTTCTGGGTGTCCCAGGCGATCCTGTCCGGGCGGGACGCCGGCTGGTCGATCGGCGATCCCGGGGTGGCCCGGGCGGTCCTGGGCAGCGCCCTGCTGGTACCGGTCTGCGCGCTGCTCGGGATGGGGCTGGGCGCGGTGATCCGGCACGCCGCCGGGACCGTCGTGGCGGCCACCGCGGTGCTCGTGCTGCTGCCGCTGGTGGTGGACAGCGACAAGCACCGGTGGATCGCCGAACTCCGGCACGTGCTGCCCGTCCCCGCCTGGCAGCGGCTGATCGAGGTGCACCCGGACGTCCTGTACCCGGACCGGTTCCCGGCCACCGTCACCGGCTCCTGGCTCGCGTTCGCCGGCTGGTCACTGGCCTCGACGCTGGTCGCCGTGACCGCCATCCACCGCCGCGACCCCTGACCACCCCACCCCCACTGCGCCCGCTCCTACAGAGAAAGAGTGGCTATTCCGCGCGGAATAGCCACTCTTTCCGTGAAACTACGAGCCCGTAGCCAGGGGGTGGGGTCAGGCGACGACGGAGACCATCCGGCCGGACACCACGATGACCTTGCGGGGTTCCTTGCCGGCCAGCGACGACGCGACCGCCTCCAGGGCCGCCGCGCGGACGGTCTCCTCCGGCGCGTCGGCGGGCACCTCGACGCGACCGCGGACCTTGCCGTTGACCTGCACCGGGTAGGTCACCGTCTCGGCCACCAGCAGCGCCGGGTCGGCCACCGGGAAGTCCACGTAGGTCAGCGAGGTGTCGTGCCCCAGCCGCCGCCACAGCTCCTCGGCGATGTGCGGGGCGAACGGCGCCAGCATCAGCACCAGCGGCTCGGCCACCTCGCGCGGGGTGGCCGACAGCCGGGTCAGCCCGTTGGTCAGCTCGATCAGCTTGGCGATCGCGGTGTTGAACCGGATCGCCTCCATGTCGCCGCGGACCCCGTCGATCACCCTGTGCAGCAGCCGCCGGGTCGCCTCGTCGGCCGGGTCGTCGGTGACCCGCGACTCACCGGTCTGCTCGTCGACGATTGCCCGCCAGACCCGCTGCAGGAACCGGTACGAGCCGACCACCGCCCGGGTCTCCCACGGCCGGGACACCTCCAGCGGGCCCATCGACATCTCGTAGACCCGGAAGGTGTCCGCGCCGTACGCCGCGCACATCTCGTCCGGCGTGACGACGTTCTTCAGCGACTTGCCCATCTTGCCGTACTCGCGGTTGACCTGGGTGTCGCCCAGGTAGAAGCCGCCGTCCCGCTCGACGACCTCCTCCGCCGGCACGTACGCGCCGCGCGCGTCGGTGTACGCGTACGCCTGGATGTAGCCCTGGTTGAACAGCTTGCGGAACGGCTCGAACGACGTGACGTGGCCCAGGTCGTACAGCACCTTGTGCCAGAACCGGGCGTACAGCAGGTGCAGCACGGCGTGCTCGGCGCCGCCCACGTACAGGTCGGTGCCACCGCAGTCGCCGGCCGAGCGCGGGCCCATCCAGTACCGCTCGTTCTCCGCGTCGACGAACCGGTCGGCGTTGGTCGGGTCCAGGTAGCGCAGCTCGTACCAGCAGGAGCCGGCCCACTGCGGCATCACGTTGGTCTCCCGGGTGTACCGCTTCGGGCCGTCCCCCAGGTCCAGCTCCACCTCCACCCAGTCGCGGCGGCGCGACAGCGGCGTCTCCGGGTTCGAGTCGGCGTCCTCCGGGTCGAACGTCTTCGGCGAGAAGTCGTCCACTTCGGGCAGCTCGACCGGCAGCATCTCCTCGGGCAGCGCGATGGCGGCGCCGGTGGAGTCGTACACGATCGGGAACGGCTCGCCCCAGTAGCGCTGCCGGCTGAACAGCCAGTCGCGCAGCCGGTAGGTCACCGCGCCCTGGCCGTGGCCGGCGGCCTCCAGCCACTCGATGATCCGGGCCTTGGCGTCGGCCACCCCCAGGCCGTTCAGGTCCAGGCCGCGGTCGGGGGCGGCGCTGTTGATCGCCGGCCCGTCACCGGTGTACGCCTTGCCCGTGAAGCCCTCCGCCGGCTGCACGGTACGCACGATCGGCAGCTCGAAGACCTCGGCGAACTCCCAGTCCCGCTCGTCCTGGGCGGGCACCGCCATGATCGCGCCGGTGCCGTAGCCGGCCAGTACGTAGTCGGCGATGAAGATCGGGATCTGCGCGTCGTTGACCGGGTTGGTGGCGTACGCCCCGACGAAGACGCCGGTCTTCTCCTTCGTCTCGGCCTGCCGCTCGACGTCGGTCTTGGCCGCCGCCGCCTTCCGGTACGCCTCGACGGCCGCCCGCGGGTTGGCGTGCCCGCCGGTCCAGGCGTCCTTGGTCCCCTCCGGCCAGGCCGTCGGCACCAGCGCGTCGACCAGCTCGTGCTCCGGCGCCAGCACCATGTAGGTGGCGCCGAAGACGGTGTCCGGCCGGGTCGTGAACACCCGGATCGGCTCGACGGTGGTCGGGAAGTCGATGTGCGCGCCCTGGGAGCGGCCGATCCAGTTGCGCTGCATCAGCTTGATCGCCTCGGGCCAGTCCAGCGTGTCCAGGTCGTCCAGCAGCCGGTCCCCGTACGCGGTGATCCGCATCATCCACTGCTTCAGGTTCCGCTTGAAGACCGGGAAGTTGCCCCGCTCCGAGCGGCCGTCGGCGGTGACCTCCTCGTTGGCCAGCACGGTGCCCAGCCCCGGGCACCAGTTCACCGGGGCCTCCGAGACGTACGCCAGCCGGTGGTCGTCGACGATCCGCCGGCGCTCGGCCACGGTCAGCTCGGCCCACGGCCGGCCGTCCGGGGTGGGCCGGGTGCCCCCCTCGAACTCGGCGATCAGCTCGGCGATCGGCCGGGCCTTGCGGGCCTGCGGGTCGTACCAGGAGTTGAAGATCTGCAGGAAGATCCACTGGGTCCAGCGGTAGAAGTCGGTGTCGATGGTGGCCACCGAGCGGCGCTCGTCGTGCGCCAGCCCCAGCCGGCGCAGCTGCGACTTGTACCGCTGGACGTTCGCCTCGGTGGTGGTCCGCGGGTGGGTGCCGGTCTGCACCGCGTACTGCTCGGCGGGCAGGCCGAAGGCGTCGAAGCCCATCGCGTGCAGCACGTTGCGTCCGGCCATCCGCTGGTAGCGGGCGAAGCAGTCGGTGCCGATGTAGCCCAGCGGGTGCCCGACGTGCAGGCCGGCCCCGGACGGGTACGGGAACATGTCCAGCACGTACAGCTTCTCGGCGCCCGACCGGGGGTGGTCGGGGTCGGCCAGCGGGCCGGTCGGGTTCGGGGCGTGGAAGGTGCCCTCCCGCTCCCAGAAGTCCTGCCAGCGGTGTTCGATCTCGTCGGCCAGGGCCGCGGTGTACCGGAACGGGGGGATGTCGCTGGCCGGTGCGGCTGCCTCACTCATGGCGTCTCCTCGCGTCGTTCGGCGCGGTGGTCTCGTGCTGTCTGGTGGGTGCGGCGGCCCGGAACGCCGGGCCGGCCGGCGACGGGCACAAAAAAGCCCCTCACGCATGAGGGGCCGCCGTGCTGTCGCGCGTTCAGCGCATCAGCACGGCTCGGTAAGAAGCAGGAAGACTCCGGCCATGACGGCAGTGTACCCCCCGGCCGGAGTCGGGCGGCGCCCGCTACCACGGGTCGGGACGGCGGTGCGGTGGCTCGTCCCCCGACCCGGCGAATATTCAGGGCGTAACCGGCGGTCCACCTGCGGGGGTCGGCGATCACGACAAACATGGTTAGCCTGAGAGGCCAGTGAGATTTCTGCGGCAGACGAGGCTCGGCGTCGCGAACCCAACGGCGGGTCCAGGTGCTCTATACAGAGCTGCCGTGATCGGCGACGAGGAGGAGGCCCGTGACACAACAGACCTGGGACGAGGTGGGCGGTCTGCTGCCGCACGACGAGTTCCGCGCCGCCAGCGAAGCCATCGTCTCGAACATCGAGCAGGTCATCGAGGGCAAGACCGCCACCGTGCGGCTCGCCCTGGCGGTCCTGTTGGCCGAGGGCCACCTGCTCATCGAGGACGTTCCCGGCGTCGGCAAGACGAAGCTGGCCAAGGCGATGGCCCGGTCCATCGACTGCTCGGTGCGCCGCATCCAGTTCACCCCCGACCTGCTGCCCAGCGACGTGACCGGGGTCAGCGTCTACAACCAGGAGACGCACGACTTCGAGTTCCGCCCCGGCGCCGTCTTCGCCAACCTGGTGGTCGGCGACGAGATCAACCGCGCCTCGCCGAAGACCCAGTCGGCGCTGCTGGAGTGCATGGAGGAGCGGCAGGTCACCGTCGACGGCGTCACCTACCAGCTGCAGACGCCGTTCATGGTCATCGCCACCCAGAACCCGATCGAGATGGAGGGGACCTACCCGCTGCCCGAGGCGCAGCGCGACCGGTTCACCGCCCGGATCGCGATGGGCTACCCCGACCCGGGCGCCGAGCTGGCGATGCTGGACGGGCACGGCGCCACCGACCCGCTCACCGAGCTGCGGCCGGTCTCCGACGCCAACACCGTGCGCCGGCTGATCGGGCACGTCCGGCAGGTGCACGTCGCCGACGCCGTCAAGCAGTACGCGATCGACCTGGTCACCGCCACCCGTGAGGCCCCCGACCTGCGGCTGGGCGCCTCACCGCGGGCCACTCTCCAGCTGCTGCGCACCGCCCGCGCGGTGGCCGCCCTGGAGGGGCGCGACTACGTCCTCCCCGACGACCTCCAGGTGCTCGCCGTGCCGGTGCTGGCGCACCGGATCATCCCCACCGCCGACGCCCAGCTGGCCCGGCGCACCACCGACGCCATCGTCGCCGAGCTGGTGCACCGGCTGCCGCTGCCGCACGACCGCAAGCGCTCCCCCTACGACACCCGGCCCGGCCAGGGCCACGGCCGGCCGCCGTACGAGCCGCGGAGGCCGTGAGGTGCGCGAAGGGCTGCGCGGGCTGACCACCCGGGGCCGCTCGTTTCTGGCGGCCGCGGTCGCCGCCGCGATCTCGTCGGCGATCCTCGGCGAGAAGGACCTGCTCCGGGTCGCCGTGCTGCTCGCCATCCTGCCGCTGCTCGCCGCGGCCTACGTCGGGCGCAGCCGCTACAAGCTGGCCTGCAACCGGTCGCTGGACCCGCACCGGGTGCCGGTCGGGGCCAGCTCGCGGGTGGTGCTGCGGCTGCAGAACATGTCCCGCCTGCCGACCGGCACGCTGCTGCTGGAGGACCGGCTGCCGTACGCGCTGGGCAGCCGGCCGCGGGTGGTGCTGGAGCGGCTCGGCGCGCACCAGGCCAGCTCGGTGGCGTACACCGTGCGCGCGGACGTGCGTGGCCGGTACGAGGTGGGACCGCTGGTGGTCCGGATGACCGACCCGTTCGGGTTGTGCGAGCTCAGCCGCGCGTTCCCGAGCACCGACCACCTGACCGTCATTCCGCAGGTCACCCCGTTGCCGTCGGTGCGGCTGCCCGGTGAGTACGCCGGCAGCGGCGACAGCCGGGCCCGTTCGGTGGCGGTGCACGGCGAGGACGACGCCGCCACCCGCGAGTACCGGATGGGCGACGACCTGCGCCGGGTGCACTGGAAGTCGACCGCGCGCACCGGCGAGTTGATGGTGCGGCGGGAGGAGCAGCCCTGGGAGAGCCGAGCCACCGTGGTCCTCGACACCCGAGCGTACGGCCACCGCGGCGACGGCCCGACGGCCAGCTTCGAGTGGGCGGTCTCGGCCGCCGCGAGCATCGCTGTGCACCTGCGCCAGGCCGGCTACAAGCTGCGCCTGGTCACCGGCTCGGGGGCGGACGTGGACGCCTCCGAGGTGGGCGGCGACGGCCTGCTCCTGGACCACCTCGCCGAGGTCCGGCTGGACAAGAACGTCGAGATCACCACGCTGGTGCAGCGGGTGCGGCAGCGCTCGGACGGCGGCCTGATCATCGGTCTGTTCGGTTCGCTGAGCACCGCCGAGGCCGAACTGCTGGCCGGGCTGCGCGGCAACGGCGCCACCTGCGTCGGCTTCCTGCTGCACAGCTCCACCTGGCTCAACCTGCCGGAGAAGGCCCGGGCCGAGGCCGACCAGGCGCACGGCGCCGCCGCGCTGGCGCTGCTGCAGAGCGGCTGGCGGGTGATCGGCGTCGACCACGGCGGCCGGCTGCCGGCGCTCTGGCCGCAGGCGGCCCGGGGTTCGCAGGGTTTCGCGCTGCGGGCGGCGCTGGCCGAGACGGTGGCCGGCGGCGTGCGATGAACGGAAGGCTCCCCTCATGATCGCTCACCGCAACCTGGGCTTCGTCGCCGCGGCGGCGACCCTGCTCGCCGCCGCGCCGCTGTCGGCCATCTTCGAACGCTGGACGTGGCTGATCCAGGCCACCATCGCGGTGGCGGTGGTGGCCGCCGTGGCCGCGCTGGCCCGGTTGGCCAGGTTCCCGCTCTGGGCCCAGGTGGTGGCCATGCTGGCCGGCCTGACGCTGGCCCTGACCTGGCTCTTCCCCGGCGGCACCGAACTGGTCGCGTTCATCCCGACCCCGGCCACCTTCGGGCACTTCGCCGACCTGCTGTCCGCCTCGATGCAGGACATGCGCTCGTACGGCGTGAAGGTCCCGGACACCGACCCGCTGCTCTTCCTCACCGTGCTCGGCATCGGCGGGGTGGCCGTGGTGGTCGACGTGCTCGCCGTCGGGCTGCGCCGTCCGGCGCTGGCCGGGCTGCCGATGCTCGCCATCTACTCGGTGCCGGTGGCGGTCTACGTGGACAGCGTCCCGCCGGTGCCGTTCGTCGTCGGCGCCGCCGGCTACCTCTGGCTGCTGGTCACCGACAACGTGGACCGGGTGCGCCGGTTCGGCCGCCGGTTCACCGGCGACGGCCGGGACGTGGACGTCTGGGAGTCCTCGCCGCTGGCCGCCGCCGGCCGGCGGCTCGCGGTGGTCGGCGTGGCGGTGGCCGTGGTGTTGCCGCTGGCCGTGCCGGGAATGACCGGCGGGCTGCTGGACACCCTCGGCACCGGCGCGGGCAACGGCACCGGCACCGGGCGGCCGGGCGTCGGCACCAATCCCGGCCGGATCAACCTGTTCGCCGCGCTGAGCGGGCAGCTGAACCAGTCCGAGGTCGCCGACCTGGTCAAGGTCACCACCAACGAGCAGCAGCCGTTCTACCTGCGCTTCGGGGTGGCCGACCGGCTGGGCAACGACGGCTTCCGGGTCAGCGACCCCAGCGGCAGGCCGGTCAACCGGGACCTGCCGGACCCGGCGGAGGGCCTCCGGTCGGGCGTCGGGCAGAACCACTACCGGGCGACCGTCGAGGTGACCGACAACCTCGACATGCCGCTGCTGCCGGTGTACGCCCAGCCGGTCCGCACGGAAGACCTGAACGACCGGTGGCTCTACGACGACGACCGCCAGATCGTCTTCTCCGGCCGGGAGTCCGCCCGCGGCAAGAAGTACTCGTTCGAGTACGTCCGGCTGACGTACACGCCGAGCGTGCTGCGGCAGGCGCAACCGCTGGGAGCCTCCCACCCGGCCCGGGTCCACTACACAGTCACGCCGGACGTGCCCGAGGTCGACGCGCTGGTCAGCCGGCTGATCCGCGGTGCGAACACCCAGTACGACAAGGTCCGGGCGATCTACGACTACTTCTCGGCGGACAACGGCTTCGTCTACCGGCTGAGCACCGAGACCGGCACCAGTGGTCAGGAGATCGTCGACTTCCTCACCAACAAGGCCGGCTACTGCCAGCAGTACGCCGCCGCGATGGCCTGGCTGGTCCGGGCCGCCGGCATCCCGGCCCGGGTGGCGTTCGGGTTCACCAACGGCAGCAACCGGTCCGGCGACACGTACACGCTGACCAACCGGAACCTGCACGCCTGGACCGAGGTCTACTTCGACCAGATGGGCTGGGTGCCGTTCGACGCCACCCCGGCGTACGGCGTGGCGGGGTCGACCCGCTCGGCCTGGGCACCGGACATCGACGCCCCGGAGGAGTCGACGGCCGAGCCGGGCAGCGCCAGCGCGCCGGGCGAGACGGAGGCGTCGGCGGGCCCGCAGGGCCCGGACTCCCCCGAGGAGGACCCGGACTCCGGCCTGGCGCTCGGCGGCACCGCGCCGGCCGAGCGGGCCCCGGTCTGGCCGTGGTGGGCGGCCGGCGCACTGGTCCTGCTCGCCCTGCTCGCCCTGCCGGCGCTGCGCCGGCTGGCCCTGCGCCGGCGGCGCGGTGTCGCGGCGGCTCCCGCCGAGGCGACGGTGCGGGCGGCGGGCGGTGACGCGCCCGCCGCCGGGCCGCGGATGGTCGTGCTCGGCGTGGACGCCGCCCGGGCGCGGGCGGACGCCCACGCGGCCTGGGACGAGCTGCTCGACACGTTGGTCGACTACCGGGTCCGGGTGGACCGCACGGAGACCCCCCGGGCCACCGCCGACCGGCTGGTCCGGGAGGCGTTGAGCGCCGACGCCGGTGCCGTCACGGCGGTACGCCTGCTCGGGCGGGCGGAGGAACGCGCCCGCTACGCGCGGGACCCGCTCACCGGAGAGCGGCTGCTGCCGGCCCTGCGGTCGGTACGCGGCGCGCTCGCCGCGCAGGCCGACCGGCGTACCCGGCTGCTGGCGGCGGTGCTTCCGCCGTCGGTGCTGCTGCGCTGGCGGCTTGCCACGGCGGACGCCTCGTCCCGCCTGGTGGCGACGACGGGACGGGTCCGCCACCGGCTGCTGCGCTGGAGCCCGCGCCGCCTGATCGCCAGCCGGTTGGCCCGCTGACCCGCGCCGGGTGGGCGGCGGGCCTCCCCGCCGCCCACCCGGACACCCCAACCCGAGGCCCGGTGGCACCGCGCCCGACAGATCCGCCAGCCACGGGCGTCACGTCGGCCCGACGGCGAGCGGGCGGCGCGGCAGCCGACGGCGAGCAGGCGGCGCGGGGCGGCCGGCGTCGGGCCAGCCGGCGGAGTTGGCGTCGGCGGGCCGCGTCGAGCCTTCCGGCGGAGTGGGCCTCGGCGGGTCGGGCCGCGCCGGGGCCTGCCAGTGGGTTGAGCGACGGCGGGCGGGCGGCACGAGTCGGCCTGGCCCCCTTGGCCGGACCTCGCCGTCCTACTCGGGGTGGCGGCCGGCGTGCCGATTGCCGGCGGGTCGGGGCGCAGCGGAACGTCAAAGGTCGCCGGGGCGTCCCGGCGATCCGCCGGGAGCGGTGGGGTGCCCGCCTCAGCGGCGGGTCGGGGTCAGCGGTGCCCCTCCGGGCGCTGCCGCCACCGGTCCTCCAGCCGGTCCAGGATCGACGGCCGTCGACCGGCACGACCGCGGGGACGACGACGACTCGTCGTACCGCCCACGACGTGCAGGTCGGGTGACTGCGCCCGACGGTGTGACTGCACCGCGAACGCGGCCGAGGCCAGCATGACGACGAAACCCGCCACCGCCAGCGGCGGAGTCTTGATCACCGCGCCGTAGACCAACAGGGCCAGGCCAGCGATGATCACGCCGGCAGCGACGAGCAGGCGACGCCGCGCGTGGAAACGCGGGTCGCTGGCGCGCACGGCCGAGGCGAATTTGGGGTCCTCGGCAAGCGACCGCTCGATCTGCTCGAACAGCCGCTGCTCGTGCTCCGAGAGCGGCACGGCACTCCTCCCCGGTCACGTTGGTCGGCCCGGTCGGACCGACAGACCGTGGCAGCCAACCGGCTGCTTACCCGCAAGTCTACGAGGGGGGTCGCGCGTCGGAAAGCGGGACGACCTATGGCCGGCGGGGATTTTCATTTCGGCGCACGTCGGGGGCACCGAGAAGACTGGCCGGACCTATGACGGACCGCCCGAAACGGGCAGCCGCGGCGTCGGCGGCAGCTTCCGCCTCCCGCCACCCGCGCTCGGGCGCGCCGAGGGCGAGCTGGCGCGGGGCGCCCGCCGCCGCGGCGAGCCCCTCGACCCGGACGCCGACCAGGCGGATCCGGTCGCCCGGATCGAGCGCGGTGTAGAGCGCCCAGACCGTGTCGAACACCTCCCGTGCGGTATCGGTGGGCACGGCGAGGGTGCGGGAGCGGTTCACCGTGCGGAAGTCGGTCAGCCGCACCTTCAGCGACACCGTCCGCCCCACCTGGCCGGCCCGGCGCAGCCGGGCGCCCACCTTCTCGGCCAGGGCGAGCAGGGCGCGCCGGATCTCCAGCGGGTCGGCCACGTCGGCGTCGAAGGTCACCTCCGCGCCGATCGACTTCTCCACCTGCTCCGGGCTGACCCGGCGCGGGTCGCGACCCCAGGCCAGCTCGTGCAGATGCGTGGCGGACGCCTCACCGACCGCGCGGCGCAGCATGCCGAGCGGCGCCTCGGCGAGATCGCCGATGGTGTTCAGGCCGAGCCGGCGCAGCGCCTCGGCGGCCCGCTCCCCCACGCCCCAGAGCGCCCCGACCGGCAGCGGGTGGAGGAAGTCGAGCACCCGCCCGGCCGGTACGACGAGCAGGCCGTCCGGCTTGGCCCGGGTCGAGCCGAGCTTGGCCACGAACTTGCTCGGCGCCACCCCGACCGAGCAGGTCAGCTCCTGCTCGGCGGCGACCCGCTCGCGGATCAGTCGGGCGATGGCGGCCGGGGACCCGAACAGCCGCCGGGCGCCGGCCACATCGAGGAACGCCTCGTCCAGGGAGAGCGGCTCGACCAGCGGGGTGACGTCCCGGAAAATCTGCATGACCGCCTGGGAGGCCGCCGTGTACTGGGTGAAGTCGGGCGGGAGGTAGACCGCGTCCGGGCAGAGCGCCCGGGCCCGCATGGTGGGCATGGCGCTGCGTACGCCGTAGCGCCGGGCCTCGTAGCTGGCCGAGCTGACCACCCCGCGTGGGCCGAGCCCGCCGACCACCACCGGCCGGCCGCGCAGCTCGGGCCGGCGGCGCACCTCCACCGAGGCGAAGAAGGCGTCCATGTCGACGTGCAGGATCGGGCAGCCGGAGTCGTCGGCGTCCGGCCCGAAGCGGGGATCACCGCCCCGCGGCAACGACTGACTGCGACCCATTGCCGCAGGCTAGCCGGCACCTCCGACAGTACTCCCGGACGGTCCGGTGACGGCGACACCGGTCCGTCCGGGCGGTCCCGTCGACCTCAGTCGGCCGACGCCGTTCCCGCGGGTACGCGACGCAGGGCGACGCCGCTGGCGAGCGCTCCGACGAGGAGGATCGCCGCGCCGACCACGGCGGTGACCGTGAAGCCGTCGGTGAAGGCGGCGAAGGCGCGGTCGAGCAGCGCGCCGGCCACCTCGGTCGGCAGCTCGCCGGCCACGGCGAGGGCACCGCCGACGGTGTCGACGGCTGCGTCGGCGAGCCCGTCGTCAAGGCCGGCCGGCGGCCGGGCGTCCATCTCGGCCCGGTAGATGCCGGCGGCGATGCTGCCCAGCACGGCGATGCCGAGCGCGCCGCCGAACTCGGTGCTCGTCTCGGACAGCGCCGACGCGGATCCCGCCCGCTCGGGCGGCGCCGTGGTGAGCACGAGCGAGGTCGCCAACGTGCTGGTCATCCCGACGCCGAGGGTGAGCAGCCCGTAGCTGGTGACCAGCCACCAGACGGGCGAGTCGACCCGCATGGTGCTGACCAGCAGGAATCCGGCGGCGGCGAGGACGAGCCCGGTGCTGACGAGGACCGCGGGCCGGATGCTCGGCGCGAGGGCGGAGGCGAGGGCGACGCCGACCACGCCGCCCAGGATGGTGGGCAGGGTCCAGAGCGCGGCGTCGAACGGGCTGAGGCCGAGCACCGTCTGCATGAACGTGACGGCGAGCAGGCCCATGCCCGCGCTGGCGAAGGTGATCGCCGTGTTCGCACCGATGGCCGCCGAGAAGGAGCCCGTCGAGAAGAGCCGTACGTCGATCATGGGCCGCTCGCTGCGGCGCCGCCGGCGTACGAAGAGGGCGCCGACCGTCAACCCGGCGAGGAGGGCGACCAGCGAGGACGCGTTCGGCCCCGCCTCGGCGAGGTGCTTGACCGCGTAGATGGCCGGCAGGATCGCGCCCAGGCTGAGCAGCGAGCTGAGCGGGTCGAGCCGCCCCGGGTTCGGGTCCTTCGACTCGGGCAGCAGCAGCGGCCCGACGACGAGCAGCAGCAGCATGACCGGGACGTTGACGACGAACACCGAGCCCCACCAGAACCGCTCCAGCAGGAAGCCGCCGATGATCGGCCCGACCGCGACGCCGCCGGTGAAGCCGGCCGTCCAGATCCCGATCGCGGTCCGGCGTTGGTTTCTCGTCGGCGAACATGCCGCGGATCAGGGCGAGGGTCGACGGGGCGAGGGCGGCGCCGCCCAGGCCGAGCAGGGCCCGGGCGGCGATGAGCAGCTCCGGGCTGGTGGCGAAGGCGGCCAGCAGCGACGCCGCCCCGAACGCGGCGGCGCCGAGGAGCAGCAGCCGGCGGCGCCCGATGCGGTCGCCGAGGCTGCCCATGGTCACCAGCAAGCCGGCCATCACGAACCCGTAGATGTCCACGATCCACAGGTGCTGGCCGGCGGTGGGGCCGAGTTCGGCGCTGATCAGGGGCGCGGCCATGAACAGGATGGGCTACGCGCACACCACGGCCCGCGACATCGTGGCGGCGGCCGGCGCCCACCTCGGTTCCATCGGCTACCACTTCGGGCGGGCTCGCCATGGCGATGGTCAACGGCGCCATGATCCAGTGGCTGATCGACCCCGCGTCCGCACCCACCGCCGACGACCTCGCACGGGCGCTCGGAGGGTTCAGCGAGCGCTGACCGGACGCCCCGGCCGCCGACCGGCTCCGCGGCGCCGTCGACCGGGGTCACCGGCGGTACCGGGCCTGGTCAGCCGGTGCCGCGTCAGCGAGCGGAGCGGGCGGCCGCCCGGCCCGGTCAGCCGCGGACCACCAGCAGCGGGATGGTCATCTCCGCCGCGGTGTCCGCCCCGTGGTACGCCACCAGCCGGGAGGCCAACGGCTTCTCCGACCGGGTGGCCATCACCGCGTACGTGTCGTTGCAGATCACCACCACATCGCCGATCCGGCTCAGGTGCTCCTCCGGCACCGGGCCGAACCAGCCGTCGGCCACCACCTCGTCCCGGGTCCGTACCCGGGCCGCGGCACCGAGCACCGCCGACCAGGCGGCCACCACGTCGGCGGTGGCGCCGGGGGCCACGTGCAGGTAACGGACCCGGGGTTCGCCGGAGACCACCCGCACCCCGGCCCGCAGCCGCGGGTCGGTGTCCAGGTCGAAGCGGTGCCCGGCCGGCACGTCGAGCTGCCCGTGGTCGGCGGTGACCAGCAGCGCGGCGTCCGCCGGCAGGCCGTCCACCAGCCGGGCGAGCAGCCCGTCCACCTCGGCGGCGGCGTGCCGCCAGGGCATCGAGTCGACGCCGGTGAGGTGGCCGTGCCGGTCCAGGTCGGGGTGGTAGCCGGAGACCAGGGTCGGCCCGGCGCCGGCGGCGAGCGCGGCCAGCATCTCCTCGGCCAGCGCGTCGACGCCGGCGGCGCCGCGGTAGTCGCCGCCGCGGTTGGCGGCCACGGTGAGCCCGCTGCCGCCGAACTCCGGGCGGCTCACCACGGTCACCGCGACCCCGGCGGCCCGGGCCCGCTCCAACTGGGTGCGGACCGGCTGCCAGCGCAGCGGGGCCGGGTCGGCGGCCCACTCGATGTGGTTGAGCACCCGGTCGCTGCCCGGCACCCGGACGGTGAAGCCGAGCACGCCGTGCGCGCCGGGGGCGGCGCCGGTGCCGAGGGTCACCAGGCTGGTCGGCGTGGTGGACGGGAAGCCCGAGGTGATCGGCCGGCCGACGGTCGCGGCCAGCCCGGCCAGGGTCGGCGCGTACGGGGCCGCGGTGGGGATCTGGTACCAGCCGAGCCCGTCGACCAGCAGCACCGCGATCCGGCGTACCCCGGCCAGCGCTTCGGTGAGCCGGAGCGGGTCGGCGGCGCCGGGCACGCCGAGCACGGCCAGCGCGCTGGGCAGCACGTCGGCCAGGCTGCCGGTGCCGTAGCGCGGAGCGACCACCGCCAGCGGGTCGGGCGCGCCGGCCGGTGCGGCGGGTCGGGTCATGCCGGCCGGCGGGCGAACAGGTGCAGCTGGGCGGCCAGGTCGCGCCAGGGCGACCGGCCGGCCAGCGACCGCTCCAGCTCGACCAGGGCGCCCGGCTGGCCGTCGGCGACGGCGGCGGGGAGCAGGTCGGCGAGCACGCGTACGCCGTGGATCTCCTCGACCACCAGCCCGGCGGCGCCGAGCAGCGCGGCGGCGCCGTCGGCGTCGTAGCGCCGGCGTAGGGTGTCCCGGGGCCCGGCGGTGCCCGCCGGGTCGGCGGCCAGCGTGGCGGCGGTGTCCAGGTGCCCGTTCATCGCCCGGCCGAGCACGGCGGCGGCCCGGCCGGCGACCAGCACGCTCGCGGCGCCGCCGGGGCGCAGCGCGGCGGCCAGCGCGGCCACCACCGGCGCGGGGTCGTCGACCACCTCCAGCACGGCGTGGCAGAGCACCAGGTCGGCGCCGGCCGGCTCGACCAGCCCGGCGAGCGCGTCCCCGTCGCCCTGCACGGCGTGCACCCGCCCGGCGACCCCGGCCTCGGCGGCCCGGCGGGTCAGCGCGGCGAGCGCGTCCGGGCTGGCGTCGACCACGGTTACCCGGTGCCCGGCCTGGGCCAGCGGTACGGCGAAGCCGCCGGTGCCGCCGCCCACGTCGAGCACGGTCAGTTCGGCGTCGCCACGACGGTCCAGCTCGGCGCGCAGCACCGACCAGATCACGGCGGTACGGGGGGTCAGCGGCGGCCCGGCGATCCGGCCTGGGGTTTGCTCCACCCGGTCGAGCCTAGTCACCCGCGCCAGCGACATGAAGATCACGGACGCGCCGGTGAGCGCCGCCATGAACGCCACCCGCTGCCAGAGCGGCGGCCGGGCGTCCCCGGCGGCGGCCCGCCGCCGGCGCGGCTCCGGGCACCGGCGCGGCGGCGGTCCGCTCGACCGCGGTGGTCACGACTCCGCCCCGCCCTCGGGGTCCTTCTCGGCCCGGGAGCGCCGGGCGTTGGCCACCGGCCCGTCGGTGACCGGGTATTCCCGGGCCTCGCACTGGTGTGGGTGCCAGTCGGCCGCCAGCCGGGTCCGCCGGCGGTTGGCCACCTCGTGGTACGAATCGCTCATCGGTCCTCCCCCTTCGTAGAACACGAACCGGTTGCTGAGCTTCACCTGCACCAGCGTGACCACCAGGATGATCACGAAGAGCAGCCAGGCCATGGCCGAGGCGTAGCCCATGCGCAGGAACTGGAACGCTTCCTGGAACAAATGGATCACGTAGAACGATGCCGCGTCGCCGCGGAACCGGGCCCAGCCGCGTGTGGCGCGGATCTCCGCCGGGGCGGGCGACGTCCGGCCCGGCCACGGGCCTGGTCAGGCTGGCCGCGTGCTCCTGCTGCTCACCGTCTCGGCGTCGTACTGCTCGGTGCCGTCGCGCATTCGCGGCGACCGGTCAGCTGCACCTCGACGTGGCGCGGACCGCCCTGGTCGCGCTGCCCGCCGTACCGCTGGGCTGGTGGTCGGGCAAC
The DNA here is from genome assembly GCF_011759515.1 of Micromonospora sp. CNZ280. Lineage (NCBI taxonomy): Bacteria > Bacillati > Actinomycetota > Actinomycetes > Micromonosporales > Micromonosporaceae > Micromonospora > Micromonospora sp. CNZ280. Next base: position 191,848 of record NZ_JAAOYP010000001.1, read on the forward strand.
CGGCTGTTCCGCCGGATCGACCCGCTGCTGTTCCGGCGGATCGTGCTGGTCGGGCTGCTCGGCAGCGCCGGCACGGCGCTCGCCGGCCTGGCCGGCTGAGCCGGATCGGCGCGACGCGCGCTCGACGGTGAGGGCCGGGCCGCGGCGCGTGCCCTCGGTCTTCCCGGCCGGCCACGACGCCGCCGCCCAGGCACCGCGCCGGCCGGTCAGCGGAAGTCGCGGGAGGCCGGGCTGACCGGCGGCTCGATCGCGTCCAGTCGGTCGGCGTCCAGGTTGAGCACGCCCTCGTGCCGCTGCAACCGGCCCCGCACCACCAGCCCGGCGCTGGTCCGGGCCACCCGCCGGTAGCGCTGCCACAGCCCGGGCGAGCAGGTGACGTTGAGCATGCCGGTCTCGTCCTCCAGGTTGAGGAAGGTGACCCCGCCGGCCGTCGCCGGGCGCTGCCGGTGGGTGACGATCCCGCCGACCCGGATCCGCTGGCCCGGCTCCACCCGGCCGAGCCGGGCGATCGGCACCGCGCCCAGCGCGTCCAACTGGGGGCGGATGAAGCTGGCCGGGTGGGTCTCCGGGGACAACCCGGTGGCCCAGACGTCGGCGACCAGCCGGTCCACCGCCTCCATGCCGGGCAGTGTCGGCGCGGCGGTGCCGGTGACCGTGCCGGGCAGCCGGCCGGGCCGGTCCTGGGCCGCCGCCCCGGCGGCCCAGAGCGCCTGCCGCCGGGTGAGCCCGAAGCAGGCGAAGGCGTCCGCGGTGGCCAACGCCTCCAGCTGCGCGGCGGTGAGGCCCACGCGCCGGGCCAGGTCCGGCATGTCGCGGTACGGCCCGTGCGCCGTCCGCTCCGCCTCGATCCGCTCGGCCACCTCGTCGCCGAGGGTACGCACGCTGGACAGCCCCAGCCGGACGGCCGGCCCGTCCAGCCCCCAGGCGTGCGGCGGCTCCCCCGGCTCGCTGCCCCACCGGGTCTGCGGGGTGGATTCCAGCACCGCCTTGGCGCCGCTGGCGTTGACGTCCGGCCGGCGTACCTCCACCCCGTGCCGGCGGGCGTCGTCGACCAGGGTCTGCGGCGAATAGAAGCCCATCGGCTGGGCGTTGAGCAGCGCGGCCAGGAACGGGGCCGGGTGGTAGCGCTTGAGCCAGGAGCTGGCGTAGACCAGGTAGGCGAAGCTCATCGCGTGGCTCTCCGGGAAGCCGTAGCTGGCAAACGCGGAGAGCTTGCGGTAGACGTCGTCGGCCAGGTCGCCGGTGATGCCCCGCCCGGCCATCCCGGCGTAGAGCCGGTCGGCGATCCGGGCCATCCGCTCGGCCGAGCGTTTGGCTCCCATCGCCCGGCGCAACTGGTCGGCCTCGGCGGCGTCGAAGCCGGCCAGGTCGATGGCGAGCTGCATCAGCTGCTCCTGGAACAGCGGCACGCCGAGGGTCTTCTCCAGCGCGTTGCGCATCAGCGGGTGGGCGTACTCCACCGGTTCCTGGCCGTTCTTGCGCCGGATGTACGGGTGCACCGAACCGCCCTGGATCGGGCCCGGGCGGATCAGCGCCACCTCGACCACCAGGTCGTAGAAGACCCGCGGCTTGAGCCGGGGCAGGGTGGCCATCTGGGCCCGGCTCTCCACCTGGAACACCCCGACCGAGTCGGCCCGGCAGAGCATGTCGTAGACCTCCGGGTCGTCCAGCGTCATGTCGCCGAGATCCAGGCTCATCCCGATCATGTCGTAGCCGTAGTGCAACGCGGAGAGCATGCCGAGCCCGAGCAGGTCGAACTTGACCAGGCCGACCGCGGCGCAGTCGTCCTTGTCCCACTGGAGCACGCTGCGCCCGGGCATCCGCCCCCACTCCACCGGGCAGACCTCGATCACCGGCCGGTCGCAGATCACCATGCCGCCGGAGTGGATGCCCAGGTGCCGGGGAAAGGTCTGCAGCTCGTTCGCGTACGCGACGACCTGCTCGGGGATGTCCGCCACGTCGACCGCGGCGACCGAGCCCCAGCGGTCGATCTGCTTGCTCCAGGCGTCCTGCTGACCGGGCGAGAAGCCGAACGCCTTGGCCACGTCCCGCACCGCGGAGCGGGGTCGGTAGGAGATGACGTTGGCGACCTGGGCGGTGTGCTCCCGGCCGTAGCGGGCGTAGACGTGCTGGATCACCTCCTCCCGCCGGTCGGACTCGATGTCCACGTCGATGTCCGGCGGGCCGTCCCGTTCCGGGGCGAGGAAGCGCTCGAACAGCAGCCGGTGCCGCACCGCGTCGACGTTGGTGATCCGCAGCGCGTAGCAGACCGCCGAGTTCGCCGCCGAGCCCCGACCCTGGCAGTAGATGTCCTGCTCCCGGCAGAACGTGACGATGTCGTAGACCACCAGGAAGTAGCCGGGGAAGCCCAGTTCCTCGATCATGTTCAGCTCGTGCTCGAGCTGCTCGTACGCCCTCGGGTGCGCCGCGCGCGGGCCGTAACGTTCCTGGGCGCCGGCGTAGGTGAGGTGGCGCAGCCAGCTCATCTCGGTGTGCCCCGGCGGCACCGGGTACGCGGGCAGCTTCGGCGCGACCAGTTGGAGGTCGAAGGCGAGTTCGGCGCCGAACTCGGCGGCCCGGGCCACCGCCCCCGGGTACGCGGCGAACCGGGCCGCCATCTCGGCGCCGCTGCGCAGGTGGGCGGTGGCGGCGGCGGGCAGCCAGCCGTCGATCTCGTCCAGGCTGCGCCGGGCCCGGACGGCGGCGACGGTGGTGGCCAGCCGGCGCCGGGCGGGGGTGGCGTAGTGCACGTTGTTGGTGGCCACGGTGGGCAGGCCGGCCGCCGCGGCCAGGTCGGCGAGTGCATCGTTGCGGTCGGCGTCGACCGGGTGCCCGTGGTCGGTGAGCTCCACCGCGACCGTCTCCGCGCCGAAGAGGGCGGTCAGCCGGTCCAGCTCGCGGGCGGCGGCCTCGACCCCCTCGGTGAGCAGCGCCGCCGGCACGTGGCCCTTGCGGCAGCCGGTGAGCACCAGCACGTGGTCGCGCAGCTCGGCGGCCACCTCCTCCAGCTCGCCGTAGACCGGGCGGCCCTTCTCCCCACCGCGTAGCTGGGCGCGGGCGATGGTGGCGGCCAGCCGGGCGTACCCCTCGTGGCCGTGGGCGAGCACCAGCAGGTGCCGGCCGAGCGGGTCGGGCTCGCCGTTCTGCGGGCCGGGCAGGCCGAGCGACAGCTCGGCGCCGAAGATCGTCGGCAGGTGCAGCGCGCGGGCCGCCTCGGCGAAGCGCACCACGCCGTAGAAGCCGTCGTGGTCGGTGACGGCGAGCGCGGTGAGCCCCAGCCGGGTCGCCTCCTCGGCCAGCTCCTCCGGGTGGCTGGCGCCGTCGAGGAAGCTGAAGTTGGTGTGCGCGTGCAGTTCGGCGTACGGCACCGCGGCGTCCGGGCGGGGCAGCTCGGGGGGCTGGTACTGCTGCCGCTTGCGGGTCCAGGCCGGCGAGTCCCCGCCGTCGGCGTCGACGGCCAGCGGGTCCACCACGTGCAGGTGCCGCTCCGGCCGGTCCCCGCCGGCCCGGCCGGAGAGCACCCGTTCCAGCTCGGACCAGGGCAGCTTGGGGTTGTGGAAGCTCATCCGGCCCGCCGGCCACGGCCACCCGACCGCGCCGTCGACCGGCGCCGCCCCGCGCAGCAGGCCGGCCGGCGGCCCATCACCGACGAGCGTGATACCTGTGCGTCATCAATATGACGCACAGGTATCACCGTGCGGGGTAGTAACGCGGCAGCCTGCGGCAGCACCCGGACCCCGTCGACGTGGCGACGGGTGCCCGGGCCAGCCTGACCGACCCGGTCGGGCAGGGCCGGCACGCCGGAACGTTCAGTCATAGATCGCCTCCACCAGCCACTGCCCCGCCTCGACGGCCAGCAACAGGGCGGCGCCGTCGGCGAGGCAGACCTGGAACCGGGCCCGGCGCCGGGCCTCGGCCGGCGCCCACCAGCGCTCGTCGACCGGCCACGGACCGGCCCAGCCGACGATCTCGCCCGGCCGGCCGGTGCCGACGGTCAGCCGGGCCGGGGCGGCGCTCAGCTGGAGCCGCGCGCTGACCACGACCGGCTCGCCGGCGTCGTCGTGCACGGCGGCGGCGAGTGGTTGGGGCAGCACCACGGCCGGTGCGGGTGGCGGCAGTTGGCCCGGCCACGGCGGGTCAACCCGCCCCGCCGACCGCCCCGCCGACCGGGGCGACCGCGCCGCCCGACCCGACCCCCCTCGGCCCGCTTGCGCCCCCTGACCCGACGACCCCGACTGAACCAAGGATCCCGACTGACCGGGCAATGCCGGCCGGCCCGACGACGCCGGCCGGTCGGGCACGCCCGACGACACCGGCTGGCCCGGTGGCACCGGGCCGGCGAGCGACATCGGCTGCCCGGGCCGGGCGGGGAGCCGCTCGTCCCCCCAGGGCACCAGGCGCACCTGGTCGGCCGGGGACCGTCCGCCGCCGAGCACCGCGGTGACCACCGCCTCGGGGCCGAGGATGCCCTGCACCCGGCTCAACGCCCGGTGTGCCCGCTCGCGCTCCTCGCCGGCCTCCCCCCAGAGGCCGGGTTGCAGGCCGGCCTGGGCGATCACCCCGTCCGGGACCAGCCGCAGCCGGATGATGCCGGCCGTCGGCCGGGCCGCCCGGCCCCCGGCCCGGCCGTTGCTGCCGGAGAGCCACCCGTCGAGCTGCCAGCGCACCCGGTCGGCGATGGCCGCGGCGGTGAGCAGGCCGTCGTGCCGCCAGACCCGGTGCAGTTCCTGGCCGTGCGCGGTGACCGCCTCGATGCCGAGCCGGGTGCAGGCCAACCCGTGCCCGGCGAGCCGGTCGTGCAACTGCTCGGCCAGCGCGCGGGCGGCGAAGGCCGCGGCGTCGACCCGGTCGAGCGGCTCGTCGTATCCGGCGGTGACCGCCAGATCGACCGGGGGCTGGCGGACGGCGAGCGGGCGGTGGTCCCGCCCCGCGGCGAGCCGGTGGGCCAGCGCGCCGTCGAAGCCGAACCGGGCCAGCACGTCCCCGGCCGGCAGCGCGGCGAAGTCGGCCAGGGTGCGTACGCCGAGCCGGCGCAGCAGGTCGGCCAGCGCCGGACGGCCGAGCGCCTCGACCGGCAGCGCGGCGAGGAACTCCGGCGTGCCGCCGGGCGGGACCACCCGACCGCTGCGCGCGGCCAGCCCCGCGGCGAACACCCCGTCGGCGATGCCGACCTGGCTCTCCACCGCGCAGGTCTGCGCGACGTGCTCGACGATCCGCTCGGCCGCTGCCTCCTCCCCGCCGAGGTAGCGGGCCGGGCCGCGGGCCGCCACCGCACAGGCGCCGGGGCGGACCACCTCCACCCCGGCGACCAGCTCCTCGACGGCGGCGACCACCGGCTCGAACGCCCGGGCGTCCCGCCCCGGGTCATGGTCGACGACGGTGAGCTGCGGGCACCGCCCCTGTGCCTCCCGCCGGCGCAACCCGCGACGCACCCCCTCGACGCGGGCCCGCTCGGAGCAGGCGACCACCCGGTTGGCGTGCAGCACCGCCACCGGATCGGTGGCCGGCACCCCCTCCACGATCTCGGCGGCGAGCACCGGCCAGTCCGGGCACCAGAGCAGCAGGGTCCGCACCGGCCCGCCACCCCCAGGCCGGGCCGACAGCCCACCGGGCCGATCGGTGCGCGACGGCGACCCACCGGACCGGTCAGCGCGAGCCGGCGACCCACCGGGCCGGTCGATGCGGGCCGGCGACCCACCGGACCGGTCAGCGCGGGCCGGCGGCCCGCCGGGACGGTCGGGAGCGACGTCGCTCATGCCGGACCGACCAGGGTGAGCGTGCCGGGCCGCCCGACGGGGTCGGACGGGCCGGCCGGCGGCACCGGGCGGAGCCGGCCGGCGGCCGACCGGCCGGTGACGGAGGCCACGGAGGTGGCCGCCGGTCGCGGGATGACCCGGGTGAGCCCGTCACCGGGCAGCCAGACCTTGACCTCCTTGGGGCGGGCGGCCGCCCCGCGCCCGCGCGCCGAGACGGTCACCTCCCGGCGGCGCAGCCGCCCGCGGCCCGGCCCGAGCCCTTCCCACACCCCCCGGACCACCTGCAACGTCACGTCCGCGCCGTCCCACCGGCCGTACGGGACGAGCACACTGCCCCGCTGGCGGGCCCGGGCGGCCAGCCGGTTGGCGACCGAGGCGGAGACCGCGGCCGGCACCGCGGTGACCACGACGTCCACCCCGTCGATCAGCGCGGCGACGACGGTGGCCCACTCCGGACCCGGGTTGGGCACCAGGGCGAGCCGGTCCAGGGCGATGCCGTACTCGGCGGCCGCTCCCGCACCGAACGTCGGCACCCCGACCACGGCACACCACGAGCCGGCCCGGGACGCCTCGGCGAGCAGCGCCAGGACCAGGGAGGTGCCGCCACTGCGCCGGGGCTGGCCGGTGGCGACCGCGACGGTGCTGCCGCGGCGCAACCCTCGGTTGGGCAGCAGGCCGGTCAGCTCCGGGGCCACCGGCAGCACCCGGTGGCCGCCCGCCGGGTCCGGCGCGCTCGCCGGACGGACCAGGCCGGCCAGTGCGGCGGAACCGACCACCATGCGGCCCGCCATCGGACCTACCCCCCGTCGTGCTGTTCGGATCAGATGTGCGCGTGGGCGCCCCGGCCGCCCGGCTCCCCCCGCCGGGCGGTCGGGGTGTCACAGGTGTCAGGCGGCCAGACCGTCGAGGGCCGGCTGGTGGGCCACGCCGAGCGCGGTCTCCACCACCGTGACGAACTGCTCGGCGGCGCGCAGCAGGTCGTCGGCCTCCCGGGCGGTGACCACCCGGGGGATGCCGGCCTCGGCGGCGGCCCGCTTGCCGGCGCCGGCGGCGAAGAACCGGGCCCACTCGTCAAGCTCGGGAGCGACCCCGGAGAGCAGGACCCAGACGCTGGTGATCCGGTTGCGCCGGGCCGGTGCCGGGCGGGCCCGGGCGGCGAGCAGGGCGGCGGCGGCGCGCAGGGCGGCCAGGTGGGCGGCCGCGTAACGGAGGCCGTCGGGACGGGTCCGGACGGCCTCGGCGAGCCCCTGGCGAGCCACCGCGAGAAGCTGGGCGGGAGTGCGGTGCGGCAGCACGTGCGCCGGCACCGTCGGTGCCTGAGCCGGGTTGGTCGGCATGGGACTGTCTCCTCCACGTGGCCGGGTCGCCACCCCACCGCGGCGGACGGACCGCCGGCGGGGCGCCGGATCGAGTGGTGCGGAGGAAGACGCACCGGATGGGGGCCGGCCGGGTGTGGACGCTTCCCCACACCACACCCGGCCGGCGTACCGGCGGGTTCGTCGCCCGCCGCCCGGGGGTCGTGGGCGGCGGGCGACGCTCCTGCCTGACGGGACCGGGCTCGCGACTGCCCGGAACCCCGGTGCGGCCCGCGGAGCCGCACCGCCCGGAGCCGGCGCCGCGAAACACCGCCCCGGGCTGGTTGGAACGAGCGTACGAGGCAATCGAACACTCGTTCTAACTACTGCTGACAGTACACCCTCCCTCCGACGAAAATGCAACGTGTGACGCGCGGCCGGTCGTGGACCGCACCCGCGTACCGGGAAGAATGGCGGGCATGCAGTCACACCCGAACGTACGGGCGGTGCAGGACGCGCTCGACGCCGCCGACGCGCGGAACGGTTCCGGCGCCCCCAGCCTGGTCCGCCTGCTGCCCGAGGCGGTGCACACCGCCGCGGCCGCCGCCGAGGCGCTCGGCGTCGGCGTCGGCCAGATCGCCAACTCGCTGATCTTCGAGGCGGACGGCGAGCCGCTGCTGGTGCTCACCTCCGGCGCGCACCGGGTGGACACCGCCGGGCTGGCCGCCGGCATCGGGGTCACCCGGCTGCGCCGGGCCAGCCCCGACTTCGTCCGCACGCACACCGGGCAGGTGATCGGCGGGGTGGCCCCGCTGGGCCACCCGAAGCCGCTGCGCACCCTGGTGGACACCGCCCTGGCGGCGTACGACGAGATCTGGGCCGCCGGCGGGGTGCCGCAGGCGGTCTTTCCCACCACGTACCGGGAACTGCTCCGGATCACCGCCGGCGCCCCGGCCGAGGTGGCGTGAGCGACCCCGCACCCGCCGTACCGGGCCTGGTCACCCTGCACGTGTGGCGGACCTCCCGGCCCGCGCTGCCCCGGGCGCTGGCCCGGATGGCGCTCGACCCGCGCCGGCTGCGCGCCGTGCCGGGCGTACGGTTCGGCAAGCTCCTCGGCACCGGGACCGGCACCGGCTTCGGCCCGGGTGACGCCGACCTGACCCGGTGGGCGGCGCTGGCGGTGTGGGACTCCCCCGCCGCGGCGGCCGGCTTCGACGCCTCGCCGGTGGGCCGGGCCTGGTCCCGGATCGCCCGCTCGGCCGTCCGGCTCGACCTGCGCCCGCTGACCAGCCGGGGCGAGTGGTCCGGCCGCCGGCCGTTCGGCGAGCCGCCCGGCGGCCGCGCCGACGGCCCGGTGCTGGCGCTGACCCGGGCCCGGCTGCGGCCCCGCCGGGCGGTCACCTTCTGGCGGGCGGTCCCGCCGGTGGCCGCCGCCCTGCACGCCGCACCCGGCCTGCTCGCCCGGTTCGGCGTCGGCGAGGCCCCGCTGGGCTGGCAGGGCACGGTGAGCGTGTGGCGTGACCCGGCGCACCTGGTGGCGTTCGCGTACCGTCACCCGGAGCACCGCGCCGCGATCATGCGGACCCCCACCGAGGGGTGGTACGCGGAGGAACTCTTCGCGCGGTTCGCGGTGTGCGACGTGGTCGGTGACCGGACGGTGCTGGGGTGGGTCGCGGACGGCGACGCGGAGACGGCGAAGGGCGCGCGGGCATGAGGTTGGTGCGGTGGACGCCGGACGATCTCGTCCGGCGGCTGGACGACGTGGTGGCCGTCTACGGCGAGGCGATGGGCTACCGCACCGACCTGCTGGAGGCCCGCCGCGGCTACATCGCCACCCACGTCCGCCGCCCCGGCTTCCGGGCCGTGGCCAGCCTGACCACCGAGGGGCACCTGGCCGGCTTCGGCTACGGCTACCTCGGCGCCCCCGGGCAGTGGTGGCACGACCAGGTCTGGCGGGCGCTGGACCCGGCCGCCCGGCAGCGCTGGCTGGCCGACTGCTTCGAGGTGGTCGAGCTGCACGTCCGGCCGCCGGCGCAGGGGCACGGCCTGGGCGCGGGGCAGCTGCGCGCCCTGCTCACCATGGCCGAGGGGGCCACCACCCTGCTGTCCACCCCGGAGGCCGACGAACAGCGGTCGCGGGCCTGGCGGCTGTACCGCCGGTTCGGCTTCGTCGACATCCTGCGCGACTTCCACTTTCCCGGCGACGAGCGCCCGTTCGGCGTGCTCGGCCGGGACCTCCCCCTCCCGCCTCCCGGCCCGGCGCCGGCCCCGCCGCGCTCCGCGCAGGCCCCGCCCGGCCCGGCCGCGCCGTGAACCGGCAGCGGGCCTGCTGGGCGCTGCTGGCCGTGCTGGTGCTCGCGCAGATCTGCTACCCGCTGACCACCGGGACGACCCGGGCCCGGCTGACCGTGGCCACCGTCGGCATCGGCTGGCTGCTCTCGGTCGGCCACGCGCTGCTGAGCCGGGGTGCGCGTACCGCTGCGGCGCTGGTGGCGGTGGCCACCGGCGGCGGGTTCGCCATCGAGGCGCTCGGGGTGGCCACCGGCTTCCCGTTCGGCAGCTACGACTACTCCGGCCAGCTGGGCCCGAAGCTGGCCGGAGTGCCGCTGGTCATCCCGCTGGCGTGGACCTGGATGGCCTGGCCGGCCTGGCTGACCGCGGTCCGGCTCACCACGCCACCCGACCCCAGTGCCCCGGCCGGCGGCCACCCCGCGCCGCCCCACCCCCGGTCACCGGTCCGGCTCGCCGTCCGGCGGGTCGCGCTGGCCGCGCTCGGGCTGGCCACCTGGGACCTCTTCCTCGACCCGCAGATGGTGGCCGAGGGCCACTGGGTCTGGCGGGACGCCACCCCGGCGCTGCCCGGCCTGCCCGGCGTCCCGGTCAGCAACTACCTCGGCTGGCTGCTCTTCGCGGTGCTGCTGATGGCCGCGCTGCGCCCGCTGGCCGGGCCGGCGGTGGCCGGCACCGACCGGCGGGACCACCCGATGTTCGCGCTCTACCTGTGGACGTACGGCTCCAGCGTGCTGGCCCACGCGGTCTTCCTCGGCCTGCCCGCCTCCGCGCTGTGGGGCGCCGCCGGCATGTCGGTGACCGCGGTGCCGCTCGCGCTGACGCTGCTGCGGACCCGCCGCGACGACCGGCCGGCGTCCCACCCGCCCCGGCGCGCCGACGCCGACGCCCCGGCATGAGCGGGCCATGAGCGGGCGAATCGGCAGGCTCGGCGCGACGGTGCCCCCTGGCGGCACGCAGCGCAGCGGATCGCCGTCATGAGCGGCGTCCTTCTCCTGCTGCTCGGGGTCGCCGCGCTGACCGCGCACACGCTGGTCAACGCCGGCCGCTGGCTGCGCCGCCCGGCCGCGCCGCCGGCCCCGGTGGACGAGCCGGTCGCGGTGCTGCTGCCGCTGCGCGACGAGGCCGCCCGGGTCACCCCGTGCCTGCGCGCGCTGCTCGCCCAGCGCGGCGTGCCGGGGCTGCGCGTCGTGGTGCTCGACGACGGGTCCACCGACGGCACCGCCGAGGTGGTCCGGGCGGTGACCGGCGACGACCCGCGGGTCACCCTGCTGAGCGGGACCGCCCCGCCGCCGGGCTGGCTGGGCAAGCCGTACGCCTGCTGGCAACTGGCCAGCCGGGCCGACCCGGCGGCCACCACGCTGGTCTTCGTCGACGCCGACGTGGTGCTCGCCCCGGACGCGGTGGCGGCGGCGGTCACCGAACTGCGTGCCGCGCGGCTGACGCTGCTGTCGCCGTACCCCAGGATCCTGGTGGCCACGGCGGCGGACCGGCTGGTCCAGCCGTTGCTGCAGTGGCTGTGGCTGACCTTCCTGCCGCTGCGCGCGATGGAGCGCTCACCGCGGCCGTCGCTGGCCGCGGCCGGCGGGCAGTTCCTGGTGCTGGACCGGGCCGGCTACGAACGGGCCGGCGGGCACGTCGCGGTGGCCGACAAGGTCCTGGAGGACATCGAGCTGGCCCGGGCGGTCAAGCGGGCCGGCGGCCGGATCGCCCTGGCCGACGGCTCGCGGCTGGCCACCTGCCGGATGTACGAGGACTGGCCGCAGCTGCGCGACGGCTACACCAAGTCGCTCTGGGCCTCGTTCGGCCACCCGGTGTCGGCGGCCGTGGTGGTGGCGCTGCTGCTCCTGCTCTACACCGCACCGCCGCTGCTGGCGGTGGGCGCGCTCGCCGCCGGGGCGGTCCCGGTGGCGGCCGCCGCCGCGGCGGCGTACCTGCTCGGGGTGGCCGGACGGGCGATCAGCGCCCGGGCGACCGGCGGCCGGTGGTGGCCCGACTCGCTGGCACACCCCGTGTCGGTCGTGGTCCTCGGTTGGCTGACCCTGCGGTCGTACGATCTGCGGAAGCGGCGCCGGCTGACCTGGCGGGGCCGCCCGGTCACCTAGGAGGCGGCATGGCGCGGATCGTGGTCGTCGGCGCCGGAGTCGGCGGGCTGGCCACCGCCGCGCGGCTGGCCGTCACCGGGCACCAGGTCACCGTCTTGGAACGGGCCGACACGGTGGGCGGCAAGCTCGGCCGGTACCTGCACGACACGCCGGCCGGCCCGTTCCACTTCGACACCGGGCCCAGCCTGCTCACCCTGCCCGAGGTCTTCCACGACCTGTTCGAGGCGACCGGTGCGAAGCTCGACGAGTACCTCGACCTCGCGCCGCTGGACCCGATCGTCCGGCACGTCTTCCCCGGCGGGGGGCCGGCGCTGGACTCGTGTGCCGACCCGGCCGAGTTCGCCGCCCGGATCGGCGCCGCGCTCGGCGACCGGGCCGCGGCCGACTGGCAGCGGCTGTGGCGCCGGGCCGGCCGCGTCTGGCAGGCCTCCCACCAGGACATCCTGCGCCGCCCGGTCGGGTCCCCGCGGGACCTGGCCGCGCTGGCCTGGCGGCTCGGCGACCTGGCCGCGGTCGCCCCCGGCCGGAGCCTGCGCGGGCTGGGCCGCCGCCACCTGTCCGACCCCCGGCTGCGGATGCTGCTGGACCGGTACGCCACGTACACCGGCGCCGACCCGCGCCGGGCCCCGGCCGCGCTGGTCGCCGTCCCGTACGCCGAGCTGGCCTTCGGCGGCTGGTACCTGCGCGGCGGGCTGGGCACCCTCGCCGACGCGCTGCTGACCCGCTGCCTGGATCTCGGCGTGGTGGTGCAGACCGGCGCCGAGGTCACCCGGATCGACGCCGCCGGCGGCCGGGTGACCGGGGTACGCCTCGCCGGCGTCGCGGCGCCCGTCCCCGCCGACGTGGTGGTGGCCAACGCCGACGCGCTCACCGTCTACCGGGACCTGCTGCCCAGCCCGCGCCGGCTGGCCGGGCTCGCCGACCGCAGCCTGGCCGGCTTCGTGCTGCTGCTCGGGGTCACCGGCGCATCCGGCCTGGCCCACCACACCGTGTTCTTCCCGCGCGACCACGACGCCGAGTTCGACGCGGTCTTCGGCGACCCGGGGCGCGGGGTGCGCGCCCGCCCGGCGCCCGACCCGACGGTGTTCGTCACCGTCGCCGACGACCCGCTGGTCCGCCCGGCCGGGCACGAGGCGTGGTTCGTGCTGGTCAACGCGCCCCGGCAGGGCACCGCCGCCGGCGCCGTGGACTGGCGGCGGCCCGGGTTGGCCGAGGCGTACGCCGACCGGATCCTGGACGTGCTGGCCGAGCGCGGCGTCGACGTGCGCGACCGGCTGCTGTTCCGCGAGATCCGCACCCCGGCCGACCTGGACACCGCCACCGGCGCGCCCGGCGGGTCGATCTACGGCACGGCCGGCGGGCTGCTCCGCCCGGCCAACCGCGGCCCGGTACGCGGACTGTGGCTGGTCGGCGGTTCCAGCCACCCCGGCGGCGGCCTGCCGATGGTCACCCTCTCCGCGCAGATCGTCGCCGACGAGATCGGCTCCGCCTGGTGACCCGACCGCTCAGCCGGGCCGCTCAGCGGGATCATCGCGGCGCCGTGGCCCGGTCCGGCGGCCGGTCCGCGTCGAGCAGGGCACGGCGGACGGCGGAGAGCAGCTGGCCCAGGCCGAAGGCGGCCAGCAGCACCCAGACGGCGGTGGCCATGGTGATGGTGCCGGCGGCGAGGTCCGGCTCGATCAGCCCGGTCAGCCCGGCGAGCAGCAGCCCGGCCAGGGCCACCGAGACCCGGGTGGGGCGCTCCCCCACGGTCACCGCGCCGATCTCCCGCATGCCCGCGGCGACCGCCCGGGCCCGGACGTACTCGTGCAGCCAGGACAGCGCACCGGCCGTGGCCACCAGCGCGCCCGGCGCGCCGACCAGCCAGAACGCGACCAGCCAGGCGACCTCACCGAGCCGGTCGGCGACCGAGTCGTAGACGTAGCCGAGCCGGGTGGTCCGGCCGGTGGCCACCGCCACCGCGCCGTCGACGCTGTCCGCCACCGCGGCGAGCAGCACGAACAGCGCCCCGAGGAACGGCCCGTCCCCCGGGCGTACGGCGAACACCGGCACGAGGACGCAGAGCAGCACGCCGGCCACCGTCACCGGGGTCGGGCCGACCCGGAGCCGGCCCAGCACGTACCCGACGTGGTAGGCGAACCGCAGCCAGGCGCGCACCACCGGAGCCGCCACCCGGGGGTCGAACCCGCCGTGCAGCCGGGCCCAGGCGGTCGCGTAGTCGTCCCACTTCAGCAGCTGTGTGCCCACCACGGATCAACCGTCGCACCGCGGCCGAGGTGTCGCGGCCCGTACGCTCACACCCGCGCGCCCACCTGGAGGTGCTGCCAGACCTCGCGGGTGGCCGTGGAGCGGTTGAGGGTGATGAAGTGGATCCCCGGCACGCCCTCGTCGAGCAGCCGCCGGCACATCTCGCTGGCCTGCTCGATGCCGAGCCGGCGCACCGCCTCCGGATCGTCGGCGACCCGCTCGAACCGCTCGGCCAGGGCCGGCGGGAACGGCGCCCCGGACAGCTGGACCGACCGCTCGATGGTGCTCATCTGGGTCACCGGCATCACGCCGGCCAGGATCGGGGTGTCGCAGCCGGCGGCCGCCACCCGGTCACGCAGCCGTAGGTAGTCGTCGGCGTCGAAGAACATCTGGGTGATCGCGAACTCGGCACCGGCCCGACATTTGCGGACGAAGTACTCGGTGTCACTGGCCACGTCGGGCGACCGGGGGTGCTTGTACGGGAAGGCGGCCACCCCGACGCTGAAGTCACCGGACTCGCGGACCAGGCGGACCAGCTCCTCGGCGTAGAGCACGCCCTCGGGGTGGCGGACCCACTCGCCGCCCGGGTTGCCCGGCGGGTCGCCCCGCACGACCAGCACGTTGCGCACGCCGACTCCGGCGAGCCGGCCGATCACATGCCGCAGCTCGGCGACGGAGTGGTTGACCGCGGTGAGGTGGGCCATCGGCAGCAGGGTGGTCTCGGTGGCGATCCGCTCGGTGACCGCGACCGTGGTGTCCCGGGTCGACCCGCCCGCGCCGTAGGTGATCGAGACGAACGAGGGGCGCAACGGCTCCAGCTCGCGGATCGCCTGCCAGAGCAGCCGCTCGCCCTGCTCGGTCTTGGGCGGGAAGAACTCGAAGGAGAAGGTCGGCTGGCGGTCACGGATCAGCTCCCCGATCGCCGGCTGCGACTGGGGAAGGACGGAGGGAAGACCGAGCGCCACGCCACGACTGTAGCGGGCGGCGCCGGTCGCACCCACGCCTTCCCACCCCGTCGGACACCGGGCCGCCCCGATGACACCGCGGTCGGGCCGGCGGGCGCCGGAAAGCGTCGTACCCGCGGAGTAGGCATGGGGTCAGCGCGGGTGGGCCGGCCGGGGCCGGCCGCACCGGGGGGCGCGCGGGGGTCGAGATCCGATCGGTGGCGCACGGTCCCGTCCGGCGGGGCGCGTCGCCGCCGTGCCGACGCCCACCCGGAGGACCCATGACGCCGTTCCCGCCCGGCCCGCGGCTGCTCGGGCCACTGCTCGCCCAGCTCCGGCTGGCCCGCGGCTGGAGCCAGCCACGGCTGGCCGCCGAGCTATGCGCGGCCGCCGGCGTGCCGACCCTGAGCCGGCACGAGGTCTCCCGGTGGGAACGGCAACTGCGCGTCCCCGGCGACTTCTGGCTCGGCTGGCTGGCCGTCGTGCTGGACGCGCCGGTCGAGCTGCTGCACTCCGCCGCGACCCGGTCCCGGGCGCTGGGCGCCCCGCCGGCCGTGCCCGGTGCCGGCGCCCGGTCGCGGGCCGCGCTGCTCGCGCTGGCCCAGCGGTGGCTGGCCGACCCGCACGCCGCCCTCCTGGTCGCCGCGTCGCCCGGCCTGGCGGTCGCGGCGCCGGCCGGGCCAGCCGAACCCGACCCGCCGGACCGGGACCGGCGGTCGCCCGACGAGCTGCGCCGGCTCGACGACCTGTGCGGCGGGGCCGACCTGGCCGGGTTGGCGGCCGGCCGGATGCGGCGGACGGTCCGGGCACTGTCCGGGGCGGCCCCGGCGGCCCGCCGCCGGCTGCTGCCGGTGCTGGCCGAGTCCGCCCAGCTGGCCGGCTGGCTCGCCGCCGACGCCGGGGACCCGGTGGGCGGGCTGGACGCCTACCGCCTGGCGCTGCGGGCCGCCACCGCGGCCGGGGACGTGGCGCTCGCCGGGCACGTGCTCGGCTCCGCCAGCCACCTGCTGGCCGGCCTCGGCGACCCGGCCGGCGCGCTGGTGCTGGCCCGCACCGGGTACGCCGGGGCGCGCCGGCACGCCACGCCGGGCCTGCGGGCGCTGCTGCTGCACCGGGTGGCACTGGCGGCCGCGCTCGGCGGGCGGGCCGCCGCGGCCCGGCAGTCCCTCGACGAGGCGCGGCGCGCGGGTGGCGACCCGCCGGAACCGGGCCGGGAGCCGTCCTGGCTCTACTGGCTCGACGGGGTCGAACTGGCGGCGATGACCGGGCGCACGCTGGTCGCGCTGGGCCACCCGGGCCCGGCCGAGGCGCCGCTGGTCGCCGCCCGGCGGCGCGGGCACCCGCGCGGCGCGGCCATCTACGGCGGCTGGCTGGCCCGGGGCTACCTGCAACTCGGCGAGGTCGAGCGGGCCTGCGCGGTGGCCGGCGAGGCGCTGCTCGACGCGGTCCGCGCCGGCTCGCCGCGGGCACTCGGCCCGCTGTCCGAGCTGCGCCGCCGGCTCGCCGGGCACCCGCACGAGCCGGCCGCGCGGCGGTACGCGGCGCTCGTCGCGGCGGCCGGGCCGTACCTGCCCCGAGCGCCGGCGGGCCGGGCCCGCTCCGGCGCGCCACCGGGCCGCGGCACGGCCGCCCCGGCGCGTCGGATACCCACGGGTACGGCGGCGCGGAGGCGGACCGGCTAGCGTCAGGGCGTGACCGACGCTGCTCCTGTTTCCCCCGTCGACCGCGCCGGGCTGCGCCAACGGGTCGACAAGGCCCTGGCCGAGTTCCTGGCCACCCAACGCACCTGGATGGCCGGGGTCGACGACGCCCTGACACCGGTCGCCGAGGCGATCGAGGCGTTCGTCCTCGGCGGCGGCAAGCGACTCCGGCCGGCGTTCGCCTACTGGGGCTACCGCGGCGCCGGCGGGGTGGACTCCGACCAGGTGGTGAGCGCCCTGGCCGCGCTGGAGTTCGTCCAGGCCAGCGCTCTGATCCACGACGACCTGATGGACCGCTCGGACACCCGGCGGGGCGAGCCGGCGGTGCACCGGCGGTTCGCCAGCCGGCACCGGTCGGCCGGCTGGCGTGGGGACCCGAACGGCTTCGGCGACGCGGCGGCGATCCTGCTCGGCGACCTGTGCCTGGTCTGGTCCGACGAGCTGCTGCACTCCGCCGGTCTGGAGCCGGGCACGGTGGCCCGGGCCCGGCCGGTCTTCGACGAGATGCGCACCGAGGTGACCGTCGGGCAGTACCTCGACGTGCTGACCCAGGCCACCGGGGACACCTCGGTGGAGCGGGCCGGCAAGGTCGCCCGCTACAAGTCGGCGAAGTACACGGTGGAGCGGCCGCTGCTGCTCGGCGCCGCGCTGGCCGGAGCATCGGCGGACGTGCGGACGGCGTACTCGGCGTACGGGCTGCCACTGGGCGAGGCGTTCCAGCTCCGCGACGACGTGCTCGGGGTCTTCGGCGACCCGGCCCAGACCGGCAAGCCGGCCGGCGACGACCTGCGCGAGGGCAAGCGCACCTACCTGGTGGCGGCCGCCCTGGAGGCGACCGACGAGGCGGGGCGGGAACTGCTGCTCGGCCGGCTGGGCGACCCGGAACTGGACGAGGAGGGCGTCACCCGGCTCCGTGAGCTGATCACCGGGTGCGGCGCGCTGGCCCGTACCGAGCAGCGGATCGTCACCCTCACCGACGCCGCGCTGGCCGCCCTGACCACCGTCGACCTGGACACCGAGGCCCGCCAGGCCCTGGTCGACCTGGCCATCGCCGCCACCCGCCGCGCCGACTGACCCTCCCACCCCACCCCGCCCCGCCCCCGGCGGCTTATCAGAAGCCGAGGGCTTGGGCGCGGCGTTTGATCTCGCGGGCCTGGTCGCTGGCGAGGGCGGCGGCGGGAGTGGCGCCGGGGAGGGCGTCGTCGGGCTCGTAGAGCCAGCGCAGCGCGGCCTCGTCGTCGTAACCGGCGTCGGCCAGCAGGGTGAGCACGCCGGGCAGGTGCTTGAGCACCGTACGGTTGGCCACCAGGTCAGCCGGGATCCGGCGGACGCCGTCGCGGCGGACCGCGATCAGCTCCCGGTCCCGGACCATCTGGTGCACCTTGCTGATCGACACGTCGAGGCGCTCGGCGACGTCCGGCAGGGTCAGCCAGTCGGCCGGGTCGGCCGGGCCGGCGAGGTCGGGGCCGGGCACGGCCCGGTCGGCGGGTACGGAGTCGGTCACCCGACCACCCTGCCATGCCCGGCCCGGCCTGCGTCAACGGCACCCCGGGCGGGTCATGTCCGCAGGTGGCGCGCGGCGGGGAGGGGTCTGCCCGCCCCCGGCTGTAGCATCCTGTTCAACCTTCACCCTACGGACACATAGACTCCCTGCCGATGGACACACAGGTCGCCGACACGTTGCTGGGCTCGCTGATCGACGGGCGCTACCGCATTCGCGGTCGCGTGGCCCGTGGCGGCATGGCGACCGTGTACACCGCCACCGACGAGCGCCTCGAGCGCACCGTGGCGGTCAAGATCATTCACCCCACCCAGGCTCCGGAGGCGCGGGCCCGCCTGGCCGGGTTCCTGGAGCGGTTCACCGACGAGGCGAAGACCATCGCCCGGCTGACCCACCCCAACGTGGTGGCGGTCTACGACCAGGGCACCCACAACGGGCTGCCGTACCTGGTCATGGAGTACGTGCGCGGCCGCACCCTGCGCGAGGTGCTCGCCGAGCGGCGCCGGCTCAACCCGGACGAGGCGCTGGCCATCTTCGAGCAGATGCTCGCCGCGATCGCCGCCGCGCACCGGGCCGGGCTGGTGCACCGGGACGTCAAACCGGAGAACGTGCTGGTCGCCGAGGCACCGACCGGCGGTGTGGCGAACCTGGTGGACAGCGTGGTCAAGGTGGCCGACTTCGGGCTGGCCCGGGCGGTCGAGGCGAGCGCCGACGAGACGCAGGGCAACCAGCTGATGGCGACCGTGGCGTACGTCGCGCCGGAGCTGGTCACCGACGGGCACGCCGACCCGCGCACCGACGTCTACTCGGCCGGCATCGTGCTGTTCGAGATGCTCACCGGCCGGGTCCCGTACGACGGGGACCGCCCGGTGGAGGTCGCCTGGCAGCACGTCGACCAGGACGTACCGGCGCCGTCGACGCTGGTGCCCGGGCTGCCGAAGGCCCTCGACGACCTGGTCGCCCGGGCCACCCGGCGCGACCCGGGCGCCCGGCCGACCGACGCCGGCGCCCTGCTCGCCGAGGTGCAGGTGGCCCGCGACGACCTGGGCAACCCGAACACCCGTACCGCCGTGCTGCGCCGGGTGACCGACGAGCCGCCGGTGGCCCAGCCGACCATGGTGGTCGCGGCGGTCAAGCCGGCCGAGCGGCCGTCCTGGGCCCGGCTGCCCGAGGGCGGCGGACCCCGCGCCGGCCGGCGGCGGGCCGCCCCGGAGGACGGGCAGGACCTGTGGTCCCGGTTGGTGGCGCTGCGCACCCGGGTGATGGCCGACCGGCGCGGCCGGCAGGCCGTCGCCGCGGCCGTGGTGGTGCTCGGCCTGGTCGCCGCCCTGACCGGATGGTGGTTCGGGGTGGGCCGCTACACCGTTGCCCCGCAGTTGGTGAGCCTGACCAAGGCCGAGGCGGAGGCGCAGGCCGAGCGCGCCGGCTTCACCCTGGTGTACGCCGAGCCACGCTACGACGAGCAGGTCCCGAAGGACGCCGTGCTGGTGCAGGACCCGGCCTCGGCGACCCGGATCGTCAAGGGTGGGACGATCACGCTCACCCTCTCGCTGGGCCCGGAGCGCTTCCCGGTGCCGGACGTGGTGGGCAAGGACTTCGAACTGGCCGAGGCGGATCTGGTCAACCTCAAGCTGGTGGCGGTCAAGGGCGCGTCGCGCTACGACGACAACCTGCCGGCGGGGGTGGTCATCGACACCAACCCGAAGGTGGGTACGGAGGTCAAGCCGGGCGCCAAGGTCACCCTCATCCTGAGCAAGGGCCGGGCCCCGGTCTCGGTGCCGAACCTGGTCGGCAAGAGCCTCACCGAGGCCCGGGAGACCCTGACCAAGCTGGGCCTGGTGCCGGTGGAGAACTACAAGGACTCCGACAAGCCCCGGGACGAGATCCTCGGGCAGAGCCCGTCCGACGGCACCGGTGTCGAGAAGGGCGCCCGGGTCAAGCTGGAGGTCAGCAAGGGCCCGCCGCTGACGGTTCTACCCCGGGTGGTCGACCTGCCCTGCCCGCAGGCCAAGCAGTTGCTGGAGAGCCAGGGTTTCCCGGTCGCCGTGCAGTTCAACCCGAACGGCGTCGTGCGCTTCCAGAACCCGAACGAGAACAGCCAGGTGCCGCCGGGCACCCTGGTCACCCTCGGGTGCCTGTGATGACCGCGGCGCATCCCGGCGGGCGTCGGCGGGTGGGCTCGCACACGCCCACCTCCGGCGGCCTGGCGAAGGCGGCCCTGCCGTACCTGGACGCCGCCGGCTCCGAGGTCGTGCAGGTCTACGTCTCGAACTCCCGCGGCTGGGCGCTGCCGGTGGGCGACCCGGTGCAGGACGCGCTGTTCCGCGACGGCTGCGCCGAACGGGACGTACCGGTCTTCATCCACGCCTCGCTGCTGGTCAACCTCGGCTCGCCGACCGCCGCGACGGTCGAGCGGTCGGCGTTGACGCTGGCCCACGCGCTGCGCCGGGGCACCGAGATCGGCGCCCGCGCGGTGGTGTTCCACGCCGGCAGCGCGGTGGACGCCGGGCACGCCGAGGCGGCGATGCGGCAGGTCCGCGAGACGCTGCTGCCGCTGCTGGACGGCGCCGCCGCCGAGGGCGGGCCGATGCTGCTGGTGGAGCCGAGCGCGGGCGGCGGCCGGTCGCTCGCCTCCCGGGTGGAGCACCTCGGGCCCTACCTGGACGCGGTGGACCGGCACCCCTGGCTCGGGGTCTGCTTCGACACCTGCCACGCCTGGGCGGCCGGGCACGACGTGGCCGTCGAGGGCGGCATGACCGCGACGCTGGACACCCTGGTGGCGACGGTCGGGGCCGACCGGCTGAAGCTGGTGCACGCCAACGACTCGAAGGACCTGTGCGGCTCGACCCGGGACCGGCACGAGAACATCGGCAAGGGCACCATCGGCGAGCCCGCGTTCGCGGAACTCATGCGGCACCCCGCCACCGCCGGCCTGCCGATCGTGGTGGAGACCCCGACGGAGAAGCACGTCGGCCACGCCGCCGACATCGCCACCCTCACCCGCCTCCACCCCTGACCACCCCTCTCCTCAGGGGGCAGCCGCCCTCGTTCCCGGAAAGAGTGGCTGTTCCGCGCGGAACAGCCACTCTTTCCGGGAACGAGGGCGAGGGGTCAGGCGCGGAGGATGCCGGTGAGGGTGGTGACGGCGCGGTCGATGCCGGCGTCGTCGACGTCCATGTGGGTGACCAGGCGGGCGGTGCGCGGGCCGAGCACGGAGACCAGCACCCCCTCGGCGCGGGCGGCGGCGGCGAGCGCGTGCGCGTCCAGCGGGGCCTTGGTCAGGTCGAGCGGCACCACGTTGGTGCGCGCCGGGCTGGCGAGCACCCCGAACGGGGCGATCGCCTCGGCCAGCCGGGCCGCCTTGGCGTGGTCCTCGGCGAGCCGGTCGATGTGGTGCGCGAGGGCGTACCGGCCGGCCGCGGCCAGGATGCCGGCCTGACGCATGCCGCCACCCATCCGCTTGCGGATCCACCGGGCCCGCTCGATCTTCTCGGCGCTGCCGACCACCAGCGAGCCGACCGGCGCGCCGAGCCCCTTGGAGAGGCAGACCGACAGGGTGTCGAAGAGCGCGCCGTACTCGGCCAGCGGCACGCCGTCGGCGACGTGCGCGTGCCAGATCCGGGCGCCGTCGCAGTGCAGCGCGAGCCCGGCGTCGTCGGCGACCCGGCGCAGCTGGCGCAGGGTGGCCAGCGGGATGACGCCGCCCCCGCCACGGTTGTGGGTCTGCTCCACCGCGATCGCCCGGGTCGGGACCGCGAAGTAGCCGTCCGGCCGGATCATGGCGGCGACCACGTCGGGGTCGAGGTCCGCGCCGACCGCCGGCCAGGTCCGCGACGAGATGCCGCCGTACGCGGCCGCGGCGCCGATCTCGTACGTGACCACGTGCGCGTCGGCGTCGCAGAGCAGTTCGTTGGCCGGCGGCACCACCAGTTGCAGGGCGATCTGGTTGGCCATCGAGCCGCTCGGCGCGAACAGCGCCGCCTCGTGCCCGAAGAGCGCGGCGACCTCGGCCTCCAGCGCGTTGACCGTGGGGTCCTCGCCGTAGACGTCGTCGCCGACCTCGGCGGCGGCCATCGCCTCCCGCATGCCGGCGGTCGGCCGGGTCACCGTGTCGGAGCGCAGGTCGACGACCATGTCCTCGCTCGCGGCCGCGGGGCGCACAAGCTCACTCCTCGCCTCAGCCACGGAGCATCTCCGCCACCAGGAAGGCCAGCTCCAGCGACTGCTGGGTGTTCAGCCGCGGGTCGCAGGCGGTCTCGTACCGGTCGGGCAGGTCGAGGTCCTCGATGCCCTGGGCCCCGCCGAGGCACTCGGTGACGTCCTCGCCGGTGAGTTCGACGTGCAGCCCGCCGGGGTGGGTCTCCAGGCTCCGGTGCACCTCGAAGTAGCCGAGCACCTCGTCGACGATGCGGTCGAAGTGTCGGGTCTTGTAGCCGTTGGACGACTCGTGCGTGTTGCCGTGCATCGGGTCGCACTGCCAGACCACCTTGGCGCCGGCCGCAGTGACCTTGGACACGATCGGCGGCAGGGCGTCGCGGACCCGGTGGTTGCCCATCCGGCTGATCAGGGTGAGCCGGCCGGGGATGTTGTCCGGGTTGAGCTTCTCGCAGAGCTCGATCGCCTCGTCCGGGGTGGTGGTCGGGCCGAGCTTGACCCCGATCGGGTTGGCGATGCGGGAGATGAAGTCGATGTGTGCGCCGTCGATCTGCCGGGTGCGTTCGCCGATCCAGAGGAAGTGCCCGGAGAGCCCGTACGCCCGGCGGTCGGAGACCCGGGTCAGCGCCCGGTCGTACTCCAGCGCCAGCGCCTCGTGGGAGCAGTAGAGGGTGACCGTGCGCAGCGCCTCGTCGTCGGTCATCCCGCAGGCCCGGATGAAGGCCAGCGCCCGGTCGATCTCCCGGGCGATCGCCTCGTAGCGCTCGCCGGCCGGCGAGTTCTTGACGAAGCCCTTGTTCCAGTCGTGCACCGCGTGCAGGTCGGCCAGCCCGCCGGCCAGGTACGCGCGGAGCATGTTCATCGCGGCGGCCGAGTTCGCGTACGCCCGGATCATGCGCTGCGGGTCGGCCATCCGCGCCTCCGGCGTGGCCTCCAGCGAATTGATCATGTCGCCGCGGTAGGCCGGCAGGCCCCGGGCGTCGGTCGGCAGCGAGCGGGGCTTGGTGTACTGACCGGCGACCCGGGCCACCTTGACCACCGGCAGCGACGCGCCGTAGGTCAGCACGATCGCCATCTGGAGCAGGGTGCGGGCGTTGGCCAGCAGGTGGCTCTCGGTGTTGTCGGCGAAGGTCTCCGCGCAGTCGCCGCCCTGGAGCAGGAACGCCTTGCCCTCGCAGACCAGCGCGAGCCGCTGCCGGAGCTGGTCGACCTCGTACGGCGCCACCACCGACGGGACGACGTCGAGCACCTTGCAGACCTCGGCGACCTGGGCCGGGTCCGGCCAGGGCGGGGTCTGCGCCCGGGGCAGCTCCCGCCAACGGTCCAGACCGAGGGCCGCGTCCTCGGCGGAGTCGACGGTCGGACGGCTGGTCTGCAGGCCGGGACTGCCCACGGCGGGATGGCTCAGCTGATGCCACTCATGGCGCATGCCAGAAAGCGTACGGCGACCGCCGGGGCCGCCGACCGCCGAGGGGCACGGTTCCGGCAGTTGGGAGCTCAGCTCAGGCGTGACCGGGCCCAGGCTAGGACGAGGGCGACGGGACGGCCGAGGGCGGCGGGGCGGTGTCGGCGGGCTGCGGGGCGGTGCCCGGTGCCTCACCGGAGATGCACCAGTCGGCGCCGTCCCGGGTGACGGTGAACAGCAGCGGCCGGGTGGCCTTGCGGGAGCCGACGGTGACCGAGACGGAGGTGCTGACCTCCTGCCCCCGGGGGCCGGGCCGGATGTCGATGATCTCCGCCTGGGGCACCTGGAAGTGGTCGGCGAAGTCACCGTTCGGGCCGGTCGCGGCGGCGTCGAAGCTCTCGTGCGCGGTCGCGCAGAACTGGCTGCGGCCGGCGGCCACGTCCTTGGCGGTCATCGCGTCGAGGTACGCCTGCACCCGCTCCCGGGCCCGCGCGCTCGCCTCCTCGGCGGGTGCCCGGCCGGGCTTGGCCGCCGGGTCGTCCTCCTTGATCAGACCGCAGCCGAGCAGGGCAAACGGCAGGGTCGCGAGCAGGGCGGCGGTCGCCGCCAGCCTCCGGTGCGTCACGCGCATCGCCACCTCCGTCGACGGGCCATCGAGCCGCGAGTCTGTCACACGGACCCGCCGGGCCGGTCGCCAGGCACGCCCGGAGCGCCGCCGGGCGGGGAGGGACCGGTGCGTGGTCCCTCCCCGCCGTGTGGGTGGTGCGTCGGCCTGCGGCCTAGCCGAGACCGCCCTTGATGGCGCCGATGAGCTCGCCGTTGCCGGTGTCACCGGAGAGCTCCCAGAAGAACGCGCCACCGAGGCCCTGGTTCTTCGCGTACGTCATCTTTCCGTTGATGGTCGACGGGGTGTCGTAGCTCCACCAGTTGCTGCCACACTTGGCGTAGGCGGTGCCGCCGACGGTGCCCGTCGCCGGGCAGCTGCTCTTGAGCACCTTGTAGTCCTCGATGCCCTGCTCGTAAGTGCCCGGGGCGGGGCCGGTGGCGGTGCCGCCCGGCGCGCTCTGGGTCACCCCGGTCCAGCCCCGGCCGTAGAAGCCGACGCCGAGCAGGAGCTTGTTGGACGGGATGCCCTTACCCTTCAGCTTCTGGATCGCCGCGTCGGACCAGAAGCCCTGCTGCGGGATCCCCGGGTAGGAGTAGAGCGGGGAGTGCGGGGCGGTCGGGCCCTGCGCGTTGAAGGCGCCGAAGTAGTCGTACGTCATCGGCATGATCCAGTTGAGGTGCGTCGCGGCGCCCGCGTAGTCGGTGGCGTCGATCTTGCCGCCGTTGCTGCCGTCCGCGGTGATCGCCGCGGTGACCAGCGCCGACGAGCCGAACCGCGTGCGCAGCGCGCCGACCAGGTTCTTGAACGCGTTCGGGCCGCTGCTGTCGCAGGTGAGGCCGCAGGCGTTCGGGTACTCCCAGTCGACGTCGATGCCGTCGAAGACGTCCGCCCAGCGCGGGTCCTCGACCAGGTTGTAGCAGCTCTCCGCGAACGCGGCCGGGTTCTGCGCGGCCTGGGTGAAGCCGCCGGACCAGGTCCAGCCGCCGAAGGACCAGATCACCTTCAGGTGCGGGTACATCTTCTTGAGCTTGCGCAGCTGGTTGAAGCTGCCGCGCAGCGGCTGGTCCCAGGTGTCGGCGACGCCGTCCACGCTGTCCGCGGCGGTGTACGCCTTCTCGTAGTCGGCGTAGCTGTCGCCGATGGTGCAGCGCCCGCCGGTGGTGTTGCCGAAGGCGTACAGGATGTGGGTCAGCTTGGCGGCCGAGCCGCTGGTGTGGATGTTCTTGACGTGGTAGTTGCGGGCGTACACGCCCCACTGGGCGAAATAGCCGACGACCTTCTTGTCACCCGGGTCCGGCGGAGTGGTGGTCGGCGGTGTCGTCGTCGGTGGGGTGGTGGTCGGCGGGGTCGTGGTCGGTGGCGTGGTGGTGGGCGGGGCGGTGGTGGTGGGCGGCGCGCCGCCGCCGCACGGGGCGCCGTTGATGGTGCAGTTCAGCGGGGCCCGGTACGGCCCGGTGCCGTTGTAGCCCCAGCTGAAGGCCGCGCCGGGGGCGAGCGGCCCGGCCCAGCTCTTCTTCACCGCGACGTAGTGGTCGCCGGTGCGGGTGACGTCCGCGTCCCAGAAGCTGCCGATGCTGGTGCCTGCGGGCAGGTCGAACTCGATGCGCCAGGTGCTGACCGGGGCGTCCGAGCCGTTGGTGATCGTCACCCTGGTCTCGTGACCGGTCCCCCAGTCCTGCACCTTGGTGAACGTGGTGGTGACGGTGCCGGCGCCGAACGCCGAGGCCATCGGCACCGTGGCGACGGTGACGGCGACCACGGCGCCGGCCCAGAGGGCCCGGCGGAGCGATCTCTTCATGTGGCGTCTCCCCAAACAGTTAGGAAACTTTCCAAAATGATTGCTGAGACGCTACTCACGACGTCATCACTTCGTCAAGATGTGCATGTTTCGATTTCCGGCGCCCGCCGGGGGAGGCTGACCGGCGGGTGATCCGAGCGCGTAGCCTCGGCGCATGACCGTCTTCGACACCCCGATCGACGCCCTCGGCGGCGGCCCGGCCGACCTTGCCCGCTACCGCGGCCGGGCCCTGCTGGTGGTCAACGTCGCCTCCCGCTGCGGCCTCACCCCGCAGTACGCCGGCCTCCAGGCGCTGCACGAGGAGTACGCCGCCCGCGGCCTGGTGGTGCTCGGCGTGCCGTGCAACCAGTTCGCCGGGCAGGAGCCGGGCACCGCTGCCGAGATCAGCGACTTCTGCCAGGTCAACTACGGGGTGACCTTCCCGCTGACCGAGAAGGTCGACGTCAACGGCCCGGGCCGGCACCCGCTCTACGCGGCTCTGGTGTCCACTGCGGATGCCGACGGGCACACCGGTGACGTGCGCTGGAACTTCGAGAAGTTCCTCGTCGCGCCGGACGGTACGGTCGCCGCCCGGTTCGCCCCGACGGTGGCCCCCGACTCCGCCGAGCTGCGCGGCGCGATCGAGAAGGTGCTGCCGGACGCGGCCTGACCGCCGACTGTCCCGCGTCCGAGTCACCGCAAGCTGGACGCCCGCCCACCGGACGACCGTGCTCGTCTACTCGGCAGGGTCCGCTGTGGAGCTGATGTCGCCACCGACTCACCGAGCGCCAGCGATCACACCGGATCGGGGACATGGGGGTGTCCGTCCGGGCTGCGCGACGGACTGTGTGCGGGCGGCGCAGCGCCCGCCGGCCCACCGAGCCGGGTTCGGGTGCCGCGGATCGGCGGCGGCCCGGCCCCCCGGCGACCCGGGCCCGGCGGTGATCGCCGGGCACCTGGACTCGCGGGACGGGCCGGCCATCTTCGCCCGGCTCGGCGAGCTGCGCCCGGGTGACCGGGTGCAGGTGTGGCGCGGCGACCGGGTGGTGGTGTCGTTCCGGGTCACCGGCACGCTGCGCGCCAGCAAGGACCGCTTCCCGACCACCGCCGTCCACGGCCCGACGCCCGGCCCGGTCGACATCGGCCACGGCGGACAGCGGAAGCCGGCGCGGCAGCGCCACCCACCGGAGCGGAGACCAATCAGACCGGGCGGCGGCCGGCGAAGCCGCACTCCACCCGGTGGTACCAGTTCAGCTCTACGTCCCCCTCCAGCCAGCACCAGAGCACCGGCCGGCCGTCCCGCTCGCCGGGGAAGTCGAGCAGCACCGGGGCGATCCCCTTCACCTGGATGTCGTGCTGGTGCAGGTCGTCCAGCACCGCGTGCAGCCGCGCCTCCAGCCCCTTGACCTCGGCCCGCCCGCCGAGCGGGCTCGCACCGTCCTGGGCCAGGTCGGCGCGGAGTTCGGCCAGGTCGGCCCGGAGCCGGATCAGCTCGTCGACGCGAGGGCGCAGCGTGGCCACCAGGTGCCGGGCCTGGGCGAGTGTGAACACCGGGCCAGTATGGGGCACTCGGGCCGGTGCCGGCCGCACCCGCAGGTCAACCGCCGATCCTGTAGCTAACCTTCCTTGACGGGCCATCTACATGTAGTTAAGTTTCAACGAAACCAGAACGGGAGGTCGACCGTGGAGCGTAGGAAATTCCTGGCCGGTGCGGGTGCGGTGACCGCGGGAGCGGTCGCGGCGGCGGCCCCCGGCTCCCCCGGCGCCGCAGTGCCCGGCATCCGCCGCGTGGAGAACGGCCTGGACGTGCTCGTCCGGTCCGGCTTCGCCGAACTCGCCGGCCAGCGGGTCGGCGTCATCTCGAACCCGACCGGTGTCGACGGGTCCTACCGGCACCTGGTCGACCTGATGCACGCCTCCGACGCGGTCCAACTGGCCGCCGCGTTCGGCCCCGAGCACGGGTTCCGCGGCTCGGCGCAGGCCGGCGGCAGCGAGGGTACCGGCGTCGACGCGCGCACCGGGATCACCGTCTACGACGCGTACGGGGCGTCGCTGGCCAAGTGGGAGACGATGTTCGGCCAGGCCGGCGTCGACACCGTCGTCTTCGACATCCAGGACGTGGGCGCCCGCTTCTACACCTACATCTGGACGATGTACACCTCGATGATGGCCGCCGCCCGGACCGGCAAACGGTACGTCGTGCTGGACCGGCCCAACCCGATCGGCGGCCGGGCGTACGGGCCGATGATGACCAGCGCCTACACCTCCGGTGTCGGGCTGAAGGAGATCGTCCAGCAGCACGGCATGACCGTGGGCGAGCTGGCCCGGTTCTTCAACGCCGAGTTCCTGCCGGCCGAGGCCGGCGGCCAGGTGGACCTGCACGTCGTCCGGTGTCGACACTGGAAGCGCGACAAGCTCGCCGCCGACGCCGACCTGCCCTGGGTGATGCCCAGCCCGAACATGCCCACTCCGGACACCGCGCTGGTCTACCCCGGCACCGGGCTGTTCGAGGGCGTCGCCTCGATCAGCGAGGGGCGGGGCACCTGCCGGCCGTTCGAGCTGATCGGCGGCCTGGCGACGGACTTCGACTACCACTGGTCCGACCGGCTCAACGCCCGTGAACTGCCGGGCGTCGAGTTCCGCGAGGCGTACTTCACGCCGACCTCGGCCGGGCAGAAGCCGGCGCTGCTCAACAAGCTCTGCGCCGGCGTCGAGGTGAAGGTCGTCGACCGGGCGACGTACGACCCGATCCGCACCGCGGTGGCGATGCTGGTCGAGGCGCACAAGTACCCGGCGTTCGCCTGGCGGCGGGACTCCTGGGACACCGTGCGGCCGTACTGGGTGGACAAGCTGACCGGCTCGCCCCGGCTGCGCACGATGATCGACGCGGGCGCCGACGTGGACGACGTGGTCGGCGCCTGGGCCGACGAGCTGGCCGACTTCAACCGGCGGCGGGCCCCGTACCTGCTCTACTGAGGACATCCGCGACGCCGGTGCCGGGCTGATCAATCGGTCAGCCCGGCGCCGCTTTTTCGTCGGCCGGCCAGTTCACCGGAAACCGACTCACGTCGGCGGGCGGCTCGCTACCCTCGGCCTCGGGACCCACACGGACATCCGGCCGCCACTCGATCGGCGCGTTCGCCGCTGACCAGGCGATCGACGTCCCGCCGGAACACCGGCGGCAGGCCGTACGACTGGCGCGCGGGACACCCATGCCGATAGGAGCGCCATGCCCGGGAAGACCCGATCCCCCGCCCTGCACCTCATCGTCTGCCACGCCGAACCCGCCGCCGAGCTCGCCGAGTTCATCGCCGCCTGCCAGGAACTGGGCTGGCAGGTGCACGCAGTCGCCGCTCCCGCCGAGGCGGTCGACCTCGCCGCCCTCACCGACCTCACCGGCCATCCCATCCGGACGGACGAGCAGGCCGAGACGCTGCACCCGCTGCCGCCGGCCGACGCGTACGCGGTCGCGCCGGCCAGCTTCGACCTGGTCAACAAGTGGGCGTACGGGCTGAACGACAACCTGGCCCTGCGGCTGCTCAACGAGGCGACCTCGATCGGCCTGCCGGTCGTCGCCGTGCCGGCGCCGGATCCGGCGTTCGCCCGGCACCCCGCCTTCCTGGAGAGCCTGGAGCGGCTGCGGCACTGGGGCGTGGCGGTCCCCTCGCCCGCCGAGCCGGGCGACGTCGACGACCCTGAGCCGTGGCACGTCGCCGTCCGGGTGGTCGCCGGGTGGACGCGGTTCGCCCGGGTCCCCGCCCAGCAGCCGGCCGAGCCGGTGCGCGGCGTCGCGGAGCTGGCCCTGCAGTCCGGTTGACTCAGTCGGCCTGGTCGGCCAGCTCGCGGGCCCGGTCCCGGGCCGCCTCGAGCGCGGCGAGCAGTGCCGCCCGTACGCCGTGCCTCTCCAGCTCGCGGATGGCGGAGATGGTGGTGCCGGCCGGCGAGGTGACCGCCTCGCGCAGCTTCACCGGGTGTTCGCCGGAGTCGCGCAGCATCACCGCGGAGCCGATGGCGGTCTGCACGATCAGCTCGTGCGCCACCTGCCGGGGCAGGCCGAGCAGGATGCCGGCGTCGATCATCGCCTCGACCAGCAGGTAGAAGTAGGCCGGACCGGAGCCGGAGAGGGCGGTGACCGCGTCCTGCTGCGACTCGGGCACCCGGATCGTGGCGCCCAGCGGCTTGAACATCTCCTCGGCCAGGGCCAGGTGCGTCCCGGTGGCGTACGCGCCGGCGGAGATGGCGGTCATCGCCTCGTCGACCAGGGCGGGGGTGTTGGTCATCACCCGCACCACCGGGGTGCCCTCGGGCAGCCGGCGGTTGAAGAAGCTGGTCGGCAGGCCGGCGCAGAGCGAGATCACCAGCTTGTCGGCGGGCACCTTGGGCCCGATCTCGTCGAGCAGCGTCGCCGCGTCCTGTGGCTTGACCGAGACGGCGAGCACCTCCGCCTCGTCGACAGCGGTGAGGTTGTCGACCACCCGTACCCCGTAGCGGGCGGTCAACTCCTCCGCGCGCGCCGGACGCCGGGCGGTGGCCAGCAGCCGGTCGACCGGCCAACCCGAGCGCAGCAGCCCGGAGAGCATCAGCTCACCGATCTTGCCGGCGCCGATCACGGCGACCGTGTGCACCGCGTACCCCCTCCTGCCGTGGCCGGCGGCGCGGTGGGCCGGTGGCCCGCCCGCGCCGCCGCCGGTCGGCTCAGCTGCCGAAGAAGACCTCGGCCTCGGCGTACCGCTCCAGCGGCACGGTCTTCAGCTCGCGGGTGGCCTCGGCCAGCGGCACCCGGACGATGTCCGTGCTCTGCATGGCGACCATCT
Organism: Micromonospora sp. CNZ280; assembly: GCF_011759515.1. Taxonomy (NCBI): domain Bacteria; kingdom Bacillati; phylum Actinomycetota; class Actinomycetes; order Micromonosporales; family Micromonosporaceae; genus Micromonospora; species Micromonospora sp. CNZ280. Next base: position 222,443 of record NZ_JAAOYP010000001.1, read on the forward strand.
TGCCCCAGTCGCCCTCGTGCGCCGCGTCGATCGCCTGCAGGCCGAGCCGGGTGGCCAGCACCCGGTCGAAGGCGGTCGGGGTGCCACCGCGCTGGATGTGGCCCAGCACGACGGTGCGCGCCTCCTTGCCGGTCTTCGCCTCCAGCTGCTCGGCCAGCCACTGGCCGATGCCGCCGAGGCGGACGTGGCCGAACGCGTCCAGCTCCTGGTTCTGCAGGACCATCTGGCCCGCCAGCGGCTGGGCGCCCTCGGCGACCACCACGATCGGTGCGTACTGGTGCTGGAAGCGCTTCTCGACGTACCCGGCGACCTGCTCGACGTCGAACTGCCGCTCGGGCAGCAGGATCACATTGGCGCCACCGGCCAGGCCGGCGTGCAGGGCGATCCAGCCGGCGTGCCGGCCCATCACCTCGACCACCAGGGTGCGGTGGTGGCTCTCGGCGGTGGTGTGCAGCCGGTCGATCGCCTCCATGGCGATGTTGACGGCGGTGTCGAAGCCGAAGGTGTAGTCGGTGGCGCCGAGGTCGTTGTCGATCGTCTTCGGCACGCCGACCACGTTGACGCCGAGCTCGTGCAGCTTGGTGGCCACGCCGAGGGTGTCCTCACCGCCGATGGCGATCAGCGCGTCGACGCCCTGGGCGGCCAGGTTGTCCTTGATCCGCTCGACGCCGTTCTCGATTTTGAAGGGGTTGGTCCGCGAGGAACCGAGGATGGTGCCGCCGCGCGGCAGGATGCCGCGGACCTCCGCGATGCCCAGGGGGCGGGACAGTCCCTCCAGCGGACCCTTCCAGCCGTCCCGGAAACCCACGAACTCGTGGCCGTAGCTGGCGACGCCCTTGCGGACCACCGCCCGGATGACCGCGTTCAGACCCGGGCAGTCGCCGCCGCCGGTGAGCACGCCGATACGCATGATCTGCTCATCCTCCTGGGAGCATCAGATGAAGCCCGATATGCCCCAGGATATGTGTCGGATCAGACCATCGGCGCCGTTGCCGGCCCGGGGCGGGCCGTCAGTGCGCACTGTAGTCGCCGTGGCAGGGGTCCGACACCGCACCCCGGGGCCGGTCCGGCTACCGGTCAGTAGCTGAACCTCGCGGTTCTCCCCCGGCTCCGGCGGCGCGCCGGTCACCGCGGACCGGGCCAGGCCGAACAGGTCGACCACCCCGCCGACCCGACCCGTCCCGGGACACAACCGACCGAACCTACGAACCGGTCATCGCCCGCCACCGGGCCAGGTTGTGCCGGGCGTCCACCAGCGCGTCGTGCCGGGCCGACGCCGCCTCCGGCAGCGACGGGCGGCCCCGCTCGTCCCAGAGCTGGCGCAGCTCCTTGGTGAACCGGGGGATCTCCCGGGGCAGCGCCGGCATCGCCCCCCACAGCTGCGCTAGCGCCACATGGTCGTACGCGGCGTACCAGGCCCACAGCTCCAACTGCTCGCCCGGGCGGTCCCGGATCGGCTCGATCAGGAAGTCGTACAGGTCGTCGCGGATCCGCTCCCGGGACCGCCAGGCCCGGTCGGCCGGCGAGGGGAGCTTGTCCAGCACGTTGCGGCGCACCCAGGGCACGGCGCGGGAGTCGTCGAACTCGGTGGAGACCGCGTAGAACTCGCGGCCGTACTCGTCGACGACGCCGATCGACACCAGGTCGACGATCCGGCCGTCCTCGATGAACTCGCAGTCGTAGAAGTAGCGGTGCACCATCCCGGTCATCCTCGCCCACCGCCGCCGCCGGCCGACCGGCGGGTCGCCCACCCGCGGGCGGATCCGCACGTCATCGGCGGGACCGGCGCAGCTCGGGACGGTCACGGAACCGCATCCAGGGGTGTACAGCAAGCGACATGGCCGTCATGATCTGATGTGTACCGCTACCGGACGCCGAACCCGGTGTCAGTTCACCTTGTCAGGGGCCCGTCAGGTTCACCCGGTGAGCGATGTTGTGGTCCATGACCGGGGAGGGGACGGCCGTGGAGATGCGCCTGCCGGAGCCGGGTGACGCGCTCACGGGTGTGGAGATGTTCGCCGGGCTGGAGCCCGAGGTGCGCCAGCGGGTGATCGCCGCTGCGGTGCCGCGGACGTACCGCAAGGGTCAGTTGCTCTTCGTCGAGAACGACCCGGGCGAGTCGCTGATCGTGCTGCGGCGCGGCGCGGTCGCGGTGTTCCGCACCGCGCCGACCGGGGAACGCGCGGTGCTGTCGGTGATCCGGCCGCCGGACGTGCTCGGCGAGGTCTCGCTGCTGGACGCCTCCACCCGCTCGGCCTCCGCCGAGGCGATCGAGGACTGCGCGGCGCTCGCGCTCTCCCGCGGGGCGTTCATGGAGCTGGTGCACTCGAACCCGCGCATCCTGGACGCGGTGATGCGCTCGCTCGGCGGGCTGATCCGCCGGCTCACCGAGCAGAACGCCGACCACGTCTTCCTGGACCTGCCCGGCCGGGTGGCCAAGACGCTGGTCCGGCTGGCCGGCGAGAGCCAGGCCCCGATGATCACCATCGAGCTGAACCAGAGCCAGCTCGCCGAGATGGCCGGCGGCTCCCGGCAGAGCGTCAACCAGGCGATCGGCTCGTTCGCCAGCCGCGGCTGGCTGCGTACCGAGGGCCGGCGGATCGTGGTCACGGACGTGGCGGCACTACGGCGTCGCGCCGGCATGAGCGAGCGCTGACCCCGGCCGCCACGCCACGTCGGGTACGCCCGCACGGGCGGGCGGCGGTGGCCCGCCGCCCGCACCGGTCGCTCACTTGTCGGTGTCGTCCGCGGGGGGCGAACTCGGACCCGGGCCGATCTTGCTGGGATCGGTGTCCTTGGGCTTGGTGGTCGTGGTCGTGGTCTCGGTCGAGCCAGCGCTCTGGCCCGCGGGCTGCTCTACCATGCCCTGCTCCTCCAGTTCGGCGAGAGTGACCGCATCGACGTCGACCGTGTCGCCCGGACCCCACACCGTTCCACCCGGATCGGTCCAGCGGGCGGACAGTCGCACCTGCACGGCACTCTCCCTGCGGTCAATCTTTTCTGGTACGAGAGACTAGCCCCAATGCCGGGTAGTTAAGCGCGGCGGTGGCTGGTCAAGAGGGCGTGTTGGTGCAGGTACCGGCAGCGGGACTCCGGTAGAGAGGTACGTCCGCCAAGACATGCCTTACCGCCGGGAGTCCCGCTGTCTGTTCAGTCTGTCATTACGCGTGTGGTCCGGGTCGGGGCAGGTCCGTTCGCGCCGGGTCATTTGGGTGAGCTGACCCAGCAGGTGCCGTTCGAGATGATCGATGCGGTTCTCGCGCAGGTCCGCTGTACCCAGCGGCGGGTGCGGGATCTGCCTTCGCGGGTGGTGGTGTATCTGCTGTTGGCGGGCTGTTTGTTCACCGAGTTGGGGTATCGGCAGGTGTGGCAGCGGCTGGTCGCCGGTCTCGATGGGCTGCCGGTCGCGGACCCGAGCGAGGCCGCGTTGACCAAGGCCCGCCGCCGGGTCGGTCCGGCGCCGTTGCGGGCGTTGTTCGATCTGCTGCGCGGGCCGGCGGCCAGTCTGGCCGGGCCGGTACGCTGGCGCGGCCTGCTGGTCTGCGCGATCGACGGCACCACGCTGAGCGTCGCGGACAGCGCGGCGAACCTGGCCCGGTTCAGCAAGCAGCGCGGGGGCCGCACGGGCGGGTCCAGCTATCCGATGCTGCGGCTGGTCACGGTCATGGCGTGCGGTACCCGGTCGGTGATGGACGCGGTGTTCGGGCCGATCACCGCCGGGGAGAGCACCTACGCCAAGGATCTGCTCGCCCGGCTGCCCGCCGGGGTGCTGCTGCTGGCCGACCGTAACTTCGCCGCCGGGCACCTACTCAAGCTCGTGACCGGCCGCCAGGCGCACCTGCTGGTGCGGGCCAAGACCGGCCGCGGCGGCCCGAAGATGCCGGTCCTGCACCGCTGGCGGGACGGCTCCTACCGATCGGTGTTCGGTGGCCAGCCGGTCCGGGTCATCGACGCCGAGATCAGCATCGCCACCAAGACTGGCACGGTCACCGGCATCTACCGCCTGATCACCACGCTGCTGGACCCGGACGCCTACCCGGCCACCGCGATGCTGCGGCTGTATCACGAGCGGTGGGAGATCGAGACCGCCTACTTGGAGATCAAGTCCAGCATCCTCGGCGGCCGGGTGTTACGGGCCCGGACCCCGGCCGGCGTCGACCAGGAAATCCACGCTCTGCTGGTCACCTACCAGATCTTGCGCACCGCGATGACCGACGCCACCAACGGCCAGACCGGCACCGACCCCGACCGGGCCAGCTTCACCATCGCCCTCAACGCCGCCCGTGATCAGGTCGTCCACGCCGCCGGCGTCATCGCCGGCACCGTCATCGACCTGGTCGGCAAGATCGGCCGTCTCGTCCTGGACAACCTGCTGCCTGAGCGGCGGCTACGCGTCAACGCCCGCACCGTCAAACGAGCGATCTCCAAATACAACGCCCGCGGCCCGAACATCGACCGACGCACCTACCAAGCCACCCTCAGCCTCAACATCCTCGCCGGACCTGCCTTGACGACCAGCCCAGACCCTTAACTACCCGGCATTGAGACTAGCCCCGACCGATCAGCGGTAAGGGCCGCCCGCACGTCGGGTACCCGACTTATCGCCGGGGCGGGATACTGGGCTCTCTCGCGTACGGAGCTGGACATCGACCTCACCTGTGGACACTGCTCCCGGGCAGCCGGGCCGGACGACCGCTTCTGCGGTGGGTGCGGACGGCCGCTGTCCAGGACCTGTGCTGGCTGCGGCCACGCCAACAGCACCGAGGCCAACTTCTGCACCAGCTGCGGCGACCCGCTGCGCGACCACGCCGTGTCGGTGCAGGAGGACCGCCGCCAGGTCAGCGTGCTCTTCATCGACATCGTCGACTTCACGACATACGCCGAGCGGGCCGACCCGGAGCAGGCGCGCGGCCTGCAACAGGCGTACTTCGCCACCGTGCGGCGACTGGTGCACCAGTACGGCGGGGTGGTCGAGAAGTACATCGGCGACGCGGTGATGGCGCTGTTCGGCGCGCCCGTGGCGACCGACAACGACGCGCTGCGCTGCGTCCGCGCCGGGCTGGAACTCCAGCGCAACCTGGCCCGGCAGGCCACCGGGCCACACCCGTTGCAGTTCCGGGTCGGCATCGCCACCGGTGAGGCGCTGGTCGACCTCTCCGCGACCCGGGACGGCGGGCAGGCGTTCGTCACCGGCGACGTGGTCAACACCGCCTCCCGGTTGCAGGGGCTGGCCCCACCCGGCGGGGTCGTGGTCGACGAGAGCACCTGGGCGGCCACCCGGCACGAGATGGAGTACGCCGACCAGCCGCCGGTGCGGCTGCGCGGACGGTCCACGGTCAGCCGGATCTGGCTGGCGGAACGGGCCCGACCCCGGCGCGACCCGCACACCGTCGAGCTGACCCCGATGGTGAACCGGGACCACGAACGCGGCCTGCTGGTCAACGCCCTGCACCGCACCGTCACCGAGCGCACCTCGCAGCTGGTGACGGTGTTCGGCCCGGCCGGGGTGGGCAAGAGCCGGCTGCTGCGCGAGCTGGCCCGGCACGCCGCCAACCTGCCCGGCGCCCGGGTCACCTGGCTGGTCGGCCAGTGCCCGCCGTTCGGCGAGAACGTCACCTACGCCGCGCTGGCCGACATCGTGAAGAGCTGGGTGGGGCTGCCGGACAGCGACGACGCCTCGGCGCTGCGCGAGCGGCTGCGCCAGCGGCTGGGCCGGCTGGCCGACCCGCACGCGGTCCGGCTCGCCGAGGCGCTCGGCCCGCTGCTGGGCGTACCCGGGGAGCGGCTGGCCCCGGTCGAGACCGAGACCGCCTGGCGGCGCTTCCTGCTCACCCTGGCCGCGACCGAGCCGACGGTGCTGGTCTTCGAGGACATGCACTGGGCGGACGCGGCCATGCTGTCCTTCGTGGAGCAGCTCGGCGCGGCGGCCCGCGGGGTGCCGCTGCTGATCGTCGCGACCGCCCGGCCCGAGCTGCGCGAGCGGCACCCGGCCTGGACCGGCACGATCAGCGGCGCGATGTCGATCTCGGTGCCGCCGATGCACGACGGCGACATCGACACCCTCTACTCGCTGTTGCTCGGGCAGGCCACGCTGCCGGTGGCGGCCCGCGAGCCGCTGATCGAGTTCGCCGACGGCAACCCGCTCTATGCCCAGGAGTACGCCCGGATGCTGCTCGACGGCGGCCTGGTCGACCCGGCGGCGAACGCCGTCCGGCTCGACCCGGCCGGCGGGCCCGGGATGCCCCGCACGGTGCAGGCGGTCATCGCCAACCGGCTCGACCTGCTCGACCCGGCCGACCGGGCGGTGCTGCAGGCCGCCTCGGTGGTCGGCGTGCAGTTCTGGCCCGGGCCGGTGGCGGTGGCGCTGGGCCGGCCGGTGGAGTGGGTGGAGCGGGCGCTGCACCGGTTGCAGCGCCGGGACCTGGTCTACGAGCTGCCCAGCTCGTCCATGCCCGGCCAGCCGGAGTACCGCTTCCGGCACATCCTGGTGCGGGACGTCTGCTACCAGCGGCTGCCCCGGGCCGAACGGGTGCTGCGCCACCAGCACACCGCCGACTGGCTGGAACAGCTCACCGACGGCCGGCAGTACGACTTGGCCGAGGTGCTGGCCAACCACCGGTGGACCGCGCACGAGATCGCCCGCACGGTCGGCCTCGACCCGGCGCCGTACGCCGTGGCCACCCGGACCGCGCTGCACCGCGCGGCCCGCCGGGCGTACGAGCTGCACGCGCTGGACACCGCGGCCACCCTGGTCGACCGTGCGCTGGCCGTGGACTGCGGGCCGGATCCGGCGCTCGAACTGTTCCACGCCGAGCTGGCCTTCTACCGCGACAGCGACGCGTTCCTGGTCGACGGCGGCACGGACACCCTGCTCCGGCTGGCCGACCGGCTGATCGCGGCGGGCGACCGGCCGGCCGCCGCGAAGGCGTGGACGCTGCTGGCCACCGCCGCGTGGAGCCGGGCCGACCGGTCGGAGACGCTGCGCTGCCTGGACCGCGCGATCAGCCTGCACGACGGCCTGCCGGACACCCAGGAGAAGGTCGGCGCGCTGTTGGAGCTGGCCCGGGTGCACATGCTCAACGCGGAGACGGAGCCGGCCTGCGCGGCCGCCCAGGCGGCGGCCGAGCTGGCCGAGCGGCTGGGCCTGCACGAGGCGCTGGCGAACGCCCGGATCACCCTCGCGGTGGCCCGCTACCTGGCCGGCGCCGAGGAGGCGTACGCGGAGCTGGCCGACGTCACCGAGCAGTGCCGGGTGGAGCGGCTCACCAGCCGCCGCCGGGCGGTGCACAACCTGTCCTGGATCCTGCAGGAGGAGGGCGACCTGGCCGGCTCGGTCCGGCTGATCGACGAGCAGCGCTCCCTCGACCTGGCCGGCGAGCACGGCCTGACCATCGGTTTCGCCGACCAGTGGGCCCGCTCGTACTACGCCGGTGAGTGGGTGGCGGCGTTGGAGATGGCGGACGGGGCGACCCAGGGCCCGACCGCCGAGTGGGACACCCACATCGTGGCGGTCTCCGGCTGGATCCGGGCGCTCGGCGCCGAGCCGGATCCGACCGGCCCCGACCTGCTGGAGAAGGCCCTCGCGGCGGCCCGGCGCAGCGGCTTCCACCGGGTGCTGCGGGTCACCCTGGCGCACGCCGCGCTCTGCCGGGCGGTGCAGGGCCGCCGGGACGAGGCGATGGCGCTGCTGACCGAGTTGGACGAGGACTGGCGGCAGACCCGGATGATCCCGTTCGCCGAGTGGGTGCCGGCGGTCGGGCACCTCGCCGCCCTGCTCGGCGCGGACGCGGCGCGACTCGTCCGGGACCTGCTGCGCCGCTCGCCCCGGATGACCCCGTGGGCGCGGGCCGCCGGGCAGTCCGCCGACGCCACGCTGGCCTGGCGGGACGGCGACCCGCGGGCCGCCGCCGACCTGCTCGCCGCGGCGGCGCAGGGTTACGCGCGGATGACCGACCGGACCGACCACATCCTGGCGACCGCGCTCTCGGTCGGCCCGCTGTCCGAGGTGGACCCGGCCGCCGCGGCCGCCACGCTGACCCGGGTACGCGAGTTCGCCGACCGCAACGCCGCCCCCGGCCTCCTCCGCCTCCCCACCCCCCGCTGACCCCCCTCCCCACCCCACCCGCACACCGCGCGCCCCGTCCCGCGCCTCCCTTCTGGGCCGCGCACGTTCAGAGAACGAGTGGCCAAGACGCCGCGGACAGCCACTCGTTCAGAGAACGTGCGCGCTGGGATCCGGGCGTGGGAGGGGGTGGAGGGGTGGGTCAGGCGGGGACGGGTTCGCGGGGGGTGGGTGGGGTGGGCTGGTTCTTGAGCTTCTGGGCGTAGATGTCGACGTACTCGCGGCCGGAGAGTTCCATCAGCTCGTACATGATCTCGTCGGTGACCGCGCGCTCGACGAACCGGTCACCGGCCAGGCCCCGGTAGCGGCTGAAGTCCAGCGGCGCGCCGAACCGGATCCGCACCCGCTGGAGCTTCGGGAGGAGCTTGCCCGGCGGCTGGATCTCGTCGAGATTGAGCATCACCACCGGGACCACCGGCGCACCGCTCTCCAGGGCGAGCCGGGCCACCCCGGTCTTGCCCCGGTAGAGCCGGCCGTCCGGGGAACGGGTGCCCTCCGGATAGATGCCGGCGATGCCGCCGGCCCGCAGCACCTTCAACTGGGTGTCCAGCGCGGCGCGGGCCGCCCGACCGCCGGAGCGGTCCACCGGGATGGTGCCGGTGCCGACGAAGAACATCCGGGTCAGCCAGCCCTTGATCCCCTTGCCGGTGAAGTACTCGGCCTTCGCCACGAAGGTGACCTTCCGCGGGGTGATCAACGGAGTGAAGATCGAGTCGGAGAAGGAGAGGTGGTTGCTGGCCAGGATGACCGGGCCGGTGTCCGGCACGTGGTGCAGGCCCTCCACCTGCGGGCGGAAGATCAGCCTCAGCAGCGGCCCGAGGAGGACGTACTTCAACAGCCAGTACAGCACCGGCGTCCTTTCCCATGGTGTGTGCCCGGGACAGCACCGACCGGGGTGCCGTCGCCGACGAGCCTACGGAGCGCCGCCACCCGCCACAACGGACGACCGATCAGCGTCGTCACCCGACCGGCGCCCGCCGCCTGCCGTCGCGCCGGCGTCGCCACACCGCCCGCAGTTCCACCCCGATCAGCCCGAGCAGCACGAGCGTGGCCGGAACCACCACCCAGGCCCGCCACCCGCCCGCCTGCACCAGCTCCGGGCCGCGGACGCCAGTGCAGACCAGCGCGACGACCAGCACGGGCAGCCGGGTCGTCGCACGCCGAGCCGCCATCGCCACGCCCTCCCGCCGCGAGCCGAGCAGCGCGCTCTCCAGCCCCTCCACCCGCTCCCGCAGCCACGCCAACTCGACCGCCTCGTCCACCCGCCGCTCCCTCCGCTCGATCGACGCGGCGTCCGTCCGGCGGGTTCGGGCCCACCGCCGGACGGACGCCACCAGGACACTCTGCGACACTCGAAGGGGTCTGCGCAACTAGGTAGGCCTAAAACGGCACTGCCGATCGTCCTACGGTCGCCGGGTGGGTGACGTACCGGGACCCCTGGTCGGTCCGCACGAGCTCCAGGAGATGCTCGGCGTGAGTCGCACCCGGATGCGTCAACTCGTTCGCTATCCCACCTTTCCCGCGCCCTTCCAGCGGCTGCACGGGATGACCGTCTGGTTGCGGGCCGACGTGGAGGCGTGGATCGCCGAGCACCGGCCGCCGCGGGTGACCGACGGCGACGAGCCCGAGTGAGCTGGCACATACACGACCGGCGATACGCCGGGCGGCTCGCCGACTGAGTGGGCGGTCACCTGACGCGCCCCTAGCGGAAACAGACATTCAGCCCCGGTCGCGACCAGCGGCCGGGGCGCCGACTTTGGAAGACGCGACACAACGCACTCCCGGAACCGGGTCCCGACGTGTCACGATTCAAGGCACGGCGTACGGGTGGCGCCGCAGGGGGCGGGAGCGGCCGCGCCGTTCGGCGCGATGAGGAGGATTGTCCGGTGTCAGCGGGTGGAGCCCGCCGGGGGCGGCGGGACAACGGGCTCGACGCGAGCGAGTACGCGGTCGCGGGCGACGTGGATCCGCGCATCGGCGAGCACCTGCTCGACGTCCTCGCGGCCGGCGGGATCGCCGCGTACCTGCAACCGTCGGCCGACCTGAACCCGGTCACCCGCACCACCACGGTCCCGTCCCGCCCGGTCGACCGGCTCTACGTCGACCGGTCGCACCTGACCACCGCCCGCGACTACCTCACCCAGCTCACCGACGAGACGCCCACCGAGCGGCCCCGCGACGACGAGCCCGACATCGAGGCCGAGTGGGCCCGGATCGTGGCCGGCTTCCACGCCACCCCGGCCGCCGGCGACAACCCGTGGCCGGCCGCCGAGGACGTCGACCCGGACGAGCCGACCGCGAGCGGCCCGGTCACCCGCACCGGCGCCGACGAGCCGGCCGGGCCGACCGCCACCGACGTGCGCCGCCTGCCGTACGCGGCGGACATCTCCGGGATCTCGGTGGGGCCTGACCGGCAGGACGAGCCGTCGCTGCTGGACGGGCTGGACACCTTCGGCGCCGATCTGCCCGACGACGAGGACGAGCGCTACACCCCGCCGCCGCCCCCGCCGCTGCCGCGCATCTCCAAGTACGCGGCCGCCGGCGTGCTGGCGGTCGTCGTCGGCTTCACCCTCTTCCTCTTCCCCGACCTGCTCCCGGTGGACCGGGCGGTGGTCACCCTGTTCGGGTTCACCGGCATCCTCGCCGGCTTCGTCACGCTGATCTGGCGGCTGCGCCCCGGCGACTCCGACGACGACCCGGACGACGGCGCCGTCGTCTGACCCTCTACCCGCCACCCCGCGCCGCCCCGACCGTCATCCGCACCTCAACCCGCCCCGGCGCGCCCGACGCCCTGAGCCGGCCCCGCGCGACCGGCCAACCGGCTGCCGCCCCGACAGCGGCCCGCGGGCTCTGGGCCGGCCCCGCACGACCCCGCAGTTCCGGGCCCGCCGGCGCTACCGAGTCGTGCCATCCGACCGGGCGTGTCGTCGCGGATCGGAAAGTGCCCCTGCGAGGGTGATACCTCTGAGTCATTTTGATGACCCGGAGGTATCACCCTCCTTGTCGAGTGGCCCACCCGGCAGTCCATCGACTCGCCAGGTCTCAGTGATCGACTCCGCTCCGCCGTTATCGCGGCGCCCCAGTCGCATGGACACCTCCATGTCGCCGGCACGGAGTCGATCAAGCGGCCGCCGCCCGCCCATCGACCCGGGTGGAGCTCACGTGCCCGCCCGGATGGCGGGACGGTGGTCGGCCCACGCCTCGGGCGTAACAGTGGTGTAACTTACTGTCAGTAGGAATACCGCTGTCCGTCACTTCCCCCGCTGACTGCCCGGTTGTTCCTCGCTCGCGGCAGTCACACCCCTGGTGATCGGAATGCCCGAGATGCGACAGAGTTCCCTCGTAGTGGTGGCCAACCGTCTGCCCATCGACGACAGCGTCGCCCCGGACGGGGCCTGCGAATGGCGCCGCAGCCCCGGCGGCCTGGTCAGCGCGCTGCACCCGCTGCTGCGGGCGGCCCCGGCGACCTGGGTCGGCTGGGCCGGCGGCACCGGGCCGGCGCCCGTCCTGCCGGACGTTGACGGCGTGCGCATGCACACCGTGCCGCTCAGCCAGGCCGACCTGCGGGACCACTACGAGGGCTTCGCCAACTCCACCCTCTGGCCGCTCTACCACGACGCGGTCGAGCAGCCCGTGCACCACCGCCGCTGGTGGGAGGCGTACCAGCGGGTCAACCAGCGGTTCGCCGAGGCGACCGCCGAGGTAGCCGAGCCGGGCGCGCTGGTCTGGGTGCAGGACTACCACCTGCAACTGGTGCCGGGGTTGCTCCGCGCGCTCCGGCCGGACCTGCGCATCGGCTTCTTCCTGCACGTGCCGTTTCCGCCGCCCGAGCTGTTCATGCAGCTGCCCCGCCGGGCCGAACTGCTGCGCGGCATGCTCGGCGCGGACCTGGTCGGCTTCCAGCGGGCGCAGGCCGCGCACAACTTCGCCCAGCTGGCGGTCAAGGTGCTCCAGCTACCGGCCACCGACCGGCGGATCGCCGTGGACGACCGGGTGGTCCGGATCGGCGCGTTCCCGGTCTCCATCGACACCGCCGAGATGGCCGCGCTGGCCAACCGCCCCGACGTGGCCGCCCGGGCGCAACGGCTGCGCCACGACCTCGGCAACCCCGGTCAGGTGATCCTCAGCGTCGACCGGATGGACTACACCAAGGGGATCGAGCAGCGGCTCAAGGCGTACAGCGAGCTGCTCGCCGACGGGCACGTCAAGGTGCGCGACACGGTGCTGGTGCAGGTCGCGGTGCCCAGCCGGGAACGGGTCGGCCAGTACCAGGACCTGCGCGAGCGGGTGGAGCGCGAGGTCGGGCGGATCAACGGCGAGTTCGGCCGGGTCGGCGAGCCGGCCATCCACTACCTCACCCAGCCGTTCGACCCGGCCGAGCTGACCGCCCTCTACCGGGTCGCCGACGTGATGGCGGTGACCCCGCTGCGGGACGGCATGAACCTGGTCGCCAAGGAGTACGTCGCGGCCCGGGTGGACGACGCCGGGGCGCTGCTGCTCAGCGAGTTCGCCGGCGCCGCCGCCGAGCTGTCCCAGGCGTACCTGGTCAACCCGCACGACCTGGAGGGCCTCAAGCAGGGGCTGCTCACGGCGCTGCGCGCGGACCCGGTCGACGTCCGGGAGCGGATGCGGGCCATGCGGGCGCACCTGCAGCGGCACGACATCCGCGCCTGGGCGCGCTCCTACCTCTCCGCGCTCGACGAGAGCGACTCGCTGCTCACCCGGCTGGGCGCCTCCGCCTGACGTCGGCCCCGTCCCCGTGACCATCCGACCCGGCAGCGCGAGGCGGCCGGGGCGGACGGGTCAGGGCCGGTGCTCGGACGCCGGGTCCTTCGCCAGCCAGTCCAGGATCGCGTCGATCGGCTCCCGCCAGCGGGCGTCCAGCATCAGGTCGTGCCCCATGCCGGGGAAGAGCAGCGGCGCCGAGCCGTACCGACGGGCGGCCCGGGTCAGCACCGCCGCCGGGACGATCCGGTCGTCCGGGCTGCCCAGTACCAGCACCGGCGGCCGGCCCACCGCCGGTTCCGGGTCGGCATGGGTGAGCAGCTGCCACTGGGCGCGCCGGGCGGCCCGGCCCAGCCGGGACACGTACCCCCGGGCGTCCGCGTCGGGCAGCTCCCGGCTGAACAGCTGCCGCCGGTTCAGCCGCAGCTGCCCGCCGAACACCGCCGGCAGCGTGCCGGCCGGGTTGCGGCGCAGCGCGGCGCCGAACGTCGCCCAGCCGCCGAGCACCGGCGCGACCAGCACCGCGGCCCGGGCCGGGTAGCGGGCGAGGGCATGCGCCACCACCAGCGCCCCGGCGCCGTGCCCGACCAGCACCGCCTGGCGCGGCAGCCCCGCCGCCACCTGCACCACGTCATGGGCGTACGCCCGCAGCGTCGCCTCCGGCGCCGGGCCGCTGCCGCCGTGCCCGCGCAGGCTCAGCGCGTACGCCGGGAAACCGCGACCGGCGGCGTGCCCCAGCCAGTGCTCGGCGAACGCCCACGCGCCGTGCCCGAACCCCGGCACGAACAGCAGCGGCGGCCGGCCCTCCTCCAGTTCGGGCGTGGCCGCGAGCACCTCGCGCCGGACCGGGCGGACCGGGCGGGCCCACTCCCGCCCCCGCAGCACCCGCACCCGCTCGCTCACGCCGCCGCTCCGCTGCGCCGCGCGGCGCCGTGCGGCGCGGCCGCACTGAGCCGGATGGTTCGCTCACTGCGCTCGCTCACTTGTCCTCCAGGTCGTGCAGCGCGCGCTGGACGGCGCGCAGGTAGTCGGCGTGCCCGACCTCGAACCAGTGCCGGGTGCTGTCCTTGACCGGGCCGGTGTACCGCTCCCCCGCCCGCGCCTGCGCCTTCGCGGCGAACGCCGCGGCCCGGTCCGGGCGGGTCTGCCGCAGCCGCAACAGCCGGGCGAAGAGCACCATCTGCCAGTGCGCGAGCGGGAACAGGCCGGAGTCCGGCTGGAGCAGGCCGGCCACCGCCAGGGTGGGATGCCCGGGGGCGAACGCGTGCAGCCAGAGCGTGGGCCGTCCGGTGCCGCCGTCGTCGCCGAGCACCTTCGGGTCGAGGAACTCGAAGCGCGGCAGGTAGCCGGTGGCGAAGACGACCAGCTCCGGGTCGATCCGGCGGCCGTCGGTCAGCTCCACCCCGTACGCGTCGAAGCGGGCGACGTCCGGCACCGGGCTGATCCGGCCGTGGCCGACGTAGTAGACGAGCTGGCTGTTGGCGATCGGGTGCGTCTCGTAGACCCGGTGGTCGGGCTTGGGCAGGCCGTACCGGGTCAGGTCGCCGACGGTCAGCCGCAGCGTCCAGTGGTAGAGCCACTGGCGTACCCGCCGGGGCACCCGCAGCGCGAGCAGCGAGTCGTTGACCTGGTCGGCCGGGCGACCGAACACGTACTTCGGCGCGTACCAGTAGCCCCGGCGGGTGGAGTGCCAGCACTGGGCGGCCTGCTGGGCGGCCTCCACGGCGATGTCGCACCCGGTGTTGCCGGCGCCGACCACCAGCACCCGCTTGCCGCGCAGCTGCGCCGGGTCCTGGTACGACGAGGCGTGCATGACCTCGCCGCGGAACTGCTCCAGCCCCTCGTAGCGGGGCAGCTTCGGCGACCAGTTGTGCCCGTTGGCCACCACCACCGCCGCGTACCGGGCGGTGCGCTCCGGACCGTAGCCGCCGGTGCTGCGGGTGGTGACGTCCCAGCGGTCCCCCTCGACCGGCTCGACCCGCACCACCTCGGTGCCGAACCAGATGTGCGCGCGCAGGTCGAAGTGGTCGGCGTACCGCTCGAAGTAGGACAGCAGCTGGCTGTGGTGCGGGTAGTCCGGCCAGTCGTCCGGCATCGGGAAGTCCGGGAACTGGGTGAACGGCCGGGACGAGATCAGATGCGTGCTGGCGTACACCGGGCTGCGGTCGTGCCGCCAGTTCCACGCGCCGCCGACGCCGGTCTCCCGCTCGTAGCAGTCGACGCCGAAGCCGTGCTCCTTGAGGTTCTTGATGGCGGTGAGGCCGCTGGCCCCGGCGCCGATGACGCAGACCGTGTCGCCCCGGTCGGAGACCGGGCGGCCGTCCGGGGTCAGGGCGAGCGTGGTCGCCTCCGGGTCGGGCCGGCCGGGGTCGGTGGAGGTGGGCACCGGGGGATTCTCCTTTTGTGCGGCACGAGTGCCGGGTCGCGCGAAATCCTCTCCACATCAGCGCCGGTTGTCCAGCCCCGGTGGCGGCGCGGCCGGTCAGCCGGCGGGCAGCAGCAGGTCGACCAGGACGGGGAAGTGGTCGCTGGCCCGGCGGGTCTGCGGGGTGTCCACCACGTCGTAGTCGACGACGGTGATCCGCGGGTCGACGAAGAGGGCGTCGATCCGGCGGCGCGGGTCCGCGCAGGAGTAGGTGAGCAGGTCGGCGCGGTCCATGGCCACGGCCGCGTCGGTCAGCCCCCGGGCGACGGTGGCCCAGGCCGGGCCGTCCGGCCCCTCGTTCAGGTCCGCCGCGGCGATCACCGGCGTGGCGGCGGCGTCCAGCTCGCGCTTGAGGAGCGCGGCCTGCCCGGGCCGCTCGGCGGGGTCGGTGGACAGGTGCGACCCGGCCACGGTGAACCGGGCGCCGCCGACCACGCACTCGGCGTACGCGGCGCCGCGCAGGTGCCGCCCGGGGGTGAGCGGGAAGCGCTGGCACCGGGTGGCGGTCACCCGCACCCGCAGGCTGGTCAGCAGCAGGTTGCCCAGGGCCGGCAGCCCGCCGGCAGCGACCACCAGGCCGAACGACTCGGCGAGCGCGGCGGACTTCTGCCGCCACCGGAACCGCCGCGGCCCCTCCTGCACCACCACCACGTCCGGGGCGGCGGCGCGGACCACCGCCGCCAGCGCGGCGGTGTCGTCGCGCTGGCTGTGGATGTTGTACGACACGACGCGCAGCGGCACGCCCGGGCTCTGCGTCACCGGCGCCGCCTCAGAGCCGGCGAGCCAGGTCGGCCGCGCCGATCACGCCGGCGCTGTTGCCCAGCTCGGCGGGGCGGATGTCGGCCACCGGCAGCCGGCTGCGCTGGGCCAGCGCCTCGGTGAACGACCGCCGGGTCGGGCCGAGCAGCAGGTCACCGGCCTCGATCACGCCCCCGCCGACCACCAGCACCTGCGGGTCGAGGATCTGCGCCATGTCCGCCAGGCTGGTGCCCAGCCACCGCCCGACCTGCGCGAACGCCTCGATGGAGACCAGGTCGCCGCCCTGCGCCGCAGCGGTGACCATCGGGCCGGTGATCGCCTCGGACTCCCCGCCGGCCAGCTCCAGCAGCGCGGTGGCGCGGTGCGGCTCCTGGCGGGCCGCGGCTCGGGCGAAGCGCACCAGGGCGCTGCCGCTGGCGTACTGCTCGATGCAGCCGAGCCGGCCGCAGCCGCACTGGTGCCCGTCCGGCACGGTGAGCATGTGGCCCAGCTCGGCGGCGATGCCGTTGGCGCCGCGCAGCAGTTCCCCGCCGAGCACGATGCCGCCGCCGACCCCGGTGCCGATGGTGAACATGACCATCGAGTCGTCGGCGTCGCGGGCGGCGCCGTGCCGGAACTCCGCCCAGGCGGCCACGTTGGCGTCGTTCTCCACGATCACCGGCAGGCCGGTCGCGGTGCTGACGTACTCGCGCAGCGGCTCGTCCCGCCAGGCCAGGTTGGGCGCGAAGAGCACGGTGGAGCGGCTGGCGTCGATCCAGCCGGCCGCGCCGATGCCGACCGCGGTGATCGGCTGGCTGGTGGACAGCTCGGCGACCAGCTCGATGATGACGTCCCGGGTCTTGCCGACGTCGTCGGCGGGAGTGTCCCGTCGGGCCTGCACGAGCACCGTGCCGGTGTCGTCCACGACGCCGGCGGCCACCTTCGTGCCACCGACGTCGACTCCGATGGTCAGCGTCACCGCTGCCACTCCCCTCTGCTGTGCCGCCCGCACCGGCCGCGGCCGGTGGGTGCCGAGATGTCTGGTCAGGCCCCGTCGCCCGGAGCGTCCGCGGCCGCGTCGTCGGGCACCCGCGAGGCGGGCACCACCCGACGGTCGGCCGCCGCCCGGGCGGTGCCCGGCGTGGCCGCCCCGGCGACGTCGACGGGCGGCACGGCGGCGGCCGGAGCGGTCACGTCCGCCGCCCGGGTGGCGGTGGACCAGACGTCGGGCTCCGGCGCCGGTTCGGAATCATGCCCGCTTCGGGTGGCCTCGCGCCAGACGCGGTCGTCGTCCACGCCCCGGCCAGCGTCCGCGGCGGGGTGGTCGGGGCCGGTGGCGGCCGTCCCGGCCGGCGGCGTGGTCGTCGGCGACGGCTCCGCCGGAGCGAACGCGCGCAGCAGGCTGGCCACCCCGGCGGCCAGGTCACCGGCGCCGGTGGCGAGCCGCTCGGCGAATTCCGGACTCGGGTCGCGCAGCGCGGTCATCGCGCGACAGATCGGGCAGACGCAGCATTCGGCCGTACCGGTGGCGAAACCGCCGCCGCGTCCGCTGGACGCGCCCGACCCGGCGCTGTGACCGAGGACACTCGACACGATCCCACCGAGCGGACCGAGGCCGCCGGCCGCCGAACCCGACGCGGCCAGCCGCGCGGTGGCCAGCAGCGTGGCGACCAGTCGCTCCGCCTCTTCCCGGGCCGCGCCCGGATCCGTTGCACCCACGCTGGGCTCCTCTACCGGGGCGGCCGGTTCGCCGCCCGCGTCACTGCGCCGCACCGGGTGCTTCTACCCGGCGCTTCAGCTGCTTCAACGCGGTGTCCATGATCATTTTCTCGGCCTTGCGGCGGAACATCCCGAGCATCCCGACGGAGAGCTCCACCTCCAGGGTGTAGGTCACCGTGGTGCCGCCGTCGGGGTTGGCGACCAGGTCGTACGCGCCGCGCTGGGACTTCTGCATCTTCGACGGCGCCACCAGGTGCCACTCGATCCGGGTGAGGTCCTCGGCGTACTCGTAGGCCAGCACGTACTCGTCGGCCAGCACGCCGGCGTCGATGGTGAACCGCACCTGGCTGGCGTAGCCGTCCTCGTACTCCTCGATCACCTCCACCCGCCGGACCGCCTCGGTCCACTCCGGGTAGGCCGGGAAGTCGCAGATGACCGCCGCCACCCGGTCCGGTGGCGCGCCGATGATGATCGACTGGGTGGAGGAGTCCGCCATGGGGGGAGGCTACCCGGCGCCGGGGGCAACCTGCCTACGCCACCCACCTGCCCGGGCGGGTAGGTTTCGACGGGAGCCGACCAGCAGCTGGCGGCCGGCCCCGGTCAGTGTGAGCGCTAGGGAGTGCAGGTGCGCGAGTTCTCCGTCCCGCCGATCGTCACCGTCGGCGACGCGGCCAACCTCACCGACCCGGTCTGGGACAACGCCGAGGTGGCCCCGGACGCGGTCCAGTTCGTCCGGCCAGCCCCGGCCGGCGACGGCCAGGGCTGGGTGGACGTCACCTGCCGGCAGTTTCGCGACGAGGTGGTCGCGGTGGCCCGTGGCCTGGTCGCGGCGGGCGTGCGGCCCGGCGACCGGGTCGGCCTGATGAGCCGCACCCGCTACGAGTGGACCCTCGTCGACTACGCCGTCTGGGCGGCCGGCGGGGTCACCGTGCCGATCTACGAGACCTCAAGCGCCGAGCAGGCCGCCTGGATCCTGGCCGACTCCGGGGCGGTCGCCTGCGTGGTCGAGACCAACGCGCACGCCACCCTGATCGCCGGCGTCCGGGACCGGCTGCCCGAGCTGGGCCAGGTCTGGCAGATCGACCTGGGCGGGGTGGACGACCTGGTCGCGGCCGGCGTGTCGGTCGACCCGACCGAGATCGACCGCCGCCGGGCGGGGCTGCGCTCCGCGGACGTCGCCACCATCATCTACACCAGCGGCACCACCGGCCGGCCCAAGGGCTGCGTGCTCACCCACCGGAACATGTACGCCGACATCGCCAACGCGGTGCCGGTGCTGCCGAACCTGTTCCACGCCGGCGCCTCCACCCTGCTGTTCCTGCCGCTGGCGCACGCCTTCGCCCGGCTGATCCAGATCGGCGTCGTGCACGCCCGGGCCACCATGCGGCACTGCTCGGACACCAAGAACCTGGTCGCCGACCTGCAGGACTTCCGGCCCACCTTCGTGCTGTCGGTGCCCCGGGTCTTCGAGAAGGTCTACAACGCGGCCAAGCAGAAGGCCGAGGCGGACGGCAAGGGCAGGATCTTCGCCCGCGCCGAGGCGGTCGCCATCGCGTACAGCGAGGCGCTGGAGACCTCGCGCGGGCCCGGCCTGGCGCTGCGCGCCCAGCACGCCCTCTTCGACAAGCTGGTCTACGGCAAGCTGCGGGCCGCCCTCGGTGGCCGCTGCCGGGACGCCATCTCCGGCGGCGCCCCGCTCGGCGCGCGGCTCGGCCACTTCTTCCGCGGCATCGGGGTCACCGTGCTGGAGGGCTACGGCCTGACCGAGACCTCCCCGGCGGCCGCGGCGAACCTGCCCAGCGGCACCCGGATCGGCACCGTCGGCCGGCCGCTGCCCGGGGTGACCATCCGGATCGACGACGACGGCGAGATCCTGATCGCCGGCGACCTGATCTTCCAGGGCTACTGGCGCAACGAGGCGGCCACCGCCGAGGCGCTCACCCCGGACGGCTGGTTCCGCACGGGTGACCTCGGCCAGCTCGACAGCGACGGCTTCCTGACCATCACCGGCCGGAAGAAGGAGATCATCGTGACCGCCGGCGGCAAGAACGTCGCCCCGGCGGTGCTGGAGGACCAGGTCCGCGCGCACCCGATGGTCAGCCAGTGCGTGGTCGTCGGCGACCGGCAGCCGTTCATCGCGGCGCTGGTCACCATCGACGAGGAGGCGCTGCCGACCTGGCTGGCCGGCGCCGGCCTGCCCGAGGGCACCACGGCCGAGCAGGTGCGCGGGCACGAGGGGCTGCGGGCCGAGATCCAGCAGGCGATCGACCTGGCCAACCAGGCCGTCTCCAAGGCCGAGGCGATCAAGGTGTTCCGGATCCTGCCCCGCGACTTCACCGAGGCGACCGGGGAACTCACCCCGTCGCTGAAGGTCAAGCGGCAGGTCGTGCACAAGACGTACGCGGCGGAGATCGCCGAGATCTACCAAGGCTGACTACTATCCGTCACGTGCCCGCCTCGACAGCCGCCCGACCCCACCCGCATCCCCTCGCCGCGGCCGCGCGGGTGGTGGTGCTGGCGCTGGTCGCCGTACTGACCCTGCTCGCCACGCACGACGACCGCCAGCTCTGGTGGATCGCGCTGCTGGCCGTCGCCGGGCTGCCCGCCCTGCTGGCCCCCGAGCACCGGCCGGTCGGCCCACTCAGCCGGGTGGCCGAGGTGGTGGTGCTCGGGCTGGCGGCGAGCCAGGTCGGCGCGGTGGCCACCATCGGCGGGGAGATCGGCGGGCTGGGCGCCTCCGCGGTGCTGCCCTACCTGGCGGTCCCGGTGACCGTCACCGCGCTGCGCCGCCGGTTCCACGAGGGCGCGATGCTGCTCGCGGTCGCCGGAGCCACCCTGCTGGTGGCCGGGGCGCTCACCGAGGTCGACGGCCGGCCGCAGCTCACCCAGCTCGGCTACCTGGCGGTCTGCGCGCAGTGGCTGATCCTCGCCGCGCTCGGCCTGTACGCCGCCCGGACGCTGCACCGGGTGATGCAGGCCCGCAACGAGGGCAAGCCCCAGCCGTACGCGGAGGCCACCCGGCTGCTGACCCAGCTGCGTACGGTGGCCCGCCAGCTGCCCGGGGCGACGCTCGACCCGGGCGGCATCTCCGAGCACCTGCTGGAGGAGTTGCGCTCGGTGGCCCCGGCCGACCGGGCGGCGGTGCTCTCCGCCAGCGGCGGCGGCCGGCTGGTGGTGCTCGCCCAGGCGGGCGTGGACCGGGTGGACTGGGAGACCACGCTCGACGCCGACTCGGCGATCGCCGACGCGTGGGCCAGCCAGCAGCCGCAGACCGCGGCCCGCTCGCAGGCCCGCTCGCACCGGGGCGGAGAGGTGTCCGCGCTGATCGTGCCGCTGGTCGCCGGGGTGCGCACGGTGGGGCTGGTGGTGCTGGAAGCGGACGCGGCGCACGCGTACCCGGCCCCGGTGATGTCCCGGGTGACCGGGCTGACCGGCCCGGCCGCGCTGCGGCTGGAGGCCGCGCTGCTCTTCGACGAGGTGCGCGCGCTGGCCACCAACGAGGAGCGGCAGCGGCTGGCCCGGGAGATCCACGACGGGGTCGCCCAGGAACTGGTGATGGTCGGCTATGGCATCGACAACGCGCTGGCCACCGTCTTCGACGACGCCGAGGAGACCGCCGAGGCGCTGCGCACCCTGCGCGGCGAGGTCACCCGGGTGATCACCGAGCTGCGGCTGAGCCTGTTCGAGCTGCGCAGCGAGGTCGACCGGCACGGCGGCCTGGCCGCCGCGATCGCCGAGTACGCCCGCACCGTCGGCGCCTCCGCCGGGCTGCGGGTGCACCTGTCGCTGGACGAGTCCACCGCGCGGCTGCCGGCCGCCACCGAGGCCGAGTTGCTGCGCATCGCCCAGGAGGCGGTGACCAACGCGCGCAAGCACGCCGGGGCGTCGAATCTCTGGGTCACCTGCGAGGTGGACCCCCCGTACGCGCAAATAGAAGTGTCGGATGACGGTCAGGGCATGGGTGACCAGCGCACCGACGGGCACTACGGTCTTGCGATCATGGCCGAGAGGGCGGAACGTATCCGGGGCCGGTTGGAGATCAGGCCGCGGCAGCCGAGCGGCACGACCGTGGCTGTGGTGGTCGGTTCCTCGCCCCGGCGCGATAACGTGCGCGGTAGCACCGCGGCAGCAGAAGGGGAGTAACCCGAGGATGACCACAAGTCCGACACCGGCCACCCGTACCAAGGTCCTCCTTGTCGACGATCACGATCTGATCCGGAAGGGCCTCCGGCACGCGTTCGAGCGTGACCGGCAGTTCGAGGTCGTCGGGGAAGCCGCCACGGCGGCGGAGGGGGTACGACAGGCCGGTGCGCTGCAGCCGGACGTGGTGATCATGGACCTGCGGCTGCCCGACGGCAGCGGTCTGGAGGCCACCCGGGCGCTGCGCAAGTCCAGCGCATCGATGGGCATCGTGGTGCTCACCATGTACGCCGGTGACGACCAGCTCTTCGGCGCCCTGGAGGCCGGCGCGAGCGCCTTCGTGCCGAAGACCGCCCCGGCCGACGAGGTGGTGGCCGCCGCCCGGCACGCCGCCTCCTCCCCCAGCGCCTTCACCGCCGCCGACCTCGCCGAGGCGATGAAGCGCCGGCTCGCCCCGTCCGGCCCGCAGCTCTCCCCCCGCGAGGGCCAGGTGCTGCGGCTGCTCGCCGACGGGATGAGCGTGGCCGGCATCGCCAAGCAGCTCTTCGTCAGCGAGTCCACCGCGAAGACCCACATCTCCAAGCTCTACGAGAAGCTGGGCGCGGCCAACCGGGCGCAGGCGTTGATGACCGCGCTGCGGCTGGGCCTGCTCGAGGCGCCGGACGCCCCGAAGTTCTGACGCTCCCCGCCGGGGGCCCATCGACGGACGACAGCACCAGTCCGCGACCGCCGTCGGCGGTCGCGGACCGTCGTGCATCGACCGGCGTGCGTGACGTACCGGGCGGCGCGCTATGGTCTCCCGGGCGCGCGGCGGGCAGAATACCCGCGCGGGCGACGGCGCCCGCAACGGTGACGCGAGGGGTGAGGGCATGCAGCGGCCGGACTGGGCACCCGAGACGATCGACATCGAACGCCCGAGCGTGGCCCGCATGTACGACTACTACCTCGGCGGCTCGCACAACTTCGCGGTGGACCGGGCGGCCGCCCAGGCGATGGTCGCCGCCGTGCCGGAGGCGCCGTTGATGGCCCAGGCCAACCGGGCGTTCCTGCGCCGGGCGGTGCAGTTCCTCACCGAGGCCGGCGTCCGCCAGTTCCTGGACATCGGCTCGGGCATCCCGACGGTTGGCAACGTGCACGAGATCGCCCAGCGGATCGCCCCCGAGTCGCGGGTGGTCTACGTCGACGTCGACCCGGTGGCGGTGGCGCACAGCCGGGAGATCCTCGACGGCAACGACCGGGCCGCCGTGGTGCAGGAGGACCTGCGCCACCCCGAACGGATCCTCGCCCACCCCGAGGTACGCGGGCTGCTCGACCTCAACGAGCCGGTCGCCGTACTGATCGTGGCGGTGCTGCACTTCGTCTCCGACGACGACCGTCCCGCCGAGCTGCTGCGTACCCTCCGCTCCGCGCTGGCACCCGGCAGCTGGCTGGTGCTCTCCCAGGCCAGCGCGGACGGCCGCGCGGTCGACGAGCGGGCCGAGGCGGAGCGGGTCTACCGCAACACCGACAATCCGCTGTGGATCCGCAGCCGGGCCGAGCTGACCGCGCTCTTCGACGGTTTCCAGCTGGTCGAGCCGGGGGTGGTCTGGGTGCCGCAGTGGCGCCCGGATTCGGCCGAGAGCGCCGAGGACGCCGAGCGGGCCGCCTTCATCGGCGGTGTGGGACGGCTCGGTGGGTGAGATGCCCGGGGCCAACGGCGCCCGGTCCCGGCCGGGGACCTTCGCCCGGGCCTGGGCCAAGGCCGTCTCCGGCACCAGCTACCTGCCGATGACCCAGGAGCAGCTGGAGGCGCTGCTGCAACGGCTCACCGAGCAGCTGGCGACCGCCCTCTGCGCCGAGCCGTTCGATCTGCGGGTCGGGCACCGGGTCGGCGCGGAGCTGGTGGCCGCGCACATCGCCTCCGCGGAGGGCCTGGGCCGTACCGTCGAGGTGGTCCAGCTCCGGTTGGTCCGCGATCTCGGTCTGGTCGCCGACGACGTCGAGGACCGGATGGCCCGGCTGCTGGCCGCGGTGGCCACCGGCTACGCCCGCGCGCTGCGCGACCGCACCCTGGACGAGCAGGAGTCGATCCGCCGGGCCGCGATGACCGCCCGGGCTCAGGCGGAGCGCGCGCTGCGCGCCAGCGAGGCGCGCTTCCGCCACCAGGCCACCCACGACCCGCTGACCGAGCTGCCCAACCGCACCCTGTTCACCGAGCGGCTGGCCGCCGCCATCGCCTCACCGGGCCGCGGCGCGGAGCGGATCGGCCTGTGTTTCCTCGACCTCGACCGGTTCAAGGTGGTCAACGACTCGCACGGGCACCAGGTCGGCGACGCCCTGCTGGTCACGGTGGCCGAGCGGCTGCGCCAGGCGGTCGACGGGCACCTGCTGGCGCGGCTCGGCGGCGACGAGTTCGTGGTGCTCGTCGAGCGCTGCGCCGGCACCGACGACGTGGTCGCGGTGGCCGAGGCGGCGCTGGCCGCGGTGCGCCGGCCGGCCATCGTGGACGGCCACGAGCTGACCGTCTCGGCGAGCATCGGCATCGTCGAGTGCCCGGTCGCCGACGCCACCCCCGGCGACCTGATGCGCGCCGCCGACAGCACCCTGCACTGGGCGAAAGCATCCGGCGGGGCGCGCTGGGCGCTCTACGACACCGACCGCGACCGCCGGGAACTGGCCCGGCAGGCGCTCTCCGCGGCAATCCCGGCGGCCCTGCAACGCGGCGAGTTCTACCTGGACTACCAGCCGCTGACGTCGTTGCGGGACGGCCGCCTGCTCGGCGTGGAGGCGCTCGTGCGGTGGCGGCACCCCGAGCTGGGGGTGCTCCGGCCGGACAGCTTCATCTCGCTGGCCGAGGAGACCGGGCTGATCGTCCCGCTCGGCAGGTGGGTGCTGGCCGAGGCGTGCCGGGAGGCGGAGAGCTGGTCGGCGGCGGGCGGCCCGGCGCCGTACGTCAGCGTCAACCTGGCGGTGCGGCAGGTGCACCGGCCCGGTCTGGTGCAGGAGGTACGCGGCCTGCTGAGCAGCACCGGCCTGCCGCCGGAGCGGCTCCAGCTGGAGATCACCGAGAGCACCATGATGAGCACCGCCGAGGAGCCGGTGCGGGCCCTGCGGGTGCTGGCCGACCTGGGGGTACGGATCGCCATCGACGACTTCGGCACCGGGTACTGCAACCTGGCGTACCTGCGCGACCTGCCGGTGACCGAGCTGAAGGTGGCCGGCCAGTTCGTGGCCGGGCTGCGCGCGCCGGCGATGGAGCCGGCCAGTTGCACCGACGAGCGGATTCTCGCCTCGCTGGTGTCGCTTGCGCACGCCTTGGACCTGACCGTCACCGCCGAGGGCGTGGAGACGGCCGGGCAGGCCGAGCGGCTGCGGGCGATCGACTGCGACGCCGGCCAGGGCTGGCACTTCGGTCGCCCCGCCCCCGCCGAGCGCATCCTGGAACGGATCGGCTGACCGCCGGCCCGCCGCCCGGTAGCCGACCCCGCCAGACACCAGCCCGCCCCTGTCGAGCTGTCCCATCCAGGGGCAGCGCGGCAGCGCAGGGGCGCACCGCGTGCGCCATCCGGCCGGTCCCATGGGTGGGGCAGCTCGACACCGCCGCTGGCAGACACGCCACCCTGGGAGAGACGGGCGGGACGCACGCCACCCGGGCCGGTCCCCGACCGGGCAGCGGTCAGCCGGCGAGCAGGGCGGTCATCCGCTGCGCCTGGATCTCCCAGCGCCACTCCCGCTCCACCCAGGCCCGGCCGGCGGCGCCGAGCTGGCGGGCCAGATCGCGGTCGGCGAGCAGCCGGGCCACCCGGTCGGCGAGCTGCGCGACGTCGCGCCCGCGAACGACGTAGCCGGTCTCCCCCTCCCGGACCGCGTCGGGAGCGCCGCCGGAGTCGCCCGCGACCACCGGCAGGCCGGTCGCGGAGGCCTCCAGGTAGACGATTCCGAGACCCTCCACGTCCAAGCCCCGGTTGCGGGTGCGGCACGGCATGGCGTAGACGTCGCCGGCCGCGTAGTGCGCCGGCAGCTCGGCCGTCGGCACCGACCCGGTGAAGACCACGTCCCGCTCCACGCCGGTCTGCCGGGCCAGCTTCTGCAGGGTGGCCCGGTACGGGCCGCCGCCGACCACCAGCAGCGCCGCGTCGGGCACCCGGCGGCGGATCTCCGGCATGGCCCGGATCAGCATGTCCTGACCCTTGCGCGGCACCAGCCGGGACACGCAGACCACCACCGGCCGGTCGGCCAGCCCGAGCCGGAGCCGGACCGGTTCGCCGTCGACGGACGGGTGGTAGGTGTCGACGTCCACCCCGGGCGCGAGCCGGCGCAGCTCGGTCAGCCCGTGCAGCGCCCGGGCCAGCCGCACCCGGGTGTACTCGCCGAGATAGGTGGTCACGTCGACGCCCCGGCCGATCCGGCGCAGCGCGGCCCGGGCGCCGGGCAGCGCCGCCCAGCCGACCTCGTGGCCGTGGGTCAACGCGACCGCCCGCCGGATGCCGGCCCGGCGGCGCAGGCCCGCGGCGAGCAGCCCGAGCGGGGCCGCCGCGCCGAACCACACAGTGTCGCAGTCGTATGCGCGGGCCAGCCGGGCGGCCCGGCGCGCCACCAGCGGGGTGGGCAGCAGCACCCGGGTGCGTTCCCGGATCACCTCGAAGGGCTGGTCGGCGTCGAACTTCGCGGCGTCCCGCCAGCTCGACGCGTAGACCACCACCGAGCCGGCGGGCTGGCGTACCGCCAGGTTGTGTACGAAGGACTGGATCCCGCCGGGGCGCGGCGGGAAGTCGTTCGTGATCAGCAGCGTCCGGCTCATCGGCCGGCCTCCCTGGCGTGGGCGCGGGCGGCGGCGATCCGCTCGACCGTGGACGGGTGGGTGGCGGAGTAGAGGTACTCCAGCCGGGGCGGGTCGGGGTCGGAGAGGTTGATCCCGGCGAGCCGCCGCTGCATGGCCTCGAACGCCGCCGGGTCGCCGGTCAGCGCCAGCGCGTGCGCGTCGGCGCGCGCCTCGACCCGCCGCGACATCAGCGCCTGCACCGGCGCGGAGACCAGCCCGGCCACCGTGACCAGCGCGACCAGCAGCGGGAACGCGCGTGGTTGGGCCACCGATTCCACCCCGGCCAGCCGCAGCAGCGGCCCCCACGAGCCGATCAGGTAGAGCGCGACCACCGCGGCGGCGGCGCCCAGCGCCCCGGTCAGCGTGCCGACCGCCACGTCCCGGTCCTTGGCGTGCCCCAGTTCGTGCGCCACCACGGCGGTCACCTCGTCCGGGCCGGCCTCGCGCAGCAGCGTGTCGTAGACCACCACCCGCCGGGTCGGGCCGAGCCCCGAGACGTACGCGTTCACCGCGCGGGTGCGCCGGGACGCGTCGGCGACCAGCACGTCGCGTACCGGGACGCCGTCGCGGGCCGCCATGGTCATCAGCTCGGTGCGCAGCGGGCCCTGCTCCATCGGGGTGAACTTGTTGAACACCGGCTCGACCAGCACCGGCAGGACGAAGCTGAGCAGCACCACCAGGGTGGCCGCGCCGGCCGCGCCGAACGCCCACCACCAGCGCGGGGCGAGCCGGATCACGGCGTAGAAGCCGAGCAGCGCCACCGCTCCGATGACCGCGCTGACGGCGTACGACTTGAGCAGGTCGACCGCCCAGCCGCCCCAGCCGTTGGTGGCCAGGCCGTAGCGGGTGAGCACGGCGTGCCGCCAGGCGGCGAACGGCAGGGTGACCAGGTCGGCGACGAGCACCACGGCGAGCCCGCCGAGGATGGCCTGGGCGATCCAGTGGTCGCCGAAGGGGCGCCCGGCCAGCTCGACCAGGCGGCTGCCCAGCGGGGTCAGCCCGAGCGCCAGCGCCACCAGCAGGCCGACGGCCAGCGCCGCCCAGCCGCCGGGGCGCAGCGACGAGCGGAACTCCCGGGCCCGGGCCACCTGGTCGGCGGGGAGGTCGCGCAGCGCGGCCACCTGGTCGGCGCGCGGCGCGGGCGGCCGGTGCCACGGAATCAGCACCGCGGCGGTCACCACCAGGGCGACGGCCAGGCCGACCAGGGTCAGCACCGCCCAACCGCGCGGGGTCACCGCTGCCCTCCCGGCGCCACGTCGCGACAGTCGTGCGGTCGCACCGCGGGCGACCGTCGGGGGCCCGGGACACCGCCGATCGCGGCGGGGCTGTCGCCACCGCGCCGTACCCGCGTCATGCCGCCGCTCCCTCCCGCCGTGAGCGCCCATCCTATTGCCCGGGTCGAAGCCCGCCGCTTCCGCGCCCGGTCGCCGCGGAAGCGGCGGACGATCGCCCACCACACCCTGGACCGGACCCGGTCCGCGCCGTGCGGCGTGGACCGGGTCCGGTCGGTGGCCTACCGGGTCTCCGTCAGGACGGGACCGCGCTCGGCGCTGGGCGGCGCGGCGCCGTTGCGGGCGGCGTCGCCGTGCCCGGGCCACCAGGCGCGGTGGCCCAGCAGCGCGGTGATCGCCGGTACGAGCAGCATCGCCATGACGAAGGCGGAGATCGAGATGCCGATCGCCACCGCGAAGCCCATCTCGGTGAGGAACGCCACCCCGGCCAGCATCATCGAGGCGAAGGTGCCGGCGAGGATCAGACCCGCCGCGCCGACGGACGGGCCGCCGTGCTCGACCGCCAGGTCCGCGGCCGTGCGCGGGTCGTTGCCCAGCCGTGCCTCCTCGCGGAGCCGGGCGATCATGAGGATGTTGTAGTCGGTGCCGATCGCCACCACGAACAGGTACAGGATCGTCGGCAGCATGAACGACAGGCCCGGCCGGTCCCCGACCCCCTGGAACGCGAAGACCGTGGCGCCCAACGTGCTGAGGAAGCCGAGGAACACGGCCGCCATCAGGTAGATCGGGGCGACCAGGCTGCGCAGCAGCAGGGCCAGGATGATCGCGATGAGCAGGCCGGCGACCGGGAAGATCACCTTCAGGTCCCGGGTGTTGGCGTCGCGGACGTCGGCGAACAGGGAACTGATCCCGCCCACGTAGGCGGTGGTGCCGTCCGGGGCCCGCGCGTGCACCACGTCCCGCAGCTCGCCGCCGGCCAGGTCCAGCGACTCCGGCGCGTACGGGCTGCGGTCCAGCAGCAGGTTGATCCGCGCGACGGTGCCGTCCTGGCTGAACCCGGCCAGGCTGCCGTCCTGGCCCGCCGGCATGATGCCGCCGATGCCGGGCGCGTCCTTCAGCGATGCGGCGTACGCGTCGAGCGCGGCCGGGTCGAGCCGCTGGCCGTCGTCGGAGCGCAGATAGACGGTCGTCGGGTTGAGCGCGCCCACCGGGAAGCCGGACTGGAGATCCTCGAGACCGCGCGCCGACTCGGTGTCGGACGGCAGTTGGCCGGTCTGGTCGTAGTCCCACTTCATCCCGAGCACGCCGGCCGCCAGCGCCAGCATCAGCCCGCCGGACACCAGCGCCACCACGGCCGGTCGCCGCCCGGTGAACCGGCCCAGCCGCTGGAACGCCGTGCCGCGCGGGGTGCGCTGCCACGACTTCGACGGCCAGAAGATCTTCGTGCCGAGCAGGGACACCACCGCCGGGACCAGGGTCAGCGCGGCGAACGCCATGACCACGACCGCGATGGCCAGCGCCGGGCCGAGGCTGGTGAACGCGCCGAACACCGCCAGCAGCAGGGCGCTGAACGCGATGACGATCGCCGCCGCGGCCGAGGCGATCACCTCGCCCACCCGGGCCACCGCCGCCACCAGCGCCTGCTTGGCGTCGTCGCCGGCACGCAGCCGTTCCCGGTACCGGAACAGCAGGAACAGGATGTAGTCGGTGCCCACGCCGTACAGGACGATGGTGAGGATGATCTCCAGGGACTGGTCGACCCGCAGGTCGGCCGCCTGAGCCACCCACGAGATCAGGCCAGGGGCGATCGCGCTGACGACGCCGACCGTCACGATCGGCAGCAGCGCGGCCAGCGGGCTGCGGTAGATGACCAGCAGCAGCACGATGATCAGGCCGATGGTGGCCAGGCCGACCACGACCAGTGCGGTGTCGAAGGCGTCGGCGTTGTCGGCGTACATGGCGATATCGCCGGTGACCGCGTAGCCGAGGCCGGTCCCGTCCAGCGTGGACTTCGCCGCCTCGCGGATCTCGGGGATGGCGTCGAGCAGTTCCGGATCGTCGGGGGCGCCCTTCAGGCCGACGGTCACCAGGGCGACCGTCCGGTTCGGCGAGGGGGTGGG
Organism: Micromonospora sp. CNZ280; assembly: GCF_011759515.1. Classification (NCBI taxonomy): domain Bacteria; kingdom Bacillati; phylum Actinomycetota; class Actinomycetes; order Micromonosporales; family Micromonosporaceae; genus Micromonospora; species Micromonospora sp. CNZ280. The sequence goes on from NZ_JAAOYP010000001.1 coordinate 252,465, forward strand.
CGGCCCGACGGCGCCGGCCACGTGCTCCGCGTCGACCGTGCCGACCGCCCCGGCCAACGTGCCCACCGTGGCGAGGTCGGCGTCGGCCAGCGGTTGCCCGTCGAGGCGCTTGACGACGATCGTCGCGGTCGCGTCGGTGGAGGTGGGGAAGGATCGCTGCGCCACCTCCATGGCCTGGACCGACTCGTAGTCACTCGGCAGGAAGTCGGCCTGGTCCTGGCTGGTCACGTCGCTGAGCCCGGGAGCGATCGCCACGATCGCCACCGTGGCCACCAACCAGCTCAGGATCACCTTCCACGGGTTGTGGACGACGAAGCGTCCCAACCGTTCAAACATCGTTCCCCCTTGAGTTCGCGCGAGCGCGCAGCTTGCCGTACGGGTGGTTCGGGCAGCCCGCCGGACGGGCCGAGGGCAGCTCGCGGGTGGTCGTCGATTCGGACGACATCACGGATTCCGTTCAGTTCGAGGACTCGCGGTTGAACAGCCGTTTCGACCAGAGGTATCCGCCCAGCGCGATGACGGCGCACCAGGCGAGCGCGATCCACGCGTTGTTGCCGATCGGCTTCTCCGTCAGCAGGCCGCGCAGGGTTTCGATGATCGGCGTGAACGGCTGGTACTCGGCGAACCAGCGCAGACCGGCCGGCATGGAGTCGGTGGGCACGAACCCGCTGCCGAGGAAGGGCAGCAGGACGAGCGGCATGGGCAGGTTGCTGGCGGTCTCGACGCTCTTGCTGACCTGGCCGAGCGCGACGGCCAACCAGACGAGCGCGAAGGTCACCGCCAGCAGGAAACCGGCCGTGGCCAGCCACCCGCCCAACCCGGCGGTGGGCCGGAAGCCGACCAGCAGCGCCACGCCGATCACGACCGCCAGGCTGACCATCGCCTGGATCACGCTGCCCAGGACGTGTCCGGTCAGCACCGATACACGGGCGATGTGCATGGTGCGGAACCGGGTGATGATGCCCTCGGTCAGGTCCATGGCGATCGAGATCGCGGTGCCCTGGACCGTGGACGCCACGGTCATCAGGATGATCGCGGGCGCCACGTAGTTGGCGTACGCGGCACGCCCGTCGGCCGCGCCGACCTGTGCCGCCCCGCCGAGGCCGGCGCCCAGCGTGCCGCCGAGCACGTAGACGAAGAGCAGCAGGAAGACCACGGGCATCCCGACGAGCATCAGGGTCATCGACGGGTACCGCAGCATGCGCTTGACGTTGCGGCGCAGCATCGTGGCCGAGTCGCGTAGCGGATGGAAACGGAGGTCCGCCGGCGGCGGACCGGTCAGGGTGTGGGTGCTCATCGCGTGGTCACCTTCTCGGTGGTGGAGTTGCCGGTGAGGGCGAGGAAGACGTCGTCGAGATCGGGGGTGTGCACGGAGAGCTCGTCGACCTCGACGGCCTGGTCGTCGAGCCGGCCGATCAGGGTCTTCAGCGAGCGCAGGCTGCCGTCGCTGGGCACCCGCAGGGCGAGCGCGTCGGTGTCGCGCGAGGCGTCGCCCAGCACGCGCAGGGCCGCGTCGAGGCCCTGCGGGTCGGCGAACCGCAGGCGTACGTGCCCGCCGGGGATGCGCCGCTTCAGTTCCTCCGCGGTGCCCTCGGCGACCACCCGGCCGCGGTCGAGGACCGCGATCCGGTCGGCCAGCTCGTCGGCCTCCTCCAGGTACTGGGTGGTCAGGAAGATGGTGACGCCGCCGGCCACCAGGTCCCGGACGATCTGCCACATGTCCCGGCGGCTGCGCGGGTCCAGTCCGGTGGTCGGCTCGTCGAGGAAGATCACCTGCGGGCTGCCGACCAGGGTCATCGCCAGGTCGAGCCGTCGCCGCATGCCGCCGGAGTAGGTGACCGCCGGCTTCCCACCCGCCTCGGCCAGGTCGAACTGCTCGAGCAGCCGGGCGACGCGCCGCCGGCCTTCGCCCCGGCCGAGGTGGTGCAGATCCGCCATCAGCCGCAGGTTCTCCTCGCCGGTGAGCAGGTTGTCCACCGCGGAGAACTGGCCGGTGACACCGATCGCGGCGCGCACCGCGTCCGGTTCGCGGGCGAGGTCGTGCCCGGCGACCTGGACGTCACCGGCATCGGCGCTGAGCAGAGTGGACAGAATCTTGACGGTGGTGGTCTTCCCGGCGCCGTTCGCGCCGAGCAGCGAGAAGACCGTCCCCCGTGGCACGGTCAGATCGAGGCCGTCGAGGACGACGTGGTCGCCGAACGACTTCCGTAGCCCGGTCGCGGCGATCGCCGGCCGGTACTGGGTGCTGGTCATGGTTCCCTCTCGCCAGGTCCGGACGTGGATCAGGAGCGGTGGATGGTGATGTCGCCGTAGGAGGTGCGGCCGCGCACTTCGACGGTCCGGTCGGACTTGCCGGGCCCGGCGGTGTTCTCCAGTTGGTTGTGGACGCGCCCGAATCCGGTGTTCACCTCGAGCCAGGCGGCGGTGCCCTCGGCGATGCCGATGTCCAGGTCGCCCGCGGCGGTGCCGAGCACCACCGAACCGCGGACCACCTCGCCGAGCCGGATGCCGCCGTTGGACGTCTTCACGTCGGCGCCGGCGCCGGCCCGCTCGATGGCGATGGCGCCGTTGGCGTTGCGCACCCGCACGTCGCCGGTGACCGTGTCGATCGCGGTGTCGCCGTTGGAGTTCTTGACCTCAGCGGCGCCGTCGATCTCGCCGATCTGGATCCTGCCGGAGCCGGTGGAGATCTCGGCGTCGCCGGTGATGCCGTCGGCGTTGATGTGACCGAACCCCGTGTGCAGGCGCAGCGGGCCGGTTCGTTCGAGCCAGATGTTGCCGGTCGTCTTGAGCCGGCACTCCCCGAGTCGACCGGCACAGCGGATGTCGCCCATCAGCAGGTGCGCGGAGAGCTGGGAACCGCTGGGCAGCTCGATGGTCACGTCGACCGACCTGGTCTTCTTGGAGAAGTCGAAGACGCGCTTGGGGCCGGTGACCCGGAGCACGCCGTTGGCGTAGTCGACCTGGACCTGCTGGGCGGCTTTCACGTCGGAGTCGTCGGCCTGGTCGCTCGGGCGGACGTCGACGACGGTGTCGGTCCGGTCGCTCGCGGCGATCCGCACGTCGGCGACGCCGAGTTCGAGCGTGACGGAGATCGGCTGGGGCGTCTCGAAATTGGGCATGGTTGTCTCCGCGTCATGGGTGGATGAGTCGTCCCCGCAGGTCGGGGACGTGGCGTGCGGACAGGCGTGGGGTGCGCTCAGCGCACCCAGCCGGTGAAGCGCTGGGGGGTCCGTTTCCCGGCGCCGGGCGGCTCGGGACGCTGGTCGCGATCCGAGCGCTGTACAGCGGCGGCGGCCGCCCGGACCAGCCAGGCGTTGACCGAGCGCCCCTCCTTGGCCGCGGCCTCCTCGACCGCGGCCTTGAGCTGCTCGGGCATGCGTACGTTGATCCGGGCGGCGGGGCCGTCCTCGGCCATCAGCAGATCGCTCTCCGGCGCGCCGCCGACCGTCGGCGCGGCGTCCCCGGCCGCGGGCCCGAGCGGCTCGGCGGGTGGCGACGTCACGACAAAGTTCGGATCGCGTCCCCGCAGGCGCAGCTCCACCGAACCCGGAGCCAGGTCCCGGGTGATCTCGTCGGCGGCGGCCGACAGGGCGTCCAGCAGCGTCATCCGGATCGCCGACTCGAGCGACCCGGTCAGGCGTTCGACCAGCGCCCGCGCCTCCTCACCGCCGGCTTCGGCGAGGGTGGCGAACTCGCGTCCGAGGTTGCTCACATACGGGGTCAGGTCCATGGTGCCATTTTGGCACGTGAATGGCACCATGGCAAGGCGAATGGCACGCGAGTGACGCCATACATGGCACTATTTGGCACATCCGGGTGAGCGAACGCAGGTCAGCGTGGGGATTGCAGCCCGGTGCGGGTCACGCCACCCGGCGACGCCGGGCCGGCCGGCTGGCTCGGGGCGCCGCCAGCACCTCCACCTCGAACCCGGCGCGGGCGAACACCTCGACCGCCCGGGCCTCGGCGCCGCCCAGCCCGGCGGCCGGGGACGAATCGTCGAGCAGGGCGGTGACCAGGCAGTCGGAGCAGCCGCTCCCCCGGATCCCGCACCCCGCGCAGTCGATGAGCATTCCGCCTCCTGGTGCGCTTGCGGCGACCGGGCGCGGCGTCGCCGTCGCCACCCGAGCACCGTCGGTCACCACGACACTAGGCGCGGGGTACGACAGAATCGGACAACGAGGTCGCGGACGGCCAGAATGCGATCAAGCGCCCCGATCAGGACCGGGCGAGCCGCCGCAGCAGCGAGTCGGCGCCGAGCGGGTACGCGCCGTGCCGGCGTACCCCGTCGGCCACCTCACGGTCGGAGGAGACCACCACCACCGGCCGGCCCGACGGCTCGGCGCGGACCAGGCGGCGGATCAGCTCGTCGGCGGTCTCCCCCTTGCGGGAGAAGAGCACCCGCACGCCGCGCGGCGCCGGCGGCAGCCCGTGCACCCGTTCCGCACCGTCGAAGACCACGGTGACCTCGTCGCCGGTCTGCGCGGCGATCCCGCCCAGCCCGCTGATCAGCCGCTTGCGCTGCTGCTCCAGCGACATCTCGCCGAAGCCCCGCTTGGTCACGTTGTAGCCGTCCACCACCAGGTGCGCCCGGGGCAGGGCGAGCAGCTGGTCCAGCCGGGCCGGGTCGTCGGTGTCCCGGGCCCGGGTGGCGGTGCCGGCCGCCGGGCCGGCCGGCTGCTCGGCGAAGGAGTCGGCGACGAAGTCGGCGGGGAGCTTGTCGACCGGGTCGAGGGCCAGCTCCCGGCGCAGCCCGACGGCCGCCTGGCCGATCGTCTCCAGCAGCAGCCACAGCCGGGCGTCGTCGACCGAGCGGGCCTCCTTGGCGCTGGCCCGGGCCACCCCGGCCGCCGCCTCCGCCTCGGCCAGCCGGGCCCGCGCCCGGCGCAGCTCGGCGTCCGCGTCGGCCGCCGCCCGGGCCGCCCGGCCACGCTCGGTGGCCAGCATCTCGCCGGCCTTGCGTTCGCGGGCCTGGGTCTCCCGCAGCGACCGGCTCAGCTGCCGGTTCTCCTCGCGGAGCTGGCCGAGCTCCTCGCGGACCCGGGCCAGTTCGTCGCGGAGCTTCTCCGCCTCGACCCGGGCCACCGCCCGGTCGTGCTCGGCCCGGGTGGCCCGCTGCTCGGCCTCGCGGACCAGCTCGGCGACGACCGCGCTGTCCGCCTCGGCGCGGACCGCCGCGCCGCTGGCCTCGATCAGGTCCCGCCAGCCGCGGGGGCGGGCCAGGTAGGCCAACGCGGCCACCTCGACCGGGTCGGCCGCCGCCGGGGCGGTCCCCTCGACCACCGCCGCGCCCAGGTCGCCGGCGTCGGCGAGGACCCGGGCGGTGACCCGCTGCCGGAACAGCGGATCGGCGGCGAGCTGCGCGGCGATCGCCGGGGCGCCCAGGCGGGCCCGCCGGTTGGGCGCGAACTTGGCCACCCGGCGCAACGGCACCGGCACCTCGTCGCCGGGCAGGCCGGGCAGCACCGCGGCGGTGAGCGCGACGATCCGCTGGCGGACCGGCTCGGGCAGGGTCGGCTCCGGCTCGGGCACCACCCCGGGCTCCGCCGGGTCACCCTCGTCGGGGCCCTCACCGGCGGCGTACGCAGCGACGACAGGGTCCTCCTGGTGGAGGTTGTCGTCGTACGGCTCGGTGAGGGGCATGTGGCAAGTCTCCCACCGCGACCGGGCCCACCGCCCGGTGAGTGAGCCGATCTCTCATCCTAACCCCGGGTGACCCGTGGGGCTGCCGGGTCGGGAGTGTCGGACCGGGACGCTACCGTGCCGCCGATGGCACAGCAGGAGTACGTCCAGGAGGCGCTGGCCGGGCTCGACCCGGCCGCCGGCACGGTCGATCCGGCGTTGCCGCTGTACGCGACGACGTTCGTGGTGGTCGACCTGGAGACCACCGGCGGCGCGCCGGACGGCGGCGGGATCACCGAGATCGGCGCGGTCAAGGTACGCGGCGGCGAGCAGCTGGGCGAGCTGGCCACCCTGGTCAACCCGGGCGAGCCGATCCCGCCGTTCATCACCGTGCTGACCGGCATCACCCAGGCGATGCTGCTGCCGGCGCCGCCGATCGAGCAGGTGCTGCCGAGCCTCCTGGAGTTCATCTCCGACGCTGTGCTGGTCGCCCACAACGCCCCCTACGACGTCGGGTTCCTCAAGGCCGCCTGCGCCAAGCACGGCTACCGCTGGCCCAACCCGCGGGTGCTGGACACCGCCGCGCTGGCCCGCCGGGTGCTGACCCGCGACGAGGTGCCCAACCGCAAGCTCGGCACCCTCGCCGCCTACTTCCGCACCGCCACCCGGCCGACGCACCGGGCGCTCGACGACGCCAAGGCCACCGTCGACGTGCTGCACGGGCTGATCGCCCGGCTCGGCGGGCACCGGGTCGAAACCATCGGCGACGCCCTCGAGTTCGCCCGGGCGGTCACCCCGACCCAGCGGCGCAAGCGGCACCTCGCCGAGGGGCTGCCCAAGGCGCCCGGCGTCTACATCTTCCGGGCCGCCGACGACCGGCCGCTCTACGTCGGCACCTCCGGCGACATCGCCACCCGGGTGCGCAGCTACTTCACCGCCGCCGAGAAGCGGGCCCGCATCTCCGAGATGCTCGCCGCAGCCGTTCGGGTGGAGGCGGTCGAGTGCGCCCACTCGCTGGAGGCCGAGGTCCGCGAGCTGCGGCTGATCGGCGCGCACGCGCCGCCGTACAACCGGCGGTCGAAGTTCCCGGAGCGCGCGGTCTGGCTCAAGCTGACCGACGGGCCGTACCCCCGGCTGTCCGTGGTGCGCGGCATCTCCCCCACCGACGACGCCTACCTCGGCCCGTTCAACTCGCGCCGGTCCGCGGAGCTGGCCGCCGCCGGCTTCCACGACGCGGTGCCGCTGCGCCAGTGCACCCACCGGCTGTCGCTGCGCACGGTCACGCCGGCCTGCGCGCTGGCCGAGCTGGGTCGCTGCCCGGCGCCCTGCGAGCACCGGATCACCCCCGAGGAGTACGACGCCCGCGCGGCGGCGCCGTTCCGCACCGCGGCCGCCAGCGACCCGCAGCCGGTGGTCGACGCGCTGCTGGCCCGCATCGAGGTGCTCGCCCGCGCCCAGCGCTACGAGGAGGCCGCCGTGGTACGCGCCCGGCTCGCCGCGGTGCTGCGGGCGACCGTGCGCATGCAGCGCCTGGTCGCGCTGACCCGGATCGCCGAGCTGGCCGCCGCCCGGCCGGCCGCCCGGGGCGGCTGGGAGCTGGCCCTGGTCCGGCACGGGCGGCTGGCCGGCGCCGGGGTCTCCCCGCCCGGCGTCCATCCACGACCGACGCTGGCCGCGATCCGGGCCACCGCCGAGACGGTGCCGCCGGGGCACGGCCCGGTCCCGAACGCCTCGGCGGAGGAGACCGAACGGATCCTGTCCTGGTTGGAGCGTCCGGAGACCCGGCTGGTCGAGATGTCCGCCGGATGGGCGTCCCCGGTGGCTGGCGCGGCACGCTTCCGCGACCTGCTGAGCAAGGCCGAAAGCGCCGCATCGCACCAACTCTCAACCGAACGCTCATGAGCAAGTGTCCGATCGGACTACGTCGACTCACTTAGGCTGTTAGAGAAGTGCAGTCCTGCCCGTTTCGTGGGCCTGCTCCTGGTTACCGGAGCCTCGGTGGCCGTGGAGCCGGGGTGAGGAGGTGTCCCTCGTGGACGTCGACGCCGGACACGGCGCCGCCCTGGGGGGCGCGCTTCCGACCCAGCCGGGCGAACTGCCCCTGGCCCGGCGACTGCGGTCGCTGCTGACCTGGCCCACCACCGAGTCCGACCCGGTCGCCCGCCTGGTCCGCGCCCACCGGGCCATCCACGCCGGCACCGACCCCGCGGTGCTGCGCCGGGCCTACACCATCGCCGAGAACATGCACCGGGGGCAGTTCCGCAAGAGCGGCGAGCCCTACATCACCCACCCGCTCGCCGTCGCGCAGATCTGCGCCGAGCTCGGCATGGACACCATCACCCTGGTCGCGGCCCTGCTGCACGACACCGTGGAGGACACCCGCTACACCCTCCAGGCGCTCGCCGAGGACTTCGGCCGGGAGGTGGCCCACCTCGTCGACGGGGTGACCAAGTTCGACAAGGCGTTCTACGGCAAGGCCGCCGAGGCCGAGACGATCCGCAAGATGATCATCGCAGCCGGCAAGGATGTCCGGGTGCTGATCATCAAGCTGGCCGACCGGCTGCACAACATGCGCACCCTCGGCGTACGCTCGGCCGCCTCCCGGGAGCGGATCGCCCGGGCCACCCAGGAGGTGCTCGTCCCGCTCTGCGACCGGCTCGGCATCCAGACCTTGAAACGTGAGCTGGACGACGTGGTGCTGCTGCACCTCAAGCCGGAGGAACACGACCGGATCTCCCGGCACGTACGGGAGCGCCCCGGGTGGGACGCCTACCTCGAACAGGTGGTCGCCCGCGCCCGGGTGGCACTGCGCCGCAACCGGGTCGACGCCGAGGTGACCCCGCGCCCCCGGCACCTCTACTCGATCTGGAAGGACACCGTGGCCGGCGGCCACGAAACCCCGTACGACCTGCCCCGGATCGCGGTGGTGGTGGACGGCCCGGCCACCGACTGTTACGCCGCGCTGGGCGCCATCCACGGCGTCTGGCGACCCGTGCCGGGCCGGTTCAAGGACTTCATCGCCTCGCCGAAGAACAACCTCTACCGCTCGCTGCACACCAGCGTCTGCGGCCCGGAGAACCGCACAGTGGAGGTGCTGATCCGCACCGAGGAGATGCACCGCAAGGCCGAGTACGGCATAGCCGCCGACTTCCGCTTCCCCCGCTCCGGTAGCGCGGCGGCGGCCAGGGCCGAACAGCTCGACTGGCTGCGCCGCGTGCTGGACTGGGAACAGGACGCCGCCGACCCGGCCCAGTTCCTCCAGTCGCTGCGCTGCGACCTGGCCGAGACGCAGATCCAGGTGGTCGCCGAGGGTCGGCAGATCGTGCTGCCGGCCGGCGCCACCCCGGTCGACCTGGCCTACGAGCTGGGCACCGAGCGCGGCGACCACTGCCTGGCGGCGCGGATCAACGGCCGGTTGGCCCCGCTCTCCTCCCAACTGGCCGAGGGGGACGTGGTGGAGATCTTCACCGAGACCGACGCGGAGGGCGGGGCCGGCACCGACGCCGCACCGCCCGGCCCCCGCCGGGAGTGGCTCGGGTTCGTGAAGTCGCCGCACGCGCAGATGCAGATCAACCGGTGGTTCGCCGAGCACACCGAGCCGGGCATCTCGATCAGCGACAAGGTCCGCCTCGGCCGGGCCACCATCGGGCTCGCGCTGCGCCAGCACAACCGGGGCCTGGCCAGCGACCTGCCGCTGCTGCGGCTCTCCGAGGAACTCGGCTACCCCGACCTGGAGACCATGCTGGTCGCGGTCTTCGACCGGGTGATCGAGCCGGACGCCGTGGTGCGGCAGCTCATCGACCTGGTGGACCACCGGCAGTGACCGGGCGGGGCCCGGGGAGCGCGAGCCGCCCGCGTGGCCACTAGCCTTAACTCATGATCCCCCGCTCGCGCGCCACCGGACGGGCCGTCGCCTACCAGGTCTTCTACCGGCTGCCGCTACCGCTGCGCCGCCGCCTGGTCCGACTGGCCGTGCCGAAGTACATCGTCGGCGCGGTGACCCTGGTCCGCGACGCCGAGGCCGAGGGGGCGGGCCGGCTGCTGCTGCTGCGCCAGCCGCCCGGCAAGGGCTGGACGCTCCCGGCCGGGCTGCTCCAGCGCGGCGAGGCGCCGGTGGTCGGCGCGGCCCGGGAACTGTTCGAGGAGTCCGGGATCCGGCTCTCGCCCCGGCAGCTCCAGCCGGCCGTGCCGAACGCGGTGGTGCACGCCAAGGGCTGGGTGGACGTGGTGTTCACCGCCGAGGTTCCGGCGTCGACCACCGAACTGACGGTGGACGGCGCGGAGGTCTTCGAGGCGGCCTGGCACCCGCTGGACGACCTGCCCCGGCTGACCTGGCCGACGGCGCGCCTGCTCGCCTACTACGGCATCGGCCCACTGGCCGGGCAGTTCCCGCCGCCGGTACCGGACACGCCGTGAGCGGGCGCACCACCGGGCGCGCCGCGGCGGCCGGCGACCGCGCGGAACGGCGCGGGACGTCGGTGTGAGCGACCCGGTCGGGCCCGAGGTCTGCGCGGTGGTGCTCGCCGCCGGCGAGGGCACCCGGCTGCGGCCGCTGACCGAACGGGTACCCAAGGCGCTCTGCCCGGTGGGCAACGTGCCGCTGCTCGACCGCGCGCTGGCCCGGCTGGCCGGGCTCGGCCTGACCGGCCCGGACCGGGTCGCCGTCAACGCCTGCTACCTCGGCGAGCAGGTGGTCGCGCGGGTGGGTGACCGGGCCCACCTCTCGGTCGAGCCGGGCGACCCGCTGGGCACCGCCGGCGGCGTCGGCAACCTGCGGGACTGGATCGCCGGGCGGGGGGTGCTGGTCGGCAACGCCGACGCCTACCTGCATCACCCGGCCGCCGCCCCGGGGCCGGACATCGCCGCGCTGCTGCGCGGCTGGGACGGCGAGAGCGTACGCCTGCTCGGTCAGCCCGCGGCGGACCCGGCGGCGCCCGGGACGTTCGACGGCCACGCGTTCACCGGGTTCTCGCTGCTGCCGTGGCGGCTGGTGCGGGACCTGCCGGCCGAGTTCGGCGACCTGGTCCGGGCGGTGTGGCGGCCGGCGGAGGCGGCCGGTGCGCTCACCGTGGTGCCGTACGCCGGCACCTTCTACGACACCGGCACCCCGGCGGACTACCTCGCGGCCAACCTGCACGCCGCCGGGACCGGCAGCCTGGTCGACCCGACGGCCACCGTGACCGGCCGGTGCCACCGGTCGGTGATCGGCGCCGGCGCGACCGTGCTCGGCGACGTCGACCGCGTCGTGGTCTGGCCGGGCGCCCGGGTCGCCGCCGGCGAACACCTGCACAACGCCATCCGCGCGGACACCCAGCTGACCGTCCCCGCAGCACCGAGCCCGTGATCATCTGATCGGGGGCAGGTCGGATCATCGGCGGCAGACCCGCGGACCGTCATCCGATCACGAGCCACCGCACTAGCATGAGCGACGACGTCGACGAACGGAGAAATGTCCCGTGCTCACCGCGATCGTGCTGATCGACTGCGCCACCGACTCGATCCCCGAGGTGGCCGAGGCCCTGGCCGACCTGCCCGGCGTCAGCGAGGTCTACTCGGTGGCCGGCCACGTCGACCTGATCGCCATGGTCCGGGTACGCGAGTTCGACCAGATCGAGCAGGTCATCGCCGGGCGCATCTCCAAGGTGCCGGGCGTGCTGAACACCGAGTCGCACATCGCCTTCCGGGCGTACTCGCAGCACGACCTGGAGGAGGCGTTCGCGATCGGCCTGGCCAACGCCGACTGAACCCGACACGCGGCGGCCGGCCCACCCCCAGCGGGGATGGGCCGGTCGTCGTCCGACGTCAGCTCTCGCTCGGAACCGGCGTCTCGGTGGTACCGCCCGGGGCCGGCGACTCGGTGGTGCCGCCCGGAGCCGGGGTTTCGGTGGTGCCACCCGGAGCCGGCGTGGTGCCGCCCGGGCTCGGCGTGCCGCTGGCACTGGCCTGCGGCACCGGGATGCCCAGCTGCTCGGCCAGCTGCACCAGCTCGTCGTAGTGCGCCTGGAGCGTCGGCAGCGCCGTCTGCGCCAGCTGGACCACCGACTGCTCGGTGCCCTGCGAGATCTCCGTCTGGGTGGCCTGGATGGCCTGGACGTGGCCGGTCAGCTGGCTGGTCACCCAGAGCCGGTCGAACTCCTCGCCGCTGGCGTTGTTCAGCTGGTCGATGACGTCCTGCTGGTCCGTCGTGGGCTCGGCGGGCAGTTGCACACCGAGCTGGGACGCGGTCTGCTGCACCGTCTGGTCCAACTGGGTGTGGTCCGTCTTGAACATCTCGCCCAGGTCCTTCACCTGCTGGTTCTGGCCCTTCTGCTGGGCCAGGTCACCGGTGGTGATCTCGAACAGGTTGACCTGGTGGATCGCCTGCAGGTACTGGGTGTCCTGCGTCGACGGCTGCGCCGCCGCCTGAGCCGCCGCGGCGGGTGCCAGCCCCACCAGCACCAGCGCGGCCAGCAGGCCGAGGCGTTTGATACCCAACATGCTTCCCCCCCTTGAGACGTTGGACCGCACGGATACCCGACTGACCGGGGTTAATCCTGCGATCCGCCCGCCGGGACCGGCGCCGTCGTACCCGCTCAAGGGGTCACGGTCGGACCGCTCCCCCGGCAGGCGAGGCGGAAACGGACGTGGCGCCCACCGGAGGACTCCGGGGGGCGCCACGTCGGGGTGTCTCAGGCGATCAGCTCCGGCGCTCGCCGCTGCCGATCTCCTCCCGCTCCGGTCGGGCCTCGACCGGCGGGTGACCCGGCGAGACCGGCGCCTCGGCCGGCTTCTCGATCGGGTAGAAGAAGCCCCGGATGGCCGGGCCGAGGGCGCCGAGCCGGTTCATCTTCTTCGGCACCACCCAGCCGGCGTACTCCAGCTCGCCGTGGCCGTCGTGGCCGTCCGCCGCGCTGAGCGGCTGGTGCACCTCGACGAACCGGCCGTCCGGCAGCCGCCGGATGATGCCGGTCTCGACACCGTGGGCGAGCACCTCGCGGTCGTGCTGCTGCAGACCGAGGCAGAGCCGGTAGGTGACGTAGTAGGCCAGCGGCGGCAGCACCAGCAGGCCGATCCGGCCCGCCCAGGTCATCGCGTTCAGGCTGATCTGGAACTTGTCAGCGATCACGTCGTTGGCGCCGGAGAGGGTCAGCACGACGTAGAAGGCCACCGCCATGGCGCCCACCGCGGTGCGGGCCGGCACGTCACGGGGCCGCTGGAGCAGGTTGTGGCTCCGGTAGTCCTTGAGGTGCCGGGCCTCCAGGAACGGGTAGAGCGTGGAGAGGCCCACCAGGATGCCCGGTAGCACGACCGTCGGCCAGAACAGCGGCGGGATCACGTACCCGTCGCCGATCGGGATGTTGATCTCCCACGCCGGCATCAGTCGGGTCGAGCCGTCGAGGAACATCACGTACCAGTCGGGCTGGCTGGCCGCCGATACCACCCACGCCTCGTACGGGCCGAACAGCCAGATCGGGTTGATCTGGAACAGGCCACCCATCAGCGCGATCACGCCGAAGACGACCATGAAGAAGCCGCCCTGCTTGATCACGTAACGCGGGAAGAACCGCTCGCCGACCACGTTGCCGTTGGTCCGGCCGGGGCCGGGCCACTGGGTGTGCTTCTGCTTGAAGACCAGGCCCAGGTGGACGCTGATCAGCGCGACCAGCAGGGCCGGGATGAGCAGCACGTGGGCGATGAAGAACCGGCTGATGATGATCGTGCCGGGGAACTCCCCGCCGAAGATCGACGAGGTGAGCCAGGAGCCGATCACCGGAATGGAGAGCATGATCGCCGAGGCGATCCGCAGGCCGGTGCCGGAGAGGCCGTCGTCCGGCAGCGAGTAGCCGGTGAAGCCGGCCAGGAAGCCGACCCAGAACAGCAGCGAGCCGATGATCCAGTTCGTCTCACGCGGCTTGCGGAACGCGCCGGTGAAGAAGATCCGGAGCATGTGCACCACGATCGCGGCCATGAACAGCAGCGCCGACCAGTGGTGCATCTGCCGCATGATCAGGCCGCCCCGGACGTCGAACGAGATGTCCAGGCTGGAGGCGTACGCGGCCGACATCGGCGTGCCCCGCAGCGGGGCGTAGCTGCCGTTGTAGACCACCTCGGTCATCGCCGGCTCGAAGAAGAAGGTCAGGAAGACCCCGGTGAGCAGCAGGACGATGAACGAGAAGAGCGCGATCTCGCCGAGCAGGAAGGACCAGTGGTCCGGGAAGACCTTGTTCAGCATCCGGCGCAGCGGGGTGGCCGCCTGGAACCGGTCGTCCAGTCCCGCGGCGGTCTTGCCCGGCACCGCCGCCATGTCAAACTTTCGCCGCTTCACGGCCGCTCCCAGAAGTCGGGCCCGACGGTCTCGGTGTAGTCGGACTTCGCCACGAAGTAGCCCTCGGCGTCCACCTCGATCGGCAACTGCGGCAGCCGCCGGCTGGCCGGACCGAAGATGGGCCGGGCGTTGTCGGTGATGAGGAACTGCGACTGGTGGCACGGGCAGAGCAGACGGTTGGTCTGCTGCTCGTACAGGCTCGCCGGGCAACCTGCGTGCGTGCAGATCTTGGAGAACGCGGCGTAGTTGCCCCACATGTAGTCGCCGTGACCCTCGCGCTCGTTGGCCCGGCGCGACTCCTGCGCGTCCGAGTCGCGCAGGTGGATCAGCAGGGTCGGCGAGTCGGCGTGCCGGTTGCTCACGCCGTGGTCGATGCCGGGGAACACCGTGATCTGGCCGCCGGCGCTGATGTCCGACGGGCGGATCGGCCGGCCGTCCTCGCGGACCAGGCGGACCTTCTGGCCGCCCTCGGCCGGGGCGAACCCGGTGGTGAACATCTGGTTGTTCTTGTGCGGGTCGGAGATCAGACCGCCGACCAGCGGCGCCGCGACGACCGCGCCGACCGGCGCGAGACCGGCCAGCAGCGAGATGCCGAGCAGCGGCCGGCGCTTCACGCCCAGCTCGTCGACCATGTAGAGCATCGTCTGGCCGGTGATGGTGCGGTCTTCCGCGGCGACCGCGCCCTCGTGCCGGTCCTGGATCGAGACCTCCTTGGGCAGCAGCTTCTTGCCCCAGGTCAGGATGCCGAAGCCGATGCCGAGCAGGGCCACCCCCAGGGTGACGCCGAGCAGCGGGGTGTACCACTTGTCGCCGCCGCGGCCCGGCGCGTACTCCCAGGGCCACCAGATGTAGATGATCAGGAACGCCGTCGCGGCCAGACCGGTCAGCAGGAACATCGAGGCGACCGTACGGGTCAGCCGGCGCTCGGCCTTGCTACCCGGGACGACCTGGGGCTCGTAGTGGACGATCTCGATGTCGTCCCGGCGGGCGCCCTCCCGCACGATGTCGAAGCGGGTCAGCCCGGGGGTGTTCACGTCGAGCGGTTCCCGGCCCTGCTGGGCCTGGTGCTCGGTGTGCGTGCTCATGCCGTCACCTCGCTACGCGCGGTGCCGAGCCGCGGCACCACAGCACTGAAACGAACGATCCGCCCGGTCACGACTTGCCCGCAATCCACAGGCTCGTGAAGACCAGCGCGACGATGCCCACCAGGAAGATCGCCAGGCCCTCGGTCGAGGGGCCGTACCGACCGAGGTTGAAGCCACCCGGGTCCTGGTCGTGCTTCAGCGTCTCCTGGATGTAGGCGATGATGTCCGCCTTCTGCTCCGGGGTGATCTGGTTGTCCCCGAACACCGGCATGTTCTGCGGGCCACTCAGCATGGCGGCGTAGATCTGCCGGTCGGTGGCCGGGCGCAGGCTCGGCGCGTACTTGCCGGAGGAGAGGGCGCCGCCGCCACCGCCGAAGGCGTGGCACTGCGAGCAGTTGATCCGGAACAGCTCGCCACCGGCGGCGATGTTGCCGTCCTCGTGCAGGTCGGCGCCCTCGGGCACGACCGGGCCGCCGCCGAGCTCCTGGATGTACTGGGCCAGCTGACGGGTCTGCTCGTCGGTGAAGAGCTCCGGCTTGCGCTGCGCCTGGGCCTCCTGCCGGGCCATCGGCATGCGGCCGGTGCCGACCTGGAACTCGACCGAGGCCGCGCCGACGCCGATCAGGCTCGGCCCGCGCCCCTCGACACCCTGCGCGTTGCGACCGTGGCAGGTCACACAGCTCACGTCGAACAGCGCCTTGCCCTCCGCGGCGGCGCCGGTCAGCGGCGGGTTGTCCTGCGCCTGCACGCCGGGAGCGAAGACCGTGTAGGCGCCGCCGGCCAGCATCAGCGCGGCGAGCAGGCGGACCGCGGCACCCAGCCGGCGGCGGCCCCTGCTGCGCGCTACGGGCCGCCCGCGCAGCCGCGCGAGCAGACCGCGTCGGCGGTCGTTGTCAGAAGTCATGACCTGTGTCCTTAACCGGTTGGACCTTGTCTCAGGGGACGGAGCAGCGGCGCGGTTCGTGACGCGCCAAGATCACTGAAGCCAGTAGATCATGGCGTAGAGCCCGATCCACACCACGTCGACGAAGTGCCAGTAGTACGACACGACGATCGCGGACGTGGCCTGCGCCGGGGTGAACCGGCCCATGGTGGTGCGGATCATGAAGATGATGAAGGCAACCAGACCGCCGGTCACGTGCAGACCGTGGAAGCCGGTGGTCAGGTAGAACATCGACCCGTAACCGTCTTCGTTGATCTTGATGCCCTCGTGCACCAGCTCGCGGTACTCGTTGAGCTGACCGAGCACGAAGATCAGGCCCATCACGAAGGTGATCGTGAACCAGCGCCGCAGGGCGTGGACGTCACCCTTCTCGGCGGCGAACACACCGAGCTGGCAGGTCACCGAGGACAACACCAGGATCACCGTGAAGGTGGTCGCGTACGGGATGTTGAGGTGCTCGGTGTGCTTCGCCCACTGCTCCGGCGCCGCCGCGCGGATGGAGAAGTACATCGCGAACAGCGCCGCGAAGAACATGAGTTCGCTGGAGAGCCACACGATCGTCCCGACGCTGACCATGTTGGGTCGGGTCAGGGAGTGGATCCGGCTCTTGTCAATGGCTGGGGCCGCAGTCACGCGGTCATTATTGCCCTTGACCGGGGCCGGCGATCAGCGGGGTGCCAAACCGGTGGCATCCATGGCCCGATCGGGGTGGTCCGCTTCGCCTGACCTAGGCTGAAAAGCGTGCTGCACGTCGATCGGATCTCCGCCGCCACCTCGGTCGCCGCCCTGCCGGGAGGTGAGCCGACCCCGCCGCCGTTCACCGTCACCTCGGTGTTCACCGAGACCCGGCTGGACAGCTGGCTCGCCGTCGGCCTGGTGCTGGCCGCCGGTATCTACCTCTACGGGGTGCACCGGCTGCGGATGCGCGGCGACCGGTGGCCGGTCTCCCGGACGGTCTTCTTCCTCGGCCCCGGCCTGGGCGGTATCGCGTTGGTCACGGTCAGCGGCCTGCACGCGTACGACACCGCGCTGCTGTCGGTGCACATGGTGCAGCACATGGTGCTGTCGATGATCTCGCCGATCTTCCTCGCCCTGGGCGCCCCGATGACGCTGGCCCTGCGCACCCTGCCGCAGCGACCGCGCAAGCGGCTGCTGGCGATCGTGCACAGCCGGATCGCCCGGATCTACAGCTTCCCGCTGGTGGCGTTCGCCATCTTCGTGGTGAACCCGTTCGCGCTCTACTTCACCGACCTCTACCGGTTCACCCTGGAGCACGCCTGGGCGCACGAGCTGGTGCACGCGCACTTCATCCTGACCGGCTGCGTGTTCTTCTGGCCACTGCTCGGCCTCGACCCGCTGCCCGGCCGCTGGCCGTACCCGGCGCGGGCCCTGCTGATGCTGCTCTCGGTGCCGTTCCACACCGTGCTCGGGCTCACCATCATGCAGAGCAGCACGCTCTTCGGCGGCGACTGGTACCCGTCGCTCGGGCTCAGCTGGGCCGACCCGTGGGACGACCAGGTGCTCGCCGGCGGCATCCTGTGGGCCGGCGGCGAGTTCGTCAGTGTGACCATGCTCGCCGTGCTGGTCGTGCAGTGGATGAAGCAGGCCGAGCGGGAATCCCGCCGGATCGACCGCGAGCTGGACCGCCAGGAGGCCCGCCAGCGCGCCGCGGAATCCGCCGCCTGAGCTGCGCCGACGGTACGCGCCGCGGGCACCGCCGGGCGGGACGTCGCGCACCTCACACCGACCGGTACGATCAGCGGGCAGCTACGAGGTGGGAGCCAGTCCAGCCATGAGCGATCGTTCGTGCACCATCCTGCTCTACAGCGACGACCCGCAGGTCCGCGACCGGATGCGGCTCGCCGTGGGCACCCGGCCCGCGCCCGGCCTCCAGGTCGAGTTCGTCGAGGCCAGCGACTACGCCGAGTGCGTCCGGCTGGTCGACGACTACGAGATCGACCTGCTGCTGCTCGACGGTGAGGCCAGCCCGGGCGGCGGCCTCGGCATCGCCCGGCAGATCAAGGACGACCGCGAGGACGCTCCCCCGACCTGCGTGGTCATCGCCCGCGCCGCCGACCGCTGGCTCGCCGCGTACGCCGAGGTCGACGCCACCCTGGTGCACCCGCTCGACCCGGTGACCACCGGCACCACGGTGGCCGAGCTGCTGCGGGCGCACGCCCCCGCCTGACGTCCGCCGCACCCGGCCCCGCCACCGCGTCGGGCCGACCGGCGCCGGTTGGCGTCCACCCGCACCCGCTCGCTTCGCTCGGGAGGCCCACCATGGGCGATCGGACCTGGCCGCACCTGCTCAACGCGTTGCTGCGCGGCGAGGAGCTGTCCACCGCCGACACCGCCTGGGCGATGGGCGAGATCATGTCCGGCGCCGCCTCCGCGGCCCAGATCGCCGGCTTCGCGGTGGGCCTGCGGGCGAAGGGCGAGACCTCGGCCGAGCTGGCCGGCCTGGTCGAGGCGATGCTCGGCCGGGCGGTCCAGGTCGAGCTGCCGGACGAGCTGCGGGCCACCGCGCTCGACGTGGTCGGCACCGGCGGTGACCTCGCCCACACGGTCAACATCTCCACGATGACCGCGCTGGTGGTGGCCGGCGCGGGCGTACGGGTGGTCAAGCACGGCAACCGCGCCGCCTCCTCGTCCTGCGGCACCGCCGACCTGCTCGAGTTCCTCGGCGTCCCGCTCGACCTCGGCCCCGAGGGCGTGGCCCGGTGCGTCACCGAGGCCGGCATCGGGTTCTGCTTCGCCGCCCGGTTCCACCCCGGCATGCGGCACGCCGGCCCGGTCCGGCGCGAGCTGGGCGTGCCCACCGCGTTCAACTTCCTCGGCCCGCTGACCAACCCGGCCCGGCCCCGGGGCGGCGCGGTGGGCTGTTTCGACCGGCGGATGGCCCCGGTGATGGCCGGCGTCTTCGCCGCCCGGGGCGACTCGGTGCTGGTGATGCGCGGCGAGGACGGCCTGGACGAGTTCACCACCGCCGCGCCGACCCGGGTCTGGGTGGCCCAGGGCGGCACCGTGAGAGAGGCCGTGCTGGACGCGGTCGACCTCGGGGTACCCCGGTCCACCCTCGCCGACCTGCGGGGCGGGGACGCCGCCTACAACGCCGGCGTGGCCCGGCGCCTGCTCGCCGGCGAGACCGGCCCGGTCCGGGACGCCGTACTGGTCAACTCGGCGGCCGCCCTGGCCACCCAGGGGCCGCTCGACGGCGACCTCACCGAGGCGTTGCGTGCCGGGATGGCGCGGGCGGCCGAGTCCATCGACTCCGGCGCGGCCGCCGCCGTCCTCGACCGCTGGATCACCACCGCCCGCTCCCTCTGACCGCCGCGCCCGGCTGGAGTTGGCCGCGGGGCTCCGCCGCAGCGACCTTCGGCGCCCCCGGGCCCCGCCGCACCCCCGTGATCGCCGGGGTCGCCCCGGCGCCGCCAAATGCGGCTTCTCGCGGTCACCCAGCCCTCGGACACCGCGACATTCCGCACCCGGCGAAGAGCCCAGCCAACCCACCGGCGGCCCGCCGGTCGGTCGCCCGTGGGCTGGCTCAGCCCGGTTGCCGGCACCGCGGGTGGTCCCGTGCCCCGGGGGTCCGGAAGCTCCGCCCGCCGACGGGCCGGCTGCCCAGGTCAGCCGGCTCGGTCGGCGGATGACGGCGGACATGTCGGATCCGCGTGCCAAACTACAGCCGAGTAGTTTTCCGATCCCGACGCGCGTTCAGGTGCCTGTCGGGAGCCCGGTGGGAAAGGAGCCGTCGCCGTGTCGGATCGCGAACTCCACTGCGACACCTGCGAGGGCGTCCAGCCGTTCGAGGCGCCGCCCTGCGTCGACGGCCACGGCGCCGACTGCCCCGAGCTGTTCTGCACCCGCTGCGGCTCCGCGGTGTTGATCGCCACCTGCACGTTCCGCGCCGCCCGCCTCGCCGACCGTCGGCGACCGGTCCGCCGCCGCGCCGCCTGACCCTCATCCCACCCACCCCACCGGGGCGATCACCCCGACCGCCGGCCGCCCCCGTTGACGCCCCCGCCTGGACAGGCCCCGCGACAGCACGCCAGGACGGCCGCGCCCGGGACAGGCCGCCGGGACGGAACGAAGCCCGCCTCCCCGGAGGGAGGCGGGCTTCGTCAGGGCTCGTGCGGTGACGCCGCTCAGTGCTCGGCGGTGCGCCGGGTACCGCTGTAGTACTCGAAGAGCAGGCCGCAGGCGGCGAAGACGACCGCCAGCAGACCGGCACCCACCAGCCAAAACTGCCAGAAGACCAGGCCGAGGCCGGCGATCGAGGCGGACAGCGCCAGGCCGAACGGCCAGTAGCTGCCCGGGCTGAAGAAGCCCACCTCGCCCGCGCCATCGGCGATCTCGGCGTCCGGCCGGTCCTCCGGCCGCAGGTCGATGCGGCGGGAGACGAACCAGAAGAAGCCACCGCACATCGCGCAGAGCAGGAAGGACAGCAGCAGGGCCGTGGTGCCCACCCACTCGACGCCGCCGGCCTCACCGGCCGTCCAGGCGCCGTACAGGACGGTCGCGAAGAGCAGGAACCCGGCGATGATCAGGAAGATGCGCCACTCGGTCTTCATGCCCGCTCCCTCAGCTTCCCGCGCTAACCGGAGCGTTGTCCGGGTTGAAGTTGGCCTCCGTGCGGCGCGTCTCGAACGGCCGGGTGGTCTGCGCGTACGGCTCCTCGCCGATGGCCGTCAGCGCCTCCTGGGTCGACTTGCCGTCCTGCTTGGCCGCGAGGAACTGCTCGTACTTCTCCGGCGACACGACCCGCAGCTCGAAGTTCATGAACGCGTGGTAGCTGCCGCAGAGCTCGGCGCAGCGACCCACGTAGGCGCCCTCGGTCTCCAGGCTGGAGACCTCGAACACGTTGCGGATCTTGCCCGGCATGACGTCCCGCTTGAACAGCATCTCCGGCACCCAGAACGAGTGGATGACGTCCCGGCTGGTCTCCTCGAACCGGATGGACCGGTTGCTCGGCAGCACCAGGATCGGGATGACCTCGCTGGTGCCCAGCGTCGAGGCGACGGTGTTGGCCTCCGGGCCCTGGCCGTCGCGGTAGTTGAACTGCCAGTTCCACTTGAAGGCGACCACCTCGACGGTGACGTCGGGGTTCTTGGTCGTCTTCACCACGTCGGTCTGCACGATCGCCGTGTAGTAGAAGAGCACGGAGACGATCAGGATCGGCGCGATGGTGTAGAGGAACTCCATCGGCAGGTTGTAGCGGGTCTGCACCGGCAGCTCGTTGCCCCGCTTGCGGTAGCGGACGACGCACCAGAAGATCAGGCCCCACACGAAGACGCCGACCGCGAGCGCCGCGATGCACGAGGCGATCCACAGGTCGTACATCCGGCGGGATTCCGGCGAGATGCCACCCTGCGGCCAGCCGAAGCCGCCGAACGTCGCGCCGACGTCGCAGCCCGTGAGCAGGACCAGCAGCGCCGCCCCGCCGAGACCGAGCCCGGCGACCCGACCAGCACCACGCCGCCGGCGCCCACCGGCTCCTGGGGAAGCGCTGTGCCGTACGGCCGTGGGCCGTACCTCCGAACTCCTTGCGACCACCTGGTCCTGCCTCCCTAGCGCGCCGCGGTGCCTGTTCTCTTCTGCCGCCCCAGCGGGCGGAGCGACAGCACCGGCGGCAAAGGCGTCACCGACGGTCGCAGATTACTCGACCATGACGGGCTGGACCGTGTTGGGGTCACTGTCCGCCCCCATCGGGGGGATCTTGGGCGTAGTGGCGCGATAGCGTGGACAGCCGTGAGCGCATCCCCGGTCTATCTGGACGCGGCGACCGCCGCCCCGCTGCACCCGGTCGCCCGGCAGGCGCTGCTGGCCGCCCTCGACGACGGCTGGGCCGACCCCGGCAAGCTCTACACGCAGGCCCGCCGGGCCCGCCAGCTCCTCGACGCGGCGCGCGCCGCGACCGCCGAGACCCTGGGCGTACGCCCTGACGAGATCTCCTTCACCGCCAGCGGTACGACCGCCGCGCACGCGGCCGTCCTCGGTGGCCTGGCCGGGCGGCACCGGGTCGGCCCGATCCTGGTGCACTCGGAGATCGAGCACTCCGCCGTGCTGCACGCGGCCGAGCGGCACACCGCCGCCGGCGGCACCGCGCTCGGGGTGCCGGTGGACCGGCTCGGCCGGCTGGACGTCGCCGCCTGGGACACCGCGGTCCGGGCCCCCGGTGTGGCGCTGGCCGCACTGATCGCCGCCAGCCACGAGGTGGGCACCCTCCAGCCGGTCGCCGAGGCGGCCGCCGCCTGCGCGGACGCCGGGGTGCCGCTCTACGTCGACGCGGCGCAGGCGGTGGGCCGGGTGCCGGTGCCGGCCGGCTGGTCGGTGCTGACCGCCAGCGCGCACAAGTGGGGCGGCCCGGCCGGGGTGGGGCTGCTGGTGGTCCGCAAGGGCACCCGCTGGGAGTCGCCCTGGCCGGCCGACGAGCGGGAGTCCGGCCGTACGCCTGGCGCGCTGAACCTGCCGGCGGTGGTGGCGGCGGCGGCGAGCCTGCGCGCGGCGGCGGCCGACGCGGCGGCCGAGGCGGCCCGGCTGGCGCCGTTGGTGGACCGGATCCGGGCCCGGGTGGCGGCCGAGGTGCCGGACGTGGAGGTGGTGGGTGATCCCGACCACCGGCTGCCGCACCTGGTCACCTTCTCCTGCCTGTACGTCGACGGCGAGGCGCTGCTGCACGCGCTGGACCGGCGCGGGTTCGCCGTCTCGTCCGGTTCGTCGTGCACCTCGTCGACGCTGCGCCCGTCGCACGTGCTGGAGGCGATGGGCGTGCTCTCGCACGGGAACGTGCGGATCTCGCTGCACCGGGAGACGACCGGGGCGGACGTGGAACGGTTCCTCACCGAACTGCCCGGGATCGTCGCCGACCTGCGGGCCGAGGCGGGGGTGGTGGGGCTGTGACCGCGCCGCGGGAGGTGCTGGACTGCCGGGGGCAGCGCTGCCCGCTGCCGGTGATCGCGGTCGCCCGGCGGCTGCCCGAGCTGCCGGTGGGCACCGTGGTCCGGGTGCTGGCCGACGACCCGGCGGCGGCGGTGGACATCCCGGCCTGGTGCCGGATGCGCGGTCACGAGTTCCTCGGCAAGGTCACCGGCGACGACGGCCCCGCCTACGACGTACGCCGCCAGCACTGACCCCGGGAAGCTGCACGCGGTCGGGGCGGGCGTCGTGCGCCCACCACGACCGCGTGCTCGACGGCGGGGACCCGGGTCAGGGCAGCAGGTGGGGGCGCACCTCGTCGGCGGCGACGTCGCCGTACGACTCGGCGAGCCGCTTGACGAACAGGTCGCGCCGGACGTGGTACTCCTGGGTGCCGACGGTCTCCAGCACCAGGGTGGCCAGCAGGGAGCCCACCTGGGCGGCCCGCTCCAGGCCGAGGCCCCAGGAGAGCGCGGTGAAGAAGCCGGCGCGGAAGCCGTCGCCGACGCCGGTCGGGTCGACCGCCTGGGTCTCCCGGGCGATCGGCACGTGGATCGGGTCGATGCCGCGTCCGGCGATCTCCACGCCGTGCTTGCCCAGCGTGGTGACCCGGATCTTGACCCGGTCGAGCAGCTGCTCGTCGCTCAGGCCGGCCTTGCTCTGCAGCAGCGACTTCTCGTAGTCGTTGGTCATCAGGTAGTCGGCGCCGTCGATCAGCGCGATGACGTCCTCACCCGGCATCCGGGCCAGCTGCTGGGACGGGTCGGCGGCGAACGCGAAGCCGCGCTCCCGGCACTCGGCCGAGTGCCGCAGCATCGCCTCCGGGTCGTTGGCGCCGACCAGGACCAGGTCGAGCCCGCCGAGGCGGTCGGCGACCGGCGCGAGCTCGATGTTGCGCGCCTCGCTCATCGCCCCCGCGTAGAAGGACGCGATCTGGCACATGTCGGTGTCGGTGGTGCAGACGAAGCGGGCGGTGTGCGCCACCTCGCTGATGTGCACCGAGTCGCAGTCGACGTTGTGCCGCTCGAGCCAGGAGCGGTAGTCGGCGAAGTCCGCCCCGACCGCGCCCAGCAGCACCGGACGCAGGCCGAGCTGACCCATGCCGAAGGCGATGTTGGCGGCCACCCCGCCCCGGCGCAGCACCAGGTCGTCCACCAGGAAGGAGAGGGACACCTTGTGCAGCTGGTCGGCGATGAGCTGGTCGGCGAAGCGGCCGGGGAAGCTCATCAGGTGGTCGGTGGCGATCGAGCCGGTCACCGCGATCTTCATGTCAACCCTCAGGGTCGGGAGCAGGGCGCGGGTCAGCCTACCGGCCGCCGCAAGGCCGGGCGACCGCACGGTTGCACATCGGCTACGGCCAGGTGACGGCCACCGCGGGCCCACCAGGGGCACCGACATCGGCGGGCGGCCGGGCGGCGGGGCGCACGGTTGAACGACGCCGCCCGTCCGCTGGCGGCCGCATGCCTGAACGGCGGCGGGGCCGTCCCTTCCGGGACGGCCCCGCCGCCGGTGATCGGAGTCGACTCAGCTGAACGAGTCGCCGCAGGCGCAGGAGCTGCCCGCGTTGGGGTTGTCGATGGTGAAGCCCTGGGCGTCGATCCGGTCGGCGAAGTCGATGGTGGCGCCGGCCAGGTAGGGGGCGCTCATCCGGTCGACGACGACCTCGACACCGTCGTAGTCGGTGACGATGTCACCGTCGAGGGAGCGCTCGTCGAAGAAGAGCTGGTACCGCAGGCCGGAGCAGCCGCCCGGCTGCACCGCGACCCGGAGCCGCAGGTCGTCACGGCCCTCCTGCTCGATCAGGGCCTTGACCTTCTGCGCCGCGACGTCGGTGAGGACGACGGAAGTAGGGGCCTTGGCCTCGGTCGACTCGGTCTGCGCTGGCGTGGTCACGTGGAATTCTCCCTGCGCGCGTTCGGTGTGGTCGTCCCGACCAACGTCACCCGCCGGTCAGCGATTCCCACTGTGGTCCAGTTTCTGATTGTAGGCCGCCGCGGGCCGGGTCACCCGGCGGCGTGACCTCGGGGCTTCCCCGCGCGGCGCCGGTCACACCCGGGTCACCGGCGCCGGCTACCCCCGGTCGCCGACCTCGCCCACCCCCGGCCGGCGGCTCCGGCCGTGCCCGGTCAGCGGCTCCACTGCCGGGCCAGCCGGGCGCCGAGCTCGCGCAGCCCCTCCGCGGGCCGGCTCAGCGCGGCGGCCAGGCCGCCGCGCTCCTCGCCGCCGAAGTGCTCCACCAGGCTGTACGCGTCGGTCACCCCGGCCGCGGCGGCCTCCCGCCGCCCGGTGCTGACCTGGCCGGCGAGCACCACGCAGGGCAGGCCGCGGTCCCGGGCCGCGCCGGCCACCCCGGCGACCACCTTGCCGCGCAGCGACTGGTGGTCGAACGAGCCCTCCCCGGTGATCACCAGGTCGACCCCGTCCAGCGCGACGTCCAGGCCGGTGGCCCGGGTGACCAGGCCGATACCCGACTCGCACCGGCCGCCGAGGGCGAGGATCGCCGCGCCGAGGCCGCCGGCCGCCCCGCCGCCGGGCAGCGCGCCGAGTTGCGCCGGGCAGCCGGGCAGGTCCCGCTCGAGTACGGCGGCGAAGCGCTCCAGCGCGCTGTCGAGCAGCAGCACGTCGGCCCGGTCGGCGCCCTTCTGCGGGCCGAACACGTTGCTGGCCCCGTGCAGCCCGAGCAGCGGGTTGTCCACGTCGGTGGCGGCGACCAGCCGGGCGTCCCGCAGCCGGGGCGCGCCGTCGAGGGTTGCCACGGCGGCCAGCGCGGCGCCCCCGTACGGTAGGGCCCGGCCGGCCTCGTCCAGCGGGGTGACGCCGAGCGCGGTGAGCATCCCGGCGCCGGCGTCGTTGGTGCCGGAACCGCCCAGCCCGATGATCACCGTGTGCGCGCCGGCCTCGACCGCGGCGGCCACCAGCAGCCCCAGCCCGTACGAGGTGGTGGCCTTCGGGTCCCGCTCGTCGGCGGCGAGCAGGTGCAGGCCGCACGCCTGGGCGCTCTCCAGCCAGGCGGTCGATCCGCCGTCGGTGAGCAGGATCTCACCGGCCGCCGGCCGGCCCAGCGGGTCGACGGTCGGCACCGGCACCCGTCGCCCGTCCAGGGCGTCGGCGAGCACGTCGAGGAAGCCGGGACCGCCGTCGGCCAGCGGCCTGATCAGCAGCTCGTCGTCCCCGGCCACCTCGCGCCAGCCGGCGGCCACCGCGGCGGCGACCTCGGGGGCCGGCAGCGTGCCGGCGAACTTGTCCGGACAGAGCAGCACGCGCATGCCGAGCAGTGTGGCAGCCCACACCGGCGGAGGCCGCGCCGAGGCCACGCTGTGGGACCATGGGGTACGTGACTTCGACCTGGGTAGAACCCTCCAACACCGCCACGGCGCTGCTGCTGCTCGGCCGGGGCAGCGACCCCGCCACCGAGCGTGGCGTCGAGTGTCCGGGCGACCTGCCGGCGCCCAGCGACCCGGACCTGGTGGCCCGGGCGGCGGCGGCGAAGGCGAAGCTGGGCAGCAAGGTGTTCGTGCTGGGCCACCACTACCAGCGCGACGAGGTGATCCAGTTCGCCGACGTGACCGGCGACTCGTTCAAGCTGGCCCGCGAGGCGGCCGCCCGCCCGGAGGCGGAGTACATCGTCTTCTGCGGCGTGCACTTCATGGCCGAGAGCGCCGACATCCTCACCTCGGACGCGCAGCAGGTGGTCCTGCCCGACCTGGCCGCCGGCTGCTCGATGGCCGACATGGCGGTGCTGTCACAGGTCGAGACGGCCTGGGAGGTGCTCACCGAACTGGGCATCGCGGAGCAGACCGTCCCGGTCACGTACATGAACTCCTCGGCGGACATCAAGGGCTTCGTCGGCCGTAACGGCGGCGTGGTCTGCACCTCGTCCAACGCCAAGCGCGCCCTGGACTGGGCCTTCCAGCAGGGTTCGAAGGTGCTCTTCCTGCCCGACCAGCACCTGGGCCGCAACACGGCCGTGCTGGAGATGGGCTTCTCGCTGGACGACTGCGTGCTCTACGACCCGCACAAGCCGAACGGCGGGCTCACCCCGGAGCAGCTGCGCGGCGCCAAGATGATCCTGTGGCGCGGGCACTGCTCGGTGCACGGCCGGTTCACCCTGGGCAGCGTCAACGACGTCCGGGAGCGGGTACCCGGGGTCAGCGTGCTGGTCCACCCGGAGTGCCGGCACGAGGTGGTCACCGCGGCCGACCACGTCGGCTCGACGGAGTACATCATCAAGACCATCGAGGCGGCCCCGGCCGGCTCGGCGTGGGCGGTCGGCACCGAGCTGAACCTGGTCCGCCGGCTGGCGCTGGCCCACCCGGACAAACAGATCATGTTCCTCGACCGGGCGGTCTGCTACTGCTCGACGATGAACCGGATCGACCTGCCGCACCTGGTCTGGGCCCTGGAGGAGCTGGTCGCCGGTCGGGTGGTCAACCGGATCACCGTCGACCCGGACACCGCGCACCACGCCCGGGTGGCGCTGGACAAGATGCTCGCCCTGCCCGGTGCGGACACCCCGCCGCCCGGCACCCGTTGATCACCCTTGGTAGTTACCCTTTTACGGAATTGGGTCGGATCACCGAAAAATGCCCTCAGGGGCGAAGTGACCGGGTCCATTTTCATCACTGAGGGCTATGCTGCCGGGGCGACGACGCACGCGGCCCGTTTCGACCCGTCCGCGTTCCGGGTAGCGATGACATCGTGAGCCCCACCATCTACAGCACCGACCGCTGGAGGTTGCGTTGACCGACGACGTCCTGGTCGTACACGGAGGCACTCCGCTGGAAGGGCGGATCCGCGTGCGCGGCGCGAAGAACCTGGTTTCCAAGGCGATGGTCGCCGCGCTGCTGGGCGACAGTCCGAGCCGCCTGTTCGACGTGCCGAACATCCGTGACGTCGAGGTCGTCCGTGGCCTGCTCGGCCTGCACGGGGTCAAGGTGACCGACGGCGACGAGGACGGCGAGCTGGTCTTCGACCCGGCGAACGTGGAGAGCGCCAGCACCGACCAGATCAACGTGCACGCCGGCTCCAGCCGGATCCCGATCCTGTTCTGCGGGCCGCTGCTGCACCGCCTCGGCCACGCCTTCATCCCGGACCTGGGCGGCTGCCACATCGGCCCGCGGCCGATCGACTTCCACCTCCAGGCGCTGCGCGAGTTCGGCGCCACGGTCGACAAGACCCCCGAGGGGCTGCACCTGTCCGCGCCGAACGGACTGCACGGCACGAAGTTCGCGCTGCCCTACCCGAGCGTCGGCGCCACCGAGCAGGTGCTGCTGACCGCAGTGATGGCCGAGGGCGTCACCGAGCTGCGCAACGCCGCGGTGGAGCCGGAGATCATCGACCTGATCTGCGTCCTGCAGAAGATGGGCGCGATCATCAAGGTGCACACCGACCGGGTGATCGAGATCCAGGGCGTGCCGAGGCTGCACGGCTACACCCACCGGCCGATCCCGGACCGGATCGAGGCGGCGAGCTGGGCCGCGGCCGCGCTGGCCACCCGCGGGCACGTGGAGGTGCTCGGCGCGCAGCAGGCCGACATGATGACCTTCCTGAACATCTTCCGGTCGGTCGGCGGCGAGTACGAGGTGACCGACAGCCGGCCGCCGCGGCTGGGCGACCCGGGCCAGGAGGGCGGCATCCGGTTCTGGCACCCGGGTGGCGAGCTGAAGTCGGTGGCCCTGGAGACCGACGTGCACCCCGGTTTCATGACCGACTGGCAGCAGCCGCTGGTGGTGGCGCTGACCCAGGCGCGCGGGCTGTCCATCGTCCACGAGACGGTCTACGAGCAGCGGCTCGGCTACACCGAGGCGCTGAACTCGATGGGTGCCAACATCCAGGTCTACCGGGACTGCCTGGGCGGCACCCCGTGCCGCTTCGGCCGGCGCAACTTCAAGCACTCCGCGGTGATCGCCGGGCCGAGCAAGCTGCACGCCGCCGACCTGGTCATCCCCGACCTGCGGGCCGGGTTCAGCCACCTGATCGCGGCGCTGGCCGCCGAGGGCACCTCCCGGGTGTACGGCGTCGACCTGATCAACCGGGGCTACGAGGACTTCGAGGCGAAGCTGGCCGACCTGGGCGCGCACGTCGAGCGTCCGTAACCTCCCACACTGACGACCGCGCCCGGTGCACCGCGATGTGCACCGGGCGCCGTCGGTTGGCTACCCTTTCCGCGTGCCGTCGCTGTTTCGCCGCAAGTCCACCGACCTCGCCGACGAGGCGGTCACCTCGGTGACCCCCGAGGAGGAGGCCACGTCCACCCGTCCCCGGGGCTACACCCCCGCGAAGGGACGCGAGACGCCGAAGCGGCCGAGCGCCGGCCGGCGGCCGGCCGGGGCCACCAAGCCGATGACCAAGGAAGAGCAGCGGGAGCACCGGCGCAAGCTGCGGGCCGAGGCGGCGGCGGAGTTCCGGCGCGAGGGCGGCCCGCGTGACCGCGGCCCCGAGCGGCAGCTGGCCCGCAACGTGGTCGACTCCCGGCGTACGGTCGGCACCTGGTTCTTCGGCGGCGCGCTGATCGTGCTGATCGGCTCGAACGCGGCCATGCCGCCGGTGGTCCGGCTGGTGTCGAACATCCTCTGGGGCGCCCTGGCCCTCGGCGTGGTGATCGACTCGATCCTCAT
Organism: Micromonospora sp. CNZ280; assembly: GCF_011759515.1. Lineage (NCBI taxonomy): Bacteria > Bacillati > Actinomycetota > Actinomycetes > Micromonosporales > Micromonosporaceae > Micromonospora > Micromonospora sp. CNZ280. The sequence goes on from NZ_JAAOYP010000001.1 coordinate 281,952, forward strand.
CTGCCGCAAGATCAGGAAGCTGGTCCGCGAGCGCTTCCCGAACACCGGGCAGCGGATGGGCTCGCTCTACCTGTACGCGATCATGCGCTCGATCACGTTCCGCCGGATGCGCGCCCCGGAACCCCGGGTCAACCTCGGCGACCCGGTCTGACAACGACGGAACCGGCCCCTCCCGCACCGCGGCGAGGGGCCGTTCCCGTTCCGACCGCCGCCGCTACGGCACGCCGAGCAGGCGGAGCAGGGCGGTCGTCCCGGCGGCGGCGACCACGACCAGCACGAACGGCGCCCGCCGCCAGGCCAGCAGCACCCCGACCAGCACCCCCGCCGGCCGGGCCCAGCCGGCGAACGCGCCGGCCTCGGTCAGCGCTGCGGTCGCCGCGAGCGCGGCCAGCAGGGCCGCGGCGCCGACCGGCAGCAGCCGGCGGGACCACTCCGGCAGGTCCAGCCGGTCGCGCAGCAGCACCCCGGCGACCCGGAAGCCGTACGTACCGGCGGCCAGCGCCAGGATCACCGCGATCAGCACGACTCCCCTCCCGTCCGGCGGACCGGGCCGGGGTTCCCGACCCCGCGCCCGGCGTCCGGGATCGGGGCGGGCGTCACCCCGACCTCCCGGACGCCGGTGACGGAACCGGCGACGGGAGTCGGGCTGGAGGTGCCCCCGGTCTCCCGTCCACCGGTTCCGGATCCACCCCGGCCGGCCCGGCGGGTGTCCCGGGTCGGGGCGGGCGTCGCCCCGGCTTCCCGATCGCCGGTCCCGGCCCTGGCGCGGACGGCCCGTACGCCCAGCACGGCCGGACCGGCCAGCGCGAGCAGCACCGGCAGGCCGGCCGGCAGCAGCGGGGTGGTGAGTACGGCCAGCACCGCGCCGGCCAGCGCCATCCGCCGGGTCTCCCGGTCGCGCAGGCTGGGCAGCAGCAGCGCGATCAGGCCGGCCGGAAAGGCGGCGTCCAGCCCCAGCGCGGCCGGATCGCCGGCCACCCCGCCGACCAGCACGCCGAGCACGGTGCCGACGTTCCAGGTGACGAAGAACAGCACCGCGGCCAGCCAGAACGCCCGGTGCCGGGCCGGGCCGGCGGGCTGGGCCAGGGCGAACGCGGTGGCCTCGTCGGTCATCAGGTGGCTGCCGAGCAGCCGTTGTCGCAGCCGGGGGCCGAGGCTGTCGCCGAGGGTCAGGCCGAACGGCAGGTGCCGGGCATTGAGCAGCAGCCCGGCCAGCACGGCGGCCAGCGGGCTGCCCGCCGCGACCAGCCCGACCGCCATGAACTGCGCCCCGCCGGCGAACACCAGCACGGACATCGCGGCGGCCGCCCAGCCGGGCAGCCCGGCGGCCACCGCCACCGCGCCGAACGAGGCGCCGACGGCCACCATCGCCGCCCCGATGGCGGCGACGTCGCGGAGTACCCCGCCGTCGGCTGTTCGTTGTACCGTACGCATGGTCCACCATGATGAACGGGCCACGCGTGATCGTCAAACCGAACAACCAGACCGACGGAGCGAACATGGCCGCCGTACCGGCACCCCCGCTGGCCACCATCGCCGCCGCGATCCGCCGCGAGCGCGAGCGGGTCGGCGTCTCGCTGACCGAACTGGCCCGGCGGGCCGGGATCGCCAAGTCCACCCTCTCCCAACTGGAGTCGGGCGTCGGAAACCCCAGCGTGGAAACGCTGTGGGCGCTCGGCGTGGCGCTGGACGTGCCGTTCAGCCGGCTGGTCGAGCCGCCGAGCCCGGCCGTCCAGGTGGTCCGGGCCGGCGAGGGCCCGCGGATCCGCTCCGAGCACGCCGACTTCGCCGGGACGCTGCTCAGCGCCGGGTCGACGCATGCCCGACGTGACGTCTATCTCCTCGAACTGGAGCCCGGCGCGGTCCGCAAGGCCGAGGCGCACACCCCGCGCAGCATCGAGCACGTGGTGGTCGGCGCCGGGCGGATGCGGGTCGGCCCGGAGTCCGACCCGGTGGAACTGGGCCCCGGAGACTACGCCACCTTCCCCGGCGACGCCCCGCACCGCTACGAGGCGCTGGCCCCCGGCACCTTCGCCGTGCTGGTGATGGAGCACCCCTGACGCTCCCGGCGGTAGAGCCGGGCCACCACGTCCTCGATGTCCGGCTCCACCACCGAGACGTCCCGCAGCGCGCCCAGCCCGGCGAGCCCGGCCACCACCTCGGCCACCCGCGCCGACTCCAGCGCGAACACCAGCCGGTGCCCGTCGTTCTCCACCCGGTGCAGCGACGCGCCGGGCAGCACCGGCGGTTCGGGCACGGGGGCGTCGAGATCGGCCACCACCAGCCGACGGGAGCCGTACCGCTCGTGCAGCGCGGCGATCGACCCGTCGTGCACCAGCCGGCCGTGGTCGATCACCACCAGCCGCCGGCAGAGCCGTTCGATGTCGGCCAGGTCGTGGGTGGTCAGCACCAGCGTGGTGTCGCCGGTGCGGCCCAACTCGGCCAGGAAACCGCGCACCGCCTGCCGGCTGACCACGTCCAGGCCGATGGTGGGTTCGTCGAGGAAGAGCACCTCGGGGCCGTGCAGCAGGGCGGCGGCCAGCTCGCCCCGCATCCGCTGGCCGAGGGAGAGCTGGCGGACCGGCACGTCCAGGAACGCGTCCAGATCGAGCAGTTGCCGGCAGCGGCGCAGCCGGGCGGCGTGCGCGCCGGGCGGCACCCGGTAGACGTGCCGGAGCAGGTCGAAGGAGTCCCGCAGCGGCAGGTCCCACCACAGCTGGGAACGCTGGCCGAAGACGACGCCGACGCGCAGCGCGAGCCGGGTGCGCTGGGCGACCGGGCGCAGCCCGCAGACGCGTACCTCGCCAGCCGAGGGTGTCAGCACCCCGGTGAGCATCTTGAGGGTGGTGGACTTGCCGGCCCCGTTCGGTCCGATGTAGCCGACCAGCGCCCCGCGCTCGATCCGCAGGTCGATCCCGTCGACGGCGGTGACCAGCCGCTTCTCCCGGCGCAACCGTCCGGCCTTGACCCGGACGGTGAACTCCTTGCGCAGTGCCTTCGTCTCGATGACGCTCATGACCCCGTACTCCGGTAGTGGCGGACGCCGGTGCGCCAGGCGGCGGCGGCGATCGCGGCGGCGACCAGCGCGACGCCCGGCGCGGCCCAGCCGACCCAGCCCGGCAGACCGAGCGGGTCGGCCCGGCCGAGCAGGGCCAGTGCCGGGTGGTAGCCGACGAAGGCGAAACCCAGGCCGTACGCGAAGAGCGCCCGGAACCATCCGTCGTAGACGGTGATCGGGTAGGTGGTGAAGTCCCGCCCACCGTAGGTGACCGAGTTGGCCAGCTCGCCCGAGTCGACCCAGAAGAAGGAGACGGTGGCGGTGGCGACGAAGACCGCGCCGAAGAAGACCACCGCGGCCAGCGGGGCGAGGACGACCAGCAGCACCCGGGCCGGGGTCCACTGGATCCCGGCGGAGCCGACCGCCACGACCAGCACGGCGAGCCCGAAGACCGCCCGGGACACCTTGCGCAGCGGCAGGTCCATCAGCAGCAGTTGCGGCAGGGTGCCCAGCGGGCGCAGCAGCACCGCGTCGAAGAGCCCGGTACGCACGTAGCGGGGCAGCCGTTCGATGTTGCCGACCAGCAGGTCCGCGAGGGCGAACGCGCTGGTGGAGATGCCGACGATGACCATCGTCTCGCGCAACGTGAAGCCGCCCAGCTCCCGGGTCACGCCGAAGACGACCAGCACGGTGACCACGTCGAAGACGGTGGACCCGACGTTGCCGACCAGGTCCACCACGAACGACGTCCGGTACGCGGTCTGCGACCGGGCCTGCGCCCCGAGCAGCGCCCGGTACGCGGCCAGCACGCCACCGGTGCGCGCCGGCGCGGTCGGGCCGGCGCGGTCAGCCACCCTGCACGACCAGTCGGCGTTCGGCCCGGCGCTGCACCAGCCGGCAGGCGGCCAGGACCAGCACCGCCCAGCCCAGCTGCACGCCGACCAGGGCGAGCTGGTTGCCGGTCGGATCCCGCTCGACCAGCACGTCCAGCGGAGTCTGCAGCAGGCTCGGAAACGGCGTGCCGAGCCAGAGCAGCAGCTGGAGCCACTCGGGCAGGAAGCGCAGCGGGAAGTAGAGCCCGGTGAGCACGCCCGAGACGAGCGTCCAGAGGATCACCGGGCCACGCACGTCGTGCAGCCAGTACGCGGTCGCGTTGACCAGGTAGCGGCAGCCGAAGCAGAGCACCACGGCGACGAGCACGGAGAGCACGAACAGCGGCCCGGTGACCCACCGCTGCGGCACGTGCACGGGGAAGAAGAGCGGGCCGACCAGCACCGGCGGTAGCAGCCGGGCGAACGCGGCGTAGCCGGCCCGGCCGAGGTCGGCGGCGAGGTAGCCGGTCACCGGATGCACCGGGCGGAGCAGGTCGGCGGCGACCTCACCGGTGCGGATCCGGTCGGCCAGGTCGGTCCATCCCCAGAGGAGGATGACGGCGAGCAGGCCCTGGCCCACCCAGACGAAGGCGGCGAGCTGGGCCCGATCGTAGCCGGCCACCGTGCCGGCCGCGCCGACCGCGGCGAGCAGCACGTAGCAGCGGAGGAAGCCGAAGACGCAGTTGGTGACGACGCCGGCCACCGCCGCCTGGCGGTAGGTGGAGTATCGTCGGAAGCCCGATCCGGCTATTGCCCTAAATGTCCGAAACCATAGGATAACGTTTGAGGCGGCAGGCGGTGCCACAGTGGCGGTGAGCGAGCCCACGCCGCTACCCTCCTTTCCGCAGCCACGCCGTGCCGGAAGGGGCGACTTTACCGGCCGACGGGGTGCCCAGCGCGACAATTTCCAACGAGGTGACATCGCCGTGAGCGAGCGGACGCGAGCCGGCCACCGGGACGCGGCCGTGAGCGAGCGGACGACCGGCGGTGACCCCGGCATGACCGCGCGTCCCCGCACCGGCGACGGGCCGCCCGGATGAGCCGCGGCTACGCGGACCGGTGGCACGACCCGGCGGAACCGTCCTGGGTCGTCGAACCGACCACGGAGTGGCACCCCCAGTTCCCGGGCCAGCGCTATCCGGGCGACATCGGCATCCAACACACCCCGCCGCCGGCGCCCCGCGGTCGGGCGGCCGTGGTCGGCCGCGCCGAGGTGCCGCCGCTCGCGCCAACCCGCCCCGACGGGACGTACCTGGGCCAGTCCTGGGAGGACGAACCGGACGGCTGGGACCGGCACCGGGGCAGCGACGGCCGGCGGTACGACGACGACCCGTACCGCCCGGGGCGGGGCGAGCCCGGGTGGCCCGACGACCGGCAGCGGCCGGCCCCGAACCGGCGGGACGAGCACGCCCGTGCCCCGTTCGGCGTCGACGGCGGGCGCGCCGCGCCCCGCGACCACGACCGGTACGACGACCGCGCGGCCCGGCACGAGCCACCCGGCCGGGGGCGCTCCGGCGTCGCGCCCGTCTCCCCCGCCAGCCAGTCGGAACCCGGCTGGCTCGCCGAGCCGGACGAGGACCAGCCGCCGCGCCGGCCGGCCGCGCACGGCTCCAACGGCTACGAGCAGCGACCGGCCGAGGGCACCCGCCGGCCCCGCTACCAGTGGGACCGCGCCGGCGACCAGCGCGAGCGGCCTCCGGCCGAGCAGCGCGACCGGTTCACCGGCGAACGCCGGCCCGCCGACCACCACGAGCGGTACCCCGCCGAGCGCCCCGACCGGTTCCCCGCCGAACCCGAGCGGTTCGCCGCGGAGCAGCACGAGCGGTTCGCCGCCGAGCGCCGGGACCGGGGACCGGTGGACCGCGCCGGGCAGGCCGGCCGCTGGGAGCGCCCGGACCGGCGCGCCGGCGAGCGGCCGTACGACGACGCCGAGCGCCGCCGGCCGGAGCCGGACGAGCACCGGCGGTCGCGCGAGGCCGCCGCCCGGGCCGAGCCGTACCCGGACCGGCGCCTCCGTCCGGAGGCCCGGCCCGAGTTCCACCGCGAGCCGCCGGGCCACCCGCCGCCGCGTCCGGAGGGCGGCCTGCCCTGGCCCGCTCCCGGGCCGGTCCGCCCCGCGTACGACCGGAGCGCCGGCCACCACGCCGACCCGCGGCCCGACCACCGCCGGCCGGCGGAACCGGCCGGCCCGTCCCGGGCTGACCGGTACGACGCCGCCCCGCCGGCCGACGGGCGGCGCCTGCCCGCCGCCGGCGCGCCCGCTCGTGACCTGCCGGCCGCCGGCCGTCCCGGGCCCTCCGGCCCGGCGGACCGTGACCTGCCCACCCGGGGCCGACCCGACCCCCGCGCGCCCCACGCCGACCGCCCGGTCTCCCCCGCGTCACCTGGCGACCGCCCGGTCTCTCCCGCCCCGCCGGAGCAGGCCCGACCCGGACACGCCGGACCCGCCCCCCGCCCGCCCTACGCCGACCGACCCGTCTCCCCCGCCGCGTCGGATCGGACCCGACCCGGACACGCCGGACCCGGCCCCCGCCCGCCCTACGCCGACCGACCCGTCTCCCCCGCCCCACCCGGCGACCGGCCCGTCTCATCGCCCTTCGCCGGGCGACCGGCCGCCGGGTCGCCTCCGGTTGTCCCGCCTCCGACGTTCGATCCGCCGGCCGCCGGCCGGCCCGTGTCGCCGGCTCCGGCCGCCGGACGTGGCCCAACCCCGCCTCCGGGGTCCGGTCGCCCGGTGCCACCGCAGTACCCGGCCGCACCGGCGCAGCCCGGCCGTGCGGATCGCCCGGTCGGCACACCGCCCGCGATCGACCCGGCGGCTGCCGCCGGCCCCGACCGCACGGCCGCGCCGCCACCCTGGGGCCCGGCGCCGGCGACGCCCGGCGGCGACCGGCCGGAGACGCCAGCCGCCGAGCAGCGGCCACCGGCCACCCGCCCTCCGTCCGCACCCGACGAACGGCCGGTCTCCGGACCGCCGGCCGCCCGGCTGCGGATGGAGTTCCCGCCGGCCCCGGACGCGCCGGCGAGCGCCCCACCGGCGTCGCCGGCGGTACCGGCCGACCGGAATGGCGCGACTCCCGCCGACCGTCCCGGGTCGGGCGGCGGCACCACGCCGCCCGGGACCGGGCAGCCGGCGCCTCCAGGGCTGGCCATCACCCCCGACCGACCGAAGGTCTACGTCCCGCCGCCGAGCGATCCACCCGCGCCGGCCCTGCCTCCAGAGCCGGCGGCCGGAAAGGCCCCGAGCGGACCGGCCGCCTGGTTCGGGCCCGCCAAGCCGGCGGCGGAGGCCGACACCACCGCGACAGAGCGCGCGGCCAAGCCATCCGTGCCGGCGGACCCCGGGCCGGCCGCACCGACACCCGAGCCGGTCACGGACCAGGTGACGACGCCCGTCGGGGGCGAGGTGGCAGCACCGGTCGCCGCCGCCGGCCGCCAGCCGGCTCTCCCGCCGCACCTCGACCACGCCGTGGCACCGGTCTCCGCGCCGCCTGTCGAGGCGGGTGCCGCCGCGCCGCCGGCCGAGACGCTCGCCCCGGCGCCGCCGGTCGGCTCCGGTGCGGCCGCACCAGCACCGGGCGACGGCGAGCGGCTCGGCGGCGTCCCGACGGCACCGGATCCGGCCGGGCCGGCCCCCCACACCGACACGCCGGTGTCCGCGCCGCCGGCGAGTACGGCGGCCCCCACCGGCCTGGACCCGGTGACCGCCGACGCGGTGCCGCCGGCCGCTGCCGACGCGGCCGCCGCCCCGCCCGGTCCGGCCGCGCCGCCCACCGCACCCCGTTCCGGCCCGCCGGCCGCGCCGGTTTCCGCACCACCGGCTCGGCCCGTGTCCGCACCGCCCGCTGCTCCCATGTCCGGCCCGCCGGCCGCACCCGTATCCGCGCCGCCCGGCGCTCCGGTCTCCGGCCCGCCGGCCGCACCCGTCTCGGCCCCACCGGCGGCACCCGTGCCGGCGCAGCCCACACCACCGGCATCCGCGCCGGTCTGCTCCGTTCCGGCCGACGCGTCGGTGTCCACGCCAGCCACCGCGCCCACGGCCGACGCACCCGCCGCCCCGGTGCCCGCCCCGCCCGCGACACCCGACCCGACCGGGCCCACGGCACCCGTGTCCGCGCCGCCGGGCACGCCCGTCTCCGGCCCACCGGCCGCACCTGTCTCGGCCCCGCCAGGTGGGCCGGTACCCGCGCCGCACGGGGCGGCCGTCTCCGCCCCGGCCGGCGCGCCGATGCCCGCACCGGCCACCGTGCCCACGGCCGACGCACCTGCCGCCCCGGTCGCCGGCCCGCCCGCGACACCCGACCCGGCGCGACCCGCGGCACCCGCGTCCGCGCCGCCGGCCGCGCCCGTATCGGCGCCGCCCGGCACATCCGTCTCCGCGCCACCGGCCGCGCCCGTATCGGCGCCGCCCGGCACACCCGTCTCCGCGCCACCGGCCGCGCCCGTATCGGCGCCGCCCGGCACACCCGTCTCCGCGCCACCGGCCGGAGCCGGGTCCCGGACCGACATACCGGACCCGGCCGCGGAGCGGGCCGGGGCGCAGGGGGATCCCGAGCAGGTGCTCGCCAGCTACCGGTGGCGGCTCGACCCGGTCACCCTGCGCGAGATGGTGGACGACCCGGACGAACTGCGGACCATCCGCCGGCGCCTGACCGAGAAGCTGGGCACCACGGTCGACAACCGGTCCCGGGCCCGGCTGCTCAGCCTGCGCGCGGTGGTGTCGCGGGTCCTCGGCGAGCTGGACGACGCACTCGCCGACGGTCGGCTCGCGCTGACCTACGCCGAGGCCACCGGCGAGCTGCGGCGGATCGCGCTGGCCCAGGCCCGGTTGGCGCACGTGCTGCGCTGGCGGGGTGACCACGCGGAGGCCGACCGGCTCTTCGCCGAGGCGAACTCGCCCGAACTGCCCGACCGGCTGCGCGCGGCGCTGCACGAGCACGCCGGGCGGTCCGCGTACGACCAGGGCCGGTTGATGGAGGCGAGCCAGCACTTCGAGCGGGCGCTGGACCTGCGCGGCGCCGCCGACGCCGACCTGCTGGCCCGGATCCGGACGGCGCTGGACGCGGTCGCCGACCGGGCCACCGAACGTGGCTTCGGGCCGTACCCCCGCACCCGCGACGACCTGCTGGACCGGGTCCGGCCCCCGGTGCCGGCCCGCGACGGCACGCTCTGGGGCTACGCCGACCCGGAGGGCGAGCTGGTGATCCCCGCCCGGTACGCGGAGGCGCAGCCGTTCCGCGAGGGGCTCGCCTGGGTACGCCGGCCGGAGACCGACCGCTGGTCGCTGATCGCGCTCACCGGCACGACGGTGATCGAACCGTCGTACCTCGCGGTGCGCTCCTTCTCCGACGGCCTGGCCTGGGTGCTCCGCGACCGGGCCGCCGGCTGGCTGGCCATCCGCCCCAACGGTGACGTGGCGATCCCGCCCGGGTTCGCCGACGTACGCCCGTTCCGGCGCGGGGTGGCCGCGGTGCGCCGGGAGGGCTGGGGCGCGGTGGACCGGACCGGCCAGGTCGTGCTGCCGACCCGGTACCACGGGTTCGCCACAGCGCTCTCCGACGGCCGCCAGGTCGACGACTTCACCGACGAGGGGCTGGCCGTGGTGGACGTGGCGGGCCGGCGGGGTGTGGTCGACCGGACCGGGCGGGTGATCGTGCCGCCGGCGCACCCGGCGCTCGTCATCCACCCGGTCGCGTTCCTGGTGGCCACCGGCGCCGGACGGTGGGGCGCGCTGGACCGGCGCGGTGAGCTGCTCATCGACCCGGTGCACCGGGACCGCGACGAGGTGGTCGCGGAGATCGAGCGGCTGCTCACCGACACCAACCCGGTGATCTGACCGGCCACCCGGCACCGGGCACCGCCGCCGCCCGAGCACACCGTCACCGCCCCGGCGGGGGTCCCAGCAGTTCGATGCCGTTGCGCGCGGCGGCGTGCCCGAGTGCGGCCGGATCGATCGGCAACGGATCCGGCAGCCGCAGCTCGGGTGCCGGCACGCCGGCCGCCGCGGCGAACCGCTCGAATCCGCCGGGGGTGGTGAGCTGGAGCGCCCGCAGCGGCTCGTCCGGCCCGACCGTGAAGGTGTGGGCCAGGCCGACCGGCAGCAGCACGAAGTCGCCCGGCCCGGCCTGGAAGGTCTGGTCGGCGCAGTGGAACCGGGCGGTGCCGGAGAGGACGTAGAACATCTCGTCCTCCAGCTGGTGCCGGTGCAGCGGCGGGGCGAAGCCCGCCGGGTTGACGAATTCGGCCACGGTCAACTGGTCCCGGGTCTGCGCGCCCGCGGCCTTGATCGTGACCAGGTTGCCGAGGAACCAGTACGCCTCCCCCTCGTCGGGACGGCGCAGGTACGGGCCGACGGACATGCCGCCTCCTCCGGTCGGCGCCGCCCGGAGCAGACGGCGCGACACCGCCCACGCCGAAGCTGCGGCGCGATGCCGGCACCACCTTCGTCAGACGGCGCAATATTGGATAGTCACCGGTATGGTGAATACATTGTTAGTATCGCGTCGTCATGGGCGACGTCAAGGACGGAAAACCGACCCGGCCGTACCGGTCCCGGGTCCGGGAGGAGAGCGCGCGGCGTACCCGCCAGGCGGTGGTCGCGGCCGCCACCAATCTCTTCGTGGCCCGTGGCTACGCGGCGACCTCGCTGGCCGACGTGGCCGCTGCCGCCGGCGTGGCCCGGCCCACGGTGTTCGCCGTCTTCGGCTCCAAGGCGGCGCTGCTGCGCCAGGTGCTCGACCAGGCGCTGGCCGGCGACGACGAGCCGGTGCCGGTGGCACAGCGACCCTGGTTCCGGCCGGTGTGGGACGCTCGCGGCCAGGGCGAGGTGCTCGACGGCTACGCCGGGGTGTGCACGCTGATCGGCGGACGCGCCGCGCGGGTCTTCGAGGCCGTACGCCGGGCGGCCGACGAGACGCCCGAGGTGGCCGAGGCGTGGGAGACCCTGCTGCGCAACCGGCGGGCCGGCGCCCGGATGGTGGTCGAGCAGGTCCGCACCTTCGGCCCGCTCCGCCAGGGCGCCGACGTCGAGCGGGCGGTCGACGAGCTGTGGTTCTACAACGACCCGGCGCACTACGCGGCCCTGGTGCTGCACTGCGGCTGGCCCGAGGACTCCTTCCGGCGGTGGCTCGCCGCGCGGATGCGGGACGTCCTGCTGCCCGCCTGACGGGCGTTCGTCAGCCGCACCCGGTCGGCCGACGGGCGGCCGCCCGGTGGCCGGGGCTAGGGTCAATGGCGGGTAGTTAAGGGTCTGGGCTGGTCGTCAAGGCAGGTCCGGCGAGGATGTTGAGGCTGAGGGTGGCTTGGTAGGTGCGTCGGTCGATGTTCGGGCCGCGGGCGTTGTATTTGGAGATCGCTCGTTTGACGGTGCGGGCGTTGACGCGTAGCCGCCGCTCAGGCAGCAGGTTGTCCAGGACGAGACGGCCGATCTTGCCGACCAGGTCGATGACGGTGCCGGCGATGACGCCGGCGGCGTGGACGACCTGATCACGGGCGGCGTTGAGGGCGATGGTGAAGCTGGCCCGGTCGGGGTCGGTGCCGGTCTGGCTGTTGGTGGCGTCGGTCATCGCGGTGCGCAAGATCTGGTAGGTGACCAGCAGAGCGTGGATTTCCTGGTCGACGCCGGCCGGGGTCCGGGCCCGTAACACCCGGCCGCCGAGGATGCTGGACTTGATCTCCAAGTAGGCGGTCTCGATCTCCCACCGCTCGTGATACAGCCGCAGCATCGCGGTGGCCGGGTAGGCGTCCGGGTCCAGCAGCGTGGTGATCAGGCGGTAGATGCCGGTGACCGTGCCAGTCTTGGTGGCGATGCTGATCTCGGCGTCGATGACCCGGACCGGCTGGCCACCGAACACCGATCGGTAGGAGCCGTCCCGCCAGCGGTGCAGGACCGGCATCTTCGGGCCGCCGCGGCCGGTCTTGGCCCGCACCAGCAGGTGCGCCTGGCGGCCGGTCACGAGCTTGAGTAGGTGCCCGGCGGCGAAGTTACGGTCGGCCAGCAGCAGCACCCCGGCGGGCAGCCGGGCGAGCAGATCCTTGGCGTAGGTGCTCTCCCCGGCGGTGATCGGCCCGAACACCGCGTCCATCACCGACCGGGTACCGCACGCCATGACCGTGACCAGCCGCAGCATCGGATAGCTGGACCCGCCCGTGCGGCCCCCGCGCTGCTTGCTGAACCGGGCCAGGTTCGCCGCGCTGTCCGCGACGCTCAGCGTGGTGCCGTCGATCGCGCAGACCAGCAGGCCGCGCCAGCGTACCGGCCCGGCCAGACTGGCCGCCGGCCCGCGCAGCAGATCGAACAACGCCCGCAACGGCGCCGGACCGACCCGGCGGCGGGCCTTGGTCAACGCGGCCTCGCTCGGGTCCGCGACCGGCAGCCCATCGAGACCGGCGACCAGCCGCTGCCACACCTGCCGATACCCCAACTCGGTGAACAAACAGCCCGCCAACAGCAGATACACCACCACCCGCGAAGGCAGATCCCGCACCCGCCGCTGGGTACAGCGGACCTGCGCGAGAACCGCATCGATCATCTCGAACGGCACCTGCTGGGTCAGCTCACCCAAATGACCCGGCGCGAACGGACCTGCCCCGACCCGGACCACACGCGTAATGACAGACTGAACAGACAGCGGGACTCCCGGCGGTAAGGCATGTCTTGGCGGACGTACCTCTCTACCGGAGTCCCGCTGCCGGTACCTGCACCAACACGCCCTCTTGACCAGCCACCGCCGCGCTTAACTACCCGGCATTGGGGCTAGGGTCGGAGACATGGAATTCCGACACCTGGGCCGTTCCGGCCTGATGGTCAGCGAGATCTCGTACGGCAACTGGATCACCCACGGCTCGCAGGTCGAGGAGGACGCGGCGTTCGCCTGCGTCCGGGCCGCCCTGGACGCCGGCATCACCACCTTCGACACCGCCGACGTCTATGCCGGCACCCGGGCCGAGGACGTGCTCGGCCGGGCGCTGGAGGGCGAGCGGCGCGAGGGCCTGGAGATCTTCACCAAGGTGTACTGGCCCACCGGGCCGGGCCGCAACGACCGCGGCCTGTCCCGCAAGCACATCATGGAGTCGATCAACGGCTCGCTGCGCCGGCTGCGTACCGACTACGTGGACCTCTACCAGGCCCACCGGTACGACTACAGCACCCCGCTGGAGGAGACGATGGAGGCGTTCGCCGACGTCGTGCACTCCGGCAAGGCGCTCTACATCGGCGTCTCCGAGTGGAAGGCGTCGCAGCTCCGCGAGGCCCACCAGCTCGCCCGCGAGCTGCGCATCCCGCTGGTCTCCAACCAGCCGCAGTACTCGATGCTCTGGCGGGTCATCGAGTCCGAGGTCGTACCCACCAGCGAGGAGCTGGGCGTCGGGCAGATCGTCTGGTCGCCGATCGCGCAGGGCGTGCTCTCCGGCAAGTACCTGCCGGGCCAGCCGCCGCCGGCCGGCTCCCGGGCCACCGACGAGAAGTCCGGCGCGGGCTTCATCGCCAAGTTCCTGACCGACGACGTGCTCACCCGGGTGCAGCGGCTCAAGCCGCTGGCCGACCAGGCCGGCCTGAGCATGGCCCAGCTCGCCATCGCCTGGGTGCTGCAGAACCCGAACGTCTCCTCGGCGATCGTCGGCGCGTCCCGCCCGGAGCAGGTGCACGACAACGTCAAGGCGGCCGGGGTGAAGCTCGACGCCGGTCTGCTCAAGGCGATCGACGAGATCATCGACCCGATCGTCGAGCGCGACCCGGCCCGGACCGAGAGCCCCGCGCAGCGGCCGTGACGCGGTCCGGCCCGGCCGGCACCCGCCGACGGGAGCCGGCCGGGCCGGTCGGGGTACGGGCCGTCAGCCCTGCCAGAAGCGGATCAGATCCAGGCCGGTGGCGTAGAGCCAGGGCGGCAGCCCGAGCAGGTCGCCGACGGCGAAGACCAGGTCGAAGAACCAGCCGCTGATCCGCGGGTTCCACAGCAGCGCGAACAGCAGGATGAAGCCGTACGGGGCGAACAGGTCGTACATCCGGCGCCACTGCGGGTTGAGCCAGGGCTGGATCATGTTGCCGCCGTCCAGGCCTGGCACCGGGAGCAGGTTCAGCACGCTCGCGGTGAGCTGGAGGAACGCCAGCAGCGCCACGGCCGCCCAGAACTCCACCGGCCCGCCGACGCCGGTGCCCAGCCGCAGCACCGCCACCAGCACCAGGGTGAACAGCACGTTGGTGGCCGGGCCGGCGAGGCTGACCAGGGTGTGCCGCAGCCGGCCGGGGATCTCGTGCCGGTCCACCCAGACCGCCCCGCCGGGCAGCCCGATCCCGCCGAGCAGCACCACCAGCACCGGCAGCGCGATGGACAGCAGCGGGTGGCTGTACTTCAGCGGGTTCAGGGTGAGGTAGCCGCGGTGCGCCACACCCCGGTCGCCGGCCCGGTAGGCCACCACCGCGTGGGCGTACTCGTGCAGGCAGAGCGAGACCAGCCAGCCGGAGACGACGAAGAGGAAGACGTCGAACCGGACGTTGCCGAACCGCTGCCAGGTCAGCACCCCGCTGGTGACGAAGAGCGCCACCAGGGCGAGGAAGACCGGGCTGGGCCGGAACGCCGCCCGGGGCATGCCGAGCACCAGCGACCCCGGGCGGTCGGAACCCATCACTCCGCCGCGGGCAGCAGGCTCATCCGGTACTCCACCCGGTCGTCCTCGACGAGCGCGACCGAGGTGACGCCGGACGCCGCGAGCTCGCGCCAGGTCTGGCCGATCCAGGATTCGGCATCCGCCTGGCTGCCGAACGACTCGGCCGGCCCCTCGACCGACTCGCCGTTCGTGCCCTCGTACCGCCAGCTCCACGCCATGCCGCGTCTCCCCTCGCCGCTGATGTCCCGTGGGACGAACCCCCGCCAGCGTAGTCGGCCGGGCCGACGCCGGTCGCTCGCTCGTCCCGCGGACCGGGGCCGGGGCTTGATCCAAGGCTGACGGAGCCGGCCGGTACCGTGGCCCGGTGCTGACTCAAGGCGTGGTGCTCAGCGGGCGGTACCGGCTGGGCGAACGGGTGGCCACCGGCGGCATGGGGGCGGTCTGGCGGTGCACGGACCTCCTCCTCGAACGCGAGGTGGCGGTGAAGGTGCTGCTGCCGGCGCTGACCGCCGATCCCGAATTCACCACCCGGTTCCGGGCCGAGGCACGGATGCTGGCGGCGCTGCGGCACCCCGGCGTGGTGGCGGTGCACGACGTCGGGCGCGCGACCCTCGCCGACGCCAGCGAGGTCGACTACCTGGTGATGGAGTACGTCGCCGGGGAACCGCTGGGCAGCTGGATCCGGCGGGCCGGCCGGCTGGACGCGGCCTCGACCATGTCGGTGGTGGCGCAGGCCGCCGAGGCGCTGCACGCCGCGCACCTGGCCGGCATCGTGCACCGGGACGTCAAGCCGGGCAACCTGCTGGTGAAGCCCGACGGCCGGGTGGTGCTGGTCGACTTCGGCATCGCCCGGTCCGGCAGCACGGCCGGGATCACCGCCGCCAACACGATGCTCGGCACCGCCACGTACATGTCGCCGGAGCAGGCCACCGGTCAGCCGGTCTCGCCGGTGACCGACGTCTACGCCCTCGGGGCGGTGGCGTACTTCTGCCTCGCCGGGCGGCCGCCGTTCGAGGGCGAGAACCCGCTGCAGGTGGCCCTGCGGCACCAGCAGGACGAGCCGGCGCCGCTGCCGGCGGGCACCCCGCCGGCGGTGGTCGCGCTGGTGGAGCGGGCGATGGCGAAGCGCCCGGCCGACCGGTACCCGAGCGCGGCGGCGCTCGCCGAGGCCGCCGCCGAGACCCGGGACGCCACGCTGGCGTCGATCCCGGTCTCGGCCCGCCCGCCGTGGGCGGTCGCCGGCCCCTCGCCCGCCGTCACCCCGCCGCTGGCCGCCGAGCCGGTCTCCGGCGCCGGTCCGGCCGCCCCGACGCCGCCGCCGGCCGTGAGCCACTCGGGCTCGTTCACCGGTACGGCCGGCGGCGGCCAGTCACCGGCCACGCCCGCTCCGGCGGGGCACCTCGCCGGGCCACCCGGCCCGCCGACGGGGAGCGCCGCCGCGCCGATCTCGCCGCCCGGGCCGGTCCCACCGCCGCCCTCCGCACCGACCACCGCGCCGGTGTGGCCGTTCGGGCCCGCCGCCGCACCGGTCTCCCCCTCCGGACCGGCCGCCGCACCGGTCTCGCCCTCCGGACCGGCCGCCGCACCGGTCTCGCCCTCCGGAGCCCACCCCGCCCCGGTGTCGCCGCCAAGCGGCCCGCCGTCCGGCTTCCCGGCCGCCGGCTTCGCGCCCGGCCGGGCCCCGGCCGGCCCGCCGGCGCCCGCGCCGGGTCAGCCCGGCGCCGACGCCTGGGGGCTGCCGCCCACCCGGGAGGACGCGGTCGAGCCGCGGCCGGGCCGGCGCCGGATCGCGCTGGTCGGCGCGGCGGGCGCCGTGCTGCTGCTCGTGGTCGGCGTGGTGGCGGCGACGACGCTCTTCGCCGGGGATCCCGGCGACGGGGAACGCCCGGCCGCGCTCACCGGCGGCTCGGTCGCGCCGGCCTCCGGCGAGCCCGCCCCGGTCGCCACCGACGGCAACGGCCGGCTGCGCACCGAGCCGGCGCCGGGCGGCAGCGCGTCCGCCAGCCCGGCACCGTCCGCCGCGCCCGGGCGGTCCACCACCCCGACGCCGGGCGCGCCGGCGCCGACCGGCGGCACCACCACCCAGCCGAGCGCCACGCCGAGCACCAGCCGACCGGAGAAGCCGAACCCGTACACGCCGGCCCAGGCGTGCGGCAGCGGCTACCAGGTGATCGACTCGGCGTCGCTGACCGTCTCGGGTGTCCGCAAGGGGCGGGTGTACCTGCTCTACCACGCCGGCACCGGCTACAACTGCGTGGTGACCATGAAGGAGACCGCGGTCGGCACGAAGACCGCGGCCTCGGCGTACCTGGAGGTGCAGGGCCGCGCCCGCAGCACCGACAGCGGGTCGTTCGAGTACTACGCGGGGCCGGTGAAGGCCAAGGCCGCCGGGGTGTGCGTGAAGTGGGGCGGGTCCACCGGCGGCGCCAGCTACGGCAGCGGCTTCGAGCACTGCGGCTGACCGCCGGCGGCCGCTGCCCCGGCCGGGCTGCGCGGTCCGCCGGCAGCGGCCGGCCGGCACGCGGGCCGGCCGGCGGGCGGGCGCCGGGCGGCCTTAAGGTACGGGCATGTCCGTTGACGGGTGGAACACGGTCCTGGTGCTCGGCGGCATCCGGTCCGGCAAGTCGGAGTTCGCCGAGTCCCTGGTCGCCGACGCGCCCACGGTCCGCTACGTGGCCACCGCCGCGGACGCGTCCGCGGAGGACGCCGAATGGGCCGCCCGGCTGGCCGCGCACCGCGCCCGCCGCCCGGAGACGTGGAGCACCGAGGAGACCGCGACCGACCCGCGCCGGCTGGCCGACGTGATCGCCACCGCCGAGCCGAACGAGACGCTGCTCGTCGACGACCTCGGCGGCTGGGTGACCGTGCTGCTGGACCCGGCCCACCAGCCGGCCGACGACACCGCCACCATCGCCGAACTGGCCGCCGCGGTGCGCTCCTGCGCGGCACGGCTGGTGCTGGTCAGCCCCGAGGTCGGGCTCTCGCTGGTGCCGACCACCCCGCTCGGCCGGGCGTTCACCGACGCGCTCGGCGCGGCCAACCGGGCGGTCGCCGACGCCTGCGACGGGGTCGTGCTGGTGGTCGCCGGCCAGCCGGCCTGGCTCAAGCCCACCCCGGCCGCACGGGCGGCGACCGTGCCGGCCCAGGCCGGCCCCGCCCCGGCCGGTCCGGCGGTCAACGGCGCGGCCGTCGCGGCCGAGCCGGCCGCGCTGCCGGAGGTGCTGACCCCCGCGGTGCCGCCGCCGGCCGCCCCGCCCGCCGAGCCCGCCACGCCGTGGGCCGCGCCCACCATGGCGCTGCCGATGGTCGCCACCGGCCTGGTCATCCAGCCCGGCATGGAACTGCCCATGCCCGACGAGTACGCCGGCCCGCAGGCCATCGAGCGGCTGGCCACGCTGGACGTGCCCGGCGCCGGGCTCGGCGTGCTGGAGCGGGTGGTCGGGTTCGCCGCCGCCACCCAGGGCACCCCGACCCCGGCCCCGTGGGGCGCGGTGCGGGTGCTGCTGCTGCACGGCGACCACGCCGGCGGGGCGGCCGCCGGCACCGTGGCCGGCGAGTCCGCCCGGCGGGCCCGGCAGGCGCGCACCGGCGAGGGCGCGCTGGCCCGGCTGGCGGCCGAATGCGGCGCGAGCCTGCAGGTGGTGGCGGCGCCGGCGGCCGCGCCGATGGAGGCCGAGCCGGCGCTCAGCGGCGAGCAGGTCGAAGCGGCCCTGCGCGAGGGTTGGCGGCTCGCCGAGCAGGCCGCCGACGCGGGCGTACGGCTGCTGGTGCTGGCCGCGTGCGGCGCCGGCACCGAGGCCGCGGCGGCGGCGGTGCTCGCCGCGACGGCCGGCGCGGAACCGCCCGCGGTGCTCGGCCGGGTGCTGACCGACGCGGGCGAGATCGACGACGCGGCCTGGATGAAGCGGTGCGCGGCGGTCCGCGACGCGCTGCACCGTACCCGCCGCTCCCCGCGCGGCGCCAAGGACGTGCTGGCCGAGCTGGGCGGCGGGGACATCGCGATCGCCACCGGCGTGCTGCTCGGCGCGACGGCCCGCCGGGTGCCGGTGATGCTGGACGGCCCGGTCGGGCTGGCCGCCGGGATGGTGAGCCGGGACCTGGCCGGGCAGGCCCGGCACTGGTGCCTGCTGGCCGACCACGGCGGGAATCCGGCCGCCCGGCTCGCCGCCGACGTGCTGGGCCTGACCCCGCTGCTCGACGTGCGGCTCGACCTAGGCGAGGGGGCGAACGCGCTGGCCGCGCTCCCGCTGCTGCGCTCGGTGCTGGCGCTGGCCGCCGCGCTGCCCACCCACCCCTCGCTCACCGGCGGCGGCTCCGACCACGAGGAGCCGGGCGAGGACGAGGAGGAGGACGAGCAGCACGAGTTCGTCGAGCCGGAGCCGGCCGGGCCGGGGCCGACCACCACCGAACCGGACGGCCAGCCGGTCGACCCGTCCGGCCGGCGTGCCGGCTGACCGGCGGCTCGCCGACGGGGCGCGGCTGGCGCTGACCACCTTCAGCACGCTGCCGGTGCGCGCCGGCCGGATCGACCGGGCGGTGGCGGGCACGGCGATGGCGCTGGCCCCGGCGGTGGGGGCGCTGCTCGGCGCGCTCCTCGCCGGGCTGCTGCTGCTCCTGGTCGCGGTCGCCCCGCCGCTGGTCGCCGCCGGGGTGACCGTGGGCGCGGGCGCGCTGCTCACCCGGGGCCTGCATCTGGACGGGCTGGCCGACACCGTGGACGCGCTGGGGTCGTACCGGCGGGGGGCGGCCGCGCTGGAGATCATGAAGAAGCCGGACGTGGGGCCGTTCGGGGTGGCCGCGCTGGTGGTCGTACTGCTGGTGCAGGCCGCGACGCTGGCGGAGCTGGCCGGACGGTCGTGGCCGGCGGCGCTGGCCGCGGTGGTGGCGGCGACCGCCGCCGGCCGGCTCGGTGTCGCCGTGGCCTGCCGGCGGGGCGTGCCGGCAGCCCGGCCGGAAGGGCTGGGCGCGCTGGTCGCCGGCACCGTCGGGCCGGTCGCGCTGGTCGCCGGCACGGCCGCCGTCGCGCTGGTGGCGGTCGCCGCGGTGCCGGACCGCCCGTGGCAGGGGCCGCTCGCCGTCGGCGCCGCCCTCGCCGTGGCGGCGGCGCTGCTGCGGCACGTGGTACGCCGGCTCGGCGGGATCACCGGCGACGTGCTCGGCGCGACCGTGGAACTGGTCACCACGCTGGTCTACCTGGGACTCGTGCTGTCCGGCTGAGTCCGGCGCGCCGCGGCGGGTAGCGTTCTCCCACGACAGCACGGCGCGGCCGACCGGGGGAACGATCATGCTCATCACTGACGACTTCCTGCCCGTACCGGTGCCGGAGTCGCTGAGCGCCACCTATCTGGTGCCGATGGCCGGGCTGCCGAGGGTCGGTGCGAAGACCGCTGTGCAGGCGCTGAAGGGCCGGCTGGCCGAGCCGGTGTACGGGCTGGCCCGGCAGATGCTGGACAGCCCGCTGATGAGCGTGGACACCCGGCCGGTGGGCGAGTTCCCCGAGCTGCCGCCGGACCTGCTCACCGCGTTCGGCGCCAGCGAGGCGCAGCTGGACCGGCTGGCCGCGGCCAGCCACCTGGTGGTGGTGCAGGCCGAGTACCGGCCCGGCTGGCCACCGGCGCACGAGTGGGCGGCGCGGGCGGTGGCCGCCGCGGTCGCCGAGTCGGTGCACGGCGACGTGGTGGACGTCTTCGGGTTGCAGTTCCTCGACCCGGCGACGGCGCTGCGCTCGCTCCCCGACGAGCAGGGGCGGATCCGGCTGGTCGACTGGGTGCTGGTGCCGTACTCCTCGGACGCCGAGGGGCTCTGGTTCACCACCAAGGGGCTGCGCCGGTTCGGGCTGCTGGAGCTGCAGACCCAGGGGGTGCCGGACCACCTCACCCGGGCCTGGGGCGCGGTGATGACCGGCGCCGCGCGGCGGCTGCTGCGGGACTGGACCGACGGGCTGGCCGGCGAGGAGGTGCCGGCGTTCGTGCAGCTACCGGTACTGGCCACGGTGACCGGGCACGACATCGCGGTGGCGTACGGCAATCCGGAGCAGCACGGGGCGACCGCGCCGGTGCTGCTGCGGCTGGAGCTGGACCCGGCAACCGACCCGGACGCCGACTCGTTCCTCAGCCTGCACCCGCCCGCCGGGCACCCGGGGCCGGCGGGGCGCTACTACGCCGCCGCCTGCGCCACCCTCTTCTCCGGCATCCAGCCGGACGTGCGCTACGCCCGGTCGGGCGACGCGATGAGCCGGGCGGTCGCCACCGCCCGCGCCGGGCTGGGCGACATCCGGGCCCGGTTCGTCACCGGCCAACTGCCGCCGGAGGCCCAACTGGTGGTCAAGTACGGCCTGCCCGGCGACGACGGCCCGGAGTTCGTCTGGGCCGGGGTGACCTCGTGGGAGTCGCCGGAGCGGATCGTCGGCGCCAGCGCCAGCGACGCGCACACCGACCCGACCGTCCGGATCGGCGCGGCCGTGGTGGTGGAAACCGCCGACGTCGTCGACTGGGCCCTGCTGGACGGCACCGGCGTCATCGAGGGCGGCTGGACCCAGGCCGTCCTCGACGCCGGCGAGCCCCCCACCCCCTGACCCCCCTTGCGCACCGCCCGACCCGTCCTCGGCGTTGATCATGAGGTTGGCGGCGATGTCGATCCCTTGGCGCCGCCAACCTCATGATCGACTCGCCGGTGGCGGGGCGGGGTCGATGATGGGGGTGCCGGTACGACCGGCCCGGGCCGCGCCCCAGTCGTAGAGGGCCTGCAGGACGGGGCCGAGACTGCGGCCCTCCTCGGTGAGCCGGTACTCCACGTGCGGCGGGTTCGTCCCGTGGTCGTGCCGTTCGACGAGGCCGTCGGCCGCCAGCTCGCGCAGCCGCTGGACCAGCATCTTCTCGCTCACCTCCGGCATCCGGCGGCGCAGCTCGCCGTAGCGGTGCACGCCCTCCTTGAGGTGGGCGAGGATCACCGGCCGCCACTTTCCGCCGATCACGTCGACGGCCAGCTCCACCGGGCAGTGGTACCGCCTCATCGGCACGCCTCCCAGATACTTACCGAACGGTGCGTACTTGATCAATCACGCGGAGCGTGGTGGGCTTTCCACATGATCATCGAGTACGTCAGGTACCGGGTCCCGCCACAGCTCCGGGACGAGTTCGAGGCGGCCTACACCCGCGCCGCCACGGCGCTTGGCGCCGCCGCGGAGTGTATCGACTACGAGCTGAGCCGCTGCCTCGACGATCCCGACTGCCACATCCTGCGGATCACCTGGACGTCGGTCGACGACCATCTGCGCGGATTCCGCGCCGGCCCGCGGTTCGGCGCCTTCTTCGCGGAGATCAAGCCGTACGTCGGGAACATCGAGGAGATGCGGCACTACCAGGCCACTCCGGTCGCCGGGCCCGGTGGTGCCGCGCCGCCCACGCTGTACGAGTGGGCGGGCGGCGACGCCGCCCTCACCCGGTTGTGCGAGGCGTTCTACCGTCTGGTCCGCGCCGACGAACTGCTCGCGCCGGTGTTCGCCCGGATGGCCCCGGACCACCCCCGGAACGTGGCGGTGTGGCTCGGCGAGGTCTTCGGCGGGCCGGCCACCTACACCGCCGAGCACGGCGGCTACCCGCACATGCTCGGCCACCACCTCCGGCTGGGGATCACCGAGGCGCAGCGGCGCCGGTGGGTGAGCCTGATGACGGACGCCGCCGACGAGGTCGGCCTGCCGGACGATCCGGAGTTCCGCGCCGCCTTCGTCGGCTACCTGGAGTGGGGCACCCGGCTGGCACTGGCCAACTCCCGACCCGACGCCGACCCCGTCCGCCAGGCCCCGGTGCCCCGCTGGGGCTGGGGCGTCGCCCCGCCCTACCAGTCCTGACCGGGTCGGCCCGGCCGCTCCCCGCCCGACCGGCCGTGGTGGCCAACCGGCTCGGGCCGGAAGGCACCACGTGGACCACCGCGACCGGGGCGGGGCGCGGGCGGTTACCTGACCGAGGGGTTGACGAAGGGGGGACGGGTGACGCGCATCTGGGCGCGGCGGCCGCGGATGTCGACCTCGACCAGGTCGCCGTCGGCCAGGTTGGCGGCGGTGTCCAGCAGGGCCAGGGCGATGCCCTGCTTCCTCGTCGGCGAGAAGGTGCCGCTGGTGATGGCGCCGACCTGCGTGTCGGCGAGGTGGACCGTCATGCCGGGGCGCGGAATCGCCCGGTCGACGGCCTCCAGGCCGCGCAGCGTACGCCGGGGGCCGGCCGCCTTCTCGGCGCGCAGCGCGTCGCGGCCCCAGAAGGCCGGCTTGTCCCAGCCGACCGCCCAGCCGGAGCGGGCCTGCACCGGGGTGATGTCCAGCGACAGGTCCTGCCCGTGCAGCGGGTACCCCATCTCGGTGCGCAGGGTGTCCCGGGCGGCCAGCCCGCAGGCGCGCAGCTCGTACGCCGCACCGGCGGCGAAGAGCGAGTCCCAGACCGCGACCGCGTGCTCGGCCGGCACCACCAGCTCGAAGCCCAGCTCACCGGTGTAGCCGGTGCGGCAGACGGTCAGCGGCACCCCGTCCAGGGTGGCGGTGGAGAAGCTCATGTACTCGTGCCCGGTGGGCAGGCCGAGCGCGCCGAGCAGCTCGGCCGAGCGCGGCCCCTGAACGGCGAGGACCGCGTACGCCTCGTGCTCGTCGGTGACCGTGACCGACGGCGGCGCGGCGGCGCGCAGCCGGCGCACCACCTCGGCGGTGTTCGCGGCGTTCGGGATGAGGAAGACGTGGTCGTCGCCGTGCAGGTAGGCGATGATGTCGTCCACCACACCGCCGGTGGCGTCGTCGCAGCAGAGCGTGTACTGCGCCCGGCCCGGCCCGATCCGGCCCAGGTCGTTGCTCAGGCAGGCGTTGACGAACTCCGCCGCGCCGGGGCCGGTCACCCGCGCCTTGCCCAGGTGCGAGACGTCGAAGACGCCGACCGCGGTACGCACCGCGGTGTGCTCCTTGAGCACCCCGCCGCCGGCGTACTCGAGGGGCATCTCCCAGCCACCGAACGGGGCGAACTTGGCGCCGAGAGCGGTGTGCCGCTCGTGCAGCGGGGAACGGCGCAGCCGGGTCGCCGCGGCGTCGGAGGTCACGTCGGTCATGGGTGGCAACTTACCGGCAGCGCACCGGCTGGTTAGCATCGGCGGGACCCGCCGGAGCCGTCGGCGGGACAGCCCCGACGTCCGGCGGGTACGGTCCGCCGGAGACCTTCATCGCCGGTACGCGACGACGCGGCCGGCCCGGCCCGCCCGGAGTAGCTTCAGTGACATCGCCCAGCACCACCCTGAGCCTGGTCGACACCGACCCCGCCGAGCTTGCCGTCGACGCGATCGTGATCGGCGTGCACAGCCAGACCGGAGAGCAGGACGCCACCAGCGGCCTCGCCGGCACCCTGCTACTCGCCAGTGGCGCGGAGAGCATCGCCGCCGCCTTCGACGGCAAGCTGACCGAGACGCTGGCGCTGCTCGGCGCGACCGGCGGCACCGGCGAGGTGGTCAAGCTGGCCACCCTGGGCACGGTGACCGCCCCGGTGATCGCCGCCGTCGGGCTCGGCCCGGAGCCCTCCGGCGCCGCCCCGGCGCCGGAGACCCTGCGCCGGGCCGCCGGCGCGGCCGTCCGCGCCCTGGCCGGCGCGCCTCGGGTGGCGCTCGCCCTGCCGATGCCCGACGACGCCGACGCCGCGACCGCACTGCGCGCGGTGGCCGAGGGCGCACTGCTCGGCGGCTACCGGTTCGCCGGTTACAAGACCCGGCCGCAGCCGACCCGCCGGGAGCCGGTGGCCGAGGTGCTGGTCGCCGTGCCGGACGCAGGCGACGCCGCCGCCCAGGCCGAGGTGGCCCGCGCCCAGGCGGTCGCCGGCGCGGTCCGGCGCAGCCGCGACTGGGTCAACACCGCCCCGAACGAGCTGCGCCCGCCGGCCTTCGCCGACGCGGTGGCCACCGCCGCCCGGGAGGCCGGGCTGGAGGTCGAGGTGCTGGACGAGGCGGCGCTGCGGGCCGGCGGCTACGGCGGCATCATCGCCGTCGGCCAGGGTTCGGAGGCTCCGCCGCGGCTGGTGAAGCTCAGCTACACCCCGGCCGGCGGCGGCACCGGCAAGCGGGTCGCCCTGGTCGGCAAGGGCATCACCTTCGACACCGGCGGCATCTCGATCAAGCCGGCCCAGGGCATGTGGGAGATGAAGTCCGACATGGCGGGCGCCGCTGCGGTGGGCGCCGCCATGCTGGCGATCGCCGCGCTCAAGCCGTCCGTGGCGGTGACCGGGTACCTGCCGATGGCGGAGAACATGCCGTCCGGCACGTCGTACCGGCCGGGCGACGTGATCAGCATGTTCAACGGCAAGAAGGTGGAGGTGCTCAACACCGACGCCGAGGGCCGGATGATCCTGGCCGACGCCATCGCCCGCGCCTGCGCGGACGGCTGCGACTACCTCTTCGAGACCTCCACCCTGACCGGCGGGCAGGTCATCGCGCTGGGCAAGAAGATCGCCGGCGTGATGGGCAGCCCGGAACTGTGCGAGCGGGTGAAGGCCGCCGGCGAGGCGACCGGCGAGCCGGCCTGGCCGATGCCGCTGCCGGACGACGTGCGCAAGGGCATGGACTCCGACGTCGCCGACATCTCGCAGGTCAACGCCGGGATGGACCGGGCCGGCCACATGCTCCAGGGCGGTGTGTTCCTGCGCGAGTTCGTCGCCGACGACGTGGCCTGGGCGCACATCGACATCGCCGGGCCGGGCTACCACTCGGGCGAGCCGACCGGCTACTGGACAAAGGGCGGCACCGGCGTCCCGGTCCGCACCCTGGTCCACCTGGTCGACGACATCGCCGCCAACGGCTGACCCGACCCCGTCGCGCCGGCCAAGATCCGCGCACGTTCACTGAAAGAGTGGCCATTCCGCCCGGGATGGCCACTCTTTCCGTGTTCGAGCCGCCTTCCGACGGGGGCGGCCCCCGGCGCCCGGCCGGGGGCCGGGGGCCGCGCGGTGTGCGGCGGGGCGGTGCGGAGCGGTCAGTACAGGTCGGGGCGGCGTTTGCGGCGTTCGTTGAAGTCGCGCATCCGCTGGGGATAGCCCATCAGGCGGACGTCGTAGACCGGGATGCCCATCCGGTGGGCGAACCGGCGGGCGCCGTCCGGGCCGTCGATCCGGCGGCGGGTCCACTCCCCGTCGTCGGCGATCAGCATCACCGTGGTCTCCGTGACCGTGGTCCGCGGCTCGATGTACGCCTCGACCCCACGCCTGGTCCGGACAAAGTTCTCAAGGTGCTCCAGATCGGCGCGGTCGGCGGCGCGGTCGAGGCTCGTCGCGCGCGCCTGCTTGCGTCGTCGGAACAGTCCCACCGACCGTCTCCCCACACTGCGTCCATCGAAGGTCGCGCCAAGCGTACGTGTCACGGACGTGTCGTTGGGCACCTCACTACGCGCCCTGTGCCCGGTGGTGACAAGATGACCGAGGTGGGGTGTGTCCGTGCGACCCCGCCGTGACCCCCGATGCAGCGACGCGACCTGGGAGTTGGACGTGAGCGAGCCGAACGACGCAACCTTCGACATCGTCATCCTCGGAGGTGGCAGCGGCGGCTACGCGGCGGCGCTGCGGGCCGCCCAGCTGAACCTCTCCGTCGCGCTGGTCGAAAAGGGCAAGCTCGGCGGTACCTGCCTGCACAACGGCTGCATCCCCACCAAGGCCCTGCTGCACGCCGCCGAGATCGCCGACCAGACCCGCGAGTCGGAGCAGTTCGGCGTGAAGGCCGAGCTGGTCGGCATCGACATGGCGGCGGTGAACTCGTACAAGGACGGCGTCATCGCCCGGCTCTACAAGGGTCTGCAGGGCCTGGTCGGCGGCGCCAAGAACATCACCTTCGTGGCCGGCGCCGGCAAGCTGGTCGGCAAGAACGTCGTCGAGGTCGACGGCAAGCGCTACACCGGCCGCAACGTCATCCTGGCCTCCGGCTCGTACGCCAAGAGCCTGCCCGGCCTGGCGATCGACGGCGAGCGGATCATCACCAGCGACCACGCGCTGACCCTGGACCGGGTCCCGTCCTCGGCGATCGTGCTCGGCGGCGGCGTGATCGGCGTCGAGTTCGCCAGCGTGTGGAAGTCCTTCGGCGTGGACGTGACGATCATCGAGGCGCTGCCCCGGCTGGTGGCCGCCGAGGACGAGGAGTCGTCGAAGGCGCTGGAGCGGGCCTTCCGGAAGCGGAAGATCAACTTCAAGGTCGGCAAGCCGTTCGAGAAGGTCGAGAAGACCGACAACGGCGTCAAGGTGACCATCGCCGGCGGCGAGACCGTCGAGGCCGAGCTGCTGCTGGTGGCCGTCGGCCGCGGCCCGAACACCGCCAACCTCGGCTACGAGGAGCAGGGCGTCAAGATGGACCGCGGCTACGTGCTGACCGACGAGCGGCTGCGCACCAGTGTGCCGAACGTCTACGCGGTCGGCGACATCGTGCCCGGCCTCCAGCTCGCGCACCGCGGCTTCCAGCAGGGCATCTTCGTGGCCGAGGAGATCGCCGGCCAGAACCCGGCCGTGATCGACGAGGCCGGCATCCCGCGGGTCACCTACTCCGACCCGGAACTGGCGTCGGTCGGCCTCACCGAGGCGAAGGCCAAGGAGCAGTACGGCGCCGACAAGGTCAAGACCTACAACTACAACCTGGGTGGCAACGGCAAGAGCCAGATCCTCAAGACGGCCGGCTTCGTGAAGCTGGTCCGGCTGGAGGACGGCCCGGTGGTCGGTGTCCACATGGTCGGCGCCCGGGTCGGTGAGCTGGTCGGCGAGGCACAGCTCATCTACAACTGGGAGGCCTACCCGGCCGAGGTGGCGCAGCTCGTGCACGCCCACCCGACGCAGAACGAGGCCCTGGGCGAGGCGCACCTGGCCCTCGCCGGCAAGCCGCTGCACGCGCACGCCTGATCGAGAACTGATTCCGCGGCGTCCGGCGGCAGACGGGCGAGATCGCACCAGGGGAATGAAGGAGTCTTAAGAGATGCCGGTATCGGTCACCATGCCCCGGCTCGGCGAGAGCGTCACCGAGGGCACCGTCACGCGCTGGCTCAAGCAGGAGGGCGACACCGTCGAGGTCGACGAGCCGCTGCTCGAGGTGTCGACGGACAAGGTCGACACCGAGATCCCGTCCCCCGCGGCGGGCGTGCTGAGCCGGATCGTGGTCGGCGAGGACGAGACCGCCGAGGTCGGCAGCGAGCTGGCCGTGATCTCCGGTGAGGGCGAGGCCGCCGGCGGCGGCGAGGCCGCCCCGCAGCAGGAGCAGCCGGCCGAGCAGGCCGCCGAGGCGGCCGCGGAGCCGCAGGCCGAGGCCGAGCAGCCGGCCGTCGAGGAGCCGGCGCCGGCCCAGGCCGCCCCGGCGCCGTCGGGCGGGGGCACCCCGGTCACCATGCCGGCCCTCGGCGAGAGCGTCACCGAGGGTACGGTCACCCGCTGGCTCAAGCAGGTCGGCGAGACCGTCGAGGTGGACGAGCCGCTGCTGGAGGTCTCCACCGACAAGGTGGACACCGAGATCCCGTCCCCGGTCGCCGGCACCGTGCTGGAGATCAAGGTCGCCGAGGACGAGACCGCCGAGGTCGGCGCCGAGCTGGCCGTGATCGGTGCCGCCGGCGCGGCCCCGGCCGAGGCGAAGCCCGAGCCGAAGCCGGAGCCCAAGGCCGAGGCGAAGCCCGAGCCCAAGCCGCAGCCGAAGCCCGAGCCGCAGGTGCAGGAGCCGACGCCGGGCATGTCCTACAACGAGCCGGCGGCCGAGGCCGAGACCGCGGCCCGGCCGGCGCAGGCCGAGCAGCGGGCGGTGCCGCCGGCGCCGACGCCGCAGCCGCAGCGCCCGTCCGCGCCCGCCCAGGGTGGCGGCGAGGAGGCGGCCGGCTACGTGACCCCGCTGGTGCGCAAGCTGGCCAGCGAGCACGGCGTCGACCTGTCCTCGGTCAACGGCACCGGCGTGGGTGGCCGGATCCGCAAGCAGGACGTGCTGGAGGCGGCCGAGCGGGCCAAGGCGGCGAAGGTGGCTCCGGCTCCGGCGCAGCCCGCGCCGGCGGCGGCCCCGGCCAAGCCGGCCGCGAAGCCGACCCCGAGCACGAAGCGGGGCACCACCGAGAAGCTGCCGCGGATCCGCGCGGCCATCGCCAAGCGGATGCACGAGTCGCTGCACGAGATGGCGCAGCTCACCACGGTGATCGAGGTGGACGTCACCAAGATCGCCAAGCTGCGGGCCCAGGCCAAGGACTCCTTCCTCCAGCGGCACGGCGTGAAGCTGTCCTTCCTGCCCTTCTTCGCCCTCGCGGCGGTCGAGGCGCTGCAGACGTACCCGATCGTCAACGCGCGGATGGACCTCGAGGGCGGGACGATCACCTACCCGGACGCGGAGCACCTCGGCATCGCCGTGGACACCGAGCGGGGCCTGCTGGTGCCGGTCATCCACAACGCCGGCGACCTGAACCTGGGCGGGATCGCCAAGCGGGTGGCCGACCTGGCCGAGCGGACCCGGACCAACAAGATCAGCCCGGACGAGATCGCCGGGGCGACCTTCACCCTGACCAACACCGGCAGCCGGGGCGCCCTGTTCGACACCCCGATCGTGCCGTCGCCGCAGTCGGCGATGCTCGGCACGGGTGCCGTGGTCAAGCGTCCGGTCGTGGTCAACGACCCGGAGCTGGGCGAGGTGGTCGCCGTCCGGTCGATGATCTACCTGGCGCTCTCCTACGACCACCGGCTGATCGACGGCGCGGACGCGGCCCGCTTCCTGACCACGGTCAAGGAGCGGCTGGAGGCCGGCAACTTCGAGGCCGAGCTGGGCCTGTAGTTCGGTGACGCGAAAGGGCGCCCCGGTGACCGGGGCGCCCTTTCGCCGTCTCGGCGGGCGGTCAGGCCGCCCGCAGGGTCTCCTCCGAGACCCGCCAGAGCCGCTCGGCGGCCTCCGGGTCCCGGGCGTACGGGGCGTAGCCGGTGCGCGTGCCCGGCTGGTTCGGGCCGGCCTCCTGGCAGTCCTCGAAGTAGCGCCCGCCCACGCCGTTCAGCAGTGGCGACGTGGCGACCAGCACCGACGTGGCGGCGCCCTGCTCCGGGGTCTTCCAGTGCGCGGCTCCACCGCCGCTCTGCGCCCGCATCCGGTCCAGCTCCTCGTCGCTGACGTAGCGCTGGAGATTGGTCCGGATCGCGCCCGGCATCAGCGCGTTGACCAGGATGCCGTCGTCGGCCCAGCGTCGGGTCGCGTCCACCGCGAAGAGCACGTTGGCCGTCTTGGACTGCCCGTACGCCTGCCACGGGTCGTACGGGCGGCGCTCGAAGTGAATGTCCTCGAAGACCACCGGCGAGCGCAGGTGGCCGGCCGAACTGACCGACACGACGCGCGCGCCGCCGGCCGCGGCCAGCGATCGGTGCAGGCCGGTGGTCAGCGCGAAGTGGCCCAGGTGGTTGGTGGCGAACTGCATCTCCCAGCCCTGCGGGGTGCGCATCTCCGGGGACGCCATGATGCCGGCGTTGTTGACCAGGATGTGCAGCGGGCCGTCCCAGGTCGACACGAAGGTGGCCACCGAAGCCAGGTCCGCCAGGTCGAGCGGGGCGACGAGGACCTTGTCGTTGCCGGTGCTGCCGGTGATCTCCGCGGCGGCCCGCTGGCCGGCCTCGGGGTCGCGTACCGCGAGGGTGACCTCGGCGCCGGCGGCGGCGAGCGCGCGGGCGGTCTCCACGCCGATGCCGGACGCGCCGCCGGTGACGACGGCTCGCCGCCCGGCGAGGTCGATGCCCCGCACCACCTCCAGGGCGGTGCTCTCGCGGGTGAAGGGCGTGCTGACAGGTGTGCTGGTGGTCATGATCCGTCCTTTGTCCGGCCCGGCGCGGACCCGCACCCGGCCGCTACGATGAGAAGCGGAGGACCCTCCGCTACGGTCGAGCGTAACCGGAGGAGCCTCCGTTTGCCAACCGGCCCCGCGGCCGCGGACGACACCAGGAGGAGCCGTGCCGGGAGATGTCCCCCGACCGTTGCGCGCCGACGCGCGACGCAACCGCGAGCGCCTGCTCGACGCCGCGGTACGGGCGTTTTCCCGACCCGGCGCGGAGGTAACCCTGGACGCCGTCGCCAAGGACGCCGGGGTCGGCATCGGCACCCTCTACCGCCACTTCCCCACCAGGGAGGCGCTGGTCGAGGCGGCGTACCGCAACGAGTTGGCCAAGCTCTGCGACTCGGCGGAGGACCTGCTCGGGCAGTTGCCGCCCGACCGGGCCACCCGGGCGTGGATGGACCGGTTCGTCGACTACCTCGCCACGAAACGCGGCATGGCCGACGCGCTGCGCCAGGTGATCGCCGCCGGCAGCAACCCGTACGCGGAGAGCCGCGACCGGCTGATCGCCGCGCTCACCCGGCTGCTCGACGCGGCGGCCGCGGCCGGCGCGGTGCGGCCGGACGTCCGGCCGGAGGACGTGCTGGCCGGGCTGAGCGGGGTCTCCCTCGCCGCCGGCGAACCGGCCCAGCGGGAGCAGGCCAGCCGCCTGCTCGACCTGATGATGGACGGACTGCGGTACCGGGCGGCGGGCTGAGCCCGTTCCTGCCCCCACGTGAGGGGCGCGCTGCGACAGTGGGGTGATGGGTGGCATCCGGTGGCGCGGGCGGTTGGGCCCGGCCATCGCGATCGCCCCCGGCGCCCGGGTGGACCGGTTCGAGGTCTTCTTCGACCTGGTCTTCGTCTTCTCGTTCTTCATCATCACCCGGGCCACCGCGATGGACGTCTCCGGCCGCAGCCTGCTGCACGCCATGCTGGTGCTCGCCGTGCTCTGGTGGGTCTGGGTGGTGCACTGCGTGGTGGCCACCCGGGTCCGGCTCGGCGAGGGCTTCGTCCCGGCGCTGATGGTGCTCGCCATGGCGGCCCTGTTCTGCTTCGCGCTCTCGCTGCCCCAGGCGTTCGGCCCGACTCAGGAGATGGCCGCCGGGCCGATGGTGGTCGCGATCAGCTACCTGGTGATCCGGAGCGTGCACCTGCTGCTCTACTGGCACGTGGCCAAGGAGCGGCCCGGCGAGCGCCGGCTGCTGCTGAAGTACTCGCCCGAACTGGTGACCAGCACGGTGCTGCTCGTCGGCGCCGCGCTGATCCCACCGCTGATCGACGATCCCGGCCTGGCCGGCGGCGTGCGGGACGGCCTCTGGATCAGCGTGGTCGTGCTCCAGTACGGCATGGGCCTGGTCGCCGGCGCCTGGGGCTGGACGGTGACCTCGGCGGAGCACTGGACCGAGCGGTACGACCTCATCCTGATCATCGCTCTGGGCGAGTCGGTGATCTCGGTCGGCGTCGGCAGCAACCTGCTCGGCCAGCCGCCGACCTGGCCGGCCGTCGCGGCGGCGGTGCTCGGCATCTTCTTCACCGCCGCGCTCTGGTGGGCGCACTACGACGTGGTAGGGCCGGCCGCCCGGATCGCGCTGCACGTGGCGAAGGGCCGTGCCCGGGTCGCCATGGCGCGGGACGCCTACGCCTACTTCTACCTGGTGATGATCGCCGGCATCATCCTGTTCGCGCTGGGCGCCGAGGAGATCGTGCACGACATCGCCAACCCCGAGGTGCCGGTGACCGAGCCGCCGCACGGCCCGGGCGTACCGCTGCTCTTCGGCGGGGTGGCCTGCTACCTCTCTGCGAACATGCTCTTTCAGCTGCGCACCCTGCGCACGCTCTCCTGGACCCGGCTCGGCGCGGTGGTGCTGCTGGTCGCCGCCATTCCGGTCGCCGGGGACCTGCCCGGGCTCGCCGCGTTGACCCTGCTCACCGCCATCTGCGTGAGCCTGGTGACGGTCGAGGTGGCCGTGATGGCCGACTCCCGGCGCGCCCTGCGCGACGTGGTCTTTCAGGAGAAGGCCGAGCACGAGGCGCACGAGGCCGCCGTCCGCGCCCGCTGGCACGACCACGCCGAGCACGAGCCCTCGACATGAAGCGCTGCTTCGTAGCACTTCGTAGCACATGACCCTAGAAACGGTGTGGGGCTGAGCACGCTCATAGAGAGATCACGCAGCGCGAACTGCGGAACGAATCGGGCGCGATCATGCGCGGGGTCGAGCGCGGGGAGTCTTTCACCATTACCCGAAACGGCACCCCGATCGGCAAGCTCATCCCGCTCCGCCGACGCACGTTTGTGCCGCGCGCAGAGGTGATCGCCGCCTTCGCAACCGCGCCGCGGCTCGACGCCGAAGCTCCGTCGCGACATCGACTCATTGGCCGATCAGGTCAGGATCCGATCAGTCCGACGGCCGTAACCCGGTGCGGGTCTGCCGGTAGCAGAAACGGGGCGGTTCGGCTGGCCGCCCGGGGCAGGCGGGCGGCAGGGTGGGCGAATGGCGATCTTCTCCCTCCAGGCGCAGCCGTCCGACGGCCCCGGCTGGCTCGACCTGGCCCGGCGGGCCGAGGCGGCCGGCTACGACGCGCTGCTCGCCGCCGACCACCCCGGCGCGGTCGCGTCGCCGTTCGTCGCGCTGGCCGCCGCGGCCGCGGTGACCTCCACGATCGGCCTCGGGTCGTACGTGTCGAACGCCGGGGTCCGCGAGCCGATGCTGCTCGCCTCGGACGTGGCCACCCTCGACCTGCTCTCCGGTGGCCGGGCCCGGCTCGGCATCGGCGCCGGGCACACCTCGGCCGAGTGGCGGGCGGTCGGCCGCGAGCGTCCCGACGTCGCCGGCCGGGTCCGCCGCTGCGTCGCCGTCGCCGAGGCGGTCCGGGCCCTGCTCGACGGCGACGAGGTCACCGTCGACACCCCGGCGTTGGCGATGCGGGCCGCCCGGCTGGACAATCCGCGACCGGTGCAGCGGCGGGTCCCGCTGACCTTCGGCGGGGCGAACTCGACGCTGCTGCGCTGGGCGGGCGCGCACGCCGACGTGGTCGGGCTGGCCGGGCTGGGCCGGACCCTGCCGGACGGGCACCAGCACGAGGTGCGCTGGCGGGCGGCGGAGATCGAGCACCAGTTGGAGTGCGTGGCCGCCGGGGCGGCCGGGCGGGCCGAGCCGCCGGTGCTGGAGGCCCTGGTGCAGCAGGTCGCGCTGACCGACGACGCCGAGGCGGCCGCCGCGCAGACCGCCGCGGAGACCGGCCTCACCATCGCCGAACTGCTGGCCACCCCGTTCGTACTGATCGGCACCGAGGACGAGATCGTCGCGGCGGTCGCCGAGCACCGGCGCCGCTGGGGGGTCACCCGCTTCGTCGTACGCACGGACGCCCTCGACCCGCTCACCCCGGTGCTCGCCCGCCTGGCCCACGCCGGCTGAGCGACGGCTCCCCGGCTCCCCGGCTCCCCGGCTCCCCGGCCTTCCGGCCTTCCGGCCTTCCGGCCTTCCGGCCTTCCGGCGGAAGTGTGACGGTCGAGCGTGATACCTCTGAGTCATATTGATGCCTCAGAGGTATCGACACGACCACGGCGACCACGGCCGCAGGTAGCCGCGCCGCCTCATGATCGCCTGACGGCGAGCAGGGCGTGCCGCCGGCTCAGCCCCTGCGCGCGACGTCATCCGATCTTCGAGGCAGCGTCAGGCGGGGCCGGGAAGGCGGTCGTAGAAGCGGATCTTCTCGCGGAGGTGGTCGTACTGGCGCTGGAGCAGGCGCATCTGCTCCTCGACCCGCTCGGCGTGCCGCTGCAGCAGCGCCCTCCGCTCGCCGGCGGTGTGGTCGCCCTCCCGGGCGAGTTCGGCGTACCGGCACATCTCGGCGATCGGCATGCCGGTGTCGCGCAGGCAGCGGAACAGCACCAGCCAGCTGAGGTCCTCGTCGGTGAAGACCCGCCGCCCGCCCGAGGTGCGGCCGACGCCGCTGAGCAGGCCGATCTTCTCGTAGTACCGGAGGGTGTCGAGGCTGAAGCCGCTGCGCCGGGCGGCTTCGGAGGGGGCGTAGCCGGACATGGCGGCAGCGTAACGCTTGACCTGGAGCGCGCTCCAGGTTGAAGGCTGGGCGCATGACGATGACACGGACACTTGGTCGCAGCGGAATCGAGGTCAGCGCGCTCGGCATGGGGTGCTGGGCGATCGGCGGCCCGCTGTGGGGCGACGGCGGCCAGCCGTTCGGCTGGGGCGAGGTCGACGACGACGAGTCCGTCCGCACCATCCACGCCGCGCTCGACGCGGGCGTCACGCTCTTCGACACGGCCAGCAACTACGGCGCCGGGCACAGCGAGCGGGTCCTCGGCCGGGCGCTCGCCGGCCGGCGCGACCGGGCGGTGATCGCCACCAAGTTCGGCAACCGCGCTGACGAGGCGACCCGACGGTGGACCGGCACCGATGCCAGCCCCGCCTACTGTGTGCAGAGCCTGGAGGAGTCGCTGCGCCGGCTCGGCACCGACCACGTCGACCTCTACCAACTGCACATCAACGACCTTCCGGCGGCCGTCGCGCTCGACCTGGTCGACACCCTGGAGGACCTGGTCGGCCAGGGCAAGATCCGGGCGTACGGGTGGAGCACCGACAACCCCGCCTCGGCGGAGGCGTTCGCGAAGGCCGGGCCGCACTGCGCGGCGATCCAGCACGACCAGTCCGTGCTGCTGGACAACGCCGCGACACTGGCCGTCTGCGAGGCGTACGGCCTGGCCAGCCTCAACCGGGGACCGCTGGCGATGGGGCTGCTCACCGGCTCGACCCGGGCGGTCGGCCGGGACGACGTACGCGGGATGGCGCCGGAGTGGCTGGTCTGGTTCACCGACGGGCGGCCGACGCCGGCCTGGGCGGCCCGGGTCGAGCAGATCCGGGCGGCGCTCACCGCGGACGGCCGTACCCTCGGTCAGGGCGCGCTCGGCTGGCTGCTGGCCCGCAGCCCGCGGACGGTGCCGATCCCGGGCTGCCGCACGGTGGCGCAGGCCGCGGAGAACTTCGCCACCCTCGCCCTCGGCCCGCTGCCCGACGACGCGTACGCGGAGGTCGAGCGGCTGCTGGCCGACCTGCGGCAGCCGTCACCGGTGGGATGAGAGAAGATCCACCCGGCTCAACGCATCCGGTTCGCCGCCCGTATCCGAAGATATGAGCATGCGGATCCTGATGGCCGGCGCGTCCGGCTTCCTCGGCACCCGCCTGGCCGGCCGGCTCGTTGCCGACGGGCACCAGGTCACCCGGCTGGTCCGGCGTCCGCCTCGCGGCCCGGACGAGCGGCAGTGGAACCCGTCGGCGGCGCAGCTCGACCCGGCGGTGGTCGCCGGCTCCGACGCGGTGGTCAACCTGGCCGGCGCCGGGGTCGGCGACCGGCGCTGGAACGAGGCGTACCGGCAGCTCATCCGGTCGAGCCGGGTGGACACCACCACCACGCTGGCGATCACCATCGCCGGCCTGCCGGCGGCGGACCGGCCGGCGGCGCTGCTCAACTCGTCGGCCGTCGGCTGGTACGGCGACACCGGCGATCGGGCGGTGGAGGAGGACGCGCCGGCCGGCGAGGGCTTCCTGGCCGACGTCTGCCGGGTCTGGGAGGCCGCGACCCGACCGGCCGAGGACGCCGGCGTACGGGTGGTGCGGATGCGGATCGGCCTGCCGCTGCACCGCGACGGCGGGATGCTCAAGCCGCAGCTGCTGCCGATGCGGCTGGGCATCTCCGGCAAGCTGGGCGGCGGCCGGCAGTGGTGGCCGTGGATCTCGATGGCCGACTGGCTGGCGGCCACGGTGTTCCTGCTCGACTCCGACACCGTCGCCGGACCGGTCAACGTGGTCGGTCCGGCCCCGTCGACCAACGCCGAGTTCACCCGGGAGCTGGCCCGGCAGCTGCACCGCCCGGCGTTCATGCCGATCCCGGCGCTGGCGCTGAAGGTGGTGCTCGGCGGCTTCTCCGTCGAGGTCCTCTCCAGCTCCCGCGTCCTCCCCGCCGCCCTAACCGCCGCCGGCTTCACCTACCACCACCCCGACCTGGCCAGCGCGCTGCGCGCCGCCCTCACCGACCAACCTCCCGGCCCCCACCCCGGTTGATCACGAAGTTGTTGCCGCGACACGCCGGTGCGGGCGACAACAACTTCATGATCAAGGCGCGGAGGGTGGGGTCAGCAGCCGATCACCCAGTAGTTGGGGGCGGTCTGCTTGAGGGTGGTCGTGTAGAAGGTGTTGTAGAGGCCCATCCGCTGGTTGGAGCCGTTGGCGTAGGCGTAGCCGCCGGAGTGGTAGGCGCGGCCGGCGGTGACGTGCGCGTAGTTGCTGGCGGTGACGCAGGTGGGCGGAGCGCTCGGGCTGCTGGTCGGGCCGACCGTGGGGCTGGTGGTCGGGTCGGTGCCGCCGCCGTCCAGGCCGAAGAAGAGCGCGTCCCGGTAGGTGGAGCAGATGGTGTCCAGGAAGTACGCGGCGGTGCTGCCGCACTGATCGGCGCCGGAGCCGGGGTCGACCGGGGTGCCGTGCCCCATCCCGGAGACCCGGTAGACGCGGACCGCCTCGTTGCCGTACACCTCGAGGCTGGTGCCACCGGGCAGTTGGGCGGTGCTGGTCGGGGTCTGTGACACGCCGAGCACGTTGGTCCACTGATCCCGGGACTCGGTAGCGTTCGCCACCACCACCGTGTAGTCGCTGGTGCCGTGCCAGACGGCGACCCTGGGGCGCGGCCCGGAATAGCCGGCGTAGGCGTTGCGCACCAGGTCGCCCCACTGCGCGGGGGTCTTGTCCACCCCCGGGCTCATACAGGAGAACGCGTTCACCATGCCGGTGGCGCAGCGGTAGGGGATGCCGGCTATCACCGAGCCGGCGGCGAAGACGTCCGGGTAGGCGGCGAGCATGACAGCGCTCATCGCCCCACCGGCGGAGAGCCCGCTGACGTAGACCCGGTCGGCGGCGGTGCCGTAGCTGCTCCTGGCGTGGTCGACCATCTGCTTGATCGACAGTGCCTCGCCCTGGCCCCGGGCGGTGTCCCCGGTCTCGAACCAGTTGAAGCAGGTGTTGGCGTTGTTGGCGGACTTCTGCTCCGGCACGATCAGGGCGAACTTCCACTGGTCGGCGTACTTCTGCCAGCCTGAGTTGGCGAAGTAGCCGGCGGCGTTCTGGGTGCAGCCGTGCAGCAGCACCACGGCCGGGGCGTTCGCCGGCAGGTTGTCCGGCCGGTAGGCGTACATGGCGAGGTTGCCGGGGTTCGAGCCGAAGCCGGTGACCTGGGTGAGGCTGGCCGCCTGGGCGGGAGCGGCGACGGACAGCGCCGCCGCGGCGACGAGTACGGCCCCGGCGACGGCGCCGGTCAGCCGGGCGAGCAGGGATGGGGAGCGGCGCACGGGGGCCTCCTGTCGGGGATTGTGAACTGGGTCACCCGCGAATTGCCGCGACGTTACGACGATGTGTCGACGGTGTGACATGGGCCGCGCTCACACATTCACTGCCATCGAGGTGTGCGGCGACCGCCCCGGCCCGCCGCCGCGGCAGCCGTTCCGGCTGGTCGGCGCGGCGGGGCGACCAGCCGGCCCCGACACCGGCCGCCGAGCTTTCGGGTCTGACCGGCGTGTCCAGGTCCGGTTGGTAACGTCCGCTGCGTGCCGACCTCCCCGTCCCTGGCGCCCTCGCCCGCCTCGCCGCCGCGCGTCGCCCGCGACCGGCGGGCCGACCTGTACGTGGCGCTGGCCGCGCTGGCGCTCGCCCTCTGGGTGACCAGCGGCCTGTGGCGGGACCCGAACGTCCGCACCATCACCGTCAACTCCAGCGACCAGGCGCTGTTCGAGTGGCTGCTGGCCTTCGGCGGCCACGCGCTGACGCACGGGGAGAACCCGTTCTTCACGTACCTGATCAATGTGCCGGACGGGGTGAACCTCGCGGTCAACACCTCGATCACCGTGTACGCGGTGGTCTTCGCCCCGCTGACCTACCTGATCGGGCCGCCGGCGACCTTCCTGGTGATCCTCACCCTCAACCTGGTCGCCACCGCGCTGGCCTGGTACTGGCTGCTCTCCCGGCACCTGGTGCGCAGCCCGCTCGCCGCCGCGGTCGGCGCGCTGTTCACCGCCTTCTCCCCCGGCATGGTCTCGCACGCCAACGCCCACCTGAACTGGACCGCCGGCTGGCTGGTGCCGCTGCTGGTCTGGCGGGTGTTCGCGCTGCGCCGCCGGGAGCACCTGCTGCGCAACGCGGTGGTGCTCGGCGTGCTCGTCGCGGTCGCCTTCTCCATCGCGGCCGAGGGGCTCTTCTTCACCGCGCTCGCGCTCGGCGTCTTCCTCGCCGTCTGGGCGCTGCACCCGGCCCGCCGTGCCGAGGCCCGGGCCGCGCTGCCCGGCTTCCTGCGCGGGCTGGCGATCACCGCCGTGGTCGCCGGGGTGCTGCTGGCCTACCCGCTCTGGCTGCACTTCGCCGGCCCGCAGCGGTTCCACGGCACCGGCTTCGACGCGGTGATCCACTCCGAGGACGTGGTCTCGTTCGGGGCGTACCCGCGCCGGTCGCTGGCCGGCGAGGTGGGGCTGGGTACCCGGCTGGCACCGAACCCGACCGAGGAGAACTCGTTCTTCGGCGTACCGCTGCTGGTGCTCGCGATGGCCTGTTTCGTGGCGGTGTGGCGGCGCGCGGACCCGGGCCGGCGGGCCACGCTGTGGGCGATCGGCGTCACCGCGGTGGTCTTCACGGTGCTCTCCTTCGGGCCGGAGGCCAAGGTGGACGGCCGCCGCACCGACCTGCCGATGCCCTTCGACCTGCTCGGGCAACTGCCGGTGGTGAACGCCGCCCTGCCGGCGCGGCTGGCGCTGGTGGTGACGCCGATGATCGGGCTGCTGCTGGCGTACGCCGTCGACCAGTTGCGGGCCCACCCGCCCCGACGCCGGTCGACGCGGCTGGCCTGGCAGATCGGCTTCGTCGCGGCGCTGCTGCCGTTGGTGCCGACCCCGCTGCTGACCATCGAGCGCGAGCCGATCCCGCGGTTCATCACCGCCGGCACCTGGCGGGAGTACGTCTCGCCGGGCGGCGTGCTCACCCCGGTGCCGCTGACCCTGGACATCTACCCGGACGGCCAGCGCTGGCAGGCGTACGCGCTCGCGCACCGGCAGGGTGAGTTCGCCATCCCGTCGGGGTTCTTCCTGGGTCCGGGCGGGCCGGACGGCCGGGGCCGGATCGGCCCGATTCCCCGCCCGTTCGGCGCGCTGGTGGACCAGGCCGGTCGGGACGGCCTGGTGCCGATCATCACCGAGGGCTCCGTCGCCGAGGCGCGGGCCGACCTGCGGTACTGGCGGGTCGAGATCGTGGTGCTGCCGGACCAGGTGCACGGGGCGAAGTACGACGTGCACGAGGACGCCGTGCGCCGCACCGTGACCGCGCTGCTCGGCGAGCCGCAGCGGGTGGACGACGTGTGGCTGTGGCGGGTCCCGCCGGCCTGATCCCGCCCGGTCGGACCGTGCGCCGGCACCGCCCGGACGCGACCCGCGGTGAGCCGGCTCACCCCAGGTGACCGGCGAGTACGGGTCTAGGCTGGAACGCGTGACCACGACGACCCCCGGCCTCACGGCCGTCCGCGCCGGTGTTCTCGACTACCAGGCCGCCTGGGACGAGCAGCGCCGGCTGCACGAGTCGGTGGTGGCCGGCGAGCGCGGCGACACCGTGCTGCTGCTGGAGCACCCGAGCGTCTACACCGCGGGCAAGCGGACCGAGCCGTGGGACCGCCCGTTGGACGGCACCCCGGTCATCGACGTCGACCGCGGCGGCAAGATCACCTGGCACGGTCCGGGGCAGCTGGTCGGCTACCCGAT
Source organism: Micromonospora sp. CNZ280 (assembly GCF_011759515.1). Classification (NCBI taxonomy): domain Bacteria; kingdom Bacillati; phylum Actinomycetota; class Actinomycetes; order Micromonosporales; family Micromonosporaceae; genus Micromonospora; species Micromonospora sp. CNZ280. Next base: position 322,025 of record NZ_JAAOYP010000001.1, read on the forward strand.
CCTGCGCCTGCCCGACCCGGTGGACGTGGTCGCCTACGTCCGCCGCACCGAGCAGCTGCTGATCGACGTCTGCGCCGAGTTCGGGCTGGCCGCCGGCCGGGTCGAGGGGCGCAGTGGGGTGTGGGTGCCGGCGGACGACCGGGGCCCGGCCCGCAAGGTCGCCGCCATCGGCATCCGGGTCGCCCGGGGGGTGACCCTGCACGGCTTCTCCATCAACTGCGACTGCGACCTGGGCCACTTCGACCGGATCGTGCCGTGCGGCATCCGCGACGCCGGGGTCACCTCGCTCACCGCCGAGCTGGGCCGTCCGGTCACCGTGGCCGACGTGCTGCCGGTGGTCGAGCGCCGGCTGCCGACGCTGCTGGCCTGACCGCCCGTGGCAGCCCGGATCGACCTGGTCACTCTCGTCGTCGCCGAGTACGACCCGGCGATCGCGTTCTTCACCGAGGTGCTCGGCTTCGAGCTGGCCGAGGACTCGCCGTCGCTGACCAACGACGGCCGGCCCAAGCGGTGGGTGGTGGTCCGCCCGCCCGGCGGTGGGACCGGGCTGCTGCTGGCCCGCGCCGACGGCGACCGGCAGCAGGCGGCGGTCGGCGACCAGGTGGCGGGCCGGGTCGGCTTCTTCCTCCAGGTCGACGACTTCGACGCCACCTACCGCCGGATGGTCGACGCCGGCGTCGAGTTCGTCCGCCCGCCGCGCACCGAGCCCTACGGCCGCGTCGCCGTCTTCCGCGACCTCACCGGCAACCTCTGGGACCTCCTCGGCCCCGCCTGACCCCCACCCCACCCCCTCCCACCCCGCACCCCCGCGTTGACCATGAAGTTGTCGGCACGACACGCCGGTGCCGACGACAACAACTTCATGATCAACGACGACGGGGCGGGTGGGCAGGGGTTACGGGGTGAGGCGGTGGAGGTCGCGGGGGAAGCCGGTGGCCTGGCGGATGTTGGGGAGGGCCAGGAGGCGGGCGACGAAGCGTTCCAGGCCGATGGCGAAGCCGCCGTGCGGCGGCATGCCGTGCCGGAACGCGTCGACGTAGCCGGCGTACGGCTCGACCGGCTCGCCGCGCGCCGCGAGCGCGGCCAGGTAGTCGCCGTGCCGGTGCAGCCGCTGCCCGCCGGTCACCAGCTCCAGCCCGCGGAACAGCAGGTCGAAGCCGTTGGAGTAGGCCGGCCGCGCCGGGTCCGGGTGGGTGTAGAACGGCCGCTTCGCCATCGGGTAGCCGGTGACGAAGAGGAACTCGGAGCCGTGCTCCCGCCGCGCCCACTCCCCCAGCGCCCGCTCGTGCGCCGGGGCCAGGTCCGGCTCGTCGGCCGGCGCGCCGGCGATCTTCAGCGCCTCGGTGAAGTGCACGGCCGGGATCTCCGCCGGCACGTCCGGGGCCGACACCCCGAGCGTGGCCAGCGCCCCACCGGCGCGCTCACGCACGGCGTCGAGCATGCCGGCCAGGGTGTGCCGCAGCACGGCCATCACGTCCTGGTGGTCGGTGACGAAGCCCAGCTCGGCGTCGAGCGAGGTGTACTGCGCCAGGTGCCGGACGGTGTCGTGCGGCTCGGCCCGGAACACCGGCCCGACCTCGTAGACCCGCTCGAACACGCCCACCATCAGCTGCTTGTAGAACTGCGGCGACTGGGCCAGGTACGCGGGCCGGCCGAACCAGTCCAGCGCGAACACGTTCGCCCCGCTCTCGGTGGACGAGCCGACCACCTTCGGGGTGTGGACCTCCACGAAGTCGCGGGCGTCGAGCGCGGCGCGGAAACCGGCCACGGCCGCCGCCGAGACGCGCAGCGCCGCCGACCGGGTCGGGTGGCGCAGCGCGACCGGCGCGTGGTCGAGCTGGGTGGGCAGGCTCGCGGTCAGCTCCGGCCGGTAAAGGTCGAACGGGGGCGGCACGGCGGGCGGGCCGAGCGGTCGTACCACCGGCGCGGTGACCTCGACCCCGGCGGGCGCGGTGGCGTTCGCGACCGCCGTGCCGGTGACCTCGACGACGGTCTCCTCGGTCAGTGCCGCCAGTTGGGCGCGCGCGGCCGGGTCGGTGACCACCACCTGGGCGAGCCCGGCGGCGTCCCGGACGATCAGGAAGGCCACCGACTTGAGCAGCCGGCGGCGGTGCACCCAGCCGGCGATCCGGACGGGTTCGCCGACCTGGGCGGGAAGCTGGGCGGAAAGGATGCGTTGCACGGCGGTTACCTCCTCGATCAATCGCAACGCGATCCCCAGGGAGGCGTGGGCGAGCGGGATCCTCGCGGTGCCACCACACCTTCGCCCCCGCGGACGGGGGCCTCGTTTCGTCGCCTTTTCACCGGGGCCAGCCGGGCGGAGTCTACTGGGCGCGAGCGCCGTTCTTCCCGCAGCTCGGGAGGGTCTTCGCGGGCCGGCGCCAGACCGCCTCGCAGCAACCGGCGGCTCTCTTCAACTGGCGGGATCGGTCCGTTACTCGGCTCCGTCACAGCTTTGCCGGGCACGGTAGCAGGCCGGCCGGCCCGGATGTGACGCCTTTTCCGGAGGGGCGGGTGTCGACCGTCACAAGCCCCGCGGCGTGACGCCGGTCGCCCGACGTACATCGACGGCGGCCGTCGGGCGTAGGCTCGGATTCGTGACGATCGAGCACTCCGCGCCGACGACCGGCCCGGCCGCGCGTACCGCGACGCCCGCCCCCGAGGGGCGGCGCATGCTGCGGATCGAGGCGCGCAACGCCGAGACGCCGATCGAGCGCAAGCCGCCGTGGATCAAGGTCAAGGCCAAGATGGGCCCGGAGTACACCCAGCTGCGCGGGCTCGTCTCGCGCGAGGGGCTGCACACCGTGTGCCAGGAGGCCGGCTGCCCCAACATCTACGAATGCTGGGAGGACCGGGAGGCCACCTTCCTCATCGGCGGCGACCAGTGCACCCGCCGCTGCGACTTCTGTCAGATCGACACCGGAAAGCCGGCCGAGTTCGACGCCGACGAGCCGCGCCGGGTCGCCGAGTCGGTGGCCGCGATGGGCCTGCGCTACGCCACCGTCACCGGCGTGGCCCGCGACGACCTGCCCGACGGCGGCGCCTGGCTCTACGCCGAGACCGTCCGCCAGATCCACGCGCTCCAGGCCGGCTGCGGCGTCGAGCTGCTGATCCCCGACTTCAACGCCGACCCGGAGCAGCTCGCCGAGGTGTTCGGCTCCCGGCCCGAGGTGCTCGCGCACAACGTCGAGACCGTGCCGCGGATCTTCAAGCGGATCCGCCCGGCGTTCCGCTACGAGCGCTCGCTGGACGTCATCCGGCAGGCCCGCGCCGCCGGCCTGGTCACCAAGAGCAACCTGATCCTGGGCATGGGCGAGGAGCGGGCCGAGGTCTCCCAGGCGCTGCGCGACCTGCACGAGGCCGGCTGCGAGCTGATCACCATCACCCAGTACCTGCGCCCCTCCCCCCGGCACCACCCGGTCACCCGCTGGGTCAAGCCGGAGGAGTTCGTCGAGCTGCGCGAGGAGGCCGAGGAGATCGGCTTCGCCGGGGTGATGAGCGGGCCGCTGGTGCGCTCGTCGTACCGGGCCGGCCGGCTCTACCGGCAGGCGCTGGAGGCCCGCGAGGGCGCCGCGGTCGGCACCGCCGGCTGACCCGCCGGCACCACTGCCCGGCCGCCCGCCGGCCAGGTGCCATGATCGGCCCATGACCACGGGGGTACGCCGGCAGCGCCGCGCCGCGCCACGCGCGCTGCCGGGCACCCGGTGGGCCCGGCTGGCCGGCCCGCTCACCGTGGTGGCGATCCTGGCCGGGGTCGGCTACCGCCTCTGGCTGCTGCTGCACGACGCGCCGCCGACCAACAGCGACGAGGCCACCATGGGCCTGGCCGCGCTGCACATCGCCCAGGGGCGCCAGTTCCCGGTCTGGTTCTACGGCCAGGAGTACATGGGGCCGCTGGAGGCGTACCTGGCCGCGCCGGTGTTCGCGCTGGCCGGGCCGTCCGTGCTCGGGCTGCGGCTGCCCACCCTGGCGCTGTACGCGCTGTTCGTGCTGCTCGCCTGGCGGCTGACGCTGCGGCTCACCGGGGACCGGTGGTTCGCCCTGCTGGTGGTCGCGCTGCTCGCGCTCGGCTCCGACCGGATCGTCAAGAACCAGCTCATCGCCGGTGGCGGCTACCCCGAGATGAACCCGGCCGGGATGGCGCTCGCCCTGCTCGCGTACGACCTGGCCGCCGGCCGGCCGGGCCGCCGGCTGCCGCGCTGGGCGGCGTGGGGGTTCCTGGCCGGGCTGATGGCCTGGGTGGACCCGCTGGTGCTGCCGTACGTGGCGGCCACCGGCGCGGTGCTGCTCGGGTTCCGCCGGCGCGAGCTGCGCGGCCGGGCCGGCGCGCTGCTCGGGCTGGCCGCCGTGCTCGGCGCCGCGCCGCTGCTCGGGCACAGCCTGCTGACCGGCCGTAACCCGCTCGCCGCCGTGCTCACCGCCGGCGGCGCCGAGCAGAGCGCCGGCTGGGCCGACCGGCTGTACGGCGCGCTGGTGCTCGGGCCGCCGCTCGGCATGGGCTTCTGCTCACCGAGCCACTGCGCCACCTGGCAGCTCTGGTGGGCCGCGGCCCTGCCGGTGCTGCTCGCGACGGCCGGCGTCATCGCCTGGCGCACCCTGCGCACCGGCGGCGCCGAGCCGCCCGCTGCCGTGCCATCCGGCGCGGCACGGTCGGCGTCCGGCGCGGACGGCAACCGACCCGCCGGGCTGGGCGCGGGCGGGACCGGCGGCCCGGGTGTACGGCGCCCCGGCGACGCCGACGTGCACCCACGGGTGGGGGCGGCGATCCGGCTCGCGCTCGTGCTGGGCGGCGTCGCGACGCTCGCGGTCTACGCCGTCAGCAGCGCCGCCGGGCGGACCCCGGTGGAAAGCTCGCGCTACCTGTCCTGCCTGCTGATCTCCCTGCCCGCCATACTCTGGCCGCTCTGGACCGCCGCCCGGGGCGCGAGGTCACGAGCCGCGGCTGGACCCGCCGGCACCGGGGTGGCCGCCTGGGCCACCGGGCCGGCCGCTGCCGGTCGGGCTGCCGGACCGGCGGGTGACGCCCGGGATGCTGGCCGGAGGGCAGGCGCCCGACCGGAGGCACGGTGGTCGGCCGGGTCGGGCCTACGGGCGAGCGCGCTCCGGGTCGCGGCGGTCGGCGTGCTCACGGCGACCACCGGCACCGCCGCCGTCGCCACGGCCGGGGCGATCGGCACCGCCCCGGCCGTGCAGGCCACCGAGGCCCGGCACGCCGCACTCGTGGCGGCGCTGCGCGAGCGCGGCGTCCGGCACGTCTACGGCGGCTACTGGACCTGCAACCGGCTCACCTTCGCCAGCGCCGAGGACGTGGTCTGCGCGGTGGTCGACGACGACCTGAGCCCCGGCCACGACCGCTACCGGCCGTACCGGCGGGCGGTGCGGCAGGCGACGGCACCCGCCTGGGTCGCGCCCGTCGGCTCGCCGCTGGCCGCCCGCCTCGACGAGCGGACCCGCGCCGAGCCCGGCGGCCTGACCCCCGTCACCATCGACGGCTGGCGCATCTACCTCCCCCACCCCTGACTCCCCCGCCACCCCTCGTCCGACCGCTCGTTCCCGGGAAAGAGCCGCTCGTTCCCGGAAAGAGTGGCTATTCCGCGCGGAATGGCCACTCTTTCCGTGAAAGTGCGCAGGCCCCTGGCGCCCGCTCCGCCCAGGTGGGTGGGTCAGGGGGTGGCGGGGTCGGCGAGGAGGTTGAGGCGGTGGGCGAGCGCGGCGGCCTCGACCCGGTTGCTCACGTCGAGCTTCGCGATGATCCGGGACACGTGCACGCTCGCCGTCTTCGGCGAGATGAACAACTCCTGGGCGATCCGGCTGTTGCTGTGCCCCTCGGCGACCAGCCGCAGCACCTCGCGTTCGCGCAGGGTGAGCAGGTCGGCGCCGGGGCGGCCCCGGGTCGCGCCGCGCAGCCCGACCCGGCGGGCCAGGGTGGCCGCCCGCTCGGCCAGCGGCGGCGCACCGAGCCGGTCGGCGATCGCGGCGACCTCGGCCACCGACGCCGACACCTCGTCCCGCTCACCGGCCGCGGCGGCCGCCTCGGCCAGCGAGAGCAACGCCCGGCCGAGCGGCCAGGGCTGCCCGTCGGCGCGCCACGCGCCCACCGCCGTCCGCCAGGCGGCCAGCGGATCGTCCCCGGCGGCGATGGTGGCGGCCAGCTCGGCGGCGTGCGCCCGCTCGGCGGGGAACCGGACCGGAACGCTCGTGGCGAGCGCGGCGACCCGGGCGACCAGCGACTCGTCGTCGAGCTGCCGGGCGGTCCGGGCCAGCGCGGTCAGCACCGGCCAGGCGTACCGGGGGCAGCCGGGCAGGTCAGGGTCGACCAGCGCTGCCTCCGCCGCGCGCCGCGCCTCGGTACGGTCGTCGGCGGCCAGTGCCGTCTCCAGCCGCAGCTCCAGCAGCGGCAGCCGTTGGTGCGCGTGCAGGTAGGGGCGGTTCAGGAAGCTCAACGCCCGGCCGACCGCCTCGTCCGCGCCCGGGTGCCCCTGGGCCAGCCGCTGCCCGGCGCGCAGTTGCAGCCAGTGCAGGCCGGAGACGCCCGGCGGGTCGATCCGGGCCGCCTCGGCGCAGATCTCCTCCGCCTCCGTCCACCGGCCCAGCGCGAGCAGCGCCTCGGCCTGGTTGGAGAGCAGGTACGCGCCGGTGGACCGGCTGATCCCGACCCGGCGGGCCTCGGTCACCCCGTCCGCGGCGGCCTGCGCCGACTCGGCGTACCGGCCCAGCTCGAAGAGCACGTCGGAGCGGTAGACCAGCGCGGTGACCAGGCTCTCGGCGTTGCCGGTGGCGCGGGCCAGCCGCTCGGCGCGGTCCACCTCGGCCAGCCCGAGGTCGGCCGAGCCGCGCCGGTTGCAGAGCACCGCCAACTGCACCGGCAGCAGCGTCTGGTCGATCCCGGACTCCTGCGCCGCGGCCAGCGCCTCGGCCGCGAGCCGGGTGCCGTCCACCGGGTCGATCCGGGCGAGCTGGGCGGTGATCCCGGCGAGCAGCCGCAGCCGCTCCGGCCCGTCCGGCACCCGCCCGGCCAGCCGGTACGCCTCCCGCAGCTCGGCGGCGCCGTCGGCCTTGCCGAGCATGGCCAGCATCCGGGCGTGCCGGTCGAGCAGCCCGGCGGCGCGCAGCGGCTCGGCGTCGGCGTCGACCTCGGCCAGCGCTGCCCGGGCCAGGGTGAGCGCCCGCTTGTAGTCACCGGCGGTGGTGGCGGCGGTCAGCGTCTCCTCCAGCACCGCGAGGTGGTCCATGCCGAGCCGGTCGGCCGCGTCGGGCACCAGCTCCCACAGCTCCAGCACCCGTTCCAGCAGCCGGCTCTGCTCCGCGTACGCGTACCGCTCGCCGGCGGCGCGGGCGGCGGCGCGGGCGGTCACCAGCGCCCGGGGGTGGTCGTGCGCGGCGTACCAGTGGTGGGCGATCTCGGCCGGCGCGCGGCCGGCGGGGACCAGGTGCGGCTGCGCCTCGATGGCGGCGGCGAACCGGGCGTGCAGCCGGGCGTGCTCGCCGGGGAGCAGCTCGTCGTGCACCGCCTCGCGGACCAGCGCGTGCCGGAACTCGTAGTCGCCGTCCGGGTCGGCCACCACCAGCTGGGCGGCGACGGCGGCGCGCAGGGCGTCCTCCAGCTCCGCCTCCGGCAGGCCGGCCACCTCGGCGATCAGCTGGTGGGCGAAGCGGGTGCCGCCGGCCGCGGCGATCCGGAGCACCCGCTGGGCCGCGTCGGGCAGCCGGTCCACCCGCGCCAGCAGCAGGTCGCGCAGCGTGTCCGGGAGCGCGGCGCAGCCGATCGGGTCGCCGGCGGCGGCCAGCTCCTCGATGAAGAACGGGTTGCCCTGGGTGCGGTCGTGCACGTCGTCGACGGCCCGCGCGGCCGGCTCGGCGCCGAGCAGGTCGGCCAGGATCGCTCCGGTGCCGTCCCGGTCCAGCCGGCCCAACTCGACCCGCTCGACACCACGGGCGCGGTCCAGCTCGGCGAGGAACGGGCGCAGCGGGTGGCCGCGGTGCAGTTCGTCGGTGCGGTAGGTGCAGACCAGCAGCAGCCGGGCGGTGCGGGCGGCCCGGACCAGGAAGCCGATCAGGTCGCGGGTGGACCGGTCGGCCCAGTGCAGGTCCTCGATCACCAGCACCAGCGGCTGTGCCGCGGCGAGCCGGTGGAACAGCCCGGCGACCAGGTCGAAGAGGTAGCCGCGCGGGGCGTCGGAGGTCGGTACCGCGGCGGGCGCGGCGATCCCGACGGGAACCCGGGCCAGCTCCGGCAGCAGTCGGGCGAACTCCGCCTCGTACCCGTCGAGGACGGCCGGGCCGTCGTGACGCAGCACGTCGCGCAGCGCGGCGGCGAACGGCGCGAACGGCAGGCCCGCCTCGCCCAGCTCCAGGCACTGGCCGACGAGCAGCCGCGCCCCGGCGGCGGTGGCCAGCCCACCGAACTCCTCCAGCAGCCGGGTCTTGCCCACCCCGGCCTCGCCGCCGACCAGCACCGTGGTCGGCTCCCCGGTGCGCGCCCGGGCCAGGGCGTCGCGCAGGGCCGTCAGCTCACTCTGACGGCCGACGAGGACGGTGCTGGCGGCGCGTACGGTCACGGCTCCGAGCATGCCACGGCCGGCGCCGCCGCCGTTCACGGAGATCAACCCGCCGGCCGACGGCGCGTCACCGGCCGGCGTGGCCGATGCGGCCGGCGGGGCGGGTGCGGCCGGGGCGGACCGGTCGGGCGCCGCCGACGGCACGGGACCGGCCGGCGCGGCCGGCTCCGGCGCGGCGGGCCGGTCCGGCGAGGGAACGACACCGGCCGCCGGTGACTGGTCACCGGCGGCCGGGTTTGCGGAGCCGGCGGCCGGGTTTGCGGAGCCGGCGGCCGGGCGGGCTGCGCCGGCCGCCGGCGGGGCCGGGGCGGTCACCGGCGGGCGTCGTCGGTGCGGCCCGCCTGGTGGCGGCGACCCAGCCAGCCGCGTCCGCCGCGGCGGCTCAGCGACCGGGCGAGCCGGTCCGCGGCCGCCTCGGCACGCAGCTCGGCGGCGTGCGTGCGGTGCAGGGAGAGGATGAATTCCGCGTCGTTGCCGAACATGTCGGGCTCCTGTCGTGCGTCTCGGTCATCTGCTGACCTTGACTCTCCGCGCGAAGGTGGCCCCGGGGCATGGGCACGCTGCCTGATCTTCGCCCGCTCACCCTCCTTACGCCGGGGCTCAGCCGGCCGGCCGGCGACGTAAGGTACTCAGTCCACCGACCACCGGCCGCGGATCAACCCGGCCGGCCCCGACCACTAGACTCTGGGGCATGGCAAAGCCCCAGGAGAAGGTCTCGTTCGGCCAGCGGCTGAAGCAGATCGGGTTGGTGTTCAAGTTCACCGCCAAGCAGGACAGGTGGTTCGCGCCGCTGGCCGCCGCCGCGGTGCTGATCCCGCTCGCGCTCACCGTGGTCGCGGTGGTCCTGTGGGGCTGGATCTGGCTGCCGATCGGCATCCTGCTGGCGCTGCTCGCGCTGCTGATCGTGCTCAACCTGCGGTCCAACAAGGCGATGATGAACGCCGCCGAGGGCCAGCCGGGCGCGGCGGCCCAGATCATGGAGAGCATGCGGGGCGACTGGCGGGTGACGCCGGCCGTCAGCTCCACCACCCAGATGGACATGGTGCACCTGGTGATCGGCCGCCCCGGGGTGATCCTGCTGGCCGAGGGCAACCCGCAGCGGGTGCGCGGCCTGCTCGGCCAGGAGAAGCGCCGGCTGGCCAAGGTGATCGGCTCGGCGCCGCTCTACGACTACGTGATCGGCCAGGAGGAGGGCGAGCTGCCGATCCGCAAGCTGCGGATGACGCTGATGCGGCTGCCGCGCAACCTCAGCGGCAAGGACGTCAACTCGCTGGACAAGCGGCTCAAGGCGCTCACCGCCCGGCCGCAGATGCCCAAGGGCGCGATCCCGAAGAACATGCGGCCCCCGCGGGGCGCCTTCCGCCAGACGCGCGGTCGCTGACCCGAGACGTACGCGTGGAGCCGGGCCCGATGGGCCCGGCTCCACGCGTATCCGGCCCTCGGTCCCCGTGATCGTCTGACGGTGGGCGGGGAGGATCCGCCGGTTCGCCCCGCTCAGGGACAGACGATCACGGGTAGTCCGGTCAGGCGGCGGTGACGACCGACCCGGTGAGGCGGTCGTGCAGGCCGCGGCGGTGCCCGTCCATCAGCAGCGCCGGCACCACCAGGGCCAGCAGCAGGCCGCGCAGCAACGCCCGGAACAGGCCGATCCGGCCGCCGTCGGCCCAGGCCACGCAGCGGACCTTCGTGATGTACATGCCGGGGGTCTGCGCGAACAGGCCGAGGAAGAAGCCGTACTCGAGGACGAGCACCAGCACCGGCGCCCAGCCGTCGCGTGCCGGGTCGGCGAAGAAGTTCGAGACCAGCAGGCAGAGCACCCAGTCGATGATCAGGGCCCCGAACCGGCGGCCCAGGCTCGGCGGGGTGAAGGCGGGATCCGCGGCGGGCGGCACGGGGCGATCATGCGGCGTGGTCACAGCGGTCAGGGTAGCCAGGCCCTTCGGCCGTTTCTCGGCTGGGACCGACCGCTCCGCCGCGCAAAAACGGACCAACCGCATCAAGTGTCAATACACTGGCACAGCCGGTTGCTCCCGGCCGGCCGTCCCAGCCCGGTTGACCGGCGCGGATGACGCTCCGCGGGGGACGTAACACGGCAGAAACACTCAAGACACGGCCGGGCAACCGCGCGGCCATAGCGTCGCCAGCAGCCTAGCTACCCCGTGGACGTGCCAGGAGGACGTGTGTTCGCCAATCCCGAGGAACTCCTGCGATACCTCAAGAATGAGGACGTGAAGTTCGTCGACGTACGTTTCTGTGACCTGCCCGGCGTGATGCAGCACTTCAACCTGCCGGTGGAATCCGTCGCCGACGACCTCTTCACCGACGGGCTCGCGTTCGACGGCTCGTCGATCCGCGGCTTCCAGGCGATCCACGAGTCGGACATGCTCCTGCTCCCGGATGTCGCCACCGCCTTCATCGACCCGTTCCGGGCGCAGAAGACGCTCGCCCTGAACTTCTTCATCCACGACCCGTTCACCCGCGAGCCCTACAGCCGGGACCCGCGCAACGTGGCGAAGAAGGCCGAGGCCTACCTGGCGGCCAGCGGCATCGCCGACACCGCGTACTTCGGCGCGGAGGCGGAGTTCTACATCTTCGACTCGATCCGCCACGAGACCTCGGCGCACCAGTCGTACTACTACATCGACTCGATCGAGGGCGCCTGGAACACCGGCCGCGACGAGGAGGGCGGCAACCGCGGTTACAAGACCGCGTACAAGGGCGGCTACTTCCCGGTGCCGCCGGTGGACCACTACGCCGACCTGCGGGACAGCATCGTGCGCCGGCTGGTCGACACCGGCTTCACCGTGGAGCGCTCGCACCACGAGGTGGGCACCGCCGGCCAGTCCGAGATCAACTACCGGTTCTCCACCCTGCTGCACGCGGCCGACCAGCTCCAGCTCTTCAAGTACATCGTGAAGAACGAGGCCTGGGCCAACGGCAAGACCGCGACCTTCATGCCGAAGCCGCTCTTCGGCGACAACGGCTCCGGCATGCACACCCACCAGAGCCTCTGGCTGAACGGCGAGCCGCTGTTCTACGACGAGACCGGCTACGCCGGGCTCTCCGACACCGCCCGCTGGTACATCGGTGGCCTGCTGCACCACGCGCCGTCGCTGCTGGCGTTCACCAACCCGACGGTCAACTCGTACCGCCGGCTGGTGCCGGGCTTCGAGGCGCCGGTCAACCTGGTCTACTCGCAGCGCAACCGCTCCGCCTGCACCCGCATCCCGGTCACCGGCAGCAACCCGAAGGCCAAGCGCGTCGAGTTCCGGGTGCCCGACCCGTCGGCAAACGTCTACCTCGCCTTCTCGGCGATGATGATGGCCGGCCTGGACGGCATCAAGAGCAAGATCGAGCCGCCGGCCCCGATCGACAAGGACCTGTACGACCTCCCGCCGGAGGAGTGGGGCGACGTCAAGCAGGTGCCGGGCTCGCTGCCCGCCGTGCTCGACTCGCTCGAGGCCGACCACGACTATCTGCTCGACGGCGGCGTGTTCACGCCGGACCTGATCTCGACCTGGATCGAGTGGAAGCGGACCAACGAGGTCGACCCGGTGCGCCTGCGCCCGACCCCGCACGAGTTCGCTATGTACTTCGACTGCTGAGGCACTCGGGCGACACCGGCCGGGCCGGCTCCGCGACGCGCGGAGCCGGCCCGGCTGTCTGATCCGGCCTGGTCCGCCGGAACCCGTTCTCCCGCGCGCCGAGCAGCCCCCCACCCGGTCCGGCAAACGGGGCAGCTCGACAGTACTGCTGGAGCGGTCCGGCTGGCGGAAGCGTTTGGTACGGGCTGGCCGCCGGGCGGCGGAGCCACAGGCGGAGGTTCGGAGTCGTCCGCACCGGGGGCGACGAGGGTCGAGGTCAGGGGATGTCGGCCGGTGCCGGCTGACGGGCGCGGCGCAGTCGGCGGAGCGTCCACACCGCAAGCGCGACGGCCAGCGCGGTCATCGCGATCGCGCCCGGGGCCTTGGTGAACCGGGCCAGGGTGGTGCCGTCGGGCAGGGTGAGAAACGCGGCGAGCGCGCTGGGCAGCACGAACCAGGTGTTCCGGGCGACGGAGACGGCGAGCAGCGCCAGCGGCCAGGTGAGGTACCAGGGGTGGACGACCGGGGCCAGGGCGACGGTGGCGGCCAGGGCCAGCCCGGCGGATCGCAGCGCCTCCCGGGGGCGGGCCGCCTCGATCCGGACCACCCGCTGCCGGACGTCGTTCAACCGGCGCAGCGCCCGCCAGGCCCGGCACCAGAGCAGCACCAGCAGCACGGCGAGCAGCAGCAGCGCCACCGCCCGGACCACCGGCACGGCGCCCGGGTCCCGGCCGACCAGCGCGCCTGCGTAGTCGACGACGAAGCCCACCGCGGTCGGCGGTGAGGTCCACTGCTCGGTGTCGCCGCTGCGGGCCAGCCCGCCGACCCAGCCGAAGCCGAGCCCGGCGGCCAGCGCGGTGACCGCGAGCGCGGCCAGCACCCCGCCGGCCAGCCAGCCGGCGGCGCGCAGCAGCGGCCCGAGCGTGTAGCGGCCCAGCACCGCGGCCAGCGCCGCGAACGGCAGCACCACCAGCGCGGTGGCCTTCACCGTCACCGCCAGCCCGAGCAGCGCCCCGGCGACCAGCAGCGCCCGCGGCCGCCCGGGCAGCCGGACCAGCACCAGCAGGGCGAGCGTCAGCAGGCCGAGCAGCACCGCGTCGTTGTGCGCGCCGGCCAGCAGGTGCACCCCGACCAGCGGGCAGGCCAGCACCAGCCAGGCGGCGCGGCGGGTGGGCACCCCGGCGGCCCGGGCCAGCCCGGGCAGGCAGAGCGCGGTCAGCAGCATCCCGGCCAGCGCGATCAGCCGCAGCACCACCAGGGCGCCGACCAGTCCCCCGCCCAGGGTCACCGCGAGCGCGGCCAGCAGCACGAAGAACGGCCCGTACGGGGTCGGGGTGTCCCGCCAGATCGGCGCGACCGCGTCCACCCAGGGGCAGCCCGCCCCGGCCACCCCCGTCGCGTACGGGTCGGCGCCGTTCGCGTACGCCCAGCCCTGGCAGGCGTAGGAGTAGACGTCCCGGCTGCCCAGCGGCGGGGTGAGCAGCAGCGGCACCGCCCAGAGCCCGGCGGTGCGGTACGCCCACCCGGTCGACGGGGCGCCCCGGCGCAGCGCCCACCACGCGCCGACCAGCAGCGCGGTGCCGACCAGCCAACCGGCGACGACCAGCGGGCCGCGGTCCCCGCGCCAGGTCGGCGCGGTGGCGGTGCCCGGCAGCGCGCCGCCGAGCCAGCCGGCGACCGCCAGCAGCACCGCCCCGGCCAGGCCGGCCCAGCGGGCGAGCCGGGCGGCGCCGGGCGGGCGCGGGCCGTCGGGCGAGCGCGGGGCGTCGGGTGCCGGCGGGGCGGGCGGGGCGCCGGGATCGCTCACCGGCGCACCTTCCCTCAGTCGACGGCGACCGGCCGGCGGGCCGCCCGAGCCGACCGTACCAAGCGAACCGTCACCACGATCACCAACAGCGTCATCAGCGGGGCGCCGACGGTCTTGGTGTACCTGGGCAGGCCGGTGCCGTCGGCCAGCACCAGGAACGCCGACACCAGCGCCACCACCGTGAACCAGCCGGTGCGGTGCCGCGACGTGGCGGCGAGCACGGTCAGCGGCCAGATCCAGTACCAGGGGTGGAAGAGCGGGGCCAGCGCCACCGTGGCGGCCAGCGCGAGCCCGGCGTGCCAGAGCGGGTCCCGGGTGCGGGCCCGCCACCAGAGCCAGATCAGCACCAGCGCGAGCACCGCCATCCCGATCCCGCGGGTGACCGGCAGCGGGTCGCCGTGCCAGCCGAACGGCGCGGCGAGATAGGCCACGGTCTGCCCCACCGCGGTCGACGGCGAGGTCCAGGCGATCACCAGGCCGCCCTGCTCCAGCCCGGCGATCCAGCCGAAGTCCAGACCGGCGGCGAGGGTCACCCCGGCCACCGTCGCGACCGCTCCGCCGACCACCCAGCCGCCGTCGCGGACCAGCGCCCGGATCGAGTACGCGCCGGCGATCGCGGCCAGCGCCGCGAACGGCACCACGACCAGCGCGGTCACCTTGACCCCGCTGGCCAGCCCGAGCAGCACACCGCCGGCGAGCAGCGGGCCGGGCCGGGCCGGCCGGGACACCACCACCGCCAGCCCGGCCACCAGCAGCCCCACCATCAGTGCGTCGTTGTGCGCCCCGGAGACCAGGTGCACGGCGACCAGCGGGCAGGCCAGCGCCAACCAGAGCGCGCGGCCGACCGGTACCCCGCAGCGGCGGGCCAGCACCGGCAGGCAGGCCGCGGTCAGCGCCACCCCGGCGACCGCGATCAGCCGGAACAGCACGATGCTGGCGGTCAGCGAACCGGTCGCCCGCACCACCGCGCCGGAGAGCACCACGAACAGCGGCCCGTACGGCGCCGGGGTGTCCCGCCAGATGTAGGAGATGGTGTCCAGCCACGGGCAGGGCAGCGCGGACACGCCCTGCTCGTACGGGTTGATCCCGGCCGCGTAGCTGGCGCCCTGGCACGCGTACGCGTAGACGTCCCGGCTGGCCAGCGGGGGCGCGAACAGCAGCGGCAGCAGCCAGAGCCCGACGGTGACCAGGGCCCAGCGGGCCGACGGCACCCGGTCGCGCAGCGTCCACCAGGCGTAGGCCAGCAGCGCGGTGCCGACCAGCCAGGTGGCGATGATCAGCGGCCCGTTCGGGCCCTGCCAGATGCTGACCGGGGTGGGGCGCAGGTCTCCGTCGGGCAGCGCGCCGCCGAGCACGGCGGCGACGGCGAGCAGCGCCGAACCCGTCAGGCCGGTCCAACGCGCTAGGTGGTGAGGCACGCCCGACATGCTGCCAGTACCGTGGTCGCGGTACGGAGGTGGGCATGCGGCGCTCTCGGGTGGTGGCGGTGGCCGCCGCGTCCGCCGCCGCCGTCCTCGGGGTGGTACACCTCACCCTGCCGCCGATGGGTTCCGACCTCTCCGCGCAGGTGGCCCGGGCCGACTTCTTCGCCGCGCACGGCCTGACCCCGGTCGACCTGCGCTGGTACGGCGGCGTCCAGCAGTTCGGCTACAGCCTGCTCGCCCAGCCGGTGATGGCGCTGCTCGGGGTGCGGGTCACCGGCGCGCTGGCGCTGCTCAGCGCGGCGACCGCGTTCGCCGCGCTGCTGGTGCGCACCCGGGTGCCCCGCCCGCTGCTCGGCAGCCTGGTCGGGGTGCTCACCATCGCCGGCAACCTGGTCTCCGGCCGGGTCACCTACGGCCTCGGGGTGGCGTTCGGGCTGGCCGCACTGCTCGCCCTCACCCTGCCCGGCCGTCGGGCCCTGCTCCGGCTCGGGCTGGCCGCGGCCGGGGCGCTGCTGGCCTCGGCGGCCAGCCCGGTGGCCGGCCTCTTCGTCGGTCTGGCCGGCGCGGCGCTGCTGCTCACCCGCCGGTACGCCGACGGCCTGACGCTCGCCGTGGCGGCCGCGCTGCCGCTCGGCCTGACCGCGCTGCTGTTCGGCGACGGCGGCTGGATGAACATCAGCCGCACCGACACCGTCCGAGCGGTGGTGACCAGCCTGCTGGTCGCCGCGCTGGTGGCGTACCGGCCGGTGCGGGCGGGGGCGCTGCTGTCGGCGGCCGGGGTGCTGGCCGCCGCGCTGGTGCACACCCCGGTCGGGCTGAACGCGACCCGGCTGGCGGTGATGTTCGGGCTGCCCGTGCTGGCCGCCGCCGCCCGGCCCCCGGCCTGGCTCACCCGCCGGCTGCCGGGCACCGCGACGCGGGCCGCCGGGACGGACGCCGCGGCGCGGGCCGCACGGCCGGGCGCGAAGCGGTCGGCCGGTGTGCCGGAGCGGCGGCGGGGACGCGTGCTGTCCGCCGCCGCGCTGGCCGCGCTGCTGGTGGCGGTCTGCGTCTGGCAGCCGCCGGTGGTCCCCGCCGACCTGCGCGGTGTCGGCGGCCCGACCACCCGGCCCGGCTACTTCGCCCCGCTGCGGTCGTGGCTGGACGGGCAGCGGCTCACCGGCCGGGTCGAGGTGCCGCCGACCCGTGACTACTGGGAGGCGGCGTCGCTGGGCGAGGTGCCGCTGGCCCGGGGCTGGCTGCGGCAGGCCGACATCGACCGCAACCCGCTCTTCTTCACCACCGTCCCCGGCGCCGCCGGCACCGGGGTGCCGCTGACCCCGGCGAGCTACCGCGCCTGGCTGGCCGAGAACGCCGTGCAGTACGTCGCGGTCCCGGACGCCCCGCTGTCCTGGGTGGGCCGGGCCGAGGCGGCGCTGGTGACCGGCGGCCTGCCGTACCTGACCCCGGTCTGGTCCGGCCCGCACTGGCGGGTCTGGGCGGTGGTCGACCCGACCCCGATCGTCGGCGCCCCCGCCGAGCTGGTCCGCCAGGACGGCGCGACGCTGACCTTCCGCGCCCCGGCCGCCGGCACCGTGCCGGTCCGGGTGCGGCACAGCCGCTGGCTGACCGCGTCCGGCGGGGCGACGGTGGCCGCCGACGGCGAGTGGACAGCGGTCACCGTGCCCCGCGCCGGCAGCTACACGCTGGGCAGCTGACCGGTCAGCCCGCCAGCACCCGTTCCATCGCCGCCCGGGACCGCCGGCCGGTGCGCAGGTACTCGTCGAGGAACTCGCCGGGATCGTCGCGGCCGAGCAGCCGGACCACCCCGGCCAGCTCCACCCCGTGCCGGGGCAGCTGGTCGCCGGCCCGGCCGCGGACCAGCATCAGCGCGTTGCGGACCTGCGCGGCCAGCGTCCAGCCGGCAGCCATCGCCGCGGCGTCCGCCGGGTCGACCAGGCCGGCGTGCCGGGCCGCCGCGAGGGCGTCGAGGGTACGCGTACCGCGCAGCGCCGGGTTCGCCCCGCCGTGGCGCAGCTGGAGCAGCTGCACTGCCCACTCGACGTCGGCCAGCCCGCCCCGGCCCAGCTTGGTGTGGGTGGCCGGGTCGGCGCCGCGGGGCAGCCGCTCGTGCTCCACCCGCGCCTTGATCCGACGGATCTCCACCACCTGCTCCCGGGTCAGCCCCTCGGCCGGGTAGCGGACCGGGTCGACCAGCGCCTCGAACTCGGCGCCCAGATCAGCGTCGCCGCAGACGAACCGGGCGCGCAGCAGCGCCTGCGCCTCCCACACCCTCGACCAGCGGGCGTAGTACTGGGCGTACGCGGCGACGCTGCGGACCAGCGGCCCCTGCCGGCCCTCCGGGCGCAGGTCCGCGTCCACGCCGAGCGGCGGGTCGGGGGCGGGCAGGGCGAGCAGTCGACGCAGTTCCTCGGCGACGGCGTGCGCGGCGGCGCTTGCCGCACTCTCGGCGGCGCCCTCCGGGGCGTCGTAGACGAAGAGGACGTCCGCGTCGGAGAGGTAGTTCGACTCGTACCCGCCGAGCCGGCCCATGCCGATCACCGCGAACCGCAGCCCCGGCAGCTCGGGCCGGCTGGCCCGGGCGACGCGCAGCGCCGCGGCCAGCGTGGCGTCGGTGACGTCGGCCAGCGCGGCGCCGACCGTGGTGACGTCGGTCAGCGCCGGCGCGGCGCGTCCGGCGCCGTCCGGTCGGGGTGGGGCGGGGGCCAGCGAGCCGGCCCGGCTCAGCAGGTCGGCGCAGGCAAGCCGGACCAGTTCCCGGCGGCGCAACGCGCGGACCGCACCGGTCGCCTCGACCGGGTCGGCGTGCCGGGCGGCCGCGGCGGCGAACCCCTCGTGGAGCACCTCCCGCGGGCGCGGGGTCAGCTCGCTCTCCTCGGCCAGCAGCCGCAGCGCCTCCGGCTCCCGGGCCAGCAGGTCGGCGGCGTACCGGGAGGAGGAGAGCACCCGGGCCAGCCGGCGGGCCACCGGGCCCTCGTCGCGCAGCAGCCGCAGATACCAGGGGGTGCTGCCGAGCTTGTCGGAGACCTGCCGGTAGTTGAGCAGGCCGCGGTCCGGCTCGGGGGCGTCGGCGAACTCGCTGAGCAGCACCGGCAGCAGGGTGCGCTGGATGGCCGCGGTGCGGCTCACCCCGCCGGTGAGGGCCTGGAGGTGGCGCAGCGCCCCGGCCGGGTCGGCGAAGCCGAGGATCTCCAGCCGGTGCCGAGCCGCCTCCGGGGTCAGCCGTAGCCCGTCGGCGGGCACCCGGGCCACCGACTCCAGCAGCGGGCGGTAGAGCAGCTTGGCGTGCAGCCGGCGTACCTCGGTGGCGTGGGTGACCCACTCGGCGCGGAACTCCTCGACGGCGCTGCGGCCCGGCGTGGCCTGGTAGCCGAGCGCGGCGGCCAGCCAGCGCAGCGCGGTCGGCTCGGCCGGCACGGTGTGGGTGCGGCGCAGGCCCTGCAACTGGAGGCGGTGCTCGACGGTACGCAGGAAGCGGTAGCCGCGCAGCAGCGCCTCGCCGTCGGCCCGGCCCACGTAGCCGCCGGCCACCAGCGCGCGCAGCGCCGGGATGGTGCCGGGCGCCCGCAGCGACTCGTCGCCGCGGCCGTGCACCAGTTGCAGCAGCTGCACCGCGAACTCGATGTCGCGCAGCCCGCCCGGGCCGCGCTTGATCTCGCGTTCCAGCTCCTTCGGCGGGACGTTGTCGATGATCTTCCGGCGCATGGCGCGGACGTCCTCGACGGCCTCCGGCCGCTCGGCCGCCCGCCACAGCAGCGGGGCGAGTTGGTCGATCCACTCCCGCCCCAGCGCCAGGTCGCCGGCGGCCGGCCGGGCCTTGAGCAGGGCCTGGAACTCCCAGGTGCGGGCCCAGCGCCGGTAGTAGGCCAGGTGGCTGGCGAGGGTACGCACCAGCGGCCCCCGGTTGCCCTCCGGGCGCAGCGCCGCGTCGACCGGCCAGGCGACCAACCCGCAAATGTGGATCAGCCGGGTGGCGACCGTGGTCGCCGCGGTCAGGTCGGCGTCCTCGGCGGCCACGAAGATCACGTCCACGTCGGAGACGTAGTTCAGCTCGTCGCCGCCGCACTTGCCCATCGCCACCACGGCCAGCCGGGGGTGGGGCGCGCCCGCCGGCAGCTCGCCGACCGCGATCCCGTACGCCGCCGCGAGGGTGGCGTCGGCCAGCGCGGAGAGCGCGGCCATGGTCTGCTCCAGGCCCCGGCCGCCGGTCAGGTCGGCCGCCGCGATCCGCAGCAGCGCCAGCCGGTACGCCCGGCGCAGCACCGCGATCGGGTTGCCCTCGCCGGTCAGGTCGAGCCGCCCCTCGGCGGTCGGCGCGAGCCCGTCCGGGGCGGTGCGCAGCGCGGTCCACTGGTCCGGGTTGGCCACCAGGTGGTCGCCGAGTGCCGACGAGGCGCCGAGCACCGCGATCAGCCGGCGCCGCAGCCCCGGGTCGTCGCCGAACGCGGCCAGCAGCGCCGAGCCGGTGCCGATCCCGGCTGCGGATTCCGCCGCGCCGCTGCCGGCCGGGTCCGCCGCCCCGCCGGTGCCCGCGCGCTGTCCGACGGCGATCGCGGTCCCGCCGGTGCCGACGGGGCGTCCGGCGGCGGCGGTCGCGGCCCGGTTGCCGGTCGCGTGGTTGCCGGTCGCGCCCACCCGGCGCTCGGCCTCCACCAGGCGGTGCAGTTGGCGCAGCGCCAGGTCGGGGTCGGCGGCCCGGGACAGCGCCGCCAGCAGCTCCGCCGCCGGCTCGTCCGCCGGCTCCTGGGTGTCCGGCCGCCACAGGCCCAGCCCGTCCGGGCCGAGCAGGTCGGCCGCCCGCGCCCCGCCGTCGTCCTCGCCGATCCCGAAGCCGTAGCGGGCCAGCCGCCCGGCGGCCCTGGGCGGCCGGCTCATCCCTGCCCGAGCAGCGGCAGGCTGCGCCGCGGCCCGCTGTCGTCCAGCTCACCGAGGGCCAGCGCGGCGAACCGGGCGGCGAACGGCTGCCAGACCTCCTCGACGTCGGCCATCACCTCGTGGCAGGCGGCCACCACCAGCTCCGGGTCGTAGCCCAGCTCGGCCAGCACGGTCGAGTCGGTGGCCCAGTCGTCGATCATCGCGGTGTCGCACTCGATGTGGAACTGCAGCCCCCAGGCCCGGTCGCCGAGGCGGAACGCCTGGTGCGGGTAGCGGGTGGAGGCGGCCAGCAGGGTCGCGCCCCGCGGCAGCTCGGTGATCTCGTCGGCGTGCCACTGGAGCACGTCCGGGATCAGCGGCACGTACCGGAAGAGCGGGTCGGCCTCGGCGGCGTCCCGCCGGCCGACCACGGCCGGGCCGATCTCCGGCCCGGACGGGCTGCGCTCCACCTGGCCGGCGTGCGCGGTGGCCAGCAGCTGCGCGCCCAGGCAGATGGCCAGGGTGGGTACCCGGTGCCGGACGGCCTTGCGGAGCAGCCCCTCCACCGCCGGGAACCAGGGCGCGCCCGGCGATCCGTCCGGCAGCGGGTACGCCTGCTGCTCGCCGCCGAGCACCACCAGCGCCGCGTACCCCGCCAGGTCGGCGGGGAGTTCGTCACCGGCGTGCGGTCGCACCACCCACAGGTCCAGCCCGGCCTCGGTCAGCCACTCGCCCAGCCGGCGCGCGTCGTCGGTCGGGTCGTTCTCGATCACCAGCGCGGTTGCCACGCCGTCGAGGCTAGCCGGTGCGCCGACGAACCCCGGAACGGCTCCACGCGCGCCACCCGCCTGCCGGTGCCGTCACCCGCCGGGGCGGGCGGGGGCCGGGGCGCGCAGGGCGTCCAGCATTCGGGACAGCGCCGCCCAGGTGTCGTCGAGGGCGGCCGGCTCCGTCGTCCCGGCCAGCCAGAGCGCCGCCTCGTTCATGGCGCCGGAGAGCAGCCGGGCCAGTGGCGCGACCGGCTGTCGGCCGATCGTTCCGGAGTCGACCAGCTCGGTCAGCGCCTCGGCCAGGTGCCGGCCCGAGGTCGCCTCGTCCAGCGCGCGCCACTCGTTCCAGCCGAGCACCGCCGGGCCGTCCACCAGCATGATCCGTTGCAGCCGCGGATCGGTGCTCGCGGTGAGGAAGGCCCGGCAGCCGGCGGTGAACCGGGACCACGGGTCGTGGTGGGCGTCGGCGGCGGCCGCCACCCGGTCGGCGACCTCCTGCTGCACCTCGGCGAGGACCGCCCGGAACAGGTCGGGCTTGCCGCTGAAGTGGTGGTAGAGCGCGCCCTTCGTGACCCCGGCGGCCTGGACCAGCTCCGCCAGCCCGACGGCCGCGTAGCCCTGGCTGGCGAAGAGCCGCCGCCCGTGGCGCATCAGTGCCGCCCGGGTCTGCGCGCGCTGCCGGGCCCGGATCCCCTGCGTCATCGATCCTCCATTGACATACCAACGGTACGCGAACTAGCGTCCTTCACATACCGATGGTATGCGAAAGGGGACTCCGTCATGAACCTGACCAGCTTCTATCCGGTCGTCTGCACCGACCGGCTCACCGAGGCCCGCGACTTCTACCAGGAACACCTGGGCTTCGAGCCGACCTTCGAGGCCGACTGGTACGTGAGCCTGCGCCGCCCCGGGCCGCCGGAGTACGAGCTTGCCCTGCTCGACCACCGGCACCCGACCCTGCCGGCGGCGTACCGGACCCCGGTGCGGGGGCTGCTGCTCAACCTCGAGGTGAGCGACGTCGACGCCGAGTGGGAGCGCCTCGCCGTCCGGGCCGGGCTCCCCGTGGAACTGGAGCTGCGCAGTGAGGACTTCGGCCAGCGGCACTTCATCCTGGCCGCCCCGGACGGCGTCCTGATCGACGTCATCACACCCATCCCGCCGACCGGGGAGTGGGCACAGCGGTACGTGGCCGGGTGAGCCCCCGGCGCGACTAGGCTCTGCCGCTGTGCCCGACCACACCGCGCCCGAGCAGCCGTCCGTCCTCCGCCCGCCGGTGCTGCGGCCCGGCGACACGGTGATGCTGGTGTCGCCGTCCGGGCCGACCCGGCCGGAACGGGTGGCCCGCGGCATCGAGCTGCTCACCGGCTGGGGGCTGCGGCCGAAGCTGGCGCCCAACGCGTACGCCCGGCAGGGCTACCTGGCCGGCGCGGACGAGCTGCGGGCCGCCGACCTGAACGCGGCGTTCGCCGATCCCGAGGTGCGCGGGGTGATCTGCACCCGGGGCGGGTACGGCGCGCAGCGGGTGGTGGACGCGATCGACATGGCCGCCGTACGCCGGGATCCGAAGGTGGTGGCCGGCTTCTCGGACATCACCGCGTTGCAGTTCGCGCTCTGGCGGGGTGCCCGGCTGGCCAGCGTGCACGGCCCCGGCGCGGCCTGGACGGACGACCGCACCCCGCCCCGGTCCGCCGAGTCCCTGCACGCCGCGCTGATGACCACCGAGCCGGTCACGGTGACCGCGGTGCCCAGCGAGGAGACGTATCCGGTACGGGTGCCCGGCCGGGCCACCGGCCGGCTGCTCGGCGGGAACCTCTGCCTGATCGTGGCGTCGCTCGGCACCCCGGACATGCCGGACCTGACCGGGGCGGTGCTGCTCGTCGAGGACGTGGGCGAACCGCCGTACAAGGTGGACCGGATGCTCACCCAGCTGCGCCGGGCCGGCGCGCTGGACGGGCTGGCCGGGGTGGCGGTCGGCCAGTTCACCGACTGTGCGGACGGTTGGTCGGTCACCGTCGCCGACGTGCTCGCCGAGCGCCTCGGCGACCTCGACGTCCCGGTCCTCGGCGGCCTGCCCATCGGCCACGGCCCCGGTCAGCTCACCGTCCCGGTCGGCACCGAAGCCACCCTCGACACGACCACCGAAACCCTCACCACCACCCCCGCCGTCCGCTGACCCCCTCCCCCGCCCCCACCCTGTTGATCAAGGGGTTTGTGTCAGGATCCACGCCCGTTGGTGACGCAAACCCCTTGATCAACGCGGGTCAGCGGGGGGTCACCCAGAGCGCGCCGTCCGGCCCCACGGTGATGCCGTACGGGCCGGCGGCCGGATCGGGCAGCGGGATCTCGCGGATCTGGGCAGCTGTCACTGGTGGTCACCTTCCGTCGGCACGCGGCCGGCCTCCGGTTCGGGCCGGGCCTGGCGACTGTCCACCCTTACCGCCGTGGCGTCCGGGAGCAACCGGTCTGTCCGGCCGGTCGGCCCGGATTGCCAGCTCGCTGACAGCTTCGCCATGGGTCACCCCCAGGTCGGCTGGTCACTGTCGGTGATGTCAACGCAACACGTACCGACGAGTTGGAGGACAGGACAACATGGCCATGACGAGGAAGCACCTGATCGCCGGGCTGGCGACGGCCGGCGTACTCGGCCTCGGGGTCGCCGCCCCGACGGTCGCCTTCGCCGCCGACGGCACCGATCCGGCGCCGAGCGCCAGCACCAGCGACGACCGGCAGCAGCAGCGGGCCGACCGCCAGGCCGGTTTCGCCGAGGCGCTCGCCGAGGAGCTGGGCGTCTCCACCGACAAGGTGACCGCCGCGCTGGAGAAGATCCGCGCGGAGCGCAAGCCGGCCGACCGGCCGGAGCGCCCGTCCGCCGAGGACCGGCAGGCGGCGCTGAGGGAGCGGCTGGCACAGGCCGTCGAGGACGGCAAGCTCACCCAGGAACAGGCCGACGCGATCACCGCGGCGGTCGAGGCCGGCGTCCTCCCCGGTGGCCCGGGCGGCCACGGCCAGGGTGGCCCGGGCGGCCACGGCGGGCACGGCGACCCGGCCGGTAAGTGAGATCGGGCTGACACCGACGCGCTCGACCCGGGCCTGCCCACCGCTCGCCCGGGTCGGGTGACCCGTCCCGCCGTGATGCCTGGGAGTCACCAGGATGACCTCCCGGGCATCACGGTCCGGGCGACGAGGCCGCCCGCCAGGCGGTGCCGGACCGGCCGGTCCGGCGTCGGACACCGCCGGCGGCGACCCCGCCCGGCCCGCCCGGGTGGCTCAGCCGGCCGGCGGCGGGGTGAAGACGCCGACGTGGTTGCCGGCCGGGTCGAGCAGGTGGGCGAAGCTGAGTCCGTTGTCGTTCTGCTTGCGCGGCACCAGCACCTTGCCGCCGGCCGCCTCCGCCCGCCGGCAGGTCTCCGCCACGTCGGCCACCTGCACGTAGAAGATGGCGTAGTTCGGACCGGTGCCGCCGGTGCCCCGGATCGCGCCACCGATCCCCTCGCTCCCGCCGGCTCCGGTCGTCCGGTACGTGGCGCCGCCGGCGCCCTCCTCGGTGAAGCTCCAGCCGAACAGGTCGCCGTAGAACCGCTCGGCCTCGTCCGGCCGCTCGGTGCCGATCTCGAACCAGGTCACGCCGTTGTTGCTCGTCATGTATCGCCTCCCGTGCCGTGCGCCGGCGTTCTGCCGGCGCCGTCGGGAAGCAGCCTCACGGTCACCCGCGACAGCGTCCTGTCGGTGTTTCCGGCGTGGTCCGCGGACGGATCCCGGCATGCGACCGGCACTGCCGGCGGGAACAGCGTCAGCGGGTGGCGGGCTCCCCCGCGACCGGCTGGCGGCCACGCCGCCCGATCCCGGGTCAGGCCACGGGCCGGCGAGCGTCGCCGCCGTCCACGGCTCAGACCAGGCTCAGCCGGCGGAGCCGCTCCCGCGGGATGTCGCAGGCGACGTCCAGATCCAGGTCCCGGTCCGGGACCCGCTCGGCGAGCGTCGTGACCGCGACGATCCGGTCGGTGCGGAACGCCCGGATGCCGTCGCGCAGCCGGCACCAGGCCAGCAGGTACCAGTGCCGGGGGTTGCCGAGGTAGCCGAGCGGCTCCACCTCGCGCAGCGTCCCGGCGCCGGCGCGGTCGGCGTACCGGATGCGCAGCACCCGCCCGGCGGGCACCGCGTCGGCGACGGTGGCCGGGACGGGCGTCACCGGCCCGTCGCCGATCAGGTGCACGCGCGCGGCCAGCCGGTGCGCCTCGGCGGCGTCGGCGGCCGGCATCACCGCGAGCAGCTTGCGCAGCGCGGTGCCGGCGGCCGCGGCGAACGGAGTGCCGCGCAGCCGGTGCAGCGCCACCGCCATCGCCACCGCCTCGCCGGGGGTCAGGTTCACCGGCGGCAGGGTGCGGGCGCGGTCCACCGCGTAGCCGCCGGTGCGGCCCGGCTCGGCCCAGATCGGCACCCCGGACTGTTGCAGGGCGCCGATGTCGCGCTCGATGGTGCGGGTGCTGACCTCGAATCGCTCGGCCAGCCAGCGGGCGCTGCGGGGCCGCGGGGACACCGCGCGCAACTCCTCGACCAGGGCGTAGAGACGGTCCGTGCGGTTCACCCCGCGAACTTAGGTCGCGGGTACGACAGACCGGCTCAGGCGATGCAGGCGCAGACGATCAGCGCGGCGCCGAAGTGGGTGGCGGCGCTGACCCGGGCCGCCGGGTGCGGCTCGTCCGCGCAGATGATCTCGCCGAGCCGGCCCGGGGTGAGCAGGTCCAGCACGAAGAACGCCAGCGCCATGATGGCCAGCCCGACCAGCCCGAAGATCAGCGTGGACGCCAACCCCTTGGTGAAGTCGCTGTAGCTGGTCAGGATCGCGGTGAAGACGATACCGGCGATGCCGAGCTGGTTGGCGGCGAGCAGCAGCGCGGCGTTGCCGTTGCGGCGCACCCAGATCAGCTCCCGCAGCCGCCCCGGGGTCAGCAGGTCGACCAGCAGGAAACCGGCCGCCATCAGGGCCACGCCGACGACCCCGAACACCACACTCTGCCAGGCTCCGCTGAGCAGATCCTCCACCACCGACTGCCTCCCGACCGGCTACGCCCGGCGGGGTGCCGGCGCGGTGATCGAGACGATAGCGGCCGGGCGCCACCGCGGGCAGCCCCGGCTACAGCGACAGGTAGCGCTGCCGCTCGTACGGGGTGACCTCGCGGCGATACTGCTCCCACTCGGCGCGCTTGTTGCGCAGGAAGAAGTCGAAGACGTGCTCGCCGAGCACCTCGGCGACCAGCTCCGAGCCGGCCATCACGTCGATCGCCTCGGCGAGGTTCTCCGGCAGCGGCTCGTAGCCCATCGCCCGCCGCTCGGCGCTGGTCAGCGACCAGACGTCGTCCTCGGCGCCCGGCGGCAGCTCGTAGCCCTCCTCGATGCCCTTGAGGCCGGCGCCGAGCAGCACCGCGAAGGCCAGGTAGGGGTTGGCCGCCGAGTCCGGCGAGCGGACCTCGACCCGGGCCGAGTTCGGCTTGCCGTACGCGGGCACCCGGACCAGCGCGGACCGGTTCAGGTGACCCCAGCAGACGTACGCCGGGCTCTCGGTGACCCGGTCCGGCAGGGCCTGCGGGAAGAGTCGCTTGTAGGAGTTCACCCACTGGTTGGTGACCGCCGTGTACTCGCGGGCGTGCACCAGCAGCCCGGCGATGAACGCCCGGGCCACCTTGGACAGCTTCATCGGATCGCCGGCGTCGTGGAACGCGTTGCGCTCCCCCTCGAACAGCGACAGGTGGGTGTGCATGCCGCTGCCCGGCTGGTCGGTGAACGGCTTCGGCATGAAGGTGGCCTGCACGCCGGTGGAGAGCGCTACCTCCTTCACCACGTGCCGGAAGGTCATGATGTTGTCGGCGGTGGTCAGCGCGTCGGCGTAGCGCAGGTCGATCTCCTGCTGGCCGGGGGCCACCTCGTGGTGGCTGAACTCCACCGAGATGCCGATCCGCTCCAGCGCCAGCACCGCCTGGCGGCGGAAGTCCCGGGCCACCGCGTGGGTGGTGTGCTCGAAGTAGCCGCCGGTGTCCACCGGGGTGGGCACCGACCCGTCCAGCGGGCCGTTCTCCAGCAGGAAGAACTCGATCTCGGGGTGGGTGTAGAAGGTGAAGCCCTTCTCCGCGGCCTTGGACAGCGCCCGGCGCAGCACGTGCCGCGGGTCGGCCCAGGACGGCCCGCCGTCGGGGAGCAGGATGTCGCAGAACATCCGGGCGCTCTCGCCGCTGACCCCGCCCTCGAACGGGAAGACCTGGAAGGTGGTCGGGTCGGGCATGGCCACCATGTCGGACTCGAAGACCCGGGCGAAGCCCTCGATCGCCGAGCCGTCGAACCCGATGCCCTCCTCGAAGGCCGCCTCCAGCTCGGCGGGGGCCACCGACACGCTCTTCAGGGTGCCCAGCACGTCGGTGAACCAGAGCCGGACGAACCGGATGTCCCGCTCTTCCAGCGTGCGGAGGACGAACTCCTGCTGACGGTCCACTTCCACTCCTCGCGACACCTCGTCGGCCACCGGACGGGCCCGGCCCGGCCTGACCGACCAGTCTCCACCGGCCTCGTTACGCCGACGTTACGCGAATCTCCCGCCGGTCGTCCCGCCGTGTCCCGCCGCCCGGACCACCCGGGCCGACCAGGGCCCGCGAGGCGGCACGGGGGTGGTCGCCGTCTCGCGCCGCCCGCCGTGTCGGGCCCGTGCCGCTGGGGCAAGATGAGGACATGCCCACCCTGCGTCTCGCCCTGTGCCAGGTCAACCCGACCGTCGGCGACCTCGCCGGCAACGCCTGCCTGGTCCGCAGCTGGACCCGCCGGGCCGCCGACGCCGGCGCCCAGCTCGTCGCGTTCCCGGAGATGATGCTCACCGGCTACCCGGTCGAGGACCTGGTCTTCCGGCGGTCGTTCGTGGCGGCCTCGCAGGCGGCCCTGCGCCGGCTCGCCGCCGACCTGGCCGCGGACGGGCTGGGCGACCTGGCGGTGGTGGTCGGCTACCTGGACGCCGACGGTCCGCCGCAGGTCGCCGGGGACGCCGAACCGGGGCGGGGCGCCCGCAACGCCGCCGCGCTGCTGCACCGGGGCGAGGTGGTCGCCACCTACTTCAAGCACCACCTGCCCAACTACGGGGTGTTCGACGAGGACCGCTACTTCCTGCCGGGCGACATGCTGACCGTGGTCCGGGTCGGCGGGGTGGACGTGGCGCTGACCATCTGCGAGGACCTGTGGCAGGCCGGCGGCCCGTTCGCCGCCGCCCGGCAGGCCGGCGTCGGCCTGGTCGTCAACATCAACGGCTCGCCGTACGAGTTGAACAAGGACGACGTCCGGCTGCCGCTGGTCCGCCGCCGGGCCGTCGAGGCGGGCGCGGCCATCGCGTACGTCAACATGATCGGCGGCCAGGACGAGCTGGTCTTCGAGGGCGACTCGATGGTCGTCGGCGCGGACGGCGAGCTGCTCGCCCGGGCCCCGCAGTTCGTCGAGCACCTGCTGGTGCACGACCTGGGGCTGCCCGCGGCGGCCGAACCGGCCGGCGCGGACACGGAGCTGGCCGACGGGCTGCGGGTGGTACGCGGCGCGATCGGCGAGCTGCCGGCGGCACCGACCGGGCCGGCGGTGACCGGTGGGCTGATCGCCCCGGTGGCCGACGAGGCGGAGGTGTGGCACGCGCTGGTGCTGGGCCTGCGCGACTACGTCAACAAGAACCGGTTCCCCTCGGTGGTGCTCGGCCTCTCCGGCGGCATCGACTCGGCGGTGGTGGCCGCGCTGGCCGTGGACGCGCTCGGGCCCGACCGGGTGGTCGGGGTGTCGCTGCCCAGCCAGCACTCCTCCGAGCACAGCCGGGAGGACGCGGCGGAGCTGGCCAAGCGGACCGGGCTGGACTACCGGACCGAGCCGATCCAGCCGATGGTGGACACCTTCCTGGCCAACATGTCGCTGTCCGGGGTGACCGTGGAGAACCTCCAGGCCCGGGTGCGCGGGGTGATCCTGATGGCGCTGTCGAACCAGGAGGGCCACCTGGTGCTGACCACCGGCAACAAGAGCGAGCTGGCGGTCGGCTACTCCACCCTCTACGGCGACTCGGTGGGCGGCTTCAACCCGGTCAAGGACGTGTGGAAGACGCTGATCTGGCGGCTGGCGAAGTGGCGCAACGCCGAGGCGTCCCGCCGGGGCGAGACCCCGCCGATCCCGGAGAACTCGATCGGCAAGCCGCCGAGCGCCGAGCTGAGCCCGGGCCAGCTGGACAGCGACACGCTGCCCGACTACGACGTGCTCGACCCGATCCTGATCGGCTACGTCGACGGCGACCTCGGCCGGGACGGGCTGGTCGAGTCCGGCCACGATCCGGCGGTGGTCGACAAGGTGCTGCGGATGGTGGATACCGCCGAGTACAAGCGGCGGCAGGCCGCGCCGGGCACGAAGATCTCGATGAAGGCGTTCGGCCGGGACCGGCGGCTGCCGATCACCAACCGGTGGCGGGAGAAGGGCTGAACCGGTCGGGCCTGGGCCCGGTCCGGGAGTGAAATCCTCCACTGCGCCCTGCCGCCGACGGGCCGTCCGGTGCGACGATCGCGGCGGAACCCGGGGACCGCGCACGCGGCCTCGAGGAAGGAGAGAGTCATGGTGGAGTCCACCCCGACCGAGGTGACCGCCCTCTACGGCGGCCCGGCCACCCGCCGGATCCGCACCCGCGACCTGATCGCCGCCAAGGAGCGCGGCGAGCGGTGGCCGATGCTCACCTCGTACGACCAGTACACCGCGTCGATCTTCGACCAGGCCGGCATCCCGGTGCTGCTGGTCGGCGACTCGGCGGCGAACAACGTGTTCGGCTACGAGACGACCGTCCCGGTGACCGCCGAGGAGCTGCTGCCGCTGGTCCGCGCGGTGGTCCGCGCCACCCGGCACACGCTGGTCGTCGGTGACCTGCCGTTCGGCTCGTACGAGGAGGGGCCGACGCAGGCGCTGCGTACCGCCGTGCGGTTCATGAAGGAGGGCGGCTGCCACGCGGTGAAGCTGGAGGGCGGCCGGCGCTGCGCGGCGCAGATCGCGGCGATCACCGGCGCCGGCATCCCGGTGATGGCGCACATCGGCTTCACCCCGCAGAGCGAGCACGCCCTCGGCGGCTACCGGGTGCAGGGCCGCGGCGACGCCGCCGACGAGGTGATCGCCGACGCGCACGCGGTGGCCGAGGCGGGCGCGTTCGCGGTGGTGCTGGAGATGGTGCCCGGCGAGGTGGCCAAGCGGATCACGCACGAGCTGCGCATCCCGACCGTGGGCATCGGCGCCGGCCCGGACACCGACGCCCAGGTGCTGGTCTGGCAGGACATGGCCGGGCTGCGCGCCGGCAAGGCGCCGCGCTTCGTGAAGCGCTACGCCGACCTGGCCGGCACCCTCGCCGACGCCACCCGCCGGTTCGCCGACGAGGTACGCGGCGGCGACTTCCCCGCCCCCGAACACACCTTCTGACCCACCACCGCCGCAGAGATCTTGGTAGGGGATGGCTCCTGGAGGGGCGGTTCCCTACCAAGATCCGGGCTGGGGCCGGCGGGGGACGATGTCTCCCTCACCTGGAACGCGGTCGCACCGACCGGCGCGGTCACCTGGCCCACCTCCGACGACGTCCGGCTGGCCTGGCGTGCCGAGCCGCTGCCCGACCTGGCCGCGCTGCCCGGCCGCCGCCGCATCCCGCTCCCACCGCCGGCATCCTGATCGGGGCGGGGTCCGCGCGGATCAGAGATCGGTGACGCGGATGCCGGCGTGCGCCTTGTAGCGCTTGTTGATGGCGATCAGGTTGGCGGTGAACGCCTCGATCTGGTGGGCGTTGCGCAGCCGGCCGG
Source organism: Micromonospora sp. CNZ280 (assembly GCF_011759515.1). NCBI lineage: Bacteria > Bacillati > Actinomycetota > Actinomycetes > Micromonosporales > Micromonosporaceae > Micromonospora > Micromonospora sp. CNZ280. Next base: position 352,846 of record NZ_JAAOYP010000001.1, read on the forward strand.
CGTAGATGCCGCGCATGCCGGGGATCCGCGCGGCGAGCGCCGCGACCACCCCGGCCACCTCCCGGTCCTCGGTGCAGATCAGCACGTCCAGGTCGATCCGGTCGATCTCCGGGTCGGCCAGCAGCGGGGCGCTGACGTGGTTGAACGCCGCGCAGACCCGCGAGGACGGCAGCAGCCCGGCGGCCTGCTGGACGGCGCTGCCCTCGGGCACCGGCAGCGCGTACGGGCCCTGCTTGTCGAAGCCGAGCGGGTTGACGCAGTCGACGACGATCTTGCCGGCGAGCGGCTCGGCGAGCGCGGCGACGGTGGCCGCGTGCCCGTCCCACGGCACCGCGATGACGACGATGTCGCTGCCGCGGGCCACCTCGTCGTTGTCGGCCCCGGTGACGCTCGTCCCGGCCGGTACGCCCGGCAGGGCGGCGATCTCCTCGGCGGATCGGGCGGCCCGCTCGGCCGACCGGGAGCCGATCAGCACCCGCTGGCCGGCCCGGGCGAACCGGTAGGCGAGCCCCCGCCCCTGGTCGCCGGTCCCGCCGATGATGCCAACGGTCAGCCCGGACACGTCGGGCAGTGCGCTCGCGTCGTATGCCATGCGGTCATCCTCGCAAACCCGGCGTCCCGGCAGCACCGTCCGGCGCTGTGACAAACCCCGCTACCCCGTGCGGCCCGGGTGCGACGCGGTCAGGCGCGTTCGAAGACGACCGAGCGGGCGGCCGGGTCGGCGGTGACCAGCCGGACCCGGATCCGCTCGCCGAGCGGCAGCTCGCCGAGACAGCGGGCCCGCACCGGCGGGTCGTCCAGCGCCACCGTGCCGCCCGGCGGCCGGCCCGCCCGGGCGCGGCCGTTCGGTGGCGCGTCGACGTCCAGCACCGCGGCGTCGAAGGTCTCCCCCACCCGGTGCGCCAGCAGCACCGCCTCGGCCAGCTCGATGGCGCCGCGGGTGGCCGCCGAGGCGGTCCGGTCGGTCACCGCCATCGCCTCGGGCAGCCGGGGCAGCGCCGCGCGGACCCAGTCCGGCACCGGCCGGCCGGCGTGCAACGCCAGGCAGACCTCCGTGGCGTACCGGTCGGCCAGCCGCCGCAGCGGCGCCGTGACGTGGGCGTACGCGGCCGCGACCCCGCCGTGCCGCGGCTGCTCGGGGGACTCGCCGTCGAAGGCGGTGTACGCGGCCCCGCGCATCAGCTCGGCGGCCTGGTCGACGAAGGCGGCCGCCCGGGGTTGCCCGGCGTCCAGCCCGGCGAGCACCTCGCCGGGGCCGGCGTCGTCCGGCCAGTGCACGCCCAGCGGGGCGGCGGCGGCCCGCAGCCGCTGCACCGCCTCGGGCTTCGGCGCCGGCATCGTACGCAGCAGACCCACCCCGCCGGCCAGCATGATGTCGGCGGCGGCCATCCCGGTCAGCAGCGAGATCTGGGCGTTGTGCTCCTCCATCGGCACCGGGCCGCGCAGCACCAGCCGCCAGCCGTCGCCGTCGGCCTCCACGTCCTGCTCGGGCAGCGGCAGGTTGATCGCGCCGCGGCGCAGCCCGCGCGCGGTGAGCAGCGCGCCCAGCTCGGGCAGCAGGGCGATCGGGTCGGGCAGCCGCCCGGCGTCGGCGTCGGCCTGGACGCCGGCGTAGTCGAGCTTGGCCCGGCTGCGCACCAGCGCCCGTTCCAGGTGGACGACGACGGTGCCGCCGTCGGCGTCCAGGTCGATCGTCCACACCACGGCTGCCCGGTCGACGTCCGGCAGCAGGCTCGCCGCGCCCTCGCTGAGCGTCTCCGGGTGCAGCGGCACGTTGCCGTCGGGCAGGTAGACGGTCTGCCCCCGCCGCCAGGTCTCCTCCTCCAGCGCGCCGCCGGGGCGGACGTGCCCGGCCACGTCGGCGATCGCGTACCGCACCCGGTAGCCGCCGCCGGGCCGGCGGGTGAGGCACATCGCCTGGTCCAGGTCGCGCGACTCGGCCGGGTCCAGGGTCACGAACGGCACGTCGGTGCGGTCGACGCCCGGGCGGGGCGAGGCCGCCGCGGCGGCGTCCGCCTCGCGCTGCGCGGCGACCGGAAACTCCTCGGGAAGTCCCAGCTCGCGGCGCAGCGCGCCGAAGTCGATGCGGGGCGCGAGTACGCGTCGGATGACCACGGGTCCATCCTGACAGCGCGGCGGTTGATCCGCTTCCCCGGCGCGGGCCGGTCGGTCAGCGCCGACCGGTCACCGCGGCAGGTCAGCCGGTGGCCTTCCGGGCCGTGGTCCGGGTGCCGCGGGCCACCCCCGTCCGCGTGGTCCGCTTCGCCGGCGCCTTGGCCGCCGTGGTCCGCTTCGCCGGCGCCTTGGCCGCCGTGGTCCGCTTCGCCGGCGCCTTGGCCGCCGTGGTCCGCTTCGCCGGCGCCTTCTTGGCCGTGGCTGCCTTGCGGGCGGCGGTCGAGGAGGTCGCCGTCGCCTTCTTCGCGGGCGCCTTGCGGGCCGGGGCGGTCTTCGCCGCGGCCTTGCGGGCGGTGCCGGTCGGGCGGGTCGGCGCCGCCTTCTTCGCGGTGGTCTTCTTGGCGGCCTTCTTCGCCGGAGCCTTCGCCGCCGTCGTGGTCTTCTTCGCCGCCGTCGTGGTCTTCTTGGCGGCCGCGGTGGTCTTCTTCGCCGTGGAGCTGACCTTCCGGGCCGCGGTCGAGGTCTTGGCGGGCGCCTTCTTCGCCGCCGCCGCGGTCTTCTTCGCGGTGCCGGTGGTCCGGGTCGCCGCCTTCTTGGCCGGTGCCTTCGCGGCTGCCTTCTTCGCCGCGGTGGTGGCCTTGGCGCCGGCCTTCCGGGCGGGGGTCGTCTTGGCGGTCTTCTTCGCCGGCGCCCGGCCGGCGCCCGCGGTCGCCTTCTTGGCCGCCGTCGTCGAGGCGGCCCGGCGCGCGGGCGTGGTGCGGCTCGCGCCGGTGTTCCGCTCCGCCGCGGCGGTCTTCTTCGCGGTGGTCCGTTTCGCGGCCGGGCGGGTGGCCTTCGGTGTTACGGCCATCTCGGTTCCCTCCTTGGGGACGTGCTCTCGCACTCGCGGAGCACGCGGTACCTCGACGCGGGCCGTCCCGCGCCGCTCATCTGTCCTCCCCGGCCCAACGGGCGTCCTCGGCGTCCCACGCTTCGTTACGCTCCCGCACCCGCTGCAGGGCGTTCTCGGCGTCGGCGGCTGAGGCGTACGGTCCGAGAACGTGCTTGGCAGGGCACACGTCGGCATCGGTCTCGACCCGGTGGTGTCGGGTGCACCAGTAGTAGTGCCCACCACTCCCGCTGTCGCTCATGAGATCACTGTGCACCGCGAATCGCCCGGCCGCCACCGGAACACCGCAAATCTCCGTTCGTCTCCACAGTAGACGTGCTACCTGTCCCGGTGGGCCGGAACTGCGGAGACAGGTACCGGTCGATGCCGTCGTACGACCGGGGCGCGGGACCGGGCACGGGCCGCACCGTGGCGGGCGGCGACGAACCGGCCGGCTCCGCCGGGGCTAGGGTCGGCGGATGGGCGTACCGGACTACATCCTGCGGATGCGCAAGCACGTCGGCCACGACCTGCTCTGGCTGCCGAGCGTCAGCGCGGTGGTCCGCAACGCCGCCGGCGAGCTGCTGCTCGGCCAGCGCGCCGACGACGGGCGCTGGTCGGTGGTCAGCGGCTTCGTCGAGCCCGGCGAGCAGCCGGCCACCGCGGTGGTCCGCGAGGTGTACGAGGAGACCGGCCTGGACGTCGAGCCGGTGCGGCTGAGCAGCGTCGTCTCGCATCCGCACAGCTATCCCAACGGCGACCGCTGCGAGTACCTGAACCTGGGCTTCCACTGCCGGCTGCTGGGCGGCACGGCCCGGGTCAACGACGACGAGTCGGTGGCCGTGCGCTGGTTCCCGATGGACGCGCTGCCGGCGCTGGACGCGCACGCCCGTACGGTCGTCGCGCACGCCCTGGCCGACGAGTCCGCCGCCTGGTACCTGCCGCCCGGCACGACGTGGACCGACGACTGACCGCCCCGCGGAGCGGCCCCGCCGAACCGGCGGGCCACAATGTGGCGTGGACAGCGAGGTGCGCCGCTACCTGACCGATCTGGTCGGGGTGGCCCGGGACGTGCTCGGCGCCGACCTGGTCGGCGGGTACGCCGCCGGCTCGGTCGGTCTGGGGGCCTACCAGCCCGGGCGCAGCGACGTCGACGTGGCGCTGGTGTGCGCGCGGCCGCTGGACCCGGACCGCAAGCGCCGGCTGGTGGCCGGGCTGCGGCACGAGTCGCTGCCCTGCCCGGCGCGCGGTCTGGAACTGGTCGTCTACACCGCGGCGGCCGCCCGCTCCGGCACCCCGGAACCCGGCTTCGAGGTGGAGTTGAACACCGGGGCGCGGATGGACATCCGGGTCACCTGGCACCCGGACGAGCGGCCCGCGGCGGACGGCCGGTTCTGGTACGGGCTGGACCGCAGCATCCTGCACGAGTGCGGGCAGGCGCTGCTCGGGCCGCCGGCCGCCGAGGCGTTCGGCGACCTGTCCCCGGCGGACCTGCGCCGGCTGCTGGTGGACGCGCTGCGCTGGTGGCTGGCCCTGCCCACCCCGCCCGGCGACGGCCCGGCCCCCGGCGCCGAGGACGCGGTGCTCGGCGCCTGCCGGTCGCTGGCGAAGGTGCGGCACGGCCGGTGGATGTCGAAGGTCGCGGCCGGTCGCCGGCTGCTCGCCGACGGCTGGGTGGCCGGAGTCGGCGGGCCGGGCGGCCTGATCGAACGGTCTGTCGCGGCCCGCGCCGGTGGCCCGCCACCGAGCGGCCCCGAGGCCCGCGCCTTCCAGCGGCGCGTGCTGGCCGAGATCAGCGGCGTCGCGGAGTGACGCCGGGGCCCCCGCGGCTGCTACCCGCCGGGGCCCCACCGTCGGCCGGTCAGCCGGCCACCCGCTCCACCGGGATCCACAGCTCCGCGTCCGCCTCCTTGCCGTCGGCGGAGAGCCGGGTGCGGGAGATCTCCGGCCCGGGCCGGGCCCGGTACGGGTTGGACGGGAACCACTGGGTGAAGACGTCCCGCCACAGGTACTGCAAGGCCTGCGGGAACGCCCCGGAGGTCTCGAACACCGCCCAGGTGCCCGCGGGCACGGTCGACGCGTCCAGGTCGGCGGGCGCGTCGGCGCCGGTCACCACCGCGTGCCAGTAGTCCAGCTCGGTGCCCTCCGCGCGGCTGCCGGCCAGGTTGTCGCTGACGTTGACGATGCCGGCCGGCTCCTGGTCGGACAGCGACTCGATGCGGCGTACCGTCTCCGGGTCGATGCCCTTGACGAAGGCGACGATGGCGGGATTCATCCCCTCGTGCACCAGCGGCACCCGCGCCTTGCGGCCCACCAGTTTGAACTCGTCCTTGCGCACGATCCGGTATCGCATGCTGCTACTCCCTTCCACGACGAGTCGGAAGGACATCCGGGGCTGGGAGCGCAGTGCCGCCCCCGTACGCCGGGCCTCGCCGGGGCCCACGCCGTGCACGGCCTGGAACGCCCGGGCGAACGCCTCGGTGGAGCCGTAGCCGTAGCGGACCGCGACGTCCAGCAGCGTCCGCTCCCCCGCCAGCACCTCGGCCCCGGCGACGGTGAGCCGCCGGCGGCGGATGTACTCCGACAGCGGCATGCCGGCCAGCGCGGAGAAGAGCCGCCGGAAGTGGTACTCCGACGTCACCGCGATCCGTGCCAGCTCGGTCACCTCGATCCGCTGGTCGAGGTGGCGCTCGATGTGCTCCATCGCCTGGTTCAGCCGCTCCAGCACCCGGTCTCCTTCCCTTTCGAGCAGCAACGCTAGGTGGGGTGACCTGGTGCGGACCCGACATCCGGTGCCCGGATCGATCGGGGTGCCGGCGGATCGCGCACGGGCGTGCCGGCCGGGGCGGGGCCGGGCGCGGCGGTGTCAGGGCCAGGTCTTGGCCTGGGCGTCGAAGACCTCCGGCGGGCTCTCCACCGGCAGGACGCAGACCAGGTGACCGCCCGGAACCCGCAGCACCCGGCATTCCTGCCACTGCGTCACCTCGGTGGCGCCGAGGGCGACCAGCCGCGCCGTCTCGGCCTCGACGTCGTCGGTCTCGAAGTCGAGGTGGAAGCGAGGCGTGTCGTCGACCGACTGCACCGCGGTGACGATCCCGGGCAGCGCGTCGTGCAGACCGATGAACTGCGGGTACTGGGGGTCGACCTCACTGCGGACGCCGAGGGCGGCGGACCAGAACGCGGTCGCCTCGGCGGCCTCGGCTTCGGGGGTGTCGATGAGGAGGGCGTAGACCCGGCTGCGATGCATGCGACGCAAGCGTAGTGGCTCGGGCCGGACCTGTCCGTCCTCGTCCGGGCCGTCCTGGTCAGGCTCACTCGACCACCTTGTGCAGGAAGGCGGTGACGCTGGCCAGGGTGCGCTCGACCTTCTCGTCCAGCGTGATCGACTCGTCGATCCGCCGGCCGGCGTTCTTCTTTCCGCGCAGGTAGAGCGAGCAGGCCAGGTCGCTGCAGATGTACGCGCCCACGGAGTTCCCCTGCCGCCCGTCCTTCCCGGCCTTGCGCGCGGTCATCAGCGAGACGCCGTCGCCGGTGTGGGTGGTCAGGCAGAACGAGCACATGCTGCGCCGCACGCGCCCGGTCTGCGGCGCCACCCGCAGCGCCACCCCGACCAATCCGGCACCGGACTCGGCGACCAGGTAGGCCCGCTCCGTCGCCGACCCGTCCCGCCAGCCGAGGAAGTCGAGGTCACCCCAGGGGTGCTCGGCCAGATCCTTCGGCACGGCCAGGCGCTTCGCCTCGCCCTTCGTGCAGTTGACGAAGGAGGCACGGATCACGGACTCGGTGAGGGGTAGCATAGGAGCCAGCCTAATTCTATTAGGCAACTACATAAAGTGACTAGGTGTGGAGTGCGGCACATGACGCGTGCGGGGCTGACCCCGGAACGCCTGACCCTCGCGGCGGCGGAACTGGCCGACGAGATCGGCTTCGAGAACGTGACCGTCTCGGCGCTCGCGCGCCTCTTCGGCGTCAAGGACGCGAGCCTGTACTCCCACGTCAGGAACGCGCAGGACCTGCGGATCAGGGTGGCGCTGCTCGCCCTGGCCGAGCTCGCCGACCGGGTCGCCGACGCGCTCGCCGGCCGCGCCGGCAAGGACGCGCTGGTGGCCTTCGCCAACGCCTACCGGGCCTACGCGAAGCGGCATCCGGGCAGATACGCCGCGATGCAGCAGGAACTCGACCCGGAGACGGCGGCCGCCAGCGCCGGCCCCCGGCACGCCGAGATGACCCGGGCGATCCTGCGCGGCTACCACCTGTCCGAGCCCGATCAGACGGACGCGGTACGGATGATGCACAGCACGTTCCACGGATTCGTGAGCCTGGAGCGGACCGGGGGTTTCCGCCACCATCCGCGCACGGCGGATGCCTCGTGGTCCAGGACCCTGGACGCCCTCGACGCCCTGCTCAGAAACTGGCCGCCGCAGTGATCCTCGGGTGACGGAAGGGCGCAGCGGCGGTCGGGCAGCACCTGCCCGGCACACCGTGCGCCCGCCGGTCAACACCCCCGCCGATCAGGGTGGACCGTCGTGCCAGGTCAGACGTCGAGGAGAGCCTCGTCGAACCAGACATCCTCATAGCCGGGAGCAAGCACCACACCCCAGCCCGGCGGCAGGGCAAGGTACGGCCCGAGCTCGGGCACGTGTTCGTCCAGGTGCTCCACGTGCAAGGGCGCGAAGAACGTGTCGTCGTCCTGGGGTATGGCAGGGCCACGCCACACGAACCAACCATTGCTGCCGCCGGCGATCGGGTGCCGCAGCGCGTTGAGCGGCTCCAGGTCGCGCGGCCGCGACAACGCGAAGCCGACCATCGTCCGCCGTCCGAGCGGCACGGGCTCGACCGCGAAGCGTCGGCACACATCGCGTTGCGCTACCGAGATCCCGGAGTCGGGCGTACGTCGAAGCCAACCGAGCATGTCGCCCATCATCCGAGGACAGAGCGTCAGAGATCAATCGGCGTACGGCGGTTGCCGGTGGGTGGTCGCCGGCGGCTCCGGCCTCGCGTCCGCTTGATAGGCAATTCACCGCTTGCCTATAGTGGTCCGCATGGGTGACCTGTACCAGGCACTGGCCGATCCCACGCGCCGGCAGATCCTCGACGAGCTGACCGACCGTGACGGCCAGACCCTGTTCGAGATCTGTGGCCGGCTGGCCACCAAGCACCAGGTCACGTCGTCGCGCCAGGCGATCTCCCAGCATCTCGACGTCCTGGAGGCCGCCGGCCTGATCGTCACCCGCCGGCAGGGCCGCTACAAGTTCCACCACATCGATGTCCGGCCGTTGCACTCCATCGCCGAGCGATGGCTGCGGCCCGAATCCCCACAGGAGACGACATGAAGATCCACCTGACCAGCGTGTACGTCGACGATCAGGACAACGCGCTGCGCTTCTACACCGAGGTGCTGGGCTTCGTGAAGAAGACCGACGTGCCGCTGGGTGAGTACCGTTGGTTGACCGTCGTCTCGCCGGATCAGCCGGACGGGGTCGAACTGCTGCTGGAGCCCGACGCGCACCCGGCCGCCAAGGCGTTCAAGGAGGCCCTCGCCAGCGACGGCATCCCCCTCACGCAGTTCGCCGTGGACGACATCGCCGCCGAGCACGACCGGCTGAAGCAGCTCGGGGTGGTGTTCACGCAGGAGCCCGCCGACATGGGCGCGGTGATCACCGCCGTGTTCGACGACACCTGCGGCAACCTCATCCAGATCGCCCAGCCGAAGTAGTCGACGCCGGCCCGGACGTGGTGAGCGGCTGAGCCGAGCGGGTCCCGGTGGCGCGCGGCTGGTTGTCCACCAGCTGTAGCTTGCCGACCATGCGGTGGGTCCGTCGGATCGCGGTGGCCGGGATCGTCTGGTGTGCGGCCCTGCTGGCAGCGTCGGCGCTGCTGGAAGGAATCCCGCCGCCCACGCCCATCGCGGCGGCGGGGCTGCTGCCGGCGCTCCCGGCCTTCGTCGTCACCCTCTTCGCTGCCAGACGTCTCGAGCGCAGAGAGACCGGTAAGGCGCGCGGCTCGGCGTCCTGGGCGTGGCGTCTGGTGCGCGAAGCGATGCCCGGGTGGGCGCTCATCGCGAGCCTGCTGCTGTTCGTCGGCTTCTGGGTGGTCGGAGCCACCTCGGGCCCGAGTGTGCAGGAGTTGGGCGCCGGAACGTACGCGGCGCAGAAGCATGGCCGGTGGACGGTCATCAGTAAGGCTCAGTACCTGCGCTTGAAGGCGCAGAACCAGCGACTTCTCGTCTCGGTGCCGGGTGGCTTCTGCGTGTTCGCCGCCGTCGTCTCCACCGCCCTGCTCCGCCGGGAGGCGCGGCACGAGGCGGTGCGCCCGCCGTCGTAGGCCCGCCGGGAGCAGGCGTTCCACTGATCGCCACGAAGATCATGCCAAGAACTCGTTGCAAAGACTTTTTTGCAAAGTTATCTTGGCATCATGACCGAGGATCCCCACAAGCCTGGGTACGACTCCACACAGGACGTCGTTCTCGACGCGCGGACGCTACGCGGGGTAGCCCATCCACTGCGCCTGCGGTTGCTGGGCTCACTGCGCCATGAGGGACCGCAGACCGCCACCCAACTGGCCGCCCGACTCGGCGAGTCCAGCGCAGCGACCAGCTACCACCTCCGCACACTGGCCGCGCACGGCTTCGTCACCGACGCGCCCGAGCTGGGCCGGGGCCGGGAACGGTTCTGGCGCGCCGTGCACCGCTCAACCTGGTTCGACACTCCCGACCGGGACGCGCCGGAGCGTGAACTCGGCGAGGCGTACCTGCGCGCGGTCGCGCGGATGTACGCGGAGAACGTCGAGCGGTCCATCACCGAGCTGGCCGACTGGCCGCAGGAGTGGGTCCGGGCGACCAGCATGAGCGACCTCACCGTGAGCCTGAGCGCCGCCGAGGCGCAGCAACTCGCCGACGACATGATGGCCCTGCTGGTGCGGTATCGGGACCGGGCAGACCGGGCCGGTGACGGATCGGAACGCGTCGCGATGACCACCCAGTTCCAGATCTTCCCGCGGCGCGGCCAGCTGGACGCGCTGTTGGCGACGCGAACCGCGTCCGGAGGCGGGACCCCGGGTGATGACTCGTCCGCCGGCGCGGCCGACGACCCCTCCGGTGCCACGGACGGGGACCGACCATGAATCAGCGGTCCGCGTACGGGTTGCTCGTCGCCCAGGCGGTCTCGGTCACCGGCACCCGGATGTCGGTCGTGGCGGTGCCCTGGTTCGTGCTGCAGACCACCGGCGACGCCCTGCTGACCGGCGTCACCGCGTTCGTGGAGATGGCCGCTCTGGTCGCGGCGCGCATACTCGGCGGACCGCTGGTCGACCGGATCGGGTCGCGGCTGGCCAGCGTCGGCGGTGACCTGATCGCCGGGCTCGTGCTCGGCGTGGTGCCCCTGCTGTACGCCGCCGGCCTGCTCGGCTATCCGGTCCTGCTCGTACTGGTCGGCATGGTCGGGCTGTTCCGCGGGCCGTCGGACAACGCGAAGTACGCGATGGTGCCCGACGTAGCGGCCACCGCCGGCTGGAGCAACGAGCGTGCCGCCGGGCTGGCCGACAGTGTGCACCGCCTCGGGTCGCTGATCGGGGCGCCGCTGGGCGCGGTGCTGATCGCGCTGATCGGCGCACCCGCGGTCATCGCGCTGGACGCGGCCAGCTTCCTGCTCGCCGCCGCGCTGGTGGCGACACTGGTCCGGGTCCGGCGGGCCGAACCCGACCCGGCCGAGGCGGGCCACCGCACCGGTGTCGGCGGCTACCTCGCCGACCTCGGGGCCGGGCTGCGCTTCGTCCGGCGTGATCCGCTGCTCCGGGCGATCGTCGCGATGGTGCTGCTGACGAACCTGCTCGACCAGGCGATGACGGCGGTGCTGATCCCGGTGTGGGCGGCCGAGCGCTTCAACGACGCCGCACCCGTCGGGCTCGTGTTCGGCTCGCTGAGCGCCGGCGCCTTCGTCGGGTCGCTGCTGGTGTCGGTGTACGGCGCGCGACTGCCGCGGTGGCGCACGTACGCCCTGGCCTTCCTGTTCGGCGCCGTTCCGCGGATCTTCGTGCTGGCGCTGCCGGTCGGACTGCCCGTCATCGCGGGCGTCGGGCTCGTCGGCGGGGTGCTGATCGGGGCCATCAACCCGCTGCTGTCCGCCGCGGAGTTCGAACGCATCCCGGCCGCGCTGCGGGCGCGGGTCCTCGGCGCGGTCGGCGGCCTGGCCTGGGCCGGTATCCCGCTCGGCGGGCTCGTCGGCGGCGTGCTCGCGGCCACGCTCGGCGCCACCGGCGGCATCCTCGTCGTGGGCGCGGCGTACCTGCTGGTCACCCTGGACCCGCTGGTCCGCCGGCGCACCTGGCGGCTGATGGACCGGTCCGCCCCGGCCCCCGCCCCGGTCTCCGTGCCAGCCTGACGGTGCCGTCAACACCCACAAGCGCCGAAACGTGACCGGGTCGCAGCCCCGATCAGGGCTGCGACCCGGTGGGCGACGGACGCGTCGACCCGCAGCAGAGCTGCTTGCCCCCGAGTCAAGGGGGCGCTGTCCGCTGCTCGATGACGACGAGGGCCTGGCCCATCCCGGGTGGCCGCTGCGTGGAAGCCCGAGGCCTTCGCGCTCTGGTAGGTGGTCGAGACTGGGGCGCATGGAGTTTTTCTGTTACCACCGCGATCGGAGCGGCTCCCAGGCCTTGCGAGAGCAACTGGTTGAGGAGCACTGGTCATACATGGACCGGTATGCGCCGGGGCTAATCGCCCGCGGGCCGACGTTCACCGACGACGGCGCGCCCACTGGCAGTGTGCACATCGTCAACCTGCCCGACCCCGCCGCCGCCCGCGCGTTTGCGTTCGACGAGCCGAACTACCAGGCCGGCGTGTACCGGGACGTGCTGCTGCGCCGGTGGCGCAACATGCTGGGCCGCAACATGTGGGAGTACCCCGATGGCCGTAGCGGTGGCAGCCGGTACCTGGTCCTCGGTCTCGGCGCTGGGAAGCCGGACGACCCCGTCCCGGCGGACCAAGAGGCTTTGATCGCCTACGGTCCCCTACTGTCCGACGACGGCACTGCATGGCTCGGCACCGCCGCCCTCGTCCGGGCACCCAACGCGATCGCCGCACAGGCAGTTTTCAACCCCAGCCGTTATGCGGAGATCGAGGTGCACAACTGGCAGTTCGGCGGGCGGCGCTGACAGACGGCCCATCAGGGGACGAGGACAGCCTGGCAGGCCGGGCCGCCCATGGGCCAGTATCCGTGACCCACAGCGATCATGAGCGGGCACGAGCGGCACCTGGCCCTGCCGTCAGCCGCAGGCATACCAGGCATCACGACCCGTCGCACGCGCTCTTCCAAACGGAAGCTCCCGCCGGGGCGTCGCCAGGGCGTCAGGCGTCCCCAGGGCGTCGAACGCCGGCCAAAGTTGACCGACGGCGACCATCGACGCCTGAAATACAGCCAAGCCACAGCCTTGATCGCGGCTCTGGCCTGATGGGCGACGGACGAGTCGACCTGTACGCCGGATTCTGTGACCGGCGCGCGCCCGAAGGCTCGCGCCGGCGGCGGCCATCCATCTCGGCCTACCGTCGCCGGCAGGCTCCAGCGGCCTACCCGCAGACATCGGGCGGGCCGCCCTCAAGCGTCTGCGCGGATCGTCATCCTGCGGGTGACGACCCTTTCTTGGCCTTGCTCCGGGTGGGGTTTACCGAGCCACCCCGGTCACCCGGGGTGCTGGTGGGCTCTTACCCCACCGTTTCACCCTTACCGTCCCCGATGGGGCCGGCGGTCTGTTTTCTGTGGCACTGTCCCGCGGGTCACCCCGGGTTGCCGTTAGCAACCACCCTGCCCTGTGGAGTCCGGACGTTCCTCGGCGGCGGGCCGGAGCCCGCCGACGCGACCGCCCGGTCGACTCGTCCGTCGCGCACCCATCCTAACGACGCGGCGGCGGCACCCATTTCCACCCTGTGGCAACGGCGATGTCACAGGGGCCGGCGGGTCGCCCCGTGTCGACCGCCGGCCCCGGTGATCGACTCCGTGACCGGCTCACCAGTTCCACACGAGCGACTCGTTGAAGAGCCGCTCACCGTTCGCCGGCTCCCGCAGCGTCCCGGAGCCCACCACCTTCCCGTCGCCGTCCACCGCCCGCAGGGTCACCTGCGCGCCGAGCGGCAGGGTCAGCAGCGCCGCGCCGCCGCGTACCTCGGCCGTGGCACGGACCTGGCCGTCCGCGACCGCCTCGACCCGGACGGCCTCCCGGCGCGGCACCACCAGCAGGCGGTCGGTGAGGGCGGCATGACCATCGACCACCGCCGGCACGCGGACCGCTGCCAGGTCGTACGCGACGCTGGTCCCGGTGGCCACCAGCGGGGCCGGGTTCCGGTCGGGCCCGTCCACTCGCGGAACGTCGGGCCGTGCCTCGCCGGGGCCGGCCAGCGCGAGCAGGCCGCCCTCCCCGGAGCCGAGTTGCAGGACCAGCGGGCCGTCGCCGGGCGGGCCGACCAGCACGGCGTCCCGGGAGTCGAGCCGGCCGGCCCAGCGCACCTCGGGCGGTATGACGCCGCCCACCAGGCCGCTGCCGTCCACCAACTCCCGGTACGCGGTGTCCGCGCCCCGCGCCGCCCGCCAGTCGGCCGTCGGCGGCGGGTTCGGCCGGCCGTCCCGTGGGTCGTCCCTGCCCGCCCAGCGGGTCTCGACCACGAAATGCCGGATCCCGATGGGACCGGCCTGCCGGAGTTGGCCGTCGCACTCGACCCGCCACCAACCGCGGGCCAGGACCGGCTCGACCAGCAGGTGGTCGCCGCCGGGCGCGGGCTGCCAGCGCCGCTGCACGCCGCCCCACAACTGGGCCGAGCGGGCGTGGGAGACGGTGCACCCGGACGGCGCCAACCCGAGCAGCCAGGTCTGCTCGGTGCCGAAGCTGGTCTCCAGCACGGTGAAGGCGGCCGGCTCCAGGTTCGCCTGGCTGTTGCCCCTGAGCAGGTCCCGCGGTGACGTTCCGACCTCGGCCTCCAGGGTGGCCAGCGCCGCATGGGTGTCGGAGTGGTAGGCCAGCACGACGTTGCGGAAGCCCGCCGTGTCGTCGGCCCAGAGCACCTTCACCGTCGACAACTCCGCGCTCATGAACAGTCGGTCGCCGTCCCGGTCGGCGCGGCGGGCCAGCTCGCTCAGGAAGGCCCGGTCGCCGGCGAGGCTTCCCCGGGTGGGTGAGTTGATCAGGCGCCAGGTCCACTCCGAGTCGACCGGGAAGCCGTGCAGGGCCGGCGTACCGTCGTCGGGCCGTCCGTCCAGACCCGCGGCGCTGAAGGCCGCCGGGCCGGCCAGTGCGGCAGCGAGGACCGCTGCCGCCGTCGCCCAGAGGCCCGCGAGACGACGCCGCCGGCGCCGTCGGGCGTGCCGCATCAGACGGCCGTACGGGTCCTCGTCCGGCACCACCGTATCGGCGATCCGGGCCAGCCCGGCACGGAGTTCGTCCACGCTCATGCCCGTTCCCCCATCAGCTCGCCGGTGACCGCCGACCGGCCGGCCGGCGGGTGCAGCACCGCACGGAGCCGGGTCAGTCCCCGCGCCGCCTGGCTCTTCACCGTCCCCACCGAACACCCCATCGCCGCCGCCACGTCGGCCTCGGCGAGGTCCTCCCAGTAGCGCAGCACCAGCACCGCCCGCATCCGGGCGGGCAGCCGGTCCAGCGCGGCCAGCAGTTCGTCGCGGACGACGACCGCGTCCGTGGAATCCGGGCCGGCCCGGTCCGGTACGACCGAGGTGAGCAGTTCCCGCAGGCCGATCCGTCGCCAGCGGCTGGTGCGTTCGTTGACCATCGCCCGGCGGACGTACGCCATCGGCTCGTCGACCCTGCGCCAGTGCCGCATCACCTTCAGCAACGCGTCGTGCACGAGGTCCTGCGCGCCGTCCCGGCTGCCGGTCAGCAGGTACGCGGTCCGCAGCAGGTCGCCGTAGCGCACCTCGACGAACTCCCGGAAGTCGGGATCATCCACGCGCCGCGCCTTGGTCCTGACCGGTCATGCGCCGTTTCCTCTCCCTCGGGGCCGTCTCAACCGGTACGACGCGGCACCGGGCCGGAAGGTTGAGAGGCGCCGCGGCCCTCCCCGGCGACCGGCCGGAGCCCGTACTAGCCTCTGGGGACCATGGATCTCGCCGACGCCGCCCTGCTGCTCGTCGCCGGTCTCGCCGCGGGCACGGTCAACGCGGTGGCCGGCGGGGGCTCGCTCATCACCTTCCCCGCGATGATCGCGGTCGGGTTGCCGCCCGTGCCGGCCAACGTCAGCAACTCGGTGGCCGTCTTCCCCGGCTACCTGGCCAGCGTGGCGGGCAGCCGGGTGGACCTGCCGCCCGGGCGGGCGCTGGCCACCCTGGTGCCCACCACCATCGTCGGCACCATCGCCGGGGCGTTGCTGCTGCTGGCCACCCCGGCGCGGGCGTTCGAGCTGGTCGTACCGTTCCTGGTGCTCGGCGCGACAGCGGTGTTGGCCTTCCAGGACCCGCTGCGCCGGCTGGTCGGGCATCCGCGCGACCTGTCGCCGCGCCGCCGTACGGTCGCGGTGCAGGCCATGGTCGCGCTCGGCGCGGTGTACGGCGGCTACTTCGGCGCGGCGCTCGGGGTGATGCTGGTCGCCGGCCTGGCCCTGGTGCTGGACGCCACGCTGGCCCGGGTGAGCGCCATCAAGAACCTGCTCTCCGCCCTGGTCGGGGTGACCACGCTGGTGATCTTCTCGCTCTTCGGCCCGGTGAACTGGGCGGCGGTGGCACTGGTCGCGCCGGCCACGCTGGTCGGCGGGTACGCCGGCGCCCGGCTGGTCCGCCGGCTGCCGTCGGTGGTGCTCAAGACGCTGATCGTCAGTTTCGGCACGGTGATCGGGCTCTACCTGCTCTACCGCGCGCTCAGCTGAGGGGGCACTGCCGCCCGACCGTGGGTGCGGCGCCCCGGGCAGGGCGGAACCCGCCGCTCCCGGCCCCCGGGCGTAACGCAGCCGGGGGCCGGGGCGGGCTCAGGCGACGGGCTCCGGAGCCGCGTCGGCGTCCCGGCGGTCGCCGGGCGTCACCCGCGGGTCACCCTCGTCGGCGAAGTAGTCGTCCGACGTGGTGCCGTCGACGCCCTCGCGCACCTTCACCGCCCGCAGGATCAGCGTCAGGATCGCCGCCACCAGCAGGTTGACCAGGACGGCCACGATGCCCACGTAGATCGTCTTCGGGGTGTCGAAGCCGAACTTCTCCAGCGGGAACGCCGAGCCGGCGAAGTGCTTCCGGGTCGGGCTGGAGATCTGGTAGAGCATCCACATCCCGAGCCCCATGCCGGCCACCCAGCCGGCGATCAGCGCACCCCGGTGGAACCAGCGGGTGTAGAGGCCGAGCGCCACCGCCGGCAGCGTCTGCAGGATGATCACGCCGCCGATCAGCTGGAGGTCGATGGAGAACTGCGGGTCGAGGAAGACGATGCAGGCCACCGCGCCGATCTTGACCACCAGCGAGGTGATCTTGGAGACGTTCGCCTCCTGCGCCGGGGTGGCGTCCCGCCGCAGGTACTCCTTGTAGATGTTGCGGGTGAACAGGTTCGCCGCCGCGATCGACATGATCGCCGCCGGCACCAGCGCGCCGATCCCGATGGCCGCGTACGCGACGCCGGTGAACCAGCTCGGGAACTGCTGGTCGAAGAGGAGCGGCACGATGGTGTTGTTGTCCACCGTCCCCTCGCTCGCCCCCGGCAGCGGCTTCACCTCCGCCGCGATGGCCATGTAGCCGAGCAGCGCGATCAGCCCGAGCAGCAGGCTGTACGCCGGCAGCGCGGACATGTTCCGCTTGATCACGTCCCGGTTCCGGCTGGCCAGCACGCCGGTGATGCTGTGCGGGTAGAGGAACAGCGCCAGCGCCGAGCCGAACGCGAGCGTGACGTACTGGAGCTGGTTGTTGGCGTTGAGCAGGACCCCGTCGCCGGGGCTCGGTGAGGCGTCGAACTTCGCGTCCGCGGCGTCGAAGATCTCGCCCCAGCCGCCCAGCTTGTACGGCAGGTACAGCACCGCCACCAGGATCACGATGTAGATCAGGGTGTCCTTGACGAAGGCGATCAGCGCCGGCGCGCGCAGCCCGGACTGGTAGGTGTACGCGGCCAGGATGGCGAACGCCACGATGATCGGCAGGTGCCGGGCCAGCGTGCTCTCCCCGGTCACCCCCATCGCCTTGAGCACCGCCTCGATGCCGACCAGCTGCAGCGCGATGTACGGCATGGTGGCGACGATGCCGGTGATCGCGACCAGCAGCGCCAGCACCGGCGAGTCGAACCGGCTGCGAACGAAGTCGGCCGGCGTGACGAAGCCGTGCCGGTGCGACACCGACCAGAGTCGACAGAGCACCAGGAAGACCAACGGGTAGATGACGATGGTGTACGGCACCGCGAAGAAGCCCATCGCGCCCGCGCCGAACACCAGCGCCGGCACCGCCACGAAGGTGTACGCGGTGTAGAGGTCACCGCCGACCAGGAACCAGGTGATCCAGCCGCCGAAGTTGCGCCCGCCCAGCCCCCACTCGTCGAGGTGGGCCATGTCGCGCGGGGCCCGCCACCGAGCGGCCACGAAACCCATCGCGCTGACCAGCAGGAAGAGCAGCGTGAAGATGATGATCTCGGTGAGGTGGTCGCGCCACATCAGCGGTCACCTCGCTTCTTGGTGAGCTGGTAGACCACCGTCGTGGTGGCCACCCCCAGCACGATGTAGGCCAACTGGAGCCAGTAGAACCGCGGGAAGCCGAACAGTCGTGGGCCGTCGGCGTTGAAGAACGCCGGGATCAGCGGCACCACGATCGGGATGAAGAGCAACCAGTTCCATCTGCTCTTGTCCTTTGCCCGGGACGACCCCGTCAGGGGCGCCTCCGGTGCGGGTGTGGCCGGTTCGGGTGCAGCCATCGGACCCACCTTCCAGTCGTCGCTCATGATGTGACGGCCGGAGGCTACGGCTCTGTGAGCGCTGTCACGTTCGGCTGATCCACTCCGCTGCGCCGAACGGCCGCTCGGCTGCGCCGAACGGCGGGCCCCCTCGCCCTCCGGCCCCGCACGAACAGAGAAAGAGTGGCCATTCCGCGGGGAATGACCACTCTTTCGGTGAACGAGCGCGGCGGGGTGGGGGTGGGGGTGGGGGTGGTCAGGGGGTGGGGAGGTGGGCGGTGTCGTTGACGGTGCGGACGGCGATGCCCCCGTCGGGCCACCGGTCCAGCACCGAGATGCCGGCGGCGTCCAGGAAGAGCCGGTGCAGGAAGGCGTCACCGGCCGCCAGCGCGTCGCGCAGCGCGAGCTTGATCGGCGAGACGTGCGAGACCACCACCACGGTCTCCCCGGGGTACGCCTCGACCAGCGCGTCCAGCGCCCGGCGGGTGCGTTCGGCGACCGCTGCGAACGACTCCCCGCCCGGCGGGGCCACCCCGGTGGAGGCGAGCCAGGCGTCCATCTCGCCGGGCCACCCCTCGCGCACCTCGCTGAAGGTCCGCCCCTCCCAGGCGCCGAAGTCGCACTCGATCAGGTCGTCATCGCGGCGTACCGGCACGCCGCCGAGCGCCGCGGCGATCGCCTCGGCCGTCGCCGTACACCGGGACAGCGGGGAGCTGACCACGGCCGCGACGGTCGGCGCCAGCTCGGCCACCCGGTCGCCGGTGGCCCGGGCCTGGGCCCGGCCCCGGTCGGAGAGCGGCACGTCGCCGCGACCGGAGTAGCGGCGCTGCTCGGTGTACTCGGTCTCGCCGTGCCGCACCAGGATCAACCGGGTGGCGGTGAAGCTCGGGCGCGGCTCCCAGGAGGCCGGGGCAGTGGCCGGGTCGGTGCCGGTGGTCCCCTCCGCCGCGGCGCGGGCGGCCGCCTCGCGGGCCTGCTCCCGGCCCGCCGGCTCGGGCCCGGCGAGCTCGCGCGGGGGCTCCACCACGCGCGGCGGAGCGACCGCCGGCGCCACCGGCGCGGCGCCGGCGGCAGCGGCGTCCATCGCGGCGTTGGCGAGGGCGTCGGCGTGCCGGTTGCGCTCCCGCGGGATCCAGCTGAACCGGACCGCCGCGAACCGTTCGACCAGCCCTGCCGCCTCGGCGGCGAGCGGGCGCAGCCCCGGGTGCTTGATCTGCCAGCGGCCGCACATCTGCTCGACCACCAGCTTCGAGTCCATCCGGGCCTCCACCTCGGCAGCGCCCAGTTCGGCGGCGGCCGCCAGCCCGGCGATCAACCCCCGGTACTCGGCCACGTTGTTGGTGGCCACCCCGATCGACTCGGAGCGCTCGGCGAGCACCTCGCCGGTCCCCGGGTCGCGGACCACCGCGCCGTAGCCGGCCGGGCCCGGGTTGCCCCTCGATCCGCCGTCGGCCTCGACGACCACCACCCGCGGCGCCACGGGCTACAGACCGGACTCGTTGGTGCGCACCATGATCCGCCGGCACTCCTCGCAGCGGACCACGTCGTCCGGGTCCGCCTTGCGGATCCGGGCCAGGTCCGCGCCCGAGAGTTCGAGCCGGCAGCCGCCGCACCGGCCGGCGGTGAGCAGCGCCGCGCCGAGCCCGGTGTCCTCGCGGATCTTGTCGTAGAGCTTCACCAGGTCGGCCGGGAGGTCGTCGGCGAGCGGCCGGCGGGCCGACTGCTTGAACTCCTCCTCCTTGCCGATCTCGGCCAGCGCCTCGTCCCGACGCCGCTCGGTGGCGTCCCGCTGCTCCCGGGCCTCGGCCAGCCGGCGCTCCACGTCGTCCAGCACGGCCTGCGCCGTCTCCCGCTGCTCCATCAGCTCCAGCTCGGCGTCCTCCAGGTCGCCCTGCCGGCGGTTGAGCGAGACCAGTTCGTGCTGGAGCGCCTCCAGCTCCCGGGCCGGGCCGCTGCCGGCGGCGAGCCGCGCCTCGTCCTTTGCCTTACGGGCCCGCACCTGGTCGATGTCCTTCTCCAGCCGGGCGATGTCCCGGTCCAGGTCGTCGACCGCCACCTGGGCGCGGACGCGCTCGTCCTCCAGCGCCGACAGCTGGCGGGCCAGCGCCTCCAGCTCGGCCCGCTCGGGCAGCGCGCGGCGGCGGTGGTTGAGCTGGGCGAGCGCGGTGTCGATCGCCTGGAGGTCGAGCAGGCGGCGCTGGACCTGGGGGTCAGCCTTCACGGTCGGGGCTCCTTGTCGTCCACCGCGGGTGGGGCGGCGTGTACGGTCCACGGGTCGGTGTCCAGGTCGGACACCAGCGTCTCGACACCCGGCGTCGCCCGCAGCAGGGCGGCCAGGTCGTCCAGCCACGGTCGTTCGGTCGCCCAGTGGGCGGCGTCCAGCAGCGCCGGCCCGTCGGCGGCGAGGTGCTCGCCGGCCGGGTGGTGGCGCAGGTCGGCGGTGAGGTACGCGTCCACCCCGGCGGCGGTCGCGGCAGCCAGGAAGGCGTCGCCCGATCCGCCGCTGACCGCGAGCGTACGCACCGTCCGCTCGGGGTCACCCGCGGCGCGTACGCCCCAGGCGGTGACCGGGAGCACGGCGGCGGCGTGCCGGGCCAGTTCGGCGAGGGTCATCGGCCCCGGCAGCTCGCCGATCCGGCCGATCCCCCGCCCGGCGCCGTGCGCCGGTGACCCGGGCGCGGGCGGGTGCAGCGGGCGCAGTCCGGTCAGCCCGAACCGGGCGGCCAGCGCGTCGGAGACGCCCGGAGCCGCCACGTCGGCGTTGGTGTGCGCGACGTACAGGGCCACGTCCGCCTTGATCAACTGGTGGACGATCCGCCCCTTGTACGTGGTGGGCGCCACCGAGGAGACCCCGCGCAGCAGCAGCGGGTGGTGGGCGACGATCATGTCGACCCCCGCGCCGAGCGCCTCGGCGACCGTCTCGGGCACCACGTCGACCACGCAGAGCACCCGGCGTACCGGGGCGCAGGGCTCACCGAGCACCAGCCCGACCCGGTCCCAGTCCTCCGCCCAGACCGGCGGGTAGCGCCGCTCCAGCTCGGCCACCACGTCGGCGACGGTCGGCGGAACTGCGGTTGTGCTCACGGCGGGCCAGCTTACCGGTACCCGGCCGGCCCGGGCGGATGCTCGGGCGCGGCGGTTGCTCAGGCCACGGCGGGGCCGACCCGGCAGAGCCGGTCGCGTACCGCGGTGAGCGGCAGCGCCCACGGGAAGGCGCTCAGGTGTCGCTCCCCCGTCCCGGGCGGCTGCAGCGAAACGACGTGGTCGCCGAAGAGCACCGTCACCCCCCACTCGGCGAGCAGCGCCAGGCTGCTGCGGAACGCCGGGTGGCGGGCCATCGCCGTGTTGGTGAACGGCACCGCTACCAGCGGCACCCCCAGGCCCTGCGCCTCGACCAGCAGGCCCAGCGCGAGCGTGTCGGTGATCCCGGCCGCCCACTTGTTGACCGTGTTGACAGTGGCCGGGCAGACGATCATGGCGTCGGCCGGCGGCAGGACGTCCGGGTCGCCCGGGTTCTTGTAGTGGGTCCGCACCGGGTGACCGGTCTGCCGGGCCAGCGCGGCCCGGTCGACGAACTTCGCGCCGTCCGGCGTGGTGATCACGCAGACGTCCCAGCCGTCCTGCTGGGCCAGCTCGACCAGCTGGCCGACGTGGCGCGCCAGCGGCGATCCGCAGGCGATGACGTAGAGCACCTCGCGGCGTTCGGTGCGCTGCCGGCCGGTCATCAGACCGGCTCCGCGCTCATACCCCTACTCCCATGTGCTCAGCCAACTCCGCGATCGGAGAAGGCGGCGCACCACGTGTGCGACGCAGGATGTCCGACATCACCTCGTGGGCGATCGGCCGGCAGCGGATCTCGGACGGCGCCAGCCGGTCACCGCGCAGCAGCATCTCCCCGGCGTTGGCCACGTCGCCGATCTGGGCGTAGCCGCGGGCGATGTCGAGCAGGTGGTGCGCCCGCCGCTCGGGCAGCAGCGCGTTGAACGCCGGCTCCTGGATGCGCTGGTGCACCTCGACCGCCCGGCCGCCGTCGCCCAGCTCGACGGCCGCGGCCGCCCGGTGCAGCTCCAGGTTGGTCGGCCCGAACGAGGTCCAGTAGTGGTTCTGGTCGCCGCCGAGCAGCCGAGCCGCCTCCTCGGCGCCGTTGAGCAGGTCGTCGACGGTGGCCGAGTCACCGATCCGGGACGCCGCCATCGCGCCCTGCAGCAGCAGCATGCCGTAGACGGAGAGCCGTTCCGGGGAGGCGTCGTTGTTCCCGCCGGGAGCGAGCCGGTTGGCGATGGTGACGTTCAGCTCCAGCGCGGGACGGGCCCGCCCCATCGCGGCCAGCGCGTTGCAGACCCGGGTGGTGGCGATGCCGGCGAGCAGCTGGTCGTCGGCGCGCTGGGCGACCGCCATGGACCGGTCGGCGGCGAGCCAGGCCAGGTCGCACTCGCCGAGCTTGCGCAGCACCGAGGAGGCGATCTGGTAGACCTGCCCGAGCAGGTGGGCCGCCTCGCGGGCCTGGTCGCCGCCGTAGCCGGCGTCGGCGGCCTGGGCGTCGCGCAGCAGCTTGGGCAGCGCCCGGGTGAGCATCCCGTAGCGGCCGTACTGGTAGGTGAGCCAGGCGTGGTTGACGGCCTTGCGCATGTCGGCCAGCGGCGGCGGGTACGGCGCCGCGTCGAAGTACGCGCTCATCGAGTCGTACCGCTCCAGGGCGGCCCGGATCTCCTGGACCTCGACCTGGTCGATGCAGTTCAACGCGTCGGTACGCCGCTCCGGGTCCTTGCCGAGCAGCAGTTGCACGTCGACCTGGAGAATGTCGGCGATCTCGTAGATGACGGAGAACTTGTCCAGCCGGCGCACACCGCGCTCGACCTTGTCCACCCAGCTCTTCGACTTGCCCAGCCGGTCCGCGAAGACCTGCTGCGACATCTTGCGCCGCCCGCGCCAGTAGGCCACCCGCCGCCCAATGGGTAACTCGTCCATCCCGTCCCTCCCCTGGTGCGATCCCGGCCGTGGCCGGCTGACCCCTCGCGGTTGCGGGCGCGCGGTAGGTCTCAGATTTTCGCTGGTCGCACAGTCTGTGCGTCAGCCGTACAGCCAGTCCTCGTAGCTTTCGTGCAACTTGCATCAGCCGTTCGTCAACTCAACGATCGTGGGTTACGGCAGTGACGGTGCTCGACATGCGGGCCGGGTGCCCGGCCGGGTCCGCCGAGGGGAGATGGCACACATGTGGGGGAACGTCGGACCACGCGTCGTCCAACTGTCGCCGTTGGAACGGGTCCGGCTGCGCCGGGTGGCCGTCCGCTACGCGTTGCACGGCTGGGAGGTGACCCCCGGCGCCTGCCTGGCACGCAGCCGGTTCGTCTGCGGCCGCGCCGGCTGCCCCACGGTCGGCTGCCACCCGGCGCTGGAGAACTGGGAGCACGCGGCCAGCGCCGACCCGGCCCGGGTGGCGACCTGGTGGCGCACCCGGCCGCACGGCGTGCTGCTGCCCACCGGCCGGGCGTTCGACGTGCTGGAGGTCGCCGCGCACCTCGGCCGGCGGGTCCTCGACGCGGTGCAGACCCACCCGGCCGGCCCGGGCGTACGCGGGCCGGTGCTGGTGACCCCCACCGGCCGCTGGATGTTCCTGGTCCGCCCGGGCGACCCGCTGCGACCGGAGCTGGACCACTGCTTCCACGTGGTCCGGCACGGGCCCGGGTCGTGGATCCCCGCGCCGCCGACCCGGCTGCCGGAGGGCACCGTCCGCTGGGCCGTCGCACCGGAACAGGCCCGCTGGCGGCTGCCCGACTCCTACCTGGTGCAGAACGCGCTGATCGAGGCGCTGCGGGCCACCGGCGTGACGCTGACCTCGGAACTGCTCCCGGGCCACCTGCCGTTGCCGCGCCGCGGGATGTGAACCCCGCCCGGGCAGCGTCGCCGGCCGACCGCCCTCGTTGCACAGGGCGACGGCGCAGACGCCAGGAGCGGGGGTTCGATGTCCACCGACGACACCACGCGCCAGCCGGACGGCACCGAGCCGCCCCGGCACAGCCGCCCGCGCTACCGCTGGGCGGGCACCCGGCCGGCCGGCTCCCGCCCGGGCCGGCCGCGGCCGGCCGGCTCCCGGCCCGCCGGCACCCACCGCCCGGCCCGCTGAGGCGGAGGGGCGACCGCGCGACACCGGTCAGTCGGCCAGCGGCAGGCCGGCGGAGTGCAGCAGCCGGCCGTCCTCGGTGACGAT
This sequence comes from Micromonospora sp. CNZ280, assembly GCF_011759515.1. Taxonomy (NCBI): domain Bacteria; kingdom Bacillati; phylum Actinomycetota; class Actinomycetes; order Micromonosporales; family Micromonosporaceae; genus Micromonospora; species Micromonospora sp. CNZ280. The sequence goes on from NZ_JAAOYP010000001.1 coordinate 376,881, forward strand.
CGCGTGCTGGTAACCGGCGAGCCGGTCCAGCCAGCCGACGCCGGCGACGCCCATCGCCACCGCCGCGGTGGCGTACGCGTCGGCGACGCCGAGATCCGGCCCGACCACGGTGACCGAGCGCAGGCCGCTGGCCGGCACGCCCCGCCGGGGATCCAGCACGTGCGCGCCGCGCTCGTACCTCCCGGAGGTGGCGACCGCCAGGTCGGTGGCGGTCAGCACCAGGCAGGTGGCCATCGGGTCCCACGGGTGCCGGACGCCGATCCGCCACGGCCGGCCGGTGGCCGACCGTCCGCGCACCCGCACGTCCCCGCCGGCGTTCAGGCAGTGGTTCGCCGCCCCGGCCGCGAGCAGCCGATCCGAGACGACCTGCGCCGCCCAACCCTTGACGTAGCCGGACGGGTCGAGCCGGCCGGTGGCGTACGCGTCGAAGAACCCGTCGGTGGCGCCCCACAGGTCCGCGCAGCGGACCAGCACCTCGCGCAGGTCGGCTGAGCCGTCGGCGACCGCCAGCTCACCCCGGTCCACCCGGCACACCTCGCTGTCCGCGCGGTAGGTGCTGAACCGGGCGTCCACCTCGCGCAGCCAGCCGAACACCCCGTCGGCCAGCTCGGTCAGCTCGGCGGTGGGCAGGTCGTCGGCGAGGTCCAGGCTGATCGCCGTACCCATCACCTGCTCGACCCGGCGCAGCCCCGGCCGGGCCGGCGCGGCCGGCACCTCAGCCGGCCCGGTCGAGGGCGGCCTGCAACGACCGCCGGTACGACTCGCTGGTGGCGGTGGCGCCGGAGACGGTGTCCAGGTCGGCGCTCTGCTGCTGCACCACCAGTCCGGCGGTGCCGCTGTACCGGTCGTCGACCTGCTCGCTGCGCTGGTCGGACTGGGCCGTGTCCTCGGGCAGTTCCAGCGCGACGACGTTGACGATCCGCGACCCGGAGAGGGTGACCTGCACCTGGACGTTGCCGTACTCGTTCTCCACCACCGGCCCGGTCACCGTACGGGTGGTCGGCTGCGCCGGCTTGCTGCTGGTCCGCGGCGCGGACGGCGCCCGGGTGCCCGAGCCGGGCCGGCTCGCCGGTGGACGGGCGGTGGTGCGGGCGGGCCGGGGCGAGGCGGTGCCGCCGGCGGGCGTCTCGCGTGCCCCGGCCGGCGCCTCCGGTGGTGCCGAGCCGGCCCCGGGGACCACCGGCCGTTCGTCGACCGGCAGGCCCTGGGCGGCCACCGTGGTGTCCGGCCCGCCCTTGAGCACCACCATCGCGGTGGTGCTGGCCGCCAGGCCGGTGATCGCGAGGAGTGCGCGGCGCATGGTGCCTCTCTACAGCTCGAACGTGGCGAGGTGGATCTGCCGGCGGGGCACGCCGGCCTGCCGGAGCACCTGGAGCGACTGCTCGACCAGGCCGGGCGGCCCGCAGAGGTAGACGTCCCGGCGGGCGACGTCGGGCACCAGCCGGCGCAGCCCGTCCGGGCTCATCACCTGGCGCGGGCCGGGGTCGTGGCGGGAGCCGATGACGTACCAGACCGAGACGTGCCGGGCCTGGGCCAGCCAGTCCAGTTCACGGCTGAGCAGCACGTCGGCCGGGGTTCGGGCGCGGTAGATCAGCGCCGCGCCGGGCGGCAGCTCCTCCAGCATCGCCCGGATCGGGGTGATCCCGCTGCCACCGGCGATCAGCAGGGCCCGCTCCCGGGTGCGGTGCGCGGCGGTGAAGGTGCCCGACGGCCCCTGCACCCAGACCCGGGTGCCCGGGTCCAGGTCGCGCAGGTCGGCGGTGTGCGTGCCGACCACCTTGACGGTCAGCCGCAGCCAGCGACCGTTGGCCGCGGCGGAGACAGAGAACGGGTGGGACTGCCACCAGCAGCCCCGGGTGAGGAACCGCCAGCGGAAGAACTGGCCGCCGAGCAGGCCCATCCGGTCCAGCCGCCGGCCGGTCAGGTAGATCGAGATGGTGTCCGGGCTCTCCGCGACCACGTCGGCGACCTGCAACCGGTGCCGCAGGTTGAACGCCAGCGGGGCGAGCACCCGGCCCCAGAGCAGGGCGGCGAGCACCAGCACGTACAGGGCGATCCAGAAGGTGCGCACCGGGCCGGGGTGGAACAGCTGCGCGCCGTTGCTGAACTGGTGACCGAACCCGAGCAGCAGCACCGGATAGGCGGACAGGTGCAGGGCGTGCCACAGCTCGTACGGCAGCGCGGTGCGGATCGCCCGGATGCTGGTGAAGCCGACCAGCACCATGATGCCGGCGGCGGCGAACGCGGAGACCATGTCCTCGTAGTCGCGCAGCAGCAACCCGGCCTCGGTGAGCACCGGGTTGTCCTCCAGCCCGGCGTAGCCGACCACGATCAGCGAGGTGTGCGCGAGCATCGCGACCAGCAGGGTGGCGCCGACGTCGCGGTGCCAGCGGGCCAGCTGTTCGCCGCCGATCCACCGTTCCAGCACCGGCAGCCGGCTCATCATGAACACCTGCACCAGCAGCAGGTAGCCGGCGACCAGGCCGGTGATCCGGCCGGCCGCGGTGAGCGTGGCGGCGGAGTCGCGCAGCGAGCCGGCCGGGGTGTCCAGCCACCAGGGCAGCACGCTGGCCAGCAGACCGACCACGAGCAGGGCGGCCAGCAGCCGCCGGCCGCCGGGCCCGCGCCGCGGCGGCACCGTCGGCGGTACGTCCGCAGCCGGGCCCTCCTTCGATCGCGACTGCGGGGCTCGCAAACCCGGCTGACTCCTCGCGCTCACCGGCCGGCCGCCGTGCCGGGACCGGGTCCCGGTGCGGCGGCCGGCGGCGTGCGTACGGGTGTACGTCACGCGTACAGCTTCATCGGGGTGTACCTCTGCCGGGGGAAGATCTTCTCCACCTCCGCATTGGTGAGCCCGAAGCGGCCCTGCGCGACGGCCCCGTAGACGTTGAACATGTTGTTGTATTCGGGTACGTCGCCAGAGTCGAGATCGTTCAATCCGTTCCAGGTGCCGAGCAGCGAGCCGGCCAGTTTCCGTCCGGACAGGATGGTGACCACCCCGCCGTGCCCGTGGTCGGTGCCGCCGCCGTTGGAGGCGACCCGCCGGCCGAACTCGCTGGACACCATGATCGTCACGTCGTCGGCCTGGTCGCCGAGGTCGGTGAAGAACGCGGCCATCGCGTCGGCCAGCTCGGTCAGCCGCCGGTGCAGCTGGCCCCCGGCGCGGGTGCCCTGGTTCTCGTGGGTGTCGTAGCCGCCCATCCCGACCGTGGCGACCCGGACGTTGGCGCCGCCCTTGATGAGCTGGGCGAGCTGCTGGAAGGCGCGCCCGACGCCCTCGTACCGCACGCCCTCCGCCGGCTGGTACGGCTTGGCGGCCAGCTTCTGCGCGGTGGCCAGCGCGCCCAGGCCGGACTGCACGGCCTCCTCGACCGGGTGGTTGATCCCGGTGAACAGGCCCTTGATCGCCTTCTCGGTGGCGGCGCGGAACCGGTCGTCGCCGTTGAGCCGCAGCGAGCCGACGCTGTTCAGCGACAGCGCGCCGTTGGTGCCGACCAGCGAGCGGGGCAGCGTGCTGCCGATGCCGACGCTGCGGAACGCGGTGCCCTTGCCGAGCGCGTCGACCAGGCTGTCCAGCCAGCCCCGGCCGCCGGTCTCGCCGGGCAGGCCGCCCAGGTTGCAGGCGTCCGCGGCCTGGAAGTGGCTGCGGGAGAGCCGCTCGTCGGAGACGGCCGGGACGAAGCCGAGCCGGCCGGACTTCAGCCACGGCTCCAGCGACTTGAACGCGCTGGTCAGCTTGAACCCGCGGCCCACCGCCAGGGAGTCGTCGGCGAGCAGCAGGTCGGGGCGGGCCTTGGCGAGCACCGGGTCGTCCGCCGGGGCGACCAGGCTCAGCCCGTCCAGCCCGCCGTAGAGGAAGACGTGGATCAGGGTGCCGGTCCTGGTGGCGGCGAACGACGCCGAGGTGGTGACGAACTGGGCGGTGGCCAGCGCGGTCGCGGTGGCGGCGGCGCCGGCGACGAAGGTGCGCCGGGTCACCCCGCGCCCGTCCTGCTGGGCCTCCTCCAGGTCCTCCAGCCGCCGGTAGCGGTCCCGCTCGGCGGCGTTCTCGGCGGCGACGACGTCGGCCTCCGCGCGCAGCAGCGCCTCGGCCGGGTTGTCGGCCAGCCGCCGCAGGTCTGGGCATTCGGGGTGCAGGGGGTACGAGTACACGGTCTTCTCCATCGAATGCCTCACCGGAGGTGGTGCTGGGGGGATGCGAGGATCGCCCGCGCGACGGCGGCGACGGCCCCGTTGAAGGTGGCGTCGACCTTGGTGCCGGCCGAGACGCCGGCCACGCCGAGGATCAGCGCCTTCTCCCGGGCGGAGAGCTGCTGCTGCACCAGCCGCTTGGCCAGCGCGTCCACGTACGCCCCGGCGGTGGCCGGCGGCTTGGCGACCAGCTTCTCCGGGCGGGTGTAGGTGAACGTGGTGCGGTGGCCGGCCAGCAGGTCGCCGGCCTCGTTCCAGCCGTTGACCATGGTGCCGGCGGAGGTCCACGCGACGTAGACGTCCGGGTAGCCGTCCGGGGTGGGCTGGCCCATCGGGTACTGGCCCAGCTCGCGCAGCTTGTCGTGGATCTGCCGCAGCCCGCGGGCGAACGGGGTGCGCTTGTTGTCGTCGTTGTCGTGCTTCGGTGACGCCTCCGGCGAGACGCCCAGGGTGCGGTAGGTGGCGACCAGGTACTCCATCGGTCGGCGCACCTTCTGCCCGACCGCCGCCCAGAACTCCGACGAGCTGAACAGCGTCATCAGCACCGGCTTCACCAGGCCCTTGTTGGCCGTGTACGTCTTGGCCAGCCGGTCCACCAGGGACTTTGGCGGGGTGTCCGAGACGAACCGGGTGGCCAGGCTCTGCGCCACGTACTTCGCGGTCGACGGGTGCAGCGCGAGGTAGGTCAGGTACGCGTCGATGGCCGCTTCGGCCTTCTTCGGGTCCTGCGAGCTGTTGGCGTGGGTGAAGCCGAGGATCTTCACCTTGCCGACGTAGTGCCGCTCGGGGCGGAAGACGTACTTCCCGTCGTTGACGCCCCGCCCGGTCTGCAGCAGGGCGGCCTGCCGGACGTCCTTCTCGGTGTAGCCGCCGTCGACGCCCACGGTGTACAGCTCGAGGTTCTCCCGGGCCAGGTTCTCGTTGACCGCGTCGGCGCGGGAGTCGTTCTGGTTCAGGTAGAGCAGCAGCGCGGGGTGCTTGTTGGCGGCCAGGAACATCTCCGGGTAGCTGCCCAGCGCGTGGGCCCGGATGACGTCCCGGTCAAACGACGCCCGGTACACCTCGCCGCCGTCGAAGTCCGCGGCGACGTGCAGGAAGTCGTTCCAGAAGTCGACCATCACCTCGTACAGCTGGCGGTCGGACCAGATCTGCCGGGCGATGGTGGCCTCGACCAGTTCCCGCTCCGGCTGGGCGCCCCGCTCGTTGAGCTGGTCGCGCTGGTCGCGCAGCTGCTGGGTGGAGAGCTTGAGGGTGGGCAGTTCGGCGAGCTTCAGCTCGGCCCGGGTGGGAGCGATCCTGTCGGGGTCGAGCTGCGCGCGCAGCCAGGCGTCGATGCCCTGCTCCCGGATGTCGGCGACCAGCCTGGGCGTGGCGCCGAAGGTGGCCCGCCGGGCGAGGTGCAGGATCGGGTCCTTGGCCAGCACCGTCTTGACGGTCACCGGGGTCTCCGCCGCGGCGGCGGCCGGCCCGGAGAAGGTCCGGCCGCCGGCCGGCGCGTTCCGCTTCAGCGCCTCGCCGGCCCGGGAGCCCATGTAGCTCTCGTTCTGCTCGGTGTACGTGCGCACCGTGCTCGGCTGCTGGCCGCTGGGCCGGGCCGCGGTGCCGTCGGTGACCGCGGTGCCGGTCGCGTCGCCCACCGGCTCGTCGCCGAAGAGGCTGCGCACCTGCGGGGTCATCGCGAGGGCGGCGCCGCCGGCGACCACCGCGGCGGTGCCGCCGAGCGCGGCGAGCGCCCTGCGGCGGCCGACCGGGCGACCGCGCTCCTCGTCGTCGTCCAGGTTGGGCAGTCCGGCGCCACCGCTCTGCTGGCCGAAGCCGCCGGCGGGGCCGGTCGGCTGGCCGAATCCGTCCGGACCGACCCACTGGGGTCCGCGCGGGTACTCCGGCTGCCCGCCCGGCTGCGGCGAGCGGTATCCGTGCGGTGCTGACGCGTTCGAGTCGCGGTATCCGGTGCTGGAATGCTGTCGTGCGTCCCAGCCGCGGTCGTCCCGCGGTCGCCGTGGTGGCACATTCTGGTCGGCCATGTACCAATCCCGATTCCTACCGTGCGCCGGCACGGCTGCGACCAGCGAGGTCGAGGTCCGGCGACTGTTGCCTGAGGGGGTTGCCCGGCAAGGTAGTGAAGGGGTCCGGCCGCCTCAAGGCACGCCGGAAGGCCCCGTGCGGGCACTTAAGACAGCCCTCAGCGGCGCGCCGGCGGGCGGGACCGCCAGCCGAGTTGTCCCGGGCCCCGGGAGCAGGGCCGACCTGTCACCCGCCGACCCCGACGTAACGTTTTCGCCGTACGCGACGCTTTTTGCGCCGTTCGACGGCACAGCGAAACTTAAGGTCCGGTTAAGCCTGTGCTGAGGTGTCCGGACACCGGTCACCCGGGACGTCGGCTCCCCCGGCGCGAGGGCGCCGCCGACCCTCGGGCGGGCGGGCAAAGTACCAGCAGGACGGGCGTGAGCCGCCGCCGCAACGGGTATGCCGCCGAACCGCTGAACGCGTGAGGGGAAGGCACATGCTCAGCAAAGAGGATCAGCGCAGGTTCGAGCAGATCACCCGCCACCTCCGGGAGAGTGACCCGGCGTTCTTCGCCCGGCTGGACAGCCGGGCCCGGGCCCGCCGCAGCCGCTATCTGATGCTGTTGACCATCGTGCTGTGGGCCTCGTTGCCGGCGACGACCGTGCTGGCCGGCCGGACGGCCGGCGCGATCTGCGCGGTGGTGCTGCTGGCCAATGCCGCGGTGATGTGGCGGTACCGGCGCCGCTGGCTATGACCCGCCGAGGGCTCGGTAGGCCCGCCGCAGCCGTTCCACCAGCCCCGGTCCGCCGATGGCCGGAGCGGGCGGGCCGAGCTGGCGCAGCAGAAGGTCGGGCCCGGTGGCCAGGCTCGGCGGCCGGTCCGGCAGCGGCACCGGCGGGAGCCAGAACCGGTCCACCGCCTCGGCCAGCGGCGCCGGCGGCAGGCCGGCCACCGCCCGCGCGGCGCCGGCCGCCGGCGCGTCCACAGTGTCCGCCGCCGGTCCGGCCGAGCCCGGCGCGGCCACGTCGTCCGGCGTGGACGGTCGATCGCCGGTCGCGCCGTCCGTCTCGCCGGACGCGGCGCCGTCCGCGCCGCTGGCCGCGACGCGCAGCGCACGCAGCCGGTCGAGCAGCTCGGCCCGGGCCCGGCCCCGCCAGTGCAGCAGCTGGAACGGGTCGGCGTCGAACGCCTCGGCGAGCAGGTAGAAGGTCGCCGCGAGGTGCTTGCACGGCACGGCGAAGTCGGGACAGCTGCAGTGCTGGTCCAGTTCGTCGATCCCGCTCGGGAAGAGCGGGCCGCCGGCGGCGGCGAACAGCTCTTCCAGCTCGGCCGGCAGGTCACCGGCGAGCAGCCGGGCGCTGAAGAACGCCTGGGCGGCCAACTCGTCCTCGATCCGGGACCAGAGTGCGGCCGGGAACGGCGGCAGCGCGATGCGCACCTGGTACGGCTGCGCCCGGGAGCCCTGCACCACCGCGCTGACCGTGCCGGGGGCGATGTCCAGGCTGACCACCTGGCCGGCCCGCGCGTACGACCGGCCGCGGGTCAGCCGGGTGCCGAGCGCGAACGACTCCAGCACCTCCAGGAAGCGCCGCGACCACCAGGACCGGCCGATGGCGCCCCGGGTGCTGCGGGCGCGCAGGCCGCCGTCGACCCGGCGGGGACGGCCGTAGTCGGCGAACCGGCCCGGCGCTGTCTCGCTCACGCCGCCGCTCCCCACCACTGGGCGACGCCGGACGGCACGACCGCTGGCTCGCTCACTCCACCACCGCCCCGGCCTCCAGGCTGAACAGCTCGCGCAGTTGCGCGGTGGACAGCTCGGTGACCCACTGCTCACCGGTGCCGACCACCCGCTCGGCCAGGCCGCGCTTGTCGGCGATGAGCGCGGCCACCTTCTCCTCCACCGTCCCGGCGCAGACGAACTTGCGTACCTGCACCCGGCGGCGCTGGCCGATCCGGAAGGCCCGGTCGGTGGCCTGGTCCTCCACCGCCGGGTTCCACCACCGGTCGACATGCACCACGTGGTTGGCGGCGGTCAGGGTGAGCCCGGTGCCGCCGGCCTTGAGCGAGAGCACGAACAGCGCGGGCCCGTCCGGGGACTGGAACCGGGTGACCATCGCGTCCCGGTCCGCCTTGCCCACCCCGCCGTGCAGGAACAGCACCTCCCGGCCGAACCGGGCGGCGAGGTGGCCGCGCAGCATCCCGCCGAACTCGGCGTACTGGGTGAACAGCAGGGCTTTCTCGCCCGCCGCGAGCACCTCGTCGAGGATCTCCTCCAGCCGGGCCAGCTTGCCCGAACGCCCGGCCAGCGGCGAGCCGTCGCGCAGCAACTGGGCGGGGTGGTTGCAGACCTGCTTGAGCCGGGTCATGGTGGCCAGCACCAGTCCGCGCCGTTCGATGCCGTCGCTGGACTCGATCCGGGCCATCATGTCGTCGACCACCGCCTGGTAGAGCGACGCCTGCTCGGCGGTCAGGTTGCAGACCACCTCCATCTCCAGCTTCTCCGGCAGGTCGGAGATGATCGACGAGTCGGTCTTGAGCCGGCGCAGCACGAACGGGCCGGTGATCCGGCGCAGCCGCTCGGCGGCCTCGGCGTCGCCGTGCCGCTCGATCGGTTCGGCGAACCGCTTCTTGAACGTGGCCGCCGGGCCGAGCAGCCCGGGGTTGACGAACTGCATGATCGACCAGAGGTCGGCGAGCCGGTTCTCCACCGGAGTGCCGGTGACCGCGATCCGGTGCCGGGCCGGCAGCGCGCGTACCGCCTCGGCCTGCCGGGTGGCGGCGTTCTTGATCGCCTGGGCCTCGTCCAGCACCACCCGGTGCCAGTCGATGCCGGCCAGGTCCACCGCGTCGCGGGCCGCCACCGAGTAGGTGGTGAGCACCAGGTCCGTGTCGTGCACGGCCGTGGTGAACTCCGCCCCCCGGGCCCGCTCGGCGCCGTGGTGCACGTGTACGCGCAGCCCGGGCGCGAACCGCGCGGCCTCCCGCTGCCAGTTGCCGACCAGCGACATCGGGCAGACCAGCAGGGTCGGCCCGGCCTGCGGCGGGTCCCCGGCGAGCAGCGCGAGCAGCTGGACGGTCTTGCCCAACCCCATGTCGTCGGCGAGCACGCCGCCCAGCCCGAGCGACTGGAGGAAGGCCAACCAGGCCAACCCCCGCCGCTGGTACGGCCGCAGCGTGCCGTGGAAGGCCGGCGGCGGGTCGGCCGGGGTGAGCCGCCGCTCCACCGCGCCGGCCAGCAGATCGCCGAGCGCGCCGTCGGCGGTCACCTCCAGCACCGGCAGCGCGTCGGGCTGCTCGGCGTCGGCGAGGCCGAGCCGGAGCAGGTCGGCCACGGTCAGCTCGCCGGCCGAGCGGAGCAGCCGCAGCCCGGCGGCGAGCCGCTTCGGGTCCAGCTCCACCCAGCGGCCGCGGAGCCGGACCAGCGGGGTCTTCAACGCGGCCAGCGACGCCAGCTCGTCAGCGGTCAACGGCTGGTCGCCGAGAGCCACCTCCCAGCGGTAGTCGACCAGGGCGTCCAGCCCGACCCCGCCAGCGGCGGTGGCCACCGTGCCCGGCGCGGTCCGGCTGCGCGCCTGCAACCGGGCGCCGAGGCGCGACGAGGGGCGCTGCCACCAGGAGGGCAGCAGCACGGCGAACCCGGCGGCGTGCAGCACCGGGGCACCTTCGCGGAGGAATCGGTGCGCCCCCTCGACGTCCAGCTCCAGCGCCTCCGGCGTGGCGGTACGCAGCGCGGTGTCCAGCTCCGGCCAGAGCCGGCTGGCCCGGCCCAGCTCCGCCAGCAGGGTCTCCTGCGGGCTGTCCAGCCGGCCGGCCAGGCCGCCCACGGACTGGGGGGCCAGCCAGACCTGCCCGGCCTCGACGTGCAGGCTCGGCTCGTCGGCCGCCTGGAGACCGAACTCGACCCGCCAGCGGCCCTGCTGTCCCACGGTGGCCGTCGGGTCGGCGGGTACCACGACGACCGACTCGGTGAACTCGTCGGCGGGCGGCTCGACCAGCCGGAAGCTGGCCCGCACCGCGCCGCCGGCGGCGTCCCGCTGCCAGGCCGCCAGCTCGGTGCGGAGGGTGTCCAGGGCGGCCGGGTCGGCGGTGAAGTCCCGGCGCGGGCCGGTGAGCGCGGCCAGCCAGGGCGGCACCGCGCCGTTCGGGCGGACCCCCCGGGCCAGCGGGATCTCCCCGAGCGCCGCCCGGGCGGCCGCGTCGGTGAGCGCGTCGAGGGCCTGCGCGACCAGCACGCCGGCCGGGACCTCCGCCGCCTCCCGACGGCGGGCGGCTCCCCGACCGTCCAGGCGCCGGACGGCGGCCGGTTCGAGCCGGTCCACCTCGATCACGGCACGGGCGGCCGGGGGCAGTGCCAGCGCGAGCGCCCGGGCCCAGCCCGCGTCGGTGCCGGTCAGCAGCGGCCGCCACACCGCCCGGGCCCGGTCGCCGCCGGCAGCGACCCGATCGGGGCCGCCGGCCGGATCCGGTGCCTCGGCGGGGAGGTCGGCGAGGCCGGGCAGGACCCGGCCCCGGGTGACCAGGTCGGCGGCGAACTCGGCCAGCTCGGCGAGGTGCCGCAGGGTTGCGCCGGGCGCCGCGGCCGCCAGGTCGAGGCGGCGCAGCAGCGCCCACGCGGCGTCCGGGGCGTACAGCAGGACGGGGACCCGCCAGCCGGCGAGGGTGACCGACCCGCGGGCCGGCGCCACGACGGCGGTCCGGACCAGCTCCGGTGAGTCCAGCGGCGCGCCGGCCCGGGTGGGCAGGGTGAGCAGCGCGGTGCCCAGCTCGGCCGGGTCGGCGCCCTCGGCCAGCGCGGCGGCCAGGGCGGCGTGGTCGGCGGCGAACGGGTGCGGACGCTCGCGAGGCGCGCGGCCGGGCCGCCGGGGCGCGTCGGCCGGCCGGCTGCTGTCCTCGGCCCAGACAGCCAGCGTGCCGTCCGGACCGTAGCCGGGCAGCCACGACCCGTGGATGACCAGCACTCGCTCCTCCTCGTCGAAGCCCGACCCAGGATAGGCGGCCCGGGCAGGCTACCGTCGAACGCCATGTACGACCTGTTGGTGATCGGCGGCCTCGGAGTGGACGTGCGGGTGCGGGTGCCCGCGCTGCCGCTGCCGGCCGCCGACTCGGTCACCGTCGACCCGATCGACCTGCGCATCGGCAACACCGGCGCCGGGGTGGCCCTGGCCGCGCACGCGCTCGGCCTGCGGGTGGCGGTGCTGGACGTGCTGGGCGCCGACCCGGCCGGCGACGTGATCCGGGCCGCGCTGGCCCGCACCGGGGTGCACGCCGTGCTGGCCGACGACCCGGCGGGCACCCGGCGGTCGGTGAACCTGGTCGACCCGGCCGGCCGGCGGATGTCGCTCTACGACCCGCGGCCGTGGCGCGGGCCGGCTCCGTTCACCCCGGCCGAGCTGGCCGGGCTGGTCCGGGACGCGGCGCACGTCCACCTGTCGATCATGGATTGGACCCTCGACCTGCTGCCCGCGCTGCGCACCGCGCTCGCGCCCGGCGCCGCGATCTCCACCGACCTGCACGACTGGGACGGGACCAACCCCTACCACCGCCCGTTCGCCGAGGCCGCCGACCTGATCTTCGTCAGCGGGGTCCGGCTGGACGGGGCGGCCGGGCCGGTCGCCGCCGCGCTGGCGCCGCGCACGGTGGTGGTCACCCGGGGCGCGGCCGGCGCCGAACTGCACCCCGGCGCCCGGCCGGTGCCGGCCGCCGTGCCGCCGGCGCCGGTGCGGGACACCAACGGCGCCGGGGACGCCTTCGCGGCCGGTCTGATCGCGGCCCGGCTACGCGGCGCGGCGCTGCCCGACGCGGCGGCGTACGCGGCCCGGGTGGCCGCGGCGGCCTGCACCCACGACGGCATGGAGTACCCGCCCGGCCTGCTGCCGCGACCCTGACTGCGGCCGGGGCGGCGTCGTCGACCGTGGCCGGCTCAGAGCGCGCCGGTGGTGCCGTCGGTCAGCTCGCGGAGGATGTCGGCGTGGCCGGCGTGCCGGGCGGTTTCCTCGACCATGTGCACCAGGATCCAGCGCAGCGAGACCTCGCCGAGCTGTGGGTGCGGCACGACGTGGTCGAGCGGGAACCGGGCGGCCACCTCCCGGGACCGGGCGCAGGCCCGCTCGTAGTCGGCGGCGAGCCGCTCGACGGTGTCCTCCCCGGTCAGCGTGAAGCTGGCCAGCGCCTCCTCCTCGGTGGTCAGGTAGACGTCGTCCGGGCCCGGCGCGAGCAGGCAGGGGAACCAGTTGCGTTCCACCAGGGTGAGGTGTTTGAGCAGGCCGGCGAGGGTGGTCGCGGAGGGCACCAGCCGGCGCGTGGCGTCGGCGTCGGCGAGCCCGCGCACCTTGCGCAGCAGCACGGCCCGGTGGAAGTCGAGGAACGATTCGAGCACCGCCCGCTCGTTGCCCGTCCGGGCGAGCACCGGGCCGAGCGTGGGGTCGATCGAGATCTCCGCCATCGGCTGACGGTAGCCCCGCGACCGGCCGGCCCGCTGCCCCGCTATCGCTGCGGGGGCCCGGTCGCCGGGGCAGGATGGGCCCATGGCGACAACGGTAGAGATCCCGCTGGCGGGCGGGCCGGCCGACGGCGAGACGGTCACCGTCGAGCTGGACCCCAACGGCCGTCCCCCGCTGACCCACCACCACCTGGGTCCGGAAGGGCTGGCCCAGGCGGAGATCTACGAGTTGGAGACGGTCGACGGCCGGGCCCGGGACTGGCGTTACTGCTGGCGCGGCCCGGCGGTGTGACGGCCCCGGGGCCGGCCGCGCGGCGGGCTGGTGCCGGCCGGGGCACGCTCCGGCGACGGGGTTCAGGGCCGGCGCTCAGGCGCCGACCTGGGCCATGTTCCGGGCGCGCAGGCTCTCCAGCACCGCGCGGGTGACCTGCGAGGTGCCCCGGGCCTGGTCGCACACCTCGGCCACCCGCCGGGCGGTGGCCTCGGCCCGGTGGTCCCGCTCGTCCCAGAGCCGGTCCACCTCGGCCAGCAGCGGGCCCTCCACCTCCCGCTCCACGCCGCGCAGCGCCGGCACGCCGAGCCGCTGGGCCAGGTCGAAGACCTTGCCGGCGTACGGCAGGGGCAGGAACGGCGTGCCCACCATGGCGGCGAAGATCAGGAAGTGCAGCCGCATGCCGACGGCCAGGTCGAAGTGGCGCATCAGGCCGAGCACCTGCTGGGGCGAGTAGGTGCCGTGCAGGATCCGGCCCCGCTCCGCGGCGATCATGTGGGACAGGACGCCGTGCGAGTGCCGGATGTCGTCCCGTTCCATCGGCACGAAGAGCACGTACGCGTCGACCCGGTGCACCAGGAAGTCGCCGATCTGGGCCAGCAGCCGGTGGTAGCCGTCCACGTCGAGGCGTTCGGCGGCCCGCCCGGGCTCGCGCACGCTCATCCCGATCAGCCGCTTGCCGGCCGGCACGCCCTCCTCGCGCAGCAGGTGCGCCGGGAAGTCCTCCGGTTCCAGCAGGAATGCCGGGTCGGCGGTGACCGTGATCGGGTTGAGCAGGCCGGCCTCCTCCAGCACCATCCGGGACTCCTGGTCCCGTACGGTCACCTGGGTGGCGCTGGCCAGCGTCTCCCGCACCATCCCGGTGTCCACGCCCTCGCTGAGCGGCCCGACCCCGACCGCGTACGTCAGCAGCGGCAGGCCGCGCTCCTGGGCGACCCGGACCACCCGCAGGTAGCGGCGGGCCTCCTTGTCGTAGAGGATGCCGCCACCGCCGAGGATCAGCAGGTCGAGCTGGGCCAGCACGAGCGCGGAGTCGGTGCGGCTGACCCCCTCCCACGGCACCGCCTCCACTTCCGGGTGGGCCACCCGGGTGTGTGCGGGGTTGCGGGAGAAGACGATGATCCGGGCGTTCGGCTCCTGCTCGCGCAGGTCGGCGAGGAGGCCGGTGAGGATCGCCTCGTCACCGAGGTTGCGACCGCCGTACGAGCCGAGCACACCGATGGTCAGTCCGGCGCCACGCGTCATCCGTCGCTCCTCCCCAGGTGCGTCCCGGGCAGGTTTCCCGTTGCGCCGGGGAACAACCCTCGCCCGGTCAGCCCGTCAGGCCGATCGACTTGGCCATCTGCTGGGTGATGACCTGGAAGCCGAGGCTCTCGTAGAGCCGGATCGCCCCGGTGTTGTCGCCGAAGACGTTCAGCCCGAGCCGGCCCACCCCGAGCCGGGCGAGCTCCGCCTCGACGAGGTGGATCATCCGGCGCGCGTACCCCTGGCCCCGATGTCCGGGATGCACCTCGATGTTGTGGATCCAGGCGGTCCTCGGGTGGTCGCCGCCGGGCAGGGTGACCCAGATCCAGCCCACCTCGACGCCGTCGACCAGCGCGACCCGCAGCAGCACGCCCGCGCTGGCCGCGCCGTCCGGCAGCAGCCGGCCGACCTGGAGCGCGACCTGCGCCCGGGCGGCGTCCGGGGTCAGGGCACCGGTCCCGGCCAGGGCCTCGGCGTACGACCGCTCCAGCGGTACGCGCAGCCGGGCGAGCTGAGCCGCGGTCATCGGCTCCAGGGAGAGGGTCATGACGCTCCCAACTCCGGCCGGGGCGACCAGCCGGGACACGAAGGCGGAAACCACGTCGTCGGGGTCGAACCCGGCGTCGATCGAGGTGGTCAGCAGGTCGAGCAGCAGCCCGTCCATGGCGTAGTGCAGCAGAGCGACCTCGAACGCGCCACCCGGTAACCCGCAGGCGGCGTGGAAGGCGACGTCGTCGCGGTAGCGCGGCACGGGCGGCACCACATCGCGCAGGCCGGCACCGGAGATCGCGCAGGTGACGGTCCGCCGCCGGTAATCGCTTGCCCACCGGTTCGGCGTCGACCACGGTGGACCGGTGGAGAGCCTGACGAAGGGCCGGCTCGGCTGGGCCGACCTGCCCGATCACGTCCGCGCCGAGGTCGAGCGGATCCTCGGCGACCGGGTCGTCGAGGCGGTGTCACAGCCGGGCGGCTTCTCCCCCGGCACCGCCGACCGGGTCCGCACCGCCGGCGGCCGGCGCGCGTTCGTCAAGGCGGTGAGCCCGGCGCAGAACGACGTCAGCCCCCGGCTGCACCGCACCGAGGCCCGCAACACCGCCGCGCTGCCCGGGCACGCCCCCACGCCACGGCTGCTCGGCCAGTACGACGACGGCCACTGGGTCGCGCTGGTGCTCACCGACGTGGACGGCCGGCATCCGGCCACCCCGTGGCGTGCCGACGAGCTGTCCGCCGTGCTCGCCGCCCTGGAGACGATGGCCACCGCGCTCACCCCGAACCCGGTGCCGCACGCGCCGACCGCCGCCGAGCACCTGGCGTACGACTTCACCGGTTGGCACCGGATCGCCGCCGACCCGCCGCCGGGCCTGGACCCGTGGGCCGCCGCGCGCCTGCCCGACCTCTGCGCCGCCGCCGAGCGGGGCCTCGCCGCGCTGGACGGCGACACGCTCTGCCACGCCGACCTGCGCGCCGACAACCTGCTGCTCGACGCGGCCGGCCGGGTGACCGTGGTGGACTGGCCGTGGGCCTGCCGCGGGCCGGCCTGGCTGGACACCGCGCTGCTGCTGGTCAACGTCCGCCTGCACGGTGGGCACGACACCGAGGCGCTGCTGCGCCGGCTGCCACTCACCGCCGACGTCGACCCGGCCGCGCTGACCGGCGTGTACGCCGGCCTGGCCGGCTTCTTCGCCGACGGGGCCCGGCGACCGCCGCCGCCCGGCATCCCCACCGTCCGGGCGTTCCAGCAGGCCCAGGCCGACGCCCTGCTGCCCTGGCTGGCCCAGCGGCTGCGCTGAGCGGCGTGCGGGAATCGGACCTGGCGTCAGCGACGAGGCGTCCGATCGCCGCCAGACCGGCGGCGGGTCCGGCTCGCATGATCGATTCATGACGAACAACCCGTTGCACGGAAAGGTCGCCCTGGTCACCGGCGGCGCCCGGGGCATCGGCGCCGGCATCGCGCTGCGCCTCGCCCAGGACGGCGCCGACGTGGCGATCACCTACCAGCACAGTGCCGACCGGGCGGCGGTGGTGGCGAAGCAGGTCGAGGCGCTCGGCCGGCGCGCGCTGGCCGTCGAGGCCGACAGCGCCGACCCGGCGGCGGTGCGCGCCGCGGTCGACCGTACGGCGGCCGAGCTGGGCCGGCTGGACATCCTGGTCAACAACGCCGGGGTGTTCCTGGTCGGGCCGGTGACCGAGTTGGGCCCCGATGAGCTGGAGCGGACCATCGCGGTGAACGTCCGCGCGCCGTACGTCGCCGCGCAGGCGGCCGTGCGGCACCTGAACGCCGGCGGCCGGATCATCAACATCGGCAGCAACGTCGGGGAACGCGCGGTCTTCCCCGGGCTGTCGCTGTACTCGATGAGCAAGACCGCGCTGATCGGCCTGACCCGGGGCCTGGCCCGGGAACTCGGGCCGCGGGGTGTCACGGTCAACCTGGTCAACCCCGGGCCGACCGACACCGACGCCAACCCGGCCGACGGGCCGAACGCGGCGGCGATCGCCGGCTTCACCGCGCTCGGCCGGTTCGCCGAGCCGGCCGAGATCGCCGCCACCGTGGCCCACCTGGCCAGCGCCGACGGCGGATACGTGACCGGCGCGGTGGTCAACGTGGACGGCGGTTTCACCGGCTGACCGCCCCGCCGGGTACGCCCGGCGACAACCGGGCGCGGCGGTGCCGTTCGGCCGCCGCGCCCGGCCGCGACCGCCCGCCGACGTCGGACGTGCGGTTGGGGCGGCGGAGGTGCCCGGGGCCGCCGGTCAGCCGGGCGCGCCGGCCGGGTGGGTGAGGAACGGCAGCACGGCGGCCGGCAACGCCGGTGAGCGGACGATGTCGTAGTGGGTCAGCCCGGGCAGCACCGCCAGCCGGGCGGCCGGCCGGCCGGCGCCGTCCCAGCCGGCGTCCCGGTGGCCGCCGCCGAGCAGCCCGAAGAACTCCGCCATGTGGGTGACCGGGATCGAGTCGGCGTCGGCGAAGACCAGCAGGGTCGGTACGGTCAGCGCGGCCACCTCCGCCGACCAGTCGTACTCGCGCCGCAGCAGGGCACCGGACTTGGCCCAGAGCGCCGGCCAGTCCGCCGGCCGGGGCGCGAGCCGAGCGTAGAGCTGGTGCGGCGGGGTGCCGCGCATCCGCTCGCCGACCCGCTCGTCCTGCTCCGCCATCGCGGCCAGCACCTCGGGATACCAGCCCTGCCGGCGGCATGGCGCGGAGACCACCACCAGCCGGCGGACCAGCGCCGGGTGCTGGATCGCGGTCCGCAGGGCCACCCCGCCACCGAGCGAGTAGCCCATCAGGTCGGCCTCGGCCAGGCCGAGGTGACCGATCAGGGCGGCGATGTCCTCGGCCATCGACTCGTAGCGCAGCGGGCGGTCGACGTCGGCGGTGTGCCCGTGGCCCTGCAGGTCGACCCCGATCACCCGGCGGCGCTCGGCCAGCGCCGGCAGGACCCCGGCGAACGTCTCCGCCGCGCCGTAGCCGCCGTGCAGCAGCACCAGCGGTCGCCCGGTCCCGTGCGACTCGTACCAGAGCCGCAGCCCGTTGACCTCCGCGTAGCTCACGTCGCCTCCCACCGTCGTCGTCCCGAGCCCACACCAGGGCAACGACGACGGCTACCCGTCGAGGTGCGCCAGCGCCGCCCGGACGGTCGCCGGGCCGGCGGGCAGCAGCGGCAGTCGTACCGCCGGGGTCGGGATGCGGTTGTGCGCGTGCAGGACGGCCTTGACCACGGCGGGGTTGGGTTCGGCGAACAGCGCCCGCGACAGCGCCGCGAGGCGGTGACCGAGGGGTCGGGCCCGGGTCACGTCGCCGGCCCGCCACGCGTCGATCAGCGCGGCGAACTCGGCGGTGGCGAGGTGCGCCGAGGCCAGGATGCCGCCCTGCGCGCCGAGGGCGAGCAGCGGCGCGACCACCGCGTCGTCGCCGCCGAGCACCGCGACGTCGGGTGGCAGGTCGGCGAGGAACGCGGTGGTGTCGGCGTCGATCCCGGTCGCGTACTTGACCCCCGCGACGCCGGGCAGCCGGACCAGCCGGCGCAACGCGTCCGCCGACAACGGCTGCCCGGTCCGGTACGGGACGTGGTAGGCGACCAGCGGCACCGGGCTCACCCGGGCCAGCTCGGCGAAGTGGGCGAGCACGCCCGCCGCTCCGGGGCGGACGAACGGCGGCACCAGACAGAGGGCGGCGGTCACCTCGGGTCGGCCGGCCAGCAAGCGCAGCGCCTCGACGCTGCTCGCGCCGACCAGCAGCGGCGCCGCGCGTTCCCGGCACACCGCGGCGACCACGTCGAGCACCTCCCGGCGCTCCCGCTCGGTCAGCGCCGTGGATTCCCCGGTGGTGCCCAGGGCGACCACCCCGGTGGCGCCGGCGGCCAGCACCTGGTGGGCGAGCGCGGCGAGCGCGGCGGGGGCCACCGCCCCGGCGTGGTCGAACGGGGTGATCAGCGGAACGTACAGCCCGGTCAGTGTCATGCCTCCAGCCTGGGCCGGACGATTGTGCAGCACCAGTTCAGGTTCCTGAACGGAAACGTAAGCTGAGCTGATGCTCGACGTCCGCCGTCTCCGCCTGCTGCGCGACCTGGCCCGGCTCGGCACCATCGCGGCCGTCGCCGAGGCCCACGCGTACACGCCCTCCGCGGTCAGCCAGCAGCTGACGGCGCTGCAACGCCAGGCCGGCGTACCGCTGCTGGAACGGGCCGGGCGGCGGGTCGCGCTGACCGCGACCGGGCAGGCGCTGGTCCGGCACACCGAGGCCGCCCTCGCCGCGCTGGAGGCGGCCGACGCCACCCTGGCCGCCGCGCGGGCGGGCCTGTCCGGCACCGTACGCATCGGGGCCTTCCCCAGCGCCGTGCGTACCCTGCTGCCGGCGGCGCTGGTGACGCTGACCCGCGACCATCCGGCGCTCGACCTGATGGTGACCGAACTGGACCCGGTCGCCGTGCCCGCCGCGCTGCGCGACCGGCGGCTCGACGTGGCGCTGCTGCACGACTACGACATCGCGCCGGTCGACCCGGATCCGGCGCTCGAGTCGACGCCGCTGCTCGACGAGACGGTCTACCTGGCGGTGCCTACGCAGCCGGCCCCGGCCGGCGACGGCGACCCGGTGCGCGCCGCCCGGTCGGCGGACTGGATCGTCGGCAGCCCCGGCACGCTGTGCCACACCGTGGCCCTGCTCACCTGCCAGCTGGCCGGCTTCCGCCCCACCGTACGGCACCACGCCGACGACTTCACCGCCGTGCTCGCCCTGGTCGCCGCCGGCCAGGGCGTCGGCCTGGTGCCCGAACTCGCGGTCGGGCAACCGGTGCCCCGGGTCCGCCTGATGCCGCTGGACGTCCGGCGGCGCACCCGGGTGGCGTACCGCCGGGGCGCCGGCGATCATCCGGCGGTGGCCGCCTGCGTACGCGCGCTGCGCGCCGCCACCGACGACCTGCTGGCCGACCGCCCGGCACAATGACCGGCGGAACGGGACCAGCCCGGATCGCCTGACCGCCCACCGGACCGAGGAGTGCCCGTGCCGTACGTCTTCCTGCTCGCCGCCATCGCGGCCGAGGTCTTCGCCACCAGCACGCTCAAGGCGACCGAGGGGTTCAGCCGGCTCTGGCCGACGGTCGCCTGCCTGGCCGGCTACCTGGTCTCCTTCGCGGCGTTGTCGCAGGCGGTGAAGGACATCCCGGTCGGCGTCGCGTACGCGCTGTGGTCGGCGCTGGGCACCGCGGCGATCGTCGCGATCGGCGCGGCGTTCCTGGGCGAACCGATCACGGTGGTCAAGGTGGTCGGGGTCGGCCTCATCGTCGCCGGCGTGGTGACCCTGAACGTGGGCGGGGCGACGACGCACTGACCGGGCCGGCTACGTGAGGTCGACGAGCTGGGGCGGGACCTCGCAGGTCAGCCCCACCGAGTTCAGCCGCCGGGTGAGCGGCTCGCCGTCGGCGGTCGGCACCACGAAGTGCGGCCGGCGGCCGGCGGCGAGGTCGGCGGCGTACCGTTCGCGGGCCTCGACGAGGATCTCCCAGTCGGCCAGCCACAGGTTGGTCGGGCGGTCGTCCGCGAGCAGGTCCCGGTCCAGGCCGCGCACCGGCGCCACCATGTCGGTCACCGCGGCGTCCTGCTCGCGGATCGAGCGCACCCGCGCGTCGACGGGGGCGCCGGGAGGCGCGGCCTTCGCCGCCACCGTGGCACGCATCGTGGCGCACGCGCTCTCCGCAACCTCGCTGACCGGCGGATTGTCGATCAGCTCGGGCCGGTCGTGGTTCGCGTACGTCCAGAGACCGGCGCAGAACACGACGACGCCGCCGACCGCGATCACGACGACCAGGACGCCGCCGAGGACCCACCACCGCGCCGTGCCCCGCCCCGACGGCGCCGGCCCGGCGGCGGCCTCGGGCGGGAAAACGGGCGGAAGGCTCACTCCTGCATCGTGTCGCCCCCTGTCGACGGCCGGCGTCGGGCGATCGGATCGACTCTGATGCTCACCTGGTTGCCGAGTTCGCGGAACCCGAGCCGGCGAGCGAGCCGGCGGGAGGGCTCGGGGCGGGCGCGCCACTGCGGCAGCAGGTGGTCGCGGAGGGCGTCCGCCACCGCCGCGGCGGCGAGCCCCCGGCCCCGCGACCGGACGCCGGCCAGCACGGCGAGGTGAGCGACGGAGCCTGGCCACCGGCGGTGTCCGGCCGCCGCGACCACCCGGGAATCCTCCCGTAGGACGAAGACCGGTGACGTGACGTCCCGAGGCCGCTCTCCGCGGCCTCGTCCGCGGGGACCTCCGCGAGCAACCCGGCAACGTCCGGGTGTCCCGGCGGCAGCGGCGCCACGTCGACCGCCCACCCCGGCGGGCACAGCCGCGATTCGGCAGCCACCACCACCCGCACGCCGTCGGCGGGGAAGCTGGTCGGCACACCGGCCAGGTGCACCCAGAGATCCTGCGCGCGGCGCAGTGGGGTGGAACGCTGCATCGACGCATCCTCCCCGGGCGGGGCCCCGCCGGCCACCGACTTTGTGCCACCGAGTGGAGGTGGCCCGACCGGCGCTGGCTAGATTGCCTGCCGTGCGCACCATCACCAGCGACCGCCTCCTGCTGCGCCCCTGGCGCGACGACGACGCCGACTTCCTGCTGGATCTGGAGTCGCGCTGGGAGGTCGTCCGCTTCCTGGGCGCGCACCCCGCCACGATGAGCAGCCGCGCCGACGCCCTCGCCTCGATCGGCCGGCGGCGCGCCGTCGACCACCCGATCCACGGGATCTGGGCCATCACCACCGCCGGGGACGGCCGGCTGGTAGGGAACCTGCTGCTCAAGCCGATCCCCCGGTCGGCGGGCGAGCCCGCCGGCGGGCCGGGCGAGGTCGAGATCGGCTGGCACCTGCACCCGGACGCCTGGGGGCACGGCTACGCCACCGAGGCGGCCCGGGCCGTCCTCGACGACGCGTTCGCCCGGGGCCTGACCCGGGTGGTCGCCGTCACGGATCCGGAGAACCACGCCTCCCAGGCCGTCTGCCGGCGGCTCGGCATGACCCACCAGGGCCGTACGACGCGGTACTACGACGCCCCGTACGAGCTCTTCGAGAAGCTGCGCGGCTGACCGGCCGGTAGCGCCGTCACGGCGGCCGGTCCCGCCGGGCCGGGATGGGAAGCTCTACGGCTTGTCGATCCACTGGACAGTGACGGGGCGCCGGCCGGTGCGGAGGAACTCGTGCCCGGCCCGGCGGGCCTGCTCCTCGGTGAGCTCGAAGGGTTCGGTGTCGTCGGCGGTGAACCACGGGTCGGCGTAGGCGTGTTCGGCATCGCCGGCCGTCTGGCCGGGTGGGGCGCCCGAGGGCACCGGTCCCCAGCTGAGCATGATCTCTTCCTCGTCCTCCCAGACCAGCGCGGAGCTGTCACCGTGCAGGGTGATGTGCAGACTCCGCACGCCATCCTCGCTGACCAGCGTCACGCCGCTGGCCGGTACGCGGTCGAGGACGGCGTCCAGCACGGTAGGGCCGGTCACGGCGGTCCGGGCGTCGTCGATCCAGGCGTCCAGAGCGTTCACCGGTTCACCGGCGGTGGGGTGGCGCAGCCAATCCGGCACCGCGGTGAGCTGGTTGCCGGCCAGGTCGACCCGGGCGAGAGCGGTAAGGTCACCCAACGACTCCGGCAGCACGGTGAGCTGGTTGCCGGTCAGGAAGAGCTGGGTGAGAGCGGTCAGGTCGCCCATCGATTCGGGTAGCGCGGTGAGCTGGTTCTCGGTCAGGTCCAGCCGGGTGAGGGCGGTCAGCCCGCCCCACCAGTCCGGCAGCTCCGTGAGCTGGTTGCGGGACAGGTCCAGCCAGGTGAGAGCCGTCAGGTGACGGATCGGCTCCGGCACCGTTCGTAGCTGGTTGCCGGAGAGGCCCAGCCAGGTGAGAGCGGTCAGGTTGCCGAGTGACGCCGGCAGCGCGGTGAGCTGGTTGGCGCCCAGGCCCAACCGGGTGAGGGCGGTCAGCTCGCCCAACCAGTCCGGCAGTTCGGTGAGCTGGTTGCCGACCAGCAGCAGTTCGGTGAGGGCGGTCAGGTCGGCCAGCGACTCCGGCAGGGCGGCCAACGACAGGTGACTCAGATCCAGCGACGTGGCGCCGCTACGCCGTGCCGCCTCGATCCGGTCCCCACTGCTGCGCTGTGCCGCCTCGGCGTGGTTCCGGGAGTTGTCCATCGCGTCGGGCACCGGCCGATGGTCATGAATGCGGGCGCTGATGTCAAAGCAACGGTCTCCCGCTTCCGTGCGACCGGTCGTCCAGCGTTGCCGAGCCTCGCCGCTCGGGGAGTGCGACTGTTGTTCACATAAGATCTTGTGAACAAGCAACCGGACAGAGAGCGGCCCGTCGTGATGCGCTCGGCAACGTACCTGCTCGAGTGCTTGCTCCGGGCCGGGATGCGCGACGTCGTCGCGGTGGAGCCGGCGACGGGTGGGCTCGCGGCGCTCGCCGGCATCGCCACCCGCCGGGACGCGCCGCCGGTGTTCGTCAAGGCCTTCGTCGACGCGCCGGCCGACGACGTCTTCGTCGCGGAGGCCGAGGGGCTGGCCGCCCTGCGCGAACTCGGCGGCGTGGCGACGCCCGAGGTGATCCTGGCGGACCGGGAACTGCTCGTGTTGTCAATGCTGCGGCCGAGGCCGCGCAGCGAGACCTTCTGGCAGCAGTTCGCGCACGCGCTGGCCCGCCTGCACACGAGCACGACCCATCCGCGCTTCGGATGGCACCGCGACAACTGGCTGGGCCGCCGCCGGCAGATCAACACGTGGGACGACGACGGCTTCGCGTTCTTCGCAGAGCACCGGCTACTTCGGTGGCTCGGGCAGCCCCGCGTCGAGGCGGCGCTCGACCGCGAAGACCGGGCGGCGCTGGAGCGGCTGTGTCACCGGCTGCCGGACCTGCTGCCGGAGCGGCCGGCCTGCCTGACGCACGGCGACCTGTGGGCACAGAACGTCCTGGCCACCCCGGACGGCCAGCCCGCACTGATCGACCCGGCGGTGTCCTACATGTGGGCCGAGGTCGACCTCGCCCATGTGTGGTCCACCGCGCCCCCGCCCGAGGCGCACCGGTTCTTCGCGACCTATGCGGAGCTGACCTCCCTCGACAGCGACTGGCCGGCCCGCATGCCGATTGTCCAGCTGCGACAACACCTCGCCGTGCTGGCCCAGTTCGACGACGACTGGGGCGCGGCCGACCAGATCCGTGCCACCCTTGCCCCGTTCCGGCCCCGAACCTGACCGGAGCTGCCTTGAACGGAGTCACCGGGATGGTGTCGTATCAAGGCGCAGCCGTTCGTGGAACTGGTGTGCGGCGACCGGCCAGGCCGCCGGACACGAGGAGTCGGGAGAGCCCCCCGTCCGGGGACCGAGAGGAGACGACCATGACGGAGTACCTGATCACCTTCAACGACGAGTGGGTGCCCGAGCACACGGCCGAGGAGGTGCGCGCGAAGGCCGTGGCCGCCCGGGCCGTGATCGAGGAGATGCAGGCCGAGGGGGTCCTGATCTTCTCCAACGGTGGGCTGGACCGGTCCACCGCTGTATGCAGTGTCGAGTCGGTCGACGGCAAGCCCGTCTTCACCGACGGCCCGTACGTCGAGACCAAGGAACACCTCGGCGGCTTCGCCGTGGTGGAGGTGCCCGACGACGCGGCAGCGCGGTACTGGGCCGGCCGGCTCGCGACCGTGCTCGACTGGCCGCAGGAGGTGCACCGGTTCCGAGGCCCCGGAGAGGCTCGGCGTTGCGGCTCCGGGGTGAAGTGAGCCTGCTGAAGCCGTGACCGGTCCCACCGTCGAGCAGGCGATCACCCGTCTTCACCGCGAGGAGTGGGCGCGGACGGTCGCCGGCCTCGCGCGCCGTTTCGGTGACCTCGACGTCGCCGAGGAAGCGACGGCCGAGGCGTTCGTAGCGGCTGCGGAGCGGTGGCCGCGCAAGGGCGTACCGCCCAACCCCGGCGGCTGGCTCGCCACCACCGCGACCCGCAAGGCGATCGATCGGCTCCGTCGCGAATCGCAGCGCGACGCCAGGCACCAGGCGGCCCGGATCTGGTACGACGACACCCCTGCCGAGCCGACCGGTCCGGTCGAGGACGACCGGCTCAGACTGGTCTTCACCTGCTGCCACCCCGCGCTCGCGATGGAGGCCCGGGTGGCGCTCACCCTGCGCCTGCTCGGCGGCCTCACCGTCGCCGAGATCGCCCGCGCCTTTCTGGTGCGGGAGACCACGATGGCGCGACGGATCACCCGCGCCAAGGCGAAGATCAAGGCGGCCCGCATCCCCTACCGGGTGCCCTCGGCCGACGACATCCGCGAGCGGCTCGCCGGCGTGCTCGCGGTCGTCTACCTCGTCTTCAACGAGGGCTATCTCGCCAGCGAGGGAAACGCCCCGGTGCGCGTCGACCTCACCGACGAGGCGATCCGCCTCGGCCGCCTGCTCCGAACGCTCCTCCCGGACAACGGCGAGGTGGCCGGCCTGCTTGCCCTGATGCTCCTCACCGACGCCCGGCGGCCGGCGCGCGTGTCCCGCACCGGGGAGCTGGTGACCCTCGACGAGCAGGACCGCGGCGCATGGGACCGCGCCCTCATCGCCGAGGGCAACGCCTTGATTCGCGAGCGGATCGAGGCGGTGGCGACCGGCGGTGACCCACCCGGGCGCTACCAGTTGCAGGCGGCGATCAACTCGGTCCACACGAATGCCCCGTCCGCCCGGGACACCGACTGGTCCACGATCGTCGCCCTCTACGGACGCCTGGTGCTGCTCGACCCCTCACCGATCGTGCGGCTCAACCGGGCGGTCGCGGTCGCCGAGGTCGACGGCCCCGGGGTCGGGCTCGCCGAGGCCGACCGGCTCGCCGAGGTCCTCGACGGCTACCACGCCTTCCACGCCGCGCGCGCTGACCTGCTGCGGCGACTCGGGCGCAGCGGCGAGTCGCGGGCGGCGTACGACCGGGCCATCGGTCTCGCCGGCAACCCCGCGGAGCGGACCTACCTCACCCGTCGCCGCGACCAGCTCGCCGGCTGACCGACGCGTGCGGCCAGCCCGTTTCAGCACCGTGGGCGGCATGACCGGACTGTGGCCGTTTTGTCGCGTACGCCTGGATGGCTGACCGCGTCCCGCTGCCCGAGGCCTTCCCTCGGGGTCGACGATGGGGTCGGGGCGCTCACCGTCGTCGCCGGTACCAGGCCGGTCCTGACCTTCGTTCGCGACCGGTCATGAGCGACGCACGGAGCGCCGGGTGATGCCGTCCGGGGCAAGGCCACCTTGCCTCTCGCCCAGGCTCGGGCCCACGGCGGCGGCTCACCGCAGGACAGCCGAGAAGGCCCGGTGAGTTCTGCGGTTCAGCCGAGTACCGCTCTGGACGCGGTGAGCGACCTGCCCGCAGCCGATGCCCAACCGACTGGGCGATGAGCCGTCCGGGGCGAAGGGGCACGGTCTCGTCGAAGGCGACCGGAACCTGGATCGGCCAGGGGCTTTCGGGAGGAGGCGGGGCGAGCAGTTCCCAGCAGGAGCCCCACCCCAGGGCGAACCGGTTACGCCCGGCGATCAGCGGGTCGAGGAAGACGCGGGCGACGAGGGCAGCGGAGTTGCCGCAGTGGCCCTGCAGCACGATATGAGGACGCGTAGACATGATCTCTCTTCGGACGTGACGGAAGGCATGGGGAAAGAGCCGACGGTGACGTCGGCGACCGATGCACTGGGCAGGTGTCAGGTCTAGAGAGCAGGCGGCGTCACGCGGGGTGAAGTCCTCTCGTGGGTGCGTCGGAAGAAGATCCAGCTACCAGGTTGGGCGGGACGGGTTGGCGGGGCCACCCATTTTTGTCCCGGTGCCGAGCACGGTGCGCCGCCGTCCGTCATCGCTGCTACGCCGTCGATCAACGGACCAGCGGATGGAAACGGACGGCGGGCCCATGGTCCTTGGACCGTCGCCGCGGTCCGCCTACTGCCACACAGGGTCAGGGCGTGATGTCGGTTGCACGGATGAATGAGCGGGCACGATGGCCCCGACCCCGGCCCCGACCCCGGACCTGCCGTCAATCGCCGCTACGCCGGTATGCGCGTTTGACGTTCTCCCCGCCCTAAAGGGCGGGGATTCCCTCCGCGCTGCGCGCGGAACAGCGCGCGGCGCCCGAGCGGATTCCTGCGTAGCCGTCGTGTGCACGTTGGCAGCCCGGGTCTTTCGCTGCCTGCCGATCAAGGCAGGGACTCGGACGGTCGTGCTTCGTCGTAGTTGATCAGAGGGTGCGGACCGGGTCGGCCTCGACGATCCATGCGGCGCGTTCATCCATCGTGGAGCGGGCGGCCTCGGGATGAGGCGGGTGGAGCCAGGTGATGGCGCCGACGGGAGGACCTCGCGTGGCCGCCAGGGCTGGGCTGCATCGGTGGGCACGCTGGCGGCGGCGACCTGCACCGCATAGGTGGGCCGACCGGGAGTGGGAACCGGGCCGAGGTAGGTGTGGCCGGTGAGGTGGCACCAGGCGGGCAGGTCCAGTGGCGCGGCGGGGTCGGTGACGATGAGGTGGATGACGGTGCCGGCGGGCGCCGCGACGGTGCGGCGGCGCAGCTCGATGAGGAGTTGCACGCAGCGGCGGTCGCCGCCGTCGAGCACGACTGGGCGGTTCACGCGGCGATGGGCAGGTCGGCCAGACGCCATTCGAGCATGCCGTCGGCGAGGCGGACGGCACGGCGACCTCGGGCGGTCAGTAGTCGCACGGCGTCGTGGGCCAGGACGCAGTAAGCGCCGCGACAGTACGCCACGATCTCGATGTCGTCGGGAAGTGCGGCAAGCCGGTCGTCAAGCTGGTCCAGGGGGGCGGACACCGCGCCGGGGATGTGACCGGCGGCGTACTCCTCGGCTGGGCGCACGTCGACCACGACAACGTGCCCGGCCGCGAGTCTGCGCTGCAGTTCCTGCCGCGTGACGGCCTCGGTGTCCTCGCTGCCGAGGTAGGCGTCGCGGGCGGCGACGACCTGGGGCGACCGGGCACTCGCCACGTCGCGGAGCAGGGCGTACAGAGCGGCGACGTCCGGGCCGGCGAGCCGATAGTAGATCTTGGTGCCTTCGCGGCGGGTGGCGGCGAGCCCTGCCTGCCTCAGGGTCTGCAGGTGCGCCGAGCAGGTGGAGAGGCCGAGCCCGGCGGCGGCGGCGAGGTGCTCGACGCTGCGCTCGCCCTGGGCGAGCAGGTCGAGCAGTTCGAGGCGTTTGCCGTTGCCCAGGGTCTTGCCGACGTGTGCCAGCGACTCGAACAGCTCCGCCTTGGCGGTTGGATCACCCATGCTCGTCATCCTCCAAGATTCCGTGGAATAGTGTATTACCAAGCGAGGTGGCGCCGCCACCACCGGAGGGGAGGGTGCCCCATGGATGTCTGCGAGCATTTGGTTTCGCTGGTCGACGAGGGCTTGGGCAACAGCGCCTACCTGCTCGACGTCGGTGACGGCCGCGCACTGGCTGTCGATCCGCCACGCGACCTGCGGGCGCTGCGCTCGGCGGCCGCCCGACGTGGCCTTCGAGTGGCGTGGGCGGCTGACACCCACCTGCACGCCGACTTTCTGACCGGCGCGGTGCAACTCGCCGCGGACGACGGCGCGCAGGTCTTGGCGTCAGGCGCCGGGATGCGCCGCTTCGACCACCGTGGTCTGGTCGACGGCGACGAGGTCGACCTTGGCGGGCTCACCCTGCGGGCGCTCGCCACACCCGGGCACACCGACGAGCACCTGTCGTTTCTCCTGCTCGACGGGTCGACACCGGTGGGGGTGTTCACCGGCGGTTCGCTGATCGTCGGCTCCGCCGCCCGCACCGACCTGCTCGGCGACGACCGCACCTTGGAGCTGACCCGGGCCCAGTACGCGTCGTTGCACCGCCTCGCGCAGTTACCGGATGCCACGCAGGTATGGCCGACCCATGGTGCGGGCTCGTTCTGCTCGGCCCCGCCCGGCGCCGCACGCACCTCCACCATCGGCGCGGAAAAGGCGCACAACCAGCTGCTGGCCGCTCCGACCGTCGACGCTTTCGTCGACCAGTTGCTGGCCTCCCTCGGCTCCTACCCGGCGTACTTCCGTCGGCTGGCCGAGGTGAACCGGCGCGGCCCCGTCGTCCTCAGCAGCGCCCCGCAGTTGCCCGGCCTGGCCATGGACGAGGTGCGCCGACTGGCCGCGAACGGGGCCGCCATCGTCGACGTGCGTCCTGTAGCCCAGGTGGCCGCCGGTCACATTCCGGGCGCGGTGGCGATCCCGCTACGGGCGCAGTTCGCCACCTGGCTCGGCTGGCTCCTGCAGCCGGACACGCCGATCGTCATAGTGCGAGATCCAGAGCAGGACCCGGAAGACATCCTGTGGCCGGCGTGGAACATCGGCGTGAACCGCATCGTCGGCGAGCTGGCCGGCGGTATGCACGCCTGGACGGACGCCGGCGGCGAGGCCGTCACGACCCGACTCGTCACCCCGCACGAGGTCGACGGCGCGGTGCTGGACATCCGGCAGACCACCGAGTACGTCGCGGGGCACCTCCCCACGGCGGTCCACCTCGAGCTCGGCGACCTTCCCACGGCCCCTGACGCGGCCCCCGGCGGCCCGACTGTGGTGATGTGCGGGCACGGCGAACGCGCGATGACCGCTGCCACCCTGCTGGAGCGCACTGGCCGCCGCGACCTGGCCGTCCTCGTCGGCGGCGCCCAGGACTGGGCTGCTGCGACCGGCCGGGCCCTGCGGGAGGGAGCATGACCAGCCCCGCCGCCGCGCTGCACCTCGGCCTGCGGGCCAACGCCGCCCAGTTCACACTGCTAGTCGCGGTCAACGCCCTCGTCGGCGGGCTGCTCGGCAGCGAACGCATCGTCCTGCCCCTGCTCGCCGAGCAAGAGTTCCACCTCACCGCCTACACCGCGGCCCTCACCTACATCTTCGCCTTCGGCGCCACCAAGGCCGCCACCAACTTCTTCGCCGGCGCCCTGTCGGACCGCTACGGCCGAAAGCCGGTCCTGATCGCCGGGTGGCTTGCCGGCGTCCCGGTCCCCCTCATGATCATCGGGGCGCCGTCCTGGGGCTGGGTCGTCGCCGCGAATGTCCTGCTGGGCATCAGCCAGGGCCTGGCGTGGTCCACCACCGTCATCATGAAGATCGACCTCGCCGGCCCCACCCGGCGCGGCCTGGCCATGGGACTCAACGAAGCCGCCGGCTATTTCGCCGTGGCCACCACTGCCCTGCTCACCGGCTGGCTGGCCGCCGAACACGGGCTGCGTCCGGCACCATTCCTGCTCGCCCTCGCCTACGCCGCGCTCGGCCTCGGTCTCTCGCTGGTGTTCGTCCGCGAGACGCTCGGCCACGCTCGTCTGGAAGCCGCCACTCACACTGGCAGGCACCACTCCGCCCTATCCACCGCCCGGGTCGCTGCGCTGACCTCGTGGCGCGAGCCCGCCCTCTCCTCGGCCAGCCAGGCCGGCCTGGTCAACAACCTCAACGACGGCCTCGCCTGGGGGCTGTTCCCCCTGCTGTTCGCGACGAGCGGCCTGTCCCTGACCCAGATCGGCGTCCTCGGCGCCCTCTATCCCGCCGTCTGGGGCCTCGGGCAGCTCGCCACCGGCCAGGCCTCCGACCGCTACGGTCGCAAACCCTTCATCGTCGCCGGCATGCTCGCCCAGGCCGCCGCGCTGGCCTGGATCGCCCTCACCGACAGCTTCGTCGGGTGGGCTGTCGCCGCTGTCCTTCTCGGCGCTGGCACCGCGGCGGTCTATCCAACTCTCCTCGCCGCCATCGGCGACGTTGCCCACCCCACCTGGCGGGCGCGCGCTGTCGGCGTCTACCGGCTCTGGCGTGACGGAGGATTCGCTGTCGGCGCCCTACTCGCCGGGGCTGTCGCCGACCTCGCCGGAATCCGCGCCGCGGTCTGGGTCGTCGCCGCACTCACCGCAGCCTCCGGCCTCCTGGCCTGGGTACGCATGTACGAGACCCACCCACGGCACTGACCTCTGATCAGCAGTGGAAACGTAAGCAAGTTGCCGAGTGCGGTGCTCGGCCGGGGCAAGACTCAAGGCAAGGCGGCCACTGGCAGAGGAGCAGGCTGGGCATCGTCACCTGGCTGATCGCCGCCGCGCACGAGATACCGCAGGAGATCGGCGACTTCGGCATCCTCGTCCACAGCGGGTGGACCCGTCGCCGTGCCCTGGTCTGGAACCTGGTCTCCGCCTCGACGGTGCTGCTCGGCGCGCTCACCGCATACGGACTGTCCGGGCACTTCGACATAGCCGTCCTGATCCCGTTCGCCGCCGGCAACTTCATCTACATCGCGCCGGCCGACCTGGTACCCGAGCTCATCACGAAGCCGGCCGCCCACGACAAGGCCATCCACACCACCGGATTCGCCCTGGGACTGGTCCTGCTCTTGAGCGTCGCCCTGGCCACCTGACCGGCGCTGCACTGACGTCAGGCACCCGCCCGGTCACCGGAAGCAGCTCGGATCCGGGCGGGTGTCGCCTGGTCAGATGTGGTGGGCGCGGCAGGTTTCGAACCTGCGACCCCTCGCTTGTAAGGCGAGTGCTCTCCCGCTGAGCTACGCGCCCGGAACGCCCGTACGGGGCCGGAGGTTGGCAAGCTTACCCTGCCCGCCACCGGCCCGGTCGCACGGCGTGCCCGACCGGGTCAGGCCGCGGCGGCCTCGGCCAGCGCCTTGCGCCACGCCTGCTGGTCGCGCGCCTCGCCCGGGCCGTTGCGTTCGGCGAAGCGGACCACGCCGGCTTTGTCGATCACGAACGTGCCCCGGTCGGCGAAGCCGGCGGTCTCGTTGAACACGCCGTACGCCTGGGCGACTCCACCGTGCGGCCAGAAGTCGGCCAGCAGCGGGAACTGGTAGCCCTCCCGGTCGGCCCACACCTTGTGGCTGTAGACCGAGTCGACGCTGACGGTCAGCACCTGGACCTGGTCGTTGACGTAGTCGTCGAGGTTGTCCCGCACCTCGGCCAGTTCGCCCTGGCAGGTGCCGGTGAAGGCGAGCGGGTAGAAGACCAGCAGCACGGTGCGCCGGCCGCGGAAGTCCGAGAGCCGGACCTCCTGGTTGTTCTGGTCCTTCAGCACGAAGTCCGGCGCCTCGGCGCCCACCTCGATCGGCATGCCAGCTCCTGGGGTCGAAGTCGGGACGGCACCCAGCCTGTCACACCCGGCGGCGGCCGGGTGTGGCCGCCGGGCGGGGCCGCCGGCGGCAGCCGCTGCCGGACGGGGCGGAAGCGCCTACTTGCGGCTCTTGGCGCCGCGGCGCAGGACGAGCCGCGCCCCGCTCCAGTCCCGGCCGGCGTTGACGGTCGAGGTCTGCTGGAGGCCGGCGGTGGGTGCGGACTCGGCGATCTCGCTCGGCTCGACGTGCCCCTCGCGCCCCGCCTTGGGCGTGAGCAGCCACACGACACCGTTGTCGGCCAGCGGGCCGAGGGCGTCGACGAGGAGCTCGAAGAGATCACCGTCGCCGTCGCGGTACCAGACCAGCACCGCGTCGACCACCTCGTCGGTGTCCTCGTCGACCAGCTCTCCACAGCGGTCGGTCAGGGCGTCCCGGAGATCCTGGTCGACGTCGTCGTCGTACCCCATCTCCATGACGACCATCCCCGGCTCGATCCCGAACCGGTCCGCCAGGCTGCGTACCCCGTCGGCGGCCTGACCAGCGGTCGCGCTCACTGTCGCGTGCCTCCTCATCTCATCCCTGCTGGCGACGTCGGCGACGCCGTCAGGCAAAGTCCACACAGTTGTGGCTCCCCGCGCAAGTGGCGCACCGGGTGGAACGGAATTTACCGTGCCAGGAGCGTACGGGCACCCTGGGTAATGGCTTCCTCGGAGACCAGAACCTGACGTGCCGCCGGACCCAATGGTACAAACGAGTCAACTCCGGCAACTCGCCGCGCCGCACCGACATATCCGGCATCGACCAGAGCGGCGATCACCCCCTCGCCGACCCCGCCGGAGCGGCGGGTCTCGTCCACCACCAGCACCCGGCCGGTCGCGGCCGCCTCCCGGATGATGTCCGCCACCGGCAGCGGCGCCAGCCAGCGCAGGTCCACCACCCGGGTGCCGATCCCCTCGTCGGCGAGCGTCGCGGCCGCGCGCAGCGACATCCGTACGCCGTTACCGAAGGTGATGATCGTGACGTCCTCGGCCGAGCCGACGCCGTAGACCCGGGCCCGGCCGATCGGCACGTGCCCGCTCACCCAGGCGCCCGGCTCGGGATAGCCGGCCAGCCACTCGCCGTCGCCGTCGGCGTACAGGTCGCGGGTGTGGTAGAGCGCGATCGGCTCCAGGAAGACGCAGACGCTGCCGTCCACCGCCGCGCTGGCCAGGCAGGTCCGCAGCATCGGCGCGGCGTCGTCCGGCCGCGCCGGCACCGCGATCACCAGGCCCGGCACGTCCCGGAGTACGGCCACCGAGTTGTCGTTGTGGAAGTGCCCGCCGAAGCCCTCCTGGTACGCCAGCCCGGCCACCCGCACCACCATCGGGTTGCGGAACGCCCCCTGCGAGAAGAACTGCATGGTGGCCGCCTCGCCGCGCAACTGGTCCTCGGCGTTGTGCAGGTACGCCAGGTACTGGATCTCCGGCACCGGCAGCAGCCCGGCCAACCCGGCGCCGAGCCCGAGCCCGAGCACCGAGGTCTCGTCGAGCAGCGTGTCGAAGACCCGGGCCGCCCCGAACCGGTCCCGCAGCCCCTTGGTCACCCCGTACACCCCGCCCTTGGCGGCCACGTCCTCGCCGAAGACGGCCATCTGCGGGTGGTCCAGCATCCCGTCGGCGAGCGCGGCGTTGATGCTCTGCGCCAGCGTCAGCGGGCCGGCCAGTTCGGGCGGCTTGCCACCGAACGACTCCGCTCGGGCGGCCGCGCCGGTGCCGCTGGCCCGGGCCGCCGCGTCGGCCACCGCCCGGGCCACCCGCACCGGCCGCCGGGGCGCGAGCGGGGCGACCACCTCGGCCGGGGCGGTCAGTTTCGGCTCGTCGAGCACCTCCTCGGCGATCCGCCGCACCCGCCAGCCGATCTCGTCGTACCGGGCCAGCAGGTCCGCGCCGGTGGCCACGCCGGCCGAGACGAGCAGCCGCGCGGTGCCGACGACCGGGTCCCGCTCCAGGTCGGCGGCGATCTCCTCGGCTCCGCGGTACGCGGTCTCGACGTCCGCGCCGGCGTGCCCCATCAGCCGCACGGTGGTCAGGTGCAGTACCGCCGGCCGCCGGTGCCGGCGCACCCAGGCGGCCGCCTCCGCCGCCACCTCGTACGCCCGCGGCAGGTCGGTGCCGTCCGCGGCGAAGTAGCGGATCCCCGGCCTGGCCTGCAACGCCGTGGCCACCCAGCCCTTCGGGGAGCGGACGCTGATGCCCAGCCCGTTGTCCTCGCAGACGAAGAGCACCGGGATGCGCAGGCCGGTGTGGTCGTACCAGCCGGCGGTGTTGAACGCGGCGGTGGCGCTGGCGTGGTTGACCGAGGCGTCGCCGAAGGAGCAGACCACGATGGCGTCCGGTGGCCAGGGCGTGTGTTCGGCGCCGCCGCCGCTGCCGATCCGCACCCCGGTGCCGGTGCGCCGCCCGGCCATGTCCAGCCGGCGCAGCCGTTCCACCGCCAGCCCCATCCCGACGGCACGCGGCAGGTGCGAGGCGATGGTCGACGTTGTCGGTACGACCGCCAGGTCGGCGCGGCCGAAGACCTTGTGCCGACCGCCGGCGATCGGCTCGCGCGCCGAGGCGACCATTCCGCGCAGCACGTCCCGGGCCGCCTCGGCGTACCCCCGGGCGAACGGCCGGTCCACGGCGGGCCCGCCGGCGTCCTCGCCGCTCTCCGCGCCATCCGCGGCCTCGTCGGCGGCCGGGACCTGGTCGGCGGGGGTGTCCGCGGCGCCGGTCGCGCCCGGCGTGCCGGCGGGAACGGATTCGGCGGTGGCCTGCGCGGCCCGGACGCAGTAGAAGGCGCCGGAACGGTAGTGCAGCAGCGCCGGGT
Source organism: Micromonospora sp. CNZ280 (assembly GCF_011759515.1). NCBI lineage: Bacteria > Bacillati > Actinomycetota > Actinomycetes > Micromonosporales > Micromonosporaceae > Micromonospora > Micromonospora sp. CNZ280. The sequence continues at coordinate 411,439 of NZ_JAAOYP010000001.1, forward strand.
CGGTGGCCCGTACCGCGGCGGCGACCGCGGCGTTGCCCTCGTGGCCGGCCGAGCCGATCGTGTAGTAACCCTCGCCGAAGCTGCGCAGCCAGCGCCCGGCGAGGTCGAGCTGCCGGCTGGTGACCTGCGCGTCGAACAGGTCGAGCGCCTGCGCGCCGGTCAGCGCCGCGCCGTCGGTGACCGGCTCGGCCGGGTCACGCCGCTGCTCGGGGGCGGCCAGCGCGGCCAGCGCCTCCCGGAGCCGGTCGTCGAGATCTTGCGGGGTGGTCACGTCGGACAGCATTACCGACGAAGGCCCGGCTCGCCCAGTCGGACACGAACCGCCCCCGGCTGCTCAGTCGGTGCCGCAGGCCTCCGGGCAGCCGCCGTCGGAGACCTTCCAGACCAGGTCACGAAGGGTGGACAGTTCGTCGGTGGTGAGCCCGGCGAGCAGGCGGGAGTCGGACATCACCTCGTGCACCCGCTGCCGCATCCGGCGGCCGGTGTCGGTCACCACCAGGGTCTTCTGCCGCCGGTCGGCCGGGTCCACCTTGCGCTGCACCAGCCCGGCCTGCTCCAGCTTGTCGACCAGCGCGGTGACGTTGGAGCGGTCGCAGCGCAGCTGCTCGGCGAGGTCGCGGGCGGGCAGCGGACGGTCCGGGTCGAGCTCGTGCAGGGCCCGGGCGACCGCCGGGGTCAGCCCCAGCGCGGCGATCTCGACGTCCTGGTGGTGCCGCATGGCGGAGGCGACGTGCATGATCCGCCGCACCGCGTCCCCGGCCAGCCCGGAGCGCCGGTCCACGTCGGGCCCGGTCGAGGGAACGGTGCTCTGCGCCACGCTCCCATCCTACTTTGCCGCCAAATAGTTGAGCAGCTCCACTATTAAGCACACCCTGGTCACCCGGATGCGGCGTCCGAACCCACTACGTCGCCGACGGTGCCCGCTCCCGCCGCGACCCGTCGCGCCGGGCATCCGGCCGGTGAGCCGGCGGGGCGGCCGCCCGGCGGGAGCGGTGGGCGGCCACGGCGCCCACCAGCAGGAGAGCGGCCGTCGCCGTGGCGGCCGCCCCCGGCGACCGGGTCAGGTGAAGCCCGCCGAGGAACGCGACGCCCAGCACGGCGGCCAGCAGGGTGCCGGTGGAGACCAGCGCGGAGAGCGCCGCCGCCGCGCCGACCGGCACGGCGGCGGCCAGCCGGGCGACCAGCGGGCTGAACGCCGCGGCGTGCGCGGCGCCGCCCACCAGCAGCAACGCGGTCGCTCCCGGCCACGGCCAGCCGTCCCGGGACAGCGCCCAGATCGCCAGCACCACCACGGCCAGCACCGGCGGGCCGGCCACCGGGAGGAGGTCGCGCCACCGCCCGGGCAGTCGCGGCACGCTCAGGCCGCAGAGCGCGAAGCCGGCGGCGTACGGCAGGAAGGCCAGCCCGGCGGCGAGGGCGCTGCGTCCCAGCCCGTCCTGCAACCAGAGCGTGAGGTTGAACAGGAAGCCGGCGTAACAGCCCATCACCGTCGCGGCGGCCAGCAGACCGGTCGTCACGCCGGGCAGCCGCAGCACGGTCACGTCGAGCAGCGGCGACCCGCCGCGCCGGGCGAGCCGGTCCTCGTACCGCAGGAAGAGCCCGAGCCCGGCGGCGCCGGCGGCGGCCACGGCCGGCACCGACCACCCAGGCCACCCCAGGTCCCGGCCGAGCACCAGCGGCACCACCAGGGCGAGCATCGCGGTGGAGAGCAGCAGCACCCCGGGCGGGTCGAGCGCCTCCCGCCGATGCCCGTCCGGTGGTGCGGCGAGCACCCGCCGGCCCAGCGCCAGCAGCAGCACCCCGACCGGCACGTTGACCAGGAACGCGGCCCGCCAGGCGAGCCCGCCGAGGTCCAGGGTGACCAGCAGGCCGCCGACGATCTGCCCGGCCGCGACCCCGAGCGCCAGGATCATCGAGTACGCCCCGATGGCCCGGTTCCGGGCCGCGCCGTCGAACCGGGCCTGGATCAGCGTCAGCACCTGCGGCACGAGCAGGGCCGCGGTGGCGCCCTGGAGCACCCGGGCCACCACCAGAGCGCCCGGCCCGGGAGCCAGCCCGCAGGCGAGCGAGGTGACGGTGAAGCCGGCCAGGCCGAGCAGGAAGACCCGGCCTGGGCCGTGCCGGCTGCCCAACCGGGCGCCGGTGACCACCAGCACGGCGAAGGCCAGCGTGTAGCCGGCCAGCACCAGTTGCGCCAGCGCCGGCGGGCCGGCCAGGTCGGCCCGGATCGTCGGCGCGGCGACCGCGGCGATCGAGGTGTCCATCGAGGCCATCGCCTGCCCGGTCAGCAGGACGACGAGCAGCGCGGCACGCCGCTTCGAGGTCGACTCGCTCATGCCGGCCACCCTGCCGGCGGCCGGGCCCGCCGTCTTGTCGATCCTTGCGCCCGCCGGCGCTGGCTACCCTGGCCGGCATGCGGACCAGCACCGTGCTCGCCAGCCATCCGGACTTCCGGATCCAGGCCGTGCGCTGCCGCGACGACCACACCCGCTGGTCGGCGCCGGAGCGCAACTCCGCGTACGGGATGGTGTTCACCCGCCGCGGCGGCTTCCGCCGGCACGGACGCGGCGGCGAGGAGTACGTCGACCCGACCGTGGGCTACCTGACGGTGCCCGGCGAGGAGGAGCGCTTCGCCCACCCGGCCGGGGGCGACGACTGCACCTCGCTGCACCTGTCGGAGCGGCTGTGGCGGGACCTGTTCGCCGACCGGCCGGTGCCGGCCGTGGTGCACGTCGACGCCCGGGTCGACCTGGCCCACCGGCTGCTGCTGCGCGCCACCACCCAGCCCGACCCGGACTTCGCCGGCGCCGAGCGGCTGGTCCGGCTGGTCGCCGGGGCCACCGGGCCGGCTCCCGGCGCGCCGGAGCGGGACCGGCCGCTGGTGGCCGCGGCCCGGGCGGCGGTACGCGACGGAGCGCCCGAGGCGGCCGGACTGCTGCCGCTGGCCCGGGCCCTCGGGGTGTCGCCGTACCGGCTGAGCCGCTCCTTCCAGGCGCTGATCGGGGTGCCGCTGACCCGGTACCGCAACCGGCTGCGCGTGGGGCGGGCACTCGACCTGCTCGCCGAGGGGGCCGACCTGGCCACCGTCGCGGCGGAGTTGGGCTTCGCCGACCAGGCCCACCTGAGCCGGACGGTCCGCGCCCAGCTCGGGCAGACCCCGGGCCGGCTCCGCCACCTGCTCCGCGACGGCTGACCCCACCCGGGCTTCCGTATCGCGGCTCCGGCGCGTACTCTTCGTTCAGAACTTATTGAACGTTCGGAACGAGGAGATGATGACGGAACTGACCGCCCAGCGCCGGTACGCCGAGGACGCCGCCGTCGTCCTCAGCGGGCTCGGGCTGCCACCGGCCTACGGCAAGCTGCTCGGTTGGCTGCTGGTCTGCGACCCCCCGTGGCAGACCAGCGGGCAGCTCGCCGAGGGGCTCGGGCTCTCCAAGGGTTCGGTCAGCACCGGCATGCGGCTGCTGGAGACCAGCGGCGTGGCCCGCCGGGTGCCGGTGCCGGGCCACCGCGGCCACGCGTACGAGGTCCGGCACGACGCGATCATCCGGATCGCCGCCGACGCCACCAAGTTCCGGGCGTCCCGGGAGCTGATGGAACGCGGCCTGGCGATGGTCGGGGGTGCGGACGCCCCCGGCAGCGAACGGCTGCGCGTGATGCGCGACTTCTACGCGTTCGTCGAACGCGAGGTGCCCAAGCTCGTCGAACGCTTCGAGGCCGAATACCAGGAGAAGGGGGAGAGCGATGGCTGAGCTCGCCATCGAGACGGAGAAGCTGGTCAAGACGTACGGCCGCAACCGCGGTCTGACCGGGCTGGACCTGCGGGTCGAGCGCGGCGAGGTGTACGGGTTCCTCGGCCCCAACGGGGCCGGCAAATCCACCACCATCCGGCTGCTGCTCGACCTGATCCGCCCGACCAGCGGCCGGGTCGGCGTGCTCGGCGCGGACCCCCGTCGTGACGGGGTGGCGCTGCGCCGCCGGATCGGCTATCTGGCCGGCGACTTCGTCGTCGACGGCCGGCAGACCGCCCGCGAGCTGCTGACCTACCTGGGTAACCTGCGCGGCGGGGTGCCCCGGGCCAGGATCGAGGAGCTGGCCGACCGGCTCGACCTGGACCTCGGCCGGCGGATCAGGGGGTTGAGCAGGGGCAACCGGCAGAAGGTCGGCGTGGTGCAGGCGTTCATGCACGATCCGGAGCTGCTCATCCTCGACGAACCAACCAGTGGGCTGGACCCGTTCCTGCAACAGGAGTTCCTGTCGCTGGTGCGCGAGGCGCGGGCCGGCGGGCGGACGGTCTTCATGTCCTCGCACGTGATGAGCGAGGTGCAGCAGACCGCCGACCGGGTGGGCATCATCCGCGAGGGCCGGCTGGTGACCGTGGCCCGCGTCGAGGAGCTGCGCGAGCAGGCCGTCCGGAAGGTCGAGATCAGCTTCGCCGACCCGGTGACCGAGGCCGAGTTCGCCGACCTGCCCGGCGTCAGCGAGGTCAGCGTCACCGGCAGCACCCTGCGCTGCCGGCTGGACGGGCGGGCCGACGCGCTGGTCAAGGCCGCCGCCGGGCACACCGTGGTCGGGCTGCTCTCCGAGGAGCCGGACCTGGAGGAGATCTTCTTCGGCTACTACTCCCGCGAGGAGGGCACCCGTGTTGCTGCGTGACCCGTTCACCAAGGCGCTGCACGACGCGCGCCGGTCGCTGCTCGGCTGGACCGTGGCGATCGTCGCCGTCGGCGCCCTGTACGCCTCGTTCTGGCCGACCATGCAGTCGCCGGAGATGATGCAGGCGATGGAGTCGTACCCGGAGGGATTGCTGGAGGCGCTCAACTACAGCAACCTCACCAGCGCGGCCGGCTACCTGGGCAGTGCCGTCTACGGGCTGCTGGTCCCGTTGCTGGTCGCGGTCTTCGCCATCGCCGCCGGAACCCGGGCGGTGGCCGGCGACGAGGAGGCCGGCACCCTCGATTTGGTGCTGGCCCATCCGGTCAGCCGGGCCCGGCTCGCCCTGTTGCGCTTCGCGGCGGTGGCGGCCGGCATCGTCGCGGTGGCCGTCCTGCTCGGCCTGGCGATGGTCGCGCTGAGCGGGCCGGCGCAGTTCGACGGCATCGGCACCGGCGGCTTCGCCGCGATGACCGTGCACCTCATCCTGTTCGGAACGACCTTCGCCGCGCTCGCCTTCGCCGTCGGTGCGGCCACCGGGCGGCGGGCCGCGGCGCTCGGCGCCGGCGCCGGGGTGGGCGTGCTCGGCTACCTGGCGAACTCGGTCTTCCCGCAGGTGGAGGGGCTGACCTGGGTACGGGAGCTGTCCCCGTTCCACTGGTACCTGGGCGGCTCGCCGCTGGTCGACGGGGTGCAGCCGGCCGGCGCGCTGCTGCTGCTCGGCACCACCGCGTTGCTGGTCGCCGCCGGCACCACCGCCTTCAACCGGCGGGATATCGCCGTTTGAGCAACCCGGAAGGGCTCCTTGTTCGGCCGTTGGCGACGACGAGGAGCCCTTCCGGTCATCTTGCGGTCACCCGCGCTCGGGACGCTTCCCAGGTCGGCGAGAAACCGGACTTTGGGGAGGAATTCGTGGCACTGTCCCGACGAACGATCCTGATGAGCGGCGCGGCGCTCGGCGCCGCCGGCGCCGTCGGCCTGCCCGCGGCGGCCGGGGCGGAACCCGCCGCCGGCCCGGCGCCGTCCACCGGCACCCGGCGGCTGGCGTATCCGTTCACCCTCGGCGTGGCCTCCGGCGACCCGGACCACGAGGGCTTCGTGCTCTGGACCCGGCTGGCGCCCCGGCCGCTGGCCGGGGACGGCCTCGGCGGCATGCCGGACCGGGTCGTGCCGGTGCGGTGGGAGCTGGCCGCCGACGAGCGGTTCCGGCACGTCGTCCGGCGCGGCGTGGCCTGGGCGCGGCCCGGGTCGGCGCACAGCGTGCACGTCGAACTGGACGGGCTGCTGCCTGGCCGGGAGTACTTCTACCGGTTCCGGGCCGAGGGCCACCTCTCCCCGGTCGGCCGGACCCGCACCGCCCCCGCGCCGTGGAGCATGCCGGCCGCCCTGGCCATGGGCTTCGCCTCCTGCTCCCAGTACGAGCACGGCTACTTCACCGCCTACCGCCGGCTGGCCGAGACCGAGCCGGAACTGATCCTGCACCTGGGCGACTACCAATACGAGTACGCGCCGGACACGTACAACGCGCCCGGCGGCAACCCGCGTGACCACGAGGGCCCGGAGACCCGGACGCTGGCCAACTACCGGCAGCGGCACGCCCAGTACAAGACCGACGCCGACCTGCAGGCCGCGCACGCCGTCGCGCCGTGGGTGGTGGTCTTCGACGACCACGAGGTGGAGAACAACTGGGCCGACGAGACGCCCGAGGCGCCGGACCCGGAGTTCGCCGCCCGGCGGGCGGCGGCCTTCCAGGCGTACTACGAGAACATGCCGCTGCGGCGGACCTCCGTGCCGCGCGGCATCGACATGCAGCTCTACCGGCGGGTGCGCTGGGGCCGGTTGGCGACCTTCCACATGCTCGACACCCGGCAGTACCGGGACGACCAGGCCTGCGGTGACGGCTACCGCGACTGCGCCGCGGCCGCCGACCCGGCCCGGTCCATCACCGGCGCGGAGCAGGAGGCCTGGCTGCTGGACGGCTTCCGCCGCTCCGACGCCCGCTGGGACATCCTCGGCCAGCAGGTCTTCTTCGCCCAGCGGGACAACAACGCCGGGCCGCTGACCGTCACCAGCATGGACGCCTGGGACGGCTACGTCGCCGCCCGCGACCGGATCACCCGCGGCTGGCTGGCCGCCGGGGTCCGCAACCCGGTGGTGCTCACCGGGGACGTGCACGCGCACTGGGCCAGCGACCTGAAGCTCGACTACGCCGACCCGACCTCCCGGACGGTCGGCACCGAACTGGTCTGCTCATCGATCACCTCGGGCGGGGACGGGGCCGACTCGGCCACCGGCTCGCACCCCTGGCTGGCGTTCAACCCGCACCTGCGGTTCCAGAACAACCTGCGCGGCTACGTCCGCACCACGATCACCCCGGGTCAGCTCACCGCCGACTTCGACGTGCTGCCGTACGTGAGCCGGCCGGGCGCGCCGGCGCACACCCGGGCCCGGTTCGTCATCGAGGACCGGGTGCCGGGCCTGCACCTGACCGGGGACCACCCGCTGCCGGCCGCCGCCGCCCGCCGCTCGGCCGACACCGTCGACGAGGGCCGCCGCACCGTCGAGGCGGAAACCGCCCGCCCCTGACCACCGCCGCCCGTCCTCGGGCCACCGAGGCGGCGCACATACCGAGAAAGAGTGGCCATTCCGGCTGGGATGGCCACTCTTTCTCTGTATGTGCCGCGCCGTCGGGGTGGCGGGTGGTGGGGGGGTCTGTGGGGCGTCAGCCGGGGAGGAAGGAGAGGCGGACCTTGCGGGACGGGTTGTCGCCGTTGGTGTCGACCAGGCAGAGGGACTGCCAGGTGCCCAGCGCCAGCCGCCCGTCCAGCACCGGCAGCGTCGCGTACGGCGGGAGGAACGCGGGCAGCACGTGGTCGCGGCCGTGCCCGGCGGAGCCGTGCCGGTGCCGCCAGCGGTCGTCGGCGGGGAGCAGGTCCTCCAGCGCGGCGAGCAGGTCGTCGTCGGAGCCGGAGCCGGTCTCGATGATCGCCAGCCCGGCGGTGGCGTGCGGCACGAAGACGTGCAGCAGGCCGTCGCCCTGACCGGCGACGAATCGCTGGGCCTCGCCGGTGATGTCCCGGGCGGTGGGCCGGGAGCCGGTCTGGACGCTGATCACCTCACTATGCATACGTCGCATTCTGCCCCAGCCTGCGGTCAGTAGCTGCCGCCACCGCCGCCGGAGTCGCCGCCCCCGCCGGACCAGCCGCCGCCGGAGTCGCCGCCACCCCACCAGCCGCCGCCGGAGTCACCCCCGCCCGACAAACCGCCGCCGGACCCCGCGCCGGACCGGTCACCGGCCGGGTCGTCCCGGCCGTAGTCGCGGTCGCTGTACTCCGCGCCGACGTCCCCGCTCGGGCCGACGTACAGCGTGCCCGCCGCCGCGTCCTGCGGACGGTGCCGGCCTCGGGGACGCCGTGCGTCCCGGACCAGCCCGACCCCGAGCAGCGCCAGGGTCGCGCCCAGCGCCGCGATCATGAACGCCCCCGGTGACACCAGCCAGCCGGCCACCCCGCCGACCGCCGTGCCGACCACCCCGACGGCGGTCATCGCCCCGCCGAGCACCACCGGTCGCCATCTCATGCCGGCAGGGTAGGGAGGCCGGACAAGCCCGCCCGGCAGGCGGCCCGCAACCGATCCCCTGGCCGGCCGGATCGCCGCGGAACGTGGTCCGGCCGGCCGATTGCGCAAAGTTACTGGTGGGTACCTGTGTCGAGCGTCGCGTCTCGGGGCGGTGGACGTGACGGCAGGTGGCACCAGGGGGCAGGATGGCGCTAGAGACCTATCCCATACACAACCGAGGGAACGCCAGTGGCCACGGAACGCAAGCGCCCGGTGATCACCGCCGGTCTGCCGAGCCAGCTTCCGGACATCGACCCTGAAGAAACCAGCGAATGGGTCGAGTCGCTCGATGGTGTCATCGACGAGCGCGGAACCAAGCGCGCCCGCTACGTCATGCTGCGCCTGCTGGAGCGGGCCCGCGAGCGCCAGGTCGGGGTGCCGTCCCTGACCACCACGGACTACATCAACACCATCCCGCCGGAGCGCGAGCCGTGGTTCCCGGGTGACGAGCACGTCGAGCGGCGGATCCGGGCGTACGTCCGGTGGAACGCGGCCATGCTGGTGCACCGGGCGCAGCGCCCGGAGATCAGCGTCGGCGGGCACATCTCCACCTTCGCCAGCTCGGCCTCGCTCTACGAGGTGGGCTTCAACCACTTCTTCCGGGGCAAGAACCACCCGGGTGGCGGCGACCACATCTTCTATCAGGGCCACGCCTCCCCCGGCATGTACGCGCGGGCGTACCTCGAGGGCCGGCTCACCGAGCACCAGCTCGACGGGTTCCGCCAGGAGCTGTCCCACCCGGGCGGCGGCCTGCCGTCGTACCCGCACCCGCGGCTGATGCCGGACTTCTGGGAGTTCCCCACGGTCTCCATGGGCCTGGGCGGGCTGAACGCCATCTACCAGGCGCGGTTCAACCGCTACCTGCACCACCGGGGCATCAAGGACACCTCCGACCAGCACGTCTGGGCGTTCCTCGGCGACGGTGAGATGGACGAGCCGGAGACCCTCGGCGCGATCGGGGTGGCCGCCCGCGAGGAGCTGGACAACCTCACCTTCGTGATCAACTGCAACCTGCAGCGGCTGGACGGGCCGGTCCGCGGCAACGGCAAGGTCATGCAGGAGCTGGAGGCGTTCTTCCGGGGCGCCGGCTGGAACGTCATCAAGGTGGTCTGGGGCCGGGAGTGGGACCCGCTGCTCGCCGCGGACACCGACGGCGCGCTGGTCAACCTCATGAACACCACGCCGGACGGCGACTACCAGACCTACAAGGCGGAGTCCGGGGCGTACGTGCGCGAGCACTTCTTCGGCCGCGACCCGCGCACCCGCAAGATGGTCGAGCACCTCAGCGACGACGAGATCTGGAACCTCAAGCGGGGCGGCCACGACTACCGCAAGCTCTACGCGGCCTACAAGGCGGCGATGGAGCACACCGGGCAGCCGACGGTGATCCTGGCCAAGACGATCAAGGGCTGGACGCTCGGCTCGCACTTCGAGGCCCGCAACGCCACGCACCAGATGAAGAAGCTGACGCTGGAAGACCTCAAGACCTTCCGCGACCGGCTCTTCCTGGACATCCCGGACAAGGCGCTGGAGGAGAACCCGTACCTGCCGCCGTACTACACGCCGGGTGAGAAGTCCGACGAGATCGCCTACCTGCACGAGCGGCGCAAGCAGCTCGGCGGCTACCTGCCGTCGCGGCGCACCGAGGGCAAGCGGCTGACCATTCCCGGTCCGGAGCGGTTCTCGGACGTCAAGCGGGGCTCGGGCAAGCAGAAGGTGGCCACCACGATGGCCTTCGTCCGCCTGCTCAAGGACATCATGAAGGACAAGGAGTTCGGCAAGCGCTGGGTGCCGATCATCCCGGACGAGGCCCGCACGTTCGGCATGGACTCGCTCTTCCCCACGGCGAAGATCTACTCGCCGCACGGGCAGCGGTACACCGCCGTCGACCGGGAGCTGTTCCTGTCGTACAAGGAGGCCCTCGGCGGGCAGATCCTGCACGAGGGGATCAACGAGGCCGGCTCGGTCGCCTCGTTCACCGCCGCCGGCTCGTCGTACGCGACGCACGGCGAGCCGATGATCCCGATGTACATCTTCTACTCGATGTTCGGGTTCCAGCGCACCGGCGACGGGCTCTGGGCGGCCGCCGACCAGATGGCCCGGGGCTTCCTGCTCGGCGCCACCGCCGGCCGCACCACGCTCAACGGTGAGGGCCTCCAGCACGAGGACGGTCACTCGCATCTGCTCGCCGCCACCAACCCGGCGGTGGTCGCGTACGACCCGGCGTTCGCGTTCGAGATCGCGCACATCGTGGAGAACGGCCTGCACCGGATGTACGGCGAGGCGCAGGAGAACATCTTCTACTACCTCACCGTCTACAACGAGCCGATCCTGCAGCCGGCCGAGCCGTCCGACGTGGACGTCGAGGGGCTGCTCAAGGGCATCTACCGCTACTCCCCGGCGCCGCAGGTCGACGGCGACGCCCCGAAGGCCAACCTGCTGGCCTCGGGCACGGGCATGCAGTGGGCGCTGCGGGCGCAGCAGCTGCTCGCCCAGGACTGGGGCGTGGCCGCCGACGTCTGGTCGGTGACGTCCTGGACCGAGCTGCGCCGGGACGCGGTCGAGTGCGAGGAGCACAACCTGCTCAACCCGGGCGCCGAGCAGCGGGTGCCGTACGTCCAGCGGAAGCTGGCCGACGTCGACGGGCCGAAGATCGCGGTCAGCGACTGGATGCGCGCGGTGCCGGACCTGATCGCCCGCTGGGTACCCGGCGACTACACCTCGCTCGGCACCGACGGCTTCGGCATGTCGGACACCCGGCACGCGCTGCGCCGGCACTTCCACGTCGACGCCGAGTCGGTGGTGGTGGCGACGCTGCGGCAGCTCGCGCTCCGCGGCGTGGTGCCGGCCACCGTGCCGGCCGAGGCGGCCAAGAAGTACGCCATCGAGGACGTGACCGCCGCCCCGGTCGGCGAGACCGGCGGCGACAGCTAGGCAGCACGCGAGGAAGGGCCCGGCGCGATCCGCGTCGGGCCCTTCGTCGTCCCCGCGACCCGAGAGCGGGGCAGGCGCGATGAGGCGGTGGTCCGGTGTCCCTGGCGGGGACCCGGGCCACCGCCGTCGCGGGTGACGCCAGGACGGAGCCCGGTCAGCCGACGGCGGCCAGGTCGGTCAACCGGGCGAGCGAGTCCTCCAGGTCGGCGCCGACCCGACGCAGGCCGAGCCGGAGCAGGGCGGCCTTGACCGGGCCGGCCGGCCAGCGTACGACGATGAGCCGCACGATCGTCCCGCCCTCCTCCTCGTCGGGGGTGAGCTGGACGTAGATCTCGGTGCGCGCCTCCGCCCGGGCGCCGGCGCCCTTGGCGCGTTCGCGCCAGCCGATCAGGGTCGGCTCCTGATAGGCAATCACTTCGGCCTCATGCGCCGCGCCACGTCCGGCCTGGACCAGCTGCCGCCGCCCGAAGCCCTCCCCCGAGAGCACCTCGGCCGCGCGGACCCCCGCCAGCCAGGCCGGCAACTGCTCGGCCCGCTGCACGACGTCCCAGACCGCTTCCATCGGCGCCGCCACGTGCGCACTGCGTTCCACGAGGATCATTTCCGTCTTCCTCCAGTGAGGACATCCCACGATATCGGCACTCTATGCACAAATTCGGACTTACCTGGACGGGTTCGGAAAAGACACGCCGAAAACCATTGCCTTGTGGTCGACGAGCGCCTATGGCGTATTCACCGGCCGCGCCCTAGAGTCGCGAACACGTTTCGTGTTCACCGGGAGGGCGCATGCCGACCGAACCGATGCCCGACTTCCCCGCCGGCTTCCGCTGGGGCGTCTCGACCTCCGCCTACCAGATCGAGGGCGGCGTCGGCGCGGACGGCCGGGGACCGTCCATCTGGGACACGTTCGCGCACTCCCCGGGCCGGATCGTCGACGGCAGCACCGGTGACGTGGCGTGCGACCACTACCACCGGCACGCCGAGGACGTCGACCTGATGGCCGGACTCGGCGTCTCCGCGTACCGCTTCTCGATCGCCTGGCCCCGGGTCCAGCCCGGCGGCACCGGCGCGGCCAACCCGGCCGGGCTGGACTTCTACGACCGGCTGATCGACGACCTGCTGGCCCGCGACATCGACCCGGTCGCCACGCTGTTCCACTGGGATCTGCCGCAGCCCCTCGAGGACGCCGGCGGCTGGCTGAGCCGGGACACCGCGCACCGCTTCGCCGAGTACGCCGATTTGACCGCGGCCCGGCTCGGCGACCGGGTCAAGCTCTGGATCACGCTCAACGAGCCGTTCGTCCACATGAGCCTCGGGCACGGCATGGGCGTGCACGCGCCGGGCCGGATGCTGCTCTTCGACGCCTTCCCGGTCGCCCACCACCAGTTGCTCGGCCACGGTCTCGCGGTCGGCGCGCTGCGCGCCCGCAGCGCCAGCCCGGTCGCCATCGCCAACAACTACTCACCCGTGCGGCTGGCCGGCGAGACCGACGCCGACCGGGCCGCCGCGGCCGCGTACGAGGCGCTGCACAACCGGCTCTTCACCGACCCGCTGCTCGGCCGCGGCTACCCGGCCGGGCAGGACTTCGACCCGGCCCTGGTCCGCGACGACGACCTGGCGGTGATCGCCGCGCCGATCGACGTGCTCGGCGTCAACTACTACAACCCCACCGCGGTACGCGCCCCGGAGGAAGGCTCCCCGCTGCCGTTCGAGCTGGTGCCGCTGGACGGCTACCCGCGCACCGCCTTCGACTGGCCGGTCGCGCCGGACGGGCTGCGTGAACTGCTCGGCTGGCTGCGCGACACCTACCGCGACGACCTGCCGCCGATCGAGATCACCGAGAGCGGCTGCGCCTACGACGACGCCCCGGACGCCGCCGGGCGGGTGCCGGATCCGGAGCGGATCGCCTACCTCGACGGGCACCTGCGCGCGGTCCGGGCCGCTCTCGACGACGGGGTGGACGTGCGCGGCTACTTCGTCTGGTCGCTGCTGGACAACTGGGAGTGGGCGGAGGGCTTCACCAAGCGCTTCGGCCTGGTGCACGTCGACTTCGACACCCAGGTCCGCACCCCGAAGTCCTCGTACGCCTGGTTCCGCGACCTGATCGCGGCCGGACGCCGGACGCCGGCGGCGTGACCACCGTCGACCCGACGCCGGCCTCGCTGCCGGCGGCGCTGGCCGAGCCGACCGTCCCGGTCCGGCGCGGCTGGATCGCGCTGATCTTCGCGGCCAACCTGGGCGTGTGGATGGCCTTCTTCACCCCGATCCAGGTGCTGCTGCCACAGCAGTTGGAACGGATCGCGCCGGCCGACAAGGAGGCGGCGCTCGCGCTGGTCACCGGCCTCGGCGCGCTGGCCGCGGTGATCGCCAACCCGCTCGCCGGCGCACTGTCGGACCGGACCTGCCTGCGCCTGGGCGGCCGGGAGTTCGGCCGCCGGCACGTCTGGACCGCCGGCGGGGCGCTGCTCGGCGCGGCGGCCCTGGCGCTGCTGGCCCAGCAGCGCACCGTGCTCGGGGTGGCGCTCGGCTGGGTCGCCGCGCAGGTCTGCTTCAACGCGATGCTGGCCAGCCTCACCGCCGCGGTGCCGGACCGGGTGCCGGTCATCCAGCGCGGCGGGGTCTCCGGCTGGGTGGGCATCCCGCAGGCGCTCGGGCTGGTGCTCGGCGTGGTGCTGGTGACCGCCGTGGTGACCGGCAACGCCACCGGCTACCTGGCGGTCGCCGTGGCGGTGCTGCTGCTGGCGTTGCCGTTCACCCTGGTCACCGCCGACGACCCGCTGCCCCGCGCGCACCGGCCGGCACTGCGGCTGCGCGCGCTGCTCGCCTCGATGTGGGTCTCCCCGCGGGCCCACCCGGACTTCGGCTGGGCGTGGATCACCCGGTTCCTGGTCCAGCTCGGCAACGCCCTCGGCACCCTGTACCTGCTCTACTTCCTCACCGACCAGGTGCGGCTGGCCGACCCCGAGAACGGCCTGCTGGTGCTGATCCTGCTCTACACGGCCGGGCTGGCCGCGACCGCGGTGCTGGCCGGGCGGCTCTCCGACCGCTCCGGCCGGCGGAAGGTCTTCGTGATCGCCGCGGGCGGCATCATGGCGGTCGCGGCGCTGCTGCTCGCCGTCGCGCCGGTCTGGCCGATGGCGGTGCTCGCCGCGCTGCTGCTCGGCGCCGGCTACGGCGTCTACCTGTCGGTCGACGCCGCGCTGATCACCCAGGTGCTGCCCCGGGCCACCGACCGGGCCAAGGACCTCGGCGTGATCAACATCGCCAACTCCGCCCCGCAGGTGCTCGGTCCGGCGCTCTCCGCCCCGCTCGTGGTGCATCTGGGCGGCTATCCGGCGCTCTACGCGGTCACCGCCGCGGTCACCGTGCTGGGCAGCGTGCTGGTGCTGAAGATCCGTACGGTGCCCTGACCGGTACCCCTGGCCGAATCCGGTCGCGCCCCGCCGTAGGCTGGAGGACGTGACGGTACGTGTACGCTTCGCCCCCTCCCCGACCGGTATGTTCCACGTCGGCGGCGCCCGCTCGGCCCTGCAGAACTGGATCTACGCCAAGCAGCAGGGCGGGGTGTTCGTGCTGCGCATCGAGGACACCGACGCGGCGCGGAACAAGCCGGAGTGGACCGAGGGCATCCTCTCCGCGCTGGACTGGATCGGCATCGAGCGCGGCAGCTACGAGGGCCCCTACTTCCAGTCGCAGTACGCCGGCGAGCACCGGGCCGCCGCGGCGCGCCTGTACGAGTCGGGCCGGGCGTACTACTGCGACTGCACCCGGGAGGCGGTGCAGGCCCGCACCGGCTCGCAGTACCAGGGCTACGACGGCTTCTGCCGGGACCGTGGCCTCGGACCGGGCGAGGGCCGTGCACTGCGTTTCCGTACCCCCGACGAGGGCGAGACCGTGGTGGTCGACCTGATCCGCGGCGAGCCCACCTTCGAGAACAAGCTGATCGAGGACTTCGTCATCGCCCGCGGCGACGGTTCGCCGGTGTTCCTGCTGGCCAACGTCGTGGACGACATGACCATGGGGATCACCCACGTGATCCGGGCCGAGGAGCACCTGCCGAACACCCCGAAGCAACAGCTGCTCTGGGACGCCCTCGGGGTCAAGCCGCCGACCTGGGCGCACGTGCCGGTGGTGGTGAACGAGAAGCGGCAGAAGCTGTCCAAGCGGCGCGACAAGGTCGCCCTGGAGGCGTACCGGGACGAGGGCTACCTCGCCGCGGCGATGCGCAACTACCTGATGCTGCTCGGCTGGGCGCCCTCCGGCGACCGGGAGATCGTGCCCTGGTCGGTGATCGAGGAGGAGTTCCGGCTGGAGGAGGTCAACCCGTCGCCGGCGTTCTTCGACGAGAAGAAGCTGCGCGCGTTCAACGGCGAGTACATCCGGGCGCTGCCGATCGAGGACTTCGTCGCGGCGTGCCAGCCCTGGCTGACCGGCACCGGCACGATCGCGCCGCCGCCGTGGCAGCCGGCCGAGTTCGACGCCGGCGCGTTCGCCGCGGTGGCCCCGCTGGCGCAGACCCGGATCGCGGTGCTCAGCGAGATCGTGCCGAACGTCGACTTCCTCTTCCTCGCCTCGCCGCTGATCGACGAGGCGGCCTGGGCGAAGGCGATGAAGGAGGGCTCGGCGGAGCTGCTGGAGGCGGCGATCGCGGCGTTCGAGACGCTGGAGTCCTGGGACGCCGAGTCGCTCAAGGCCGCCCTGGAGACGGTCGGCGCGGAGCGCGGACTCAAGCTCGGCAAGGCGCAGGCCCCGGTCCGGGTCGCGGTCACCGGTCGTACCGTCGGGCTGCCGCTGTTCGAGTCGCTGGAGGTGCTCGGCCGCGAGCGCACCCTGACCCGGCTGCGCGCCGCCCGGGTCCGCCTGGTCTGACCTCGGTCGACCTCGGGCGTCAGCCGCGGGCGGAGCGGCGGCGCAGCAGGAGGCCGGCGACCAGGGCGGCGAGCAGCACGGCCCCGCCGAGCGCCCAGAGCCAGCCCCGGCCGCCCGAGTCCGTGCGCTCCTCGGCCGCCGGCACGGCGGAGAGGCTGGCGTCCGCGCTCGACGCGGCCGCCGGTCCGCCCGACGGCGACGCCGGTGGGACGGCGGTGGCCGGGGCGGTGGCCGACGCCGAGGGGTCGGCCGGCGTGCCGGTGGTGAGGGTGAACCGCACCTCGCCGGAGACCGGGTGCCCGTCGCTGGAGGCCACCCGGTAGCCGACGATGTAGAGCCCCGCCCGGCCGGGCTTGAACGGCAGGCGGACCCGGTTGCCGGTGAAGGTCGGCGCGCCGCCCAGCGCGGCCACGTTGTCCGGCCCGGTGACTGTGATCTTCGTCGTGGCCGGGTCCGGCTTGGCCAGGAACCGCAGTTCGATCCGGGCCGGCGCGGTCGCCACCCGGGCGCCGTCGCGCGGATCGCTGCCGGTCAGCGAGTTGTGCGCGGCCGCCGGCGTCGCCGGCAACAGAGACACGCCGAGCGCCACGCCGAACACCGCTGGCCAGGTACGCGCCACACGTGCGACCCTGCCCCCCATGAGCCCCTCCGCAAAGGTACGATCCGCCCGCTGATCAACGGCTGCCGCACATTAGTCGAGCCGAGATCGCAAATAGTTCCAAATACTGTTCCACCAGCTGCAACCGAACGACGTTCCGCGGAGTCTCTGAGGTGGGTCCCGGCCTGTGGCCATGGTCACCTCCGTCCACCAACCACGCGCGTGACCTGCAGCGAAGCCATCCATCGAACGGGGCGAGGAGGCGGCGATGGTCCGACGGATGAGGCGACTGGTCGCGGTACTGGTCGGCGGGCTGGCGGCGACGCTGGTCGCGGCGGCCGCCGCGGGGCCGGCGACGGCCGCTCCGAAGCCCCCGCCCGCCGGCGTGGACATCACCGGCGACGGGCTGGCCGAGCCGCTGCGGCTGCGCGCCGAGTCCCACCCGCAGCACGTGGTCGCCGTCATCGACCAGGTCAACTTCCTGCCCGGCACCGGGCAGAAGACCGGCCCGAAGGCGGCCGACCTCGGTCCGAAGTACACGGTCGTGGTGTTCGCCGGCGACACGCCGAAGCAGACGTACGACCTCTATCCCAAGGCGAAGGGCGGGCCGCGGGTGTTCCGGCCGGCCAAGCAGCCGGACAACCGCAAGACCAACGCGGGCTGGTTCCTCGGCCGACTGTCCATGTCCGAGACGCTGCGCACCGCCGGGGTGCCGCTGGAGCGGGAGTTCGACACGGTCAGCGGCGGCGTCGGTGGCGGCGAGCGGGTGATCCCGGAGGACGCGCTCGACCCGGCCCGGGACATCGACGAGGCGCTCGGCGAGATGCAGCGCCTGCTGCTGCTCAACGGCGCGGTGGTGCTGGTGATCACCCTCGGCCTGGCCGGGATCGCGTTGCTGATCCGCCGCCGCACCAGGTGACCGGCGGCGCGGGCGCCGGCCCCACCCGCGCCCGCGCCGGGGTCAGAGCTCCAGCACCACCTTGCCCCGGACGTGCCCGGACTCCACCAGCCGGTGCGCGTCCGCAGCCTCGGCCAGCGGGAACGTGCGTGCCACGTGGACGGCGAGCCGGCCGGCGTCGACCAGCCCGGCGAGCAGGCTCAGGTCCGCCGTCGACGGCTTGACGAACAGGTAGCTGCCGCCCAACCGGGTGACGTGGTCCGGATCGGCCGTGGAGACCAGCCGGGCCGGCCGCTCCAGCAGCTGGGCCGAGACGTCCAGCGCGTCGCCGCCGAACAGGTCGAGCGCCACGTCCACCCCGTCCGGAGCCACCGCCCGGACCCGGTCCAGCAGGCCGTCGCCGTAGCTGACCGGCTCCGCGCCCAGCGACCGGACGAAGTCGTGGTTGGCTTCGCTCGCCGTGCCGATCACCTTGTGCGCGCCGAGGGCCCGGGCGAGCTGCACGGCCAGGTGGCCGACCCCGCCGGCCGCACCGTGCACCAGGACGGTGTCCCCGCTGCCGGTGCGGACCGACTGGAGGGCCTGGTAGGCGGTGAGCCCGGCGAGCGGCAGCCCGCCCGCCTCGGCCCAGGACGCCTGCACCGGCTTGTCGGCCAGCGTCCGCTCCGGGGCGGGCACGAGTTCGGCGTACGTGCCGTGTTGGATGTCGTCGCGCCGGACGTACCCGATGACCTCGTCGCCCACCGCGAACCCGGTCACCGCGGGGCCGACCGCGGCCACCACGCCGGCCGCGTCCCACCCCGGCACCAGCGGGAAGTGGCTGGGGAAGGCGCCGGCCAGGTGCCCCTCGCGCACCTTCCAGTCGACCGGGTTCACCCCGGCGACGCGTACCCGCACCAGGACCGTGTCCGGGCCGACCGGCGGCTCCGGAAGCTCGCGCACGGCGAGCAGGTCGGCCGGCCCGTACGTGTCGATGGCGATCGCCTTCACGACCACCACGCTAACCGGCGGGACGAGCCCGCGTGGTCAGCACCAACGGTGCGGGGGCCGCTCCCGGCGGAGCGCGCGCCGCGGCGGGCGGACCGGCCCGTGCCGGTGCGCGCCCGCCCAGCCGGGCAGCTCGCTGCGGCAACCCCCGGCGCCGGCCGGCTCCATCTCGCCGGGCGGCGCCGGCTCGACGGCCCGCTGCCGGGGCACCGGCGGATCCTCGTCGGCCCGCTCGGGCTGGCGGCCCGGCTCGACCGGCGGGCCGCCGACCAGCCGGCGGTGGTGCTTGGCGACCGGCTGCGGCTCGTGGTGACCCGGCCGGCAGGGCTCGCCCTGGGCGCAGCCGTGGTCGGCCTCCCCGTGCGCCATCCCGGTCTCCTCACGCTCGCCGTCGCCCGCCGGTGCTGGCCCCGACGTGCCCTGCCACCGTACTGGCCGGGACCGACGAGCCGTGCAGCGCATACCCGGGTCAGCGGCGGGCCCGGCGGGGGAAGATCGTCTCCCAGAGCGGGAAGGCGACCAGCCAGATCACGATGGCGAGGGTGAGCTTGCCGATCCAGTTCGCCAGCTCCCGGGTCCGTTCCGCGTCGTCGACCCAGAGGATCGCGGCGCCGAGCAGTCCGCAGGCGATCGCCCAGCCGACCAGGCCCTTGCCCCACTCCCGCCACTCGTACCGGGTCCGGGCCCAGCCGGCGCGGGGCGGCTTCACCGGCGGCGGGCCACCGGCGAACCGGTGCGCGAACCGCTGGTCGGCCCAACGAACCATCGAGTGGCCGAAGGCCACCGAGAACCCGAGGTAGGCGGCGGCCAGCCCGTGGGTGAACTCGGCGGTCGCGCCGCGCCGGAGATCGACCACGGTCGCCGCGAGCAGCACCAGGTCCACCAGCGGTACGCCGATCAGCAGCGCCGCGCCGAGCCGTGGCCGGCGCAGCGGATAGCGCGCCAGCAGCCCGGCGCCGAGCACCACCCAGAACCCGATCTCACACGCGACGATGACCGTCAGCAGCATCTCCGCCCCTCCCCGTTCCTGCGGTCACCAGCCTCTCCCGGCCGGCGCCCGCCGGCCTCGACGGCGGAGAGGAGATCCGGCTCCATCCTTCGACGGACCCGGACCCGGACCCGGACCGCGCGGCCGGCCGGCGGGCGGCACGGGCCGGGCACAGCCGCCCGCGACGGGCGTGCGGTCGCGCATACCTCCTTCGGGGGACGCGGACCGGCGGGACCTCCTCCACCGGTCGGAGCCCGAGCGGTCCCGGCTGTGGTGGGATCTGTGCCATGCGACCGCCAGCATGGCTCGGGCCCGGCACCCTCGGCCGCGACCTCGCGCTGAGCGGCGGATCGCTGGGCGGCGGTCTGGTCGTCCACGCCCTGAGCACCCGGCCCCAGCTGCCCTGGACCCCGGACGTGCCGGCGGCGCTGTACCTGGTGCCGCTGGTGGCGGTCTGCGTGGCGGTCGGGCTGCGCCGGGTCGCCAGCCGGGCCAGCCTGGCGCTCGGCACCGTGGCGGTGCTGGCCGACCTGGCGCTGGGTGTTTCCCTGGCGACCGTCCTGGTCTACACCCAGGTGATCTACGACGCGTGCGTGTTCGGATCCGCGCGGACCTGGCGCTGGCTGCTGCGGGTCACCGTCGGGCTGAGTGTCCTCGGCGCGGTGCTCGGGGTGGCACTGGCCCGGGACTGGCGCGGGGTGGGGGTCGGGGTGCCGGTGGTGCTGGTCGGGGTGCTGCCGGTGCTCACCGGGATCAGCGTCCGGCAGTACCGGGACCAGGCCGCGGCCGAGCGCGCCCGGGCCGAACAGACAGCCCGGCTCGTCGAGCTGGACCGGCGGCAGGCGGTGAGCGCGGAACGGGCCCGGATGGCCCGGGAGCTGCACGACGTGGTCGCCAACCACCTGAGCGCGGTGGCCATCCACGCCACCGCCGTGCTCTCCGTGCCCGGGCTCGACCGGGACCAGGTCGACCGGGCGCTGCGGGTGATCCGGGAGAACAGCGTGCAGGGGCTGGCCGAGATGCGGCAGATGATCGGCCTGCTCCGGGAGCCGGCGGCGGGCGGACCGGCGGCGGACGCGCCGGACGAGGCGACCCGGGCCCGGCTGAGCGAGGTGGACGGGCTGGTCGACCGGGTTCGCGCCGCCGGGCTGACGGTACGGGTGCAGTGGCACGGAACGCCCCGCGCGCTGCCGGTCGGGGTGGATCTGGCGGCGTACCGGATCGTCCAGGAGTCGCTGACCAACGCCCTCAAGCACGGTGCCGGCCGGGCCGACCTGGTGATCGCGTACGAGCCGGCGGCGGTGGTGGTGAGCGTGACGAACCCGGTGCGCGCCGGCGGTGACTCGCTGACCGGCGCGGGCGCCGGGTTGGTCGGGATGCGCGAGCGGGCCGTGCTGCTGCACGGCCGGTTCGTCGCCGGCCCGGAGGGCGGCAACTGGCGGGTCCGGGCGGAGCTGCCCACGGAGGCGACGCCGTGACCGGTCGTGCCGCCGGACGGCGATCGGACGGGAGGGTGTCATGACTGAGGTGATCCGGGTGCTGCTCGCCGACGACCAGGCGGCGGTCCGGGCCGGGCTGGCGTTGATCCTGGCTGGCGCGCCGGGCGTCGAGGTGGTGGCCGAGGCGGACGACGGCGTCGAGGCCGTCCGGCTCTGCCGGGAGCTCCGCCCCGCCGTGGCGGTGCTGGACGTGCGGATGCCTCGGCTGGACGGCATCTCGGCCACCCGGGCGATCGTCGCCGACCGGCTCGCCGACGTGCTCGTCCTCACCACCTTCGACCTCGACGAGTACGTCTTCGGTGCGCTCCGGGCCGGGGCCGCCGGCTTCCTGCTCAAGGACACCGACGCCGAGGGGCTGGTGGCGGCGGTACGGACGGTCGCCCGCGGCGAGGGGTTCATCGCCCCCGCGGTGACCCGGCGACTGATCACGGCGTTCGCGGCGACCGCTCCGGCCGCCTCCGCCGCCACCCGGGCGGCGGTGGCGGCGCTGACCCCGCGGGAGCGCGACGTGCTGGCGTGCCTCGGGCTGGGTCTGTCCAACCAGCAGATCGCCGACCGGCTGTCGATGGCGGAGAGCACCACCAAGACCCACGTCAGCCGGATCCTCGCGAAGCTCGACCTGCGCAGCCGGGTGCAGGCCGCCATCCTGGCCCAGGAGCTGGGCCTGCCCGCTCCCCCGTCGGCCTGACCGCCGGGGCGGAGTGAAGCACCTGGTCAGGGCATGTCAGGCTGGAGCGGTGAACGAGCCGGGCGGTACCAAGCTGTCGGCCACGCTGCGCCGGATCGAACGCGCGGCGGGGGCGCTGGCCACCGCCAGCGTGGCCCGGATGGACGAGACCCTGCCCTGGTTCCGCACCCTCCCGGCCGACCAGCGTTCCTGGGTCATGCTGGTGGCCCAGGCCGGCGCCCGCTCGCTGGTGCAGTGGCTGCGCGACGGTGGCGGTACCGCCGACAGCACCCAGGAGGTCTCCGACGAGGTCTTCGCCGCCGCGCCGCAGGCGCTGGCCCGGTCGATCAGCCTCCAGCAGACCGTCGCGCTGATCAAGGTGACCATCGACGTGGTCGAGGAACAGGTCTCCCACCTGGCCGCGGAGGGCGAGGAGCAGCAGCTGCGCGAAGCCGTGCTGCGCTTCTCCCGGGAGATCGCGTTCGCCGCCGCCCGGGTGTACGCCCGCGCCGCCGAGTCGCGCGGCGCCTGGGACGCCCGGTTGCAGGCCCTGCTGGTGGACGCGCTGCTGCGCGGCGACTCGCCGGACGTGCTGGCCAGCCGGGCCGCCGCGCTGGGCTGGTCGGACGCGCCGCCGGTGGCGGTGGCGGTGGGCCGCTCCCCCGGCGGCGAGGTCTCCGCCGTCCTGCACACCGTCTACCGGCAGGCGCGGCGGATCGGCGTCGAGGTGATCGGTGGCGTGCACGGCGACCGGCTGGTGATCGTGCTCGGTGGCGCCGCCGACCCGGTGGCCGCCACCGGGAAGCTGCTCAGTGCCTTCGGGGACGGGCCGGTGGTGGTCGGTCCGGCGGTGCCGAGCCTGGACGAGGCCACCGAGTCGGCCCGCGCGGCGTTGGCCGGCTTCCGGGCCGCGCCGGCCTGGCCCACCGCGCCCCGGCCGGTGCCGGCCGGCGACCTGCTACCGGAGCGGGCGCTGGCCGGGGACGCGGAGGCGCGCCGCCGGCTGCGGCACGACGTGTACGCGACGCTGGTACGCGCCGGAGGCGAGCTGCTGGAGACGCTGGACGCCTTCTTCGCCGCCGGCGGGACGCTGGAGAGCGCGGCGCGCGCCCTCTTCGTGCACCCGAACACGGTCCGCTACCGGTTGCGGCGGATCGCCGAGGTCACCGGCTTCTCCCCGCTCGCGCCGCGGGACGCGTTCGCGCTCCGGGTGGCGCTGACGGTGGGCCGGCTCGACCCAGTGGTCCCGGTGGTCCCGAGCCAGACAATGGCCCCGGGGGTTGGTAAAACCTCACAGACGGGTGATGACCACCGCCGATTTTTGTAGGATCCCTCCAAAGGTCCTAGTGTGGTTTGGTGGCGGTCGGCACAGCGCTACCCACGCGTATCCGGGAGAGTCTGTAGACGTGCTCGCCGTACTCTCTCCCGGCCAGGGTTCCCAGAAACCCGGCTTCCTGACTCCCTGGCTCGACCTGCCCGGCGCCGAGGCGCGGCTGCGCTGGTGGTCGGCGCTGGCCGGGGTCGACCTGGTGCACCTCGGCACCGCCGCCGATGCCGACGAGATCAAGGACACCGCCCGCACCCAGCCGCTGCTGGTGGCGGCGGCGCTGCTGGCCGGCGAGCACCTGCCGATGTACGACGTCGCGCTGACCGTCGGGCACAGCGTCGGCGAACTGGGCGCGGCGGCGCTGGCCGGGGTGCTCCCGGCGGAGGCGGCGATCACCCTGGCCGGGGTGCGGGGTCGCGAGATGGCCGCCGCCTGCGCGTTGGAGCCCACCGGGATGGCCGCCGTGCTGGGCGGCGACCCGGACGAGGTGCTCGCCGCGATCGAGGCGCACGGGCTGCACGCCGCCAACCGCAACGGCGCCGGCCAGATCGTCGCCGCCGGCGCGGTGGAGCACCTGGACAAGTTCGCCGCCGAACCTCCGGCCCGGACCCGGGTCATCCGGCTCCAGGTGGCCGGGGCGTTCCACACCCCGTACATGGCGCCGGCCGAGTCGGCGCTGGCCGCGGTGGCCGCCGGGATCACCCCGGCCGACCCGAGCCGGATCCTGCTGTCCAACCTCGACGGCGCCGCGGTCAACCACGGCCGGGAGCTGGTGCAGCGGCTGGTCCGGCAGGTCACCGCGCCGGTCCGCTGGGACCTGTGCATGCGCGCGCTGGCCGACCTCGGGGTGACCGGGGTGATCGAGCTGCCCCCGGCCGGCACGCTGGCCGGTCTGGTCAAGCGCGAACTCAGGGGCGCCGGCGCGCCGGAGATCGTCACCGTGAACACCCCGGACGACCTGCCCGCCGCCCGGGACCTGATCGCCCGGCACGGGATGGCGCCGAGTCACGAGCCGACCATCTCGTTCCGGGTGGTGGTGGCCCCGTCGGCCGGCACCTTCGCGCCCGCCGCGGGCCTCGCCGAGGGCGAGTCGGTCCGGGCCGGCCAGGTCATCGGCCAGGTCACCACCCGGCAGGGGCCGGTCGAGGTGACCGCCCACGACAGCGGCGTGCTCACCGAGTGGCTCGCCCACCACGACGACCCGGTCGCCCCGGGCCAACCGCTCGCCCGCATCGGAGGACAGCACTGATGGCTGCCGGAAGCCGCATCGTCGCCCTGGGCCACTACCAGCCCTCCCGGGTGGTGACCAACGACGAGATCGCCCAGCTCGTGGAGACCAGCGACGAGTGGATCCGGGACCGGGTCGGCATCGTCACCCGGCGGATCGCCGACGGCGAGACGGTGGCCGACATGGCCGCCGCCGCGGCCGGCAAGGCGCTGGCCAACTCGGGGCTGACCGCCGCCGACATCGACCTGGTCGTGGTGGCCACCTGCACGTCGGTGGACCGCAGCCCGAACGTGGCCTGCCGGGTCGCCGCGAAGCTCGGCATCACCGCGCCCGGTGCGTACGACATCAACACCGCGTGCTCCGGGTTCGCGTACGCGCTGGGCACCGTCGACCACGCCATCCGGGCCGGCGCCTCGCGCAACGCCATCGTCATCGGCGCCGAGAAGCTCTCCGAGTTCACCGACTGGACCGACCGCTCCACCTGCATCATCTTCGGCGACGGCGCGGGCGCCGCGGTGGTCACGGCCACCGCCGACGGCGAGCCCGCCGGGGTGGGCCCGGTGGTCTGGGGCTCGGTGCCGGAGAAGAGCGACGCGGTCCGCATCGAGGGCTGGCGGCCGTACATCCAGCAGGAGGGGCAGGCGGTGTTCCGCTGGGCCACCACCGAGCTGGCGCCGCTGGCCCGGCAGGCCTGCGAGCGCGCCGGGGTGGACCCGGCCGAGCTGGCCGCCTTCGTGCCGCACCAGGCCAACGCCCGGATCATCGACGGCATCGCGAAGCGGCTGAACATCCCCGACGCGATCATCGCGAAGGACATCGTCGAGTCCGGCAACACCTCGGCGGCGAGCGTGCCGCTGGCCCTGTCCAAGCTGGTCGAGCGGCGCGAGGTGCCCTCCGGCGCCCCGGTGCTGCTGTTCGGCTTCGGCGGCGGCCTGACCTACGCCGGTCAGGTCGTCCGCTGCCCCTGAAGACCCCTCCGGTGCGCCAGCGCCGGGGAGACGGCCGGCACCGCCGCCGTCGAGTGAACCCCCGATGAGAGGAACCAGACCACAATGACCCGTGACGAGATCACCGCCGGCCTCGCCGAGATCCTCGAGGAGGTTGCCGGGGTGAACCCGGACGACGTGGCCGAGGGGAAGTCCTTCACCGACGACCTGGACGTCGACTCGCTCTCCATGGTGGAGGTCGTGGTGGCGGCCGAGGAGAAGTTCGGCGTCAAGATCCCGGACAACGAGGTGCAGAACCTGAAGACCGTCGGGGACGCCGTCAGCTACATCGAGGCGCAGTCCTGATCATGAGTCGCCCCGACGTCGTCGTCACCGGGCTCGGCGCGACGACCCCGCTCGGCGGGGACGTCGCGTCGACCTGGGACGCCATGGTCGCCGGCCGCTCCGGGGTGGGTCCGCTCACCCAGGAGTGGGCGGCGGAACTGCCCGTCCGGATCGCCGCACAGTTGGCGGTGGAGCCGTCCGAGGTGCTGGAGCGGGTCAAGCTGCGGCGGCTGGACCGGTCCGAGGCCATCGCCATCATCGCGGCGAAGCAGGCCTGGGCGGACGCCGGCCTGGCCGACTCCGGGCTGGACCCGGAGCGGCTGGCGGTCAGCATCGGCTCCGGCATCGGCGGCGCCACCACCCTGCTCGCCCAGGACGACATCCTCGAGTCGTCCGGGCCGCGCCGGGTCTCCCCGCACACCGTGCCGATGCTGATGCCCAACGGCCCGGCCGCCTGGGTCGGGCTGGAACTCGGTGCCAAGGCCGGCGTGCACTCGGTGGCCAGCGCCTGCGCGACCGGTGCGGAGGCGATCGCGCTGGGCCTGGACATCATCCGCGCCGGCCGGGCCGACGTGGTGGTGGCCGGCGGCACCGAGGCGGTCATCCACCCGTTGCCGATCGCCGGGTTCGCCTCGATGCGGGCCATGTCGACCCGCAACGACGAGCCGGAGCGGGCCTCCCGTCCGTGGGACAAGGGCCGGGACGGCTTCGTGCTGGGCGAGGGCGCCGGGGTGGTCGTCCTGGAACGGGCCGACCACGCCGCCGCCCGGGGGGCCCGGGTGTACGCCCGCCTCGCCGGCGCCGGCATCACCTCCGACGCGTACGACATCGTGCAGCCGCATGCCGAGGGCGAGGGCGCGATCCGGGCGATCGCGAAGGCCATCGCCGACGCGGACGTGGCCAAGCGCGACATCGTGCACGTCAACGCCCACGCCACCTCGACACCGGTCGGCGACATGCTGGAGATCGGCGCGCTGCACCAGGCGCTCGGCGACCACCCGGTGCTGTCGGCGACCAAGTCGATGACCGGTCACCTGCTGGGTGCGGCCGGGGCGCTGGAGTCGATCGCCACCATCCTGGCCATCCGGGACGGTGTCGTTCCGCCGACCATCAACCTGGAAGACCCCGACGACGGCCTCACCATGGAGGTGGCCGCCCACAAGGCGCGCCACATGGAGATCCCCGCCGCGTTGAACAACGCGTTCGGTTTCGGGGGCCACAACGTGGCTCTCGTCTTCGCGCGGGCCTGACCCACCGCCCGGGAGGCTGATGTGACCAGCACCGCCGTCGGCGCCGACCCCTCGACAGTGGACCACCGCGACCCCGAGGTGCGGCTGCGGGCGCTCTTCGACGCCGGCACGCTGCGCCTGCTGGCACCCCGGGACACCTCCGGGGTGCTCTGGGCGCGGGGCGAGGTCGAGGGCACGCCGGCCGTCGCGTACGCCACCGATGCCACCCGGATGGGTGGCGCGATGGGCAGCGACGGGTGCCGGCACATCGTCGACGCGATCGACACCGCCGTGCGGGAGCGGGTCCCGGTGCTCGGCCTCTGGCACTCCGGCGGGGCCCGGCTCGCCGAGGGCGTGGTCGCGCTGGACGCGGTCGGTCAGGTCTTCGCCGCCATGGTCCGGGCGTCGGGCCGGGTGCCGCAGATCTCCGTGGTGCTCGGTCCGGCGGCCGGCGGCGCCGCATACGGGCCGGCGCTGACCGACGTCGTGGTGATGAGTGGCGCGGGCCGGATCTTCGTGACCGGTCCCGAGGTGGTCCGCAGCGTCACCGGCGAGCAGGTCGACATGGAGCGCCTCGGCGGCCCCGAGCCGCACGGCCGGCGCTCCGGCGTCGTGCACGTGACGTGCCCGGACGACGGGACCGCGCTGGCCGAGTCGCGCCGGCTCGCCGCGCTGCTGGGCAGCCAGGGCCGGCTCTGCCCGGACGACGTGCCGGCCGAGGGCACGGAGGGCCACGACCTGGCCGCGCAGATGCCGGCCGAGGCCAACCGCGCGTACGACGTCAAGCCGGTGGTCGCGGCGCTGCTCGACGCACCCGGCGTGGAGCTGCACGCCAAGTGGGCGCCGAACATCGTCACCACGCTCGGCCGGTTCGCCGGCCGGACGGTCGGCGTGATCGCCAACAACCCGCTGCGCCTCGGCGGCTGCCTGGACGCCGCCAGCGCCGAGAAGGCGGCCCGGTTCGTGCGGATGTGTGACTCGCTCGGGGTGCCGCTGATCGTGCTGGTCGACGTCCCCGGCTACCTGCCCGGCCTGGGCCAGGAGTGGGACGGCGTGGTCCGGCGCGGCGCGAAGCTGCTGCACGCCTTCGCCGAGGCGGTGGTGCCGCGGGTGACCCTGGTGACCCGCAAGGCGTACGGCGGGGCGTACATCGCGATGAACTCCCGCTCGCTCGGCGCGTCCGCGGTCTTCGCCTGGCCGAACGCGGAGGTCGCGGTGATGGGCGCCAGCGCGGCGGTGAACATCCTGCACCGCAAACGGCTGGCCGCCGCCCCCGCCGACGAGCGGGAGGCGCTGCGCGCCAAGCTGATCGAGGAGCAGGTCCGGGTCGCCGGCGGGGTCAACCGGGCGCTGGAGATCGGCGTGGTGGACGACGTGATCAAGCCGGCGGAGACCCGGCGCCGGATCGCCGAGGCGCTCGCCGGCACGCCGGCCGCCCGGGGCGCGCACGGCAACATCCCGCTGTAGCGGCGGCCGATCCCCGACCGCCACCCGTACGGTCGCCCGCGATCACTCAGCCCCGGTTGCGCGGGTGGCGCTTGGCGGTGCGCTCGTTGCCCCGGCGGTAGTTGCCGGTCCACCGCGCCATCACCAGCTGCGGGTCGTCCTCCACCTCGGCGAGGAACTCCGCGGCCCGACCGCCCCGCAGGGTGCCGGCCACCCGCCCGTGATGGGTGATCACCACCGTGCCGTCGGCCCGCTGCACGTACCCGAAACCCTGCGCTGTTCCCATGCCGGCGAGGCTGCCAGCTGCCGCCCACCACCGCGAACGGTTTTCCGGGTTGACTCTCCAGCGGCTGGAGACAGGAGGCTGACCGACGTGGACGACCGCACCGAACTGTTCACCATCGGGCAGCTCGCCCGCCGGACCGGCCTGTCGGTCCGGACCATCCGCTTCTGGTCCGACCTCGACCTGCTGCCGCCGACCGGCCGTTCGCCGGGCGGCTACCGGCTCTACGACGCGGCCGCCGTGGCCCGGCTGGAGCTGCTGCGCACCCTGCGTGAGCTGGGCATCGGCCTGGACGACGCGCGCCGGATCGTGGACCGGCAGAGCACCGTCCGGGACGTGGCGCGGGCACACGCCCGGGCGCTGGACGCG
The DNA here is from genome assembly GCF_011759515.1 of Micromonospora sp. CNZ280. Classification (NCBI taxonomy): domain Bacteria; kingdom Bacillati; phylum Actinomycetota; class Actinomycetes; order Micromonosporales; family Micromonosporaceae; genus Micromonospora; species Micromonospora sp. CNZ280. The sequence continues at coordinate 440,303 of NZ_JAAOYP010000001.1, forward strand.
GAGATCCGGACGTTGCGGCTGCGCCGGGCGGTGCTGCGGTCGGTCACCCGACGTGGCAGTACGACCGAGGAGTTGAGACTCGTGAACGACCTGGCCCGGCTCTCCGCGCGGGAGCGGCAGCAGATCATCGACGACTTCGTGGCCGAGGTGTTCGCCGGCGTCGACGGCCCGGCCGCCGGGCTGGCGCAGGCCATGCGGGCGCTGCCCGCCGACCTGCCGGACGAGCCGAGCGACGAGGAGGTGGACGCCTGGCTGGAGCTGGCCGAGCTGGTGGCCGACCCGGACTTCCGCCGCCGGGTACGCCAGATGGCGGTGGCCGGGGCGGGCGACGCGACGCCACCCCCGCCGGAACCGATGACGAAGCTGGAGCTGGCGCGTGCCGCGCTGGCCGCCGGCACCGATCCGGCCTCGCCCGAGGGGCGGGCGGTGCTGGACCAGATGGTGGACCCGAGGCTCACTCCGGAGCAACGCCGGGCGCTGGCCGATTCGATCGCCGCCTTCACCGACCGGCGGGTGGAGCGGTACTGGCAGCTGATCGGCGTGCTCAACCGCCGGCCGCCGTTCGAGCCGGCGGTGCCGGCCGTGGAGTGGCTGGTCGCCGCCCTCCGCGCGGCCGGCTGAGCCGACGTCGTGCCCGGTCAGGCGGCGCAGGTGGTGGCGGGCAGGCCGGGCACCTTGACCGGGGACCGGCCGGACGGCTGCGCCTTGCCGGCCAGCACCCCGGCGAGCGCGGTCATCGACGCCCGGCTGGACGAGTAGGTCGCCAGCAGCGTCGGCGACTTCGCGCTCCCCAGCACGTACGGGGTGTCCATGGCGACCGTGACGGCGGCGTCGGCGCGCAGGTCGCCGGCGCCGTCGCCGTAGCCGACCAGGTGCACCACCGTCCCGCCGCTCGGCACCACCTTCACCCCGGCCGCGGTCAGCGCCTCGGTCAGCGCCGCCCGGGTGTGGTTCCGGCCGCCGGAGGAGGTCACCGTCACCGGGCCGCGGACGCCGCCGCCGCAGCTGCCGCGCAGCACCGTCACCGCCGCCGCGGCCAACCGCTGCGCCGCCTCCCGGTGGGCCGGGGCGGCCAGCGTGGACAGCTCGGGAGCGGGCCGGTCGGCCAGCTTGAACTTCATGGTCAGCACCCGGGTGGCCGCGTCGACCAGACGGGTCCGGGGCAGCGAGCCGTCGCGGAGCGCGGCGAGCAGCCCGTCGTACGCCTGGCCGACGTGCGGCGGCATCAGGATCAGGTCGTTACCTGCCTTGAGCGCCCGCACCGCAGCCTCCCCCGGCGACCAGCGCTTGGCCGGCGCCATGTTCATCCCATCGGTGATCACCACGCCCTGGAAGCCGAGCTGGCCGCGGAGCACCTCGGTGAGCAGCTTGTGGGAGAAGGTGGCCGGGGTGCCCGGGTCGACCGACCGTACGTCGAGGTGGGCGGACATCACGGCCATCGCGCCCGCGTCGATGCCGGCGGTGAACGGCGGCCACGCCCCGGCGGCGAGCGCCGCCCGGGACTGGTCGAGCACCGGCAGGTCCTTGTGCGAGTCGGCGGCGCTGTGGCCGTGCCCCGGGAAGTGCTTGACGGTGGCCGCCACGCCCGCGCCCTGCAGGCCGCGCACCGCGCCGCCGACCTGCGCCGCGGCCCGCTGCGGATCGGCCCCGAAGGACCGGGAGCCGATCACCGTGCTGCGGGCGGCGAGCACGTCGGCGACCGGGGCGAAGTCCAGGTTGACGCCCATCGCGGCGAGTTCGGTGCCGGCGGCCCGCCAGGCGGCCTCGGTCAGCGCCGGGTCGCCGGCCGCGCCGGCGGCCAGCGCGCTGGGCAGCAGGGTGACCCCGTCGGTGATCCGGGTGACCACGCCGTGCTCCTGGTCGGTGCCGATCAGGAACGGGGCCGCCCCGGTGGGCAGCTCGCCGGCGGCGGCGCGCAGCCCGGTGGTCAGCTCGCGGACCTGCTTCGGGTTGTCGACGTTGGTGGTCTCCTGGTTGCCGCTGGTCGGGTCGTCGGCGCTGAAGCCGACCAGGATCAGCCCGCCGAGCCGGTACTTCGTGACCATCTCGGCCGGGGTGTCCACCCCGGCGAGGGCCCGGTTGCCGGCCGCCGAGCCGGGTGAGACCTTGGTCGCCGCGTCCCCGTACGCGTAGGGCATCAGCACCTGGCCGACCAGGTCCTCGTCGGCGAGCGTGCCGACCAGGGCGGCGGCCCGGGCGGCGGGGTCGCCGGTGGGGGTGGTGGTCGGGGTCGCCGCCGGCGCGGAGCCGCTCGCCGCCGGGGTGGAGCGTGGGCGGTCCGGCTTGTCCGCGCAGCCGGAGAGAAGCAGTGCGGTCAGTGCGGCGAGCGCGACGCCGGCACGTCGCGGAGATATCGACACGCGAGCCATCCCACCAGTTCGACGCTTATCGGGGCAACCCGACCTTACGCGCGCCGACCCGCCGGGTGCCGCCGCGCCGGGGCGCGGCCACCCGGCGCACGCGGCGGTCAGCCGACCCGGGTGAGCAGGGTCACCGGTGCGCCGTCCCCGGCGTAGCGGTAGGGCTCCAGTTCGGCGTCCCAGGCGGTGCCGAGGGCCTTGTCCAGCGCGTGCGCCAGCGCCTCCGGCGCCCGGGCGCCGGCCATGATGCTGCGCAGCCGGTCCTCGCCGAGCTGGATGTCACCGGCCGCGCCGACCGTGGCCCGGAACAGCCCGCGGCCCGGTACGTACATGAAGCGCTCGCCGTCGGCGCCGGGACTCGGCTCCTCGGTGACCTCGAAACGGATCATGGGCCACTGCCGGAGGGCAGCAGCCAGTTCGGCGCCCGTCCCCGGACGACCGGTCCACCCGCACTCGGCCCGGCGGGCGCCGGGATCGACGGGCTGAGCCGTCCACTGCAGGTCGACCGGCGCGGCAAGGACGCGCGCGATCGCCCACTCGACGTGTGAGCACACGGCGAGCGGGGTCGAGTGGACGTATACGACGCCACGCGTTGGCACGGTGACCTCCCGGAGAGCGAGGTGCGTCTTCCCCTACGACCTCACGCCCGAGTGGCTACTGGAACACATGATGACTGGTGTGACGGATGGTGCGCCACCGAATCGGAAAATTCGCCGGCCGGAATAGCCGGACGGGTGACCGCGGTTGAGCCTCTCGAACGCGATGACCAGCCAGGGATCGTGGTCGTGTACAGTTCCATCGGCGGCCTGTGCCGCGCACATCTTCCGCGGGCCGACGCCCCCTTCCGGGCATCACCCGCACAGCCCCCGGACGTTCCGTCCTCCCGTACGTCTTGCAAGGAGTACCTCCGTGGCGAGCAACACCTCTAAGACCGCGCGCGCGTCCGTCCGGGCCGGCCAGGCTGGCCAGGGTGGCGCCCTCAGCGTGCTGGGCGAGTTCAAGTACGTCATCCCGCTCAACGGCGGCAAGCACGCCTACGTGCGGAACCTGACCAACGGCAAGACCGCGCACCTGCGCACCGACTCCGATGCCTTCATCGAGGAGATCCGGGTGCTGGCCGCGGCCGGCCACGCCGCCAAGATCCGGGCCGAGCTGAACACCCTCAACGCCGCCCACCCGGGCGACGGCTGGGACGCCACCGAGAAGCGCCTCGTCGAGGCAGGCGTCTTCGAGGCCTGAGCCTCCCCGAGCACCATCCGGAAACGCCCGTCGGGACCCCCCCCCGACGGGCGTTTCCGCATTCCCCACCCTCTGCGCACCTTGATCATGAAGTTGTTGCGACCCGCACCGGCGTGTCGCCGCAACAACTTCATGATCAGCAGGGGCCGGGCCGGTCAGGGGGCGGGGTTGAGGAGGGTGACCTGGGCGGTGGAGAGGTCGTAGAGGGCGCCGACGACGTTTACCCGGCCGGCGGCGACGGGGGCGGACAGCAGGGGGTCGGCGCGCAGGGCGGCCACCGTGCGGAGCACGTGCCGGCGGATCGCCATCGGGTGCGCGCCCGGACCGTCGACGCCCACCTCGTGCACCGCGGGGGCGATCTGGTCGACCAGGTGGGCCAGCGAGCCGCCCGGCCGCCGCCCGCCGCGCACCGCGTCCAGCGCCGAGGCGACCGCTCCGCACCGCTCGTGCCCGAGCACCATCACCAGCGGTACGCCCAGCTCGTCGACGACGTACTCGATCGAGCCGAGCACCGCGCGGTCCAACACGTGCCCGCCGGTACGGATCACGCAGATCGAGCCGAAGGTCTGGTCGAAGATCGCCTCCAGCGGCACCCGCGAGTCGATGCAGCCCAGCACCACCGCGTACGGCTGCTGGTCGCCGGAGGCGCTGGCCGCCGCGGCCGTCACGTCGTGCCCGTGGATCGGCTGGCCGCTGACGAACCGCCGGTTGCCGGCCAGCAGTTCGGCCAGCGCGGCGCGCGGCGTGCCGCCGGCCGGACGGCCGTCCGGCGAGGCACCACCGGCACCACCGAAACCACCGGCACCACCGGCACCACCGGCACCACCGGCACCGGTCGGGGTTGCCCGCGGGGAGCGCATGTCCCCCAGCTTGCTCGGGCCCGCCGCCCGGCGGTGCCCGGTTGTGAATCTTCTTTCTGGGCGGTTGGCGTGGTGTCATGGCGGGTAGCCGGTGTTACCACCGGGTATCCCCGGTGTTGCGGATCCGTGCGGCCCGGGGAGGTGGCGATGCCGGAGCAGCTCGACCTACGTCTGTCCGACGACGTACGCCTGCACGTGGAGTGCACCGGGCCGGCCGACGCCGAGGTCACCGTGGTGCTGCTGCACGGCTGGACGCTGGACGGACGCAGCTGGCACCGGCAGCTCGCCGCGCTGCGCGACGCCACCGCCGGGTCGGTGCGGGTGGTCACCTACGACGCCCGCGGGCACGGCCGGTCCAGCTGCATGGCGCTGCCGACGGCCACTCTGGCCCAGCTCGGCGACGACCTGGCCGCGGTGCTGGCCGAGGTGGCCCCGACCGGCCGGGTGGTGCTGGCGGGGCACTCGATGGGCGGCATGACGGTGATGGAGTACGCCCACCGGCACCCCGAGCACTTCGCCGCCCGCGTCGCCGGGCTGGTCTTCGTCGCCACCACCGCCGAGGGGCACACGCACACCGTCTACGGCCTGTCGCCCCGGATCGCCCGGTTGATCCGGTTGGCCGAGACCACCGGGGCCGGCGTACTGGCCCGCTGCGGGTCCTGGCGGCCGCCGCGGGCATTGCTGCGCGCGTTGCGTCCCAGCATCCGCTGGATGCTCTTCGGTGACCGCTGCGATCCGTCCGACATCCGCCTGGTCACCTCGGCGGTGGCGCGCGCCTCGCTGCGCTCGATCGGCGGCTTCCGCGCCTCCATCGGGGCGCAGCACCGGCTGGAGACCCTCGCCGCGCTCGGCCACCTGCCGGCCGCCGCGCTGGTCGGCGACCGGGACCGGCTCACCCCGCCGCCGTGCGCCGAGTCGATCGCCGGGGCGCTGCCCGCCACCGACCTGACCGTCTGCCCCGGCGCCGGGCACATGCTGATGATGGAACGGCCGGAGGAGGTCAACGCCGCCCTGCTCGGGGTGGTCCAGCAGGTCACGCAACGGCCGGCGGCGCCGACGGCGCCAGCCGGCTGAGCCCGGCCGGCGGGTCACCCGGTCCGGGCCGGGTGGGCGGCCGACGGGTCGCCGGGGTCACGGATCGCGTACGCCGCGGCCGCCGGTCACGGCGCTGCCGTACCCTCACCCGGTCAGCCCCGGCGCGCGGCCGCACGCCCCGTCGCGGCCGTCCACCGCCGTCGGAGGAGTGCGAGCGTTGACCGACCAGACCACCCTGGAACAGGAGATCGCCGTCGAACAGCGGCATCTCGACCGGGTGTACGCCCGACTGGCGGAACTGCGCCGGTCAGCGGTCCGCGCCGAGCGGGAGGGCTACCGGCTCGCCCGGGTGGGCAACTTCGGCGCGCTGGTGGAACGGGACGCGATGGTCTTCCACGCCGCGCAGCGCCGGCACGTGCTGGACGCCGAGCACGAGGGGCTGGTCTTCGGCCGGCTCGACCTGCGTGACCGCCAGGTGCTGCACGTCGGGCGGCTGGGCATCCGGGACGAGAACGCCGCCATCCTGGTGGTCGACTGGCGGGCCCCGGCCGCCGCCGCCTTCTACCGGGCCACCCCGGCGCAGCCGTTGAACGTGGTCCGCCGTCGAATGATCCAGTCGTCCGGCGAGCGGGTCACCCGGATCGAGGACGACCTGCTCGATCCGGCCGCCGCGCCGGCCGACATGGCGGTGGTCGGCGACGGGGCGCTGCTCGCCACCCTCTCCAAGGCCACCGGCCGGGGCATGCGCGACATCGTCGCCACCATCCAGCGGGAGCAGGACGAGGCGATCCGCTCCCCCGGCTCCGGCGTGACGATCGTGTCCGGCGGCCCGGGCACCGGGAAGACGGCGGTGGCCCTGCATCGCGCCGCGTACCTGCTCTACTCCGACCGCAGCCGGTACGCCGGCGGCGGGATCCTGGTGGTCGGCCCGTCCACGGTCTTCGTCGAGTACATCGCCTCGGTGCTGCCGTCGCTGGGCGAGGACACCGCCACCCTGCGCTCGCTGGGCAGTCTCTTCCCCGGGATGACCGCCACCCGCACCGACCCGCCGGAGGTGGCGGCGGTGAAGGGCTCGCTACGGATGCGCCGGGTGCTGGAGCGGGCGGTCCGGGACGCGGTGCCGGACGAACCGGCCGAGCTGCGGCTGCTCTACCGGGGCGAGCTGCTCCGGCTGGAGCGGGCCGAGTTGGACGCGATCCGGGACCGCGCGCTGCCCCGGGGCGCCCGCCGCAACGAGGTGCGCCGGGCCGGCTTCGACGGCGTCTTCGCCGCGCTCTGGGCGCAGGCCCGCCGGCTGAACATCGGCCGGCTGCCGGAGCAGCGCGCCTTCGAGGACGAGCTGGCCGACCGCCCGGAGTTCCGGGAGTTCCTCAAGGCCTGGTGGCCCCGGCTGCACCCGCGGCACGTGCTCGGCTGGCTGGCCGACCCGCAGCGGCTGCGCCGGTACGCCGGCGGCATCCTCTCCGGCCGGGAGATCCGGCTGCTCACGGCCGCGTACCGGACGCTGGACAGCGAGGGGCTGACCATCGCCGACGTCGCGCTGCTGGACGAGCTGGACGCGCTGCTGGGCAAGCCGGTGCGCCCGGCCCGGCCGAAGCGGGACCCGTTCCAGCTGGCCGGCGGGATCCGTGAGCTGAGCACCTTCGCCGACCGGCAGCGGGCCACCCGCGAGGCGGCCCGGCAGCGCCCGGAGGATTACCGGGAGTACGCCCATGTGGTGGTCGACGAGTCGCAGGACGTCTCGCCGATGCAGTGGCGCATGATCGGCCGGCGGGGTCGGCTGGCGTCCTGGACGGTGGTCGGCGATCCGGCGCAGACGGCGTGGACCGGCGACCCGGAGGAGCTGACCCGGGCCCGGGACCAGGCGCTGGGCCGGCGCAAGCGGCACCGGTTCACGCTCACCACCAACTACCGCAACTCGGCGGAGATCTTCGCGGTGGCGGCGGCCGAGATCCGCCGGCTCTATCCCGATCTGCCGCTGCCCACCGCGGTCCGCTCCACCGGGGTCGACCCGGTCGAGCTGGTGGTGCCGGCCGCGGAGCTGGAGACCGCCGTGGTGGAGGCGGCCTCCGCGCTGCTCGCCGGGGTGGAGGGGACGGTCGGCGTGATCACGCCGGTGCCGCGCCGGGCCGAGGTCGCCGGCTGGCTGGGCGGGCTGGGCACGCCCCGGCTCCAGGTGGTGACCAGCCTGGAGGCCAAGGGCATGGAGTACGACGGGGTGGTGCTGGTCGGGCCGAGCGAGATCCGCGCCGACCCGGGCTCCGGCGTACGCACCCTGTACGTGGCGCTCTCCCGGGCCACCCAGCGGCTGACCACCATCGACCCGACCGCCTGACCCGGGATCCCGGGCCGGTGACGGTCGCCCCGACAGTTGCATACATAGCGATGTGAGCATATATTTGACCGGGTCCGGACGGGCGGCGGAGGGTGTTCGCGTGGGCGCAGGTCATGACCACCACCACGGGTCGGCGGTGAACGCGGCCCACCACCACCGGAGCCGGCTCTGGGCCGCTTTCGGCCTGCTCACCGCGCTGATGGTGGTGGAGGCGGTGGCCGCTTTCCGGACCGGCTCGCTGGCCCTGCTCTCCGACGCCGGGCACATGTTCACCGACGTGCTCGGCATCGGGATGGCCCTCGCCGCGATCGCCGCCACCCGGCGGGCGAGCGGCGACCCGCAGCGCACCTTCGGGCTCTACCGGCTGGAGGTGCTGGCCGCGCTGGCCAACGCCGTGCTGCTCTCCGGCGTCGCGGTCTACGTGGTGGTCGAGGCGGTACGCCGGTTCGGCGACCCGCCCGAGGTGCTGGCCGGCCCGATGCTGGTGGTGGCCGTCCTCGGCCTGCTCGCCAACGTGGCCGCGTTCGCGCTGCTGCGCTCCGGCGCCCGGGAGAGCATCAACGTGCGCGGGGCGTACCTGGAGGTGCTCGGTGACCTGCTCGGTTCGCTCGGCGTGATCGGGGCGGCGCTGTTGATCGCGGTCACCGACTGGTGGTGGGCGGACCCGCTGGTGGCGGTCGGCATCGGCCTGTTCATCCTGCCCCGCACCTGGCGGCTCGGGCGGGCCGCGCTGCGCATCCTGGTGCAGGCCGCCCCGGAGCACCTCCAGGTCACCGCGGTGCACGACCGGCTGGCCGCGGTGCCCGGCGTGGCCGGCGTACACGACCTGCACGTCTGGACGCTCACCTCGGGCATGGAGGTGGCCTCGGCGCACCTGACCATGGCACCCGGCGCGGACGTCGGCCGGGTGCTCGCGGCCGCGCGCACCGCCCTGCACGAGGACTTCCGGATCGAGCACGCGACGTTGCAGATCGAGCCGGGAGCGGCGCCTGGGGTCTGCGGGTCGGTTGAGTGGTAATGAGCACAACCTTAAATCTGGGTGTGTATTGTGCGCTTATGCCGGACTTTCCAGTGACCACACAGACACCGTCAGTCACATTCGCTGCACGGGTCACAGTGGCACCGGTAGGCTCGGTTCCGGCCTCCGCCAGGCGGCACGCACCGGTGCCGGCGGTGGCCGCCGCCTAATCGCCCGACGAGGCGAGCCGGGGAACCATGTACCTGGGGTGCATCCGCGTCAGCGGTAGGGATCTTCCGTCCCGAACCCGTCAGCTAACCCGGTCGGCGGCTGACGGAAGGACACACGCATGCCAGTAGTGGCACCCGTACGACGTACCGCCGCCCGGATGGCGGCACTGATCGTCACCACTCTCGCAGTCGGCGTCGCCATCGCGCCGGTCACCACACCGGCCAGCGCCGCCGCGCCCACCGCCGGCCTGCTCGCCGCCGCGCCCGGTCAGGACGAGGAGGGCGGCACGCCCGCCCTGCGGGCCCAGCTGGAGGCGGCCAGCAAGGGCTACCTGGACGCCAAGGCGGCGCTGGACAAGTCGGTCAAGCGGCAGAAGGAGTTGGGCGTCCAGCTCCAAGCCACCGAGCGCGAGCTGGCCGAGCGCAGCAGCAAGGTCGGCGAGATCGCCGGCGTGGCGTACCGCGCCGGGCGGCTCGGGGCGGCCTCGGCGCTGCTCAACAGCAGCTCGCCGGAGGGCTTCATGGACCGCGCCGCAGCGCTCGACGCGGTCGCCGCCAACGAGGACCGGGCGCTGCGCAACCTCCAGGAGACCCGCGACGAGGCGAACCGGACCAAGCTCGCCCTGGACGGCGAGATCCGCGAGCAGCGCAAGCAGGTCACCCTGATGGCCAAGCGCAAGGAGCAGGCCGAGCGGGCGCTGACCGTGGCCAACGCGAAGGCCTCCGGCGACACCTCCAACCGGGGCACGTCCACCGCGACGGCCAAGCCGGCCCCGCGCAACGCCGACGGCTCCTGGCCGGCCGAGTCGTGCAGCGTCAACGACCCGACGCCGGCCAACGGCTGCATCACCCCGCGCACCCTGCACGCGCTGAACCAGGCCAAGGCGGCCGGCTTCACCCGGTACGTCTCCTGCTACCGCTCGGGCGGTTCGGGTGAGCACCCGAAGGGCCGGGCCTGCGACTTCGCGGCGCAGAAGAACGGCTTCGGCGGGGACGCCACCGGCGGGGACAAGACGTACGGCAACAACCTGGCCGCGTTCTTCATCAAGAACGCCGACCGGCTCGCCGTGCTCTACGTGATCTGGTACCGGCAGATCTGGCTGCCCAGCAGCGGGTGGAAGTCGTACAGCGGGGCGGGCGGCGACCCGTCCAGCGACCACACCAACCACGTGCACCTGTCGGTGTACTGACCCCCGGCCCCGGTGACCCGTCCACGGCGGCGGGTCACCGGGTACGCCGGACGGGCGGGCCGCCACGCCCGGCGCTACGCCCCCGGACGTAGGCCGGGTGTCGTCACCGGCCCGACGACCCGCGCCCGGTACGACGGCAGCATCGTCAGGTATGAGCCGACTCCCGCCTCCCGCCCGCAAGGCCCTGCTCACCCTGCACCTGGTCACCTCGCTCGGCTGGCTCGGCGTCGACCTGGTCCTGCTCGCGCTCGGCGTCGCCGTGCTGCGCGGCGCCGACCCGGCGGCCGTCTACCCGATCTCCGCGCTGGTCGGCACCGTGCTCTTCGCCCCGCTGAGCGTGGCCGTCTGGCTGGTCGGCGTGGCGAGCGCCCTGCTCACCCCGTGGGGCCTGCTGCGGCACCGCTGGGTGCTGGTCAAGTTCCTGCTCACCACGGTGATGACCGGGCTGGTGCTGTTCCTGCTCACCCCGACGCTGCGGCACGCCGGGGAGGCCGGCGCGGCGTTCCCGGTCCGGGACCGGATCGACCTGGTGGTCGCCCCGTCGGTCTCCACCACCCTGCTGATCGTGGCGACCGTGCTCTCCACGTACAAGCCGTGGGGCCGGCTGGGGCGGGCAACCCGCACGCCCGCTCGGCGCCCGACCACGGCGGTCCGCTGAGCCCACGGCGCCGGGCAAACGACGGCGGTCCACTGAAACTGGCGCGGCACCCGCCCACGGCGGCGGGCCGCCGAGTCCGCGCAGCGCCGGGCCCCGGCAGCGGACCGCCGAGCCCCGGCTCACGACGGGTGTCCGCCGGTCGGCCGGGGCTCCGGGACGCTCAGGCGGGAGCCGGCGGGTCGGCCGGGCCGCGGTCGAGCACCGCGCCGAGCCGGGCGGCCAGCCCGAGGTGGGCCGAGCGGGCCTGCCGGAAGGCGTAGCCGAACAGCGGCGCCGGCGCGGTCAGCGTGATCTCCACGTCGATCCGGACCCCGTCCGGCTCGGCCCTCAGCCGGGTGCGGTTGCGCACCGTGGTGGCGGGCCTCTGCCGCGCCACCGTGACGATCTCGTCGGTGCCGACGACCAGGACGTCCGCCCGGTAGGTGACCGGAAACCGCAGCGGCCCGGCGGCCAGCCGGTCGGTGATCGCGTAGCTGGCCAGGGCGCCGGGGCGGGTCCGCAGCCGCCGGACCCGGACGATCAACGGATGCAGCTCCGCCTGCCGGGCCGGATCCGCGAGCAGCGCCGCCGCCCGGTCCACCGGGCAGCGGGCCTGGACGGTGTAACTGAAGGAATCCCGCTTGAGCACACCGTCTCCCCACCGTCACTGGTCGGACGATCGTCGCCCACCGCTGGCCCGCCTGGCAACGGTGGCCGAGTCCGGCCACGGCTACGTGCGGACCTCGCTGGAGGAGCCGGGGCAGTCGGTGCAGCCCGGCACCGACCTGGCGCTGCTGGCCGAGGGATACGCGTCGGTCACGGCGATCCGCGCGGTCACCGAGGTGACCGACATCGACCTCTCCGGCCTCGACGCGGCGACCGGCCCGGGTGGGTGAGCGTCACCGGCTTGACCCCCGGACGCTGGGCGCAGCCCGTCGGGTCGGCCCGTGGTCAGGCGCCGGGAAGGACCTCCGGAGCGGGGGCGCCGGCGTAGTAGGGCTCGGGGGCGCCGAAGAGGCCGAGCAGTCCGGTGACCCAGAGCTGGCGGTGCACGAACCGGCTGGGCTCGGTGACGACCAGCTTGACGCCGCTGACCTCGGCGGTCTGGAACCCGGCGACCATGGCGCTGATGCCGACCGAGTCGATGAAGGTGACCAGGCGCAGGTTGAGCTCGATGCGGGTCGGGCGGCCCTTGGCCAGCACCTCGGCGATCGCCTCGCGCACCTCGTACGCGGTGTCGACGTCGATCTCGCCCCGCGGGGCGATCTCGATGACACCACCGGACAGAACCGACTTCACGATCGACAGGCTCACGCGAGCACCTCCACTCGCCCGTCCGACGGGCGCCTCATCAGTACGCGGGCCGCGACCGAGAGTATTCCTCTCATGGCCTCGGTCGCCACCCCTCGGGATGAGCAATTCGCGGATCCGGGCATGCCAAATCGCCCTTATCCGGACTTTTCGTATTCTATTTCCCTAACGATCAGCGGACGCCCACGCGTCGCCGTCCCAGGGTAACGGGCCGGCACCACCCCCGCCGAACTCCACCGTCCCGGGCGCGCCCCCGCGCTTACCGCCTCCACCGTTGCCCGCCGCGCCTAGCATCGGCGGGGAGGTTGCCGACTGCGACGGAGGGAACGATCGATGCTCAGGAGACTTGCCGCGCTGGCCGGCGTCGGCGCGCTGCTCGCCCTCGTACTGGCCTGCGGGTTCGGTGGTGGCGGCGATGACGACGACGATGACGACGACGACTTCGCCCGCGGCCCGGCGGCGCTGGTGGTGCTGCGCTGACCACCGACCCCCGGCTGGCGTGACCGCCGGCACCGGCCCGTCGCGTCCAGGATCGGCGCGGCCGCCCGCGGGGTTTGCGCCGGCCACGGTCGGGGCACTGGCGGTGGAGGCGAACCGTTACGCGCCGGACGGACGCCGGAGTCCGAAGTGGCCGGCCGACTTCGGCACCCCGAGGAGGTAACCACGATGTTCGGAACCAACCTGCTGGACCGCCGCAACAAGCCCGAGCGGATCGCTGACCAGGCCTGGCAGCAGCTCGTCTCGGCGGTCGGCTCCGCCGGGGACAGCGTCCGCGACACCGCCCGGTCGGCCCGGCGGGGCGGCTCCGGGCTGGCCGACGGGGCCGGCGACCTGGTCGGCTCCGCGGCGGACGAGGCGCGGCGTCGGGCCAGCCTCGCCTTCGACGCGCTCGCCGGCCGCCGGCCGGCGCTGCCCTGGACGCTGCTGATCGCCGCCGCGCTGGCCGGCGCGGCGATCGGCTGGGCCGCCGGCACCGCCGCCCGGGCAGCCGGCAGCCGCGACCGGGCCGCCGACGACATCGAGTTCGTCGACGTGGACCGGCCCAACTCCCCCGTCGGCCTGGACGGCTGACCGCCCGCCGGCACCGGCACTCCCGGGCCCTGGTCGACCACCCGGTCGACCGGGGCCCGCCCGTGTCCGCCGCCCTCCACGCTGGGCCGGGTGGTGCGCCTCGTACAGCGAAGGAGTGGCTTTTCCCGACGGAACAGCCGCTCTTTCAGTGAACGTGCGCGGCTCCCGGCGGGACGGGTCAGAAGGCGGTGATGTCGGTCGGGGCACGCTCGGCGCGGCTGAGCGCCCGCAGCACCGCCGGCTGGCCGTGCCGGCGTACGGCGAGCCGGGCCAGCAGGGACAGCACCGGGTCGAGCACCTCGGCGGGCAGGTCCGGGGTGGGTACGCCGACGCTGACCGCGAGGTCGTCGGAGTGCACCGCGATCTCCATCAGCCGGGTGGTGAGGTAGTCGTCCAGGGTGAGCGACCAGGGTCCCCGGGCCAGGTGCACCACCCGGTCCGCCGGCTGCGCCGGCAGCGCCTCGGTCAGCTCGCGCAGTGTCGCGGTGGCCCGGTCGACCAGCGCCGCCGGTCCGTCCGCCGCCGCCTCGTCGCCGGCCCGGCGGATGCCGACGTTGATCTCGTCGTCCAGCGGCGTCCCGATCCACCGGGCCGGCGCGTAGTGGTCGAGCAGCCCGACCGGCTCGCCGGGCGGGACCGGCTCGGCCAGCACGGTCGAGACCTGGAACAGCTGCCCGGCAAGGTGGCCGGCCAGCCCACCGACGCCGAACTCGGCCAGCGCGCTGGGCTCGTCCCACCGGGCCGCCACCGCCGGAGCGGCGAGCAGGTCGAGCGCCGAGCGCGCGGCGGTCAGGTAGGCCGTCCTGATCGGACTCACAGGTGATCCCCTTCCCTCGTTCCGGCCACCGAGCCTAGGGCTGCCCGGGGATCCCGCCGGTCCGGGCGGGCCGGGCCGGCCCGGCCCGCCGGGGTCCCGGCCCCCTCAAGCAGCCCCGGCGGACCGGAGTCCGCGCCGCACCGGCGGGCGGTCCGAACCGCCCGCCGCCGGGTTCAGCGGCTGGTGCAGGTGACCGGGTTCGGTGGGCCGTTGGCACCGGTCCAACTGCCCAGGAATCCGACGGTGGTGCTGGCGCCCCCGCCGAGGCCGCCGTCCGGCTCCAGGTGGCGCCGCCGTCGGTGCTGCGCCAGAAGATCGCGTCCGGCCACCAGGAGATCTGGGTGGCCACCATCAGGGTGTTCGGCCGCTGCCGGTCGATGGTCAGCCCGCTGTAGCCGAAGTAGGCGTCCGCGCTGTCCGACGGGACCGGGCTGATCCGCCGGATCGCCCCGGTCGGGTGAGGGGGTCTCATCCCCGGCGGCGGCAGGATCGGATGGCGTGACGTACGCAGGGCCGCCATTTCGGGGAGGAGTGAAGATGGCGATCACCACGATCACCCGTACCGACCAGGACATCCAGTCCGCCGTCCTCGACGAGCTGACCTGGGAGCCCCGGGTACAGCCGCACGAGATCGGCGTGACCGTCTCCGAGGGCGTGGTCACCCTCACCGGCCGGGTGGACAGCTACGCCAAGAAGTGGGCCGCCGAGCGGGCGGCGCACCGGGTGTCCCGGGTCCGCGCGGTCGCCAACGACCTGACCGTGCAGCTGAGCACCGGCGCCGAGCGGGCCGACCCGGACCTCGCCGCCGCCGCCGGCCACGCGCTCGAGTGGGACGCCTTCGTGCCGCTCGAACAACTCGACGTCACCGTCTCCAACGGCTGGGTGACCCTGCACGGCGAGGTGGAGTGGGAGTACCAGCGCCGGGCCGCGGAACGGGCGGTCGCCCGGCTCACCGGCGTACGCGGGGTGAGCAACGGGATCACCGTCCGCCCCGACGTACGGCCGGACGGGCACCTGCTGGCCGAGCGGATCGTCGACGCGCTGGCCCGCAACCGGGCGACCGCGGCGGAGCGGATCACGGTCCGGGTGCACGGCGACACGGTGCTGCTGGGCGGGCTGGTCCACTCCATGCCCGAACGCGCCGAGGTGGAGCGGATCGTCTGGTCCGCGCCGGGGATCCGGGAGGTGCAGAACCACATAGCGGTCGCCCCCGTGCTCGGCTGAGCCACCGCGGCCCCGGCGCACGGCGCCGCCGGGTAGTGGCCGAGCGCTTGACTTGCCGTGCCGGCAGAGCAGGCCCGGGCGACGAACCACCCGCGGAGGGTGAGCCACGCTCACCCCGGCGGGGACCAGGCTGGGAGCCATGACTGAGCCGAACGGGCTGATCCGACCCAGGCGTACCGCGCCCGGGTCCGCCGGCGATCAGGGGGTCGGATGACCACGCCACTCCAGGTCACCGCCCGGCTGCGCACCCCGGTGACCGAGCACGACCACGTCCGCGGGGCGGTGGACGCACCGGTGACCATCGTCGAGTACGCCGACTTCCAGTGCCGGTTCTGCGGGGCCGCGTACCGGAACCTGACCGAACTGCTCCGCCAGCGCGCGGACACGGTGCGGCTGGTGTACCGGCACTTCCCGATCGCCAACCTGCACCCGTACGCGGAGAGCGCCGCCGAGGCCACCGAGGCGGCCGGCGGGCGCGGGAAGTTCTGGGCCATGCACGACTGGCTCTACGAGCACCAGGACCAGCTCGACCCGGTGCACCTCTCGCTCGGCATCGAGCAGCTCGGCCTGCCGATCGACGAGGTGCGCGCCGAGGTGGACCGGCAGGCGCACGGCGACCGGGTGCGGCGGGACTTCGTCAGCGGCATCCGCAGCGGCGTCAACGCCACACCCACCCTGTTCATCAACGAGGTCCGCCACGACGACGGCTACGACCTGGCCGACCTCCTCACGGCGGTGGACGCGGCCGCAAATCCCTGAGCCTCTCCCCTCCTGTCGATCAAGAGCTTTGCGTCAACCGGCAGCCGGTGACGCAAGGCTCTTGATCATCTTCGGGGGCGGGTCAGATGAGCCGGAGTTCGCGGGCCCGACGGACGGCCTCGCGGCGGCGGGTCGCGTCGAGCTTGCGGTAGATGTTGCGGACGTGCGTCTTCACCGTGTTGACCGACAGCGACAGCTCGCTGGCGATCTCCACGTTGGACAGGATGCTCTGCAGGTAGCGCAGGATGGTCAGCTCCCGCTCGGTGAGCGGCTCGTCCAGCGCCGCCGCGGCCGGCTCGGCCGCCGTCCGGCCGGCCGGCTCGTCAGCGCCCCGGACCAGGTCGCTGACCGTCGGCCAGTGCGCGGTGCCGGCGTCCAGGTGCGCGGCGAGCAGGTCGCGCACGCCCGGCTCGGCGCGGGTGAACACCCGCCGGTACCCGTCCGGCCCGGCCAGGTCGAGCGCCGCCTCCAGCAGCCGGCCGGCCCGCCGCTCGTCCCCCGCCCGCCGGGCCAGCACCGCGTCGAGTACGGCGGCGTCGAGGCGTACCGGCAGTGGCCAGTCGGCCGCCTCCGCCGCCTGCCAGTCCGGCAGCAGGTGTCCGGCGGCGCGGGGGTCGTCGGCACGCAGCTCCACCCGGGCCAGCGCCACCGCCAACGCCGGCACGTTCTGCTCGCGTACCCGGTCGGCGAGCAGCTCGCGGGCGGTGTCCAGGTCGCCCCGGCCGCCCCGCAGGTCGGCCTCGGCGGCGAGCAGCCAGTGCGTCACCTCGACGGCCCGCCGATCGGCCAGCCGCTCCCGGGCCTCGACCAGCAGCCGCAGCCCGGCGGCCGGGTCACCGCCGTCCCGGCACAGGTACGCCCGGCACAGCGCCGCCAGCGCCGCCACGGTCGGCTCGCCGGTGGCGGCCGGCCCGGCCAGCCCCAGGTTCGCCTCCGCCTCCTCGGGCTGGTCGCGGTGCAGCGCCACCAGCGCCAGCGCCAGGTAGCCGTGGCCGCAGTCCAGCCGGCAGGCCCAACCCTGACAGGGCGGCAGGGCCAGCGCCGCCCGGGCGGCGTCCTCGGCCGCCCGCAGCTCGCCCCGGGCCGCGTGCAGCAGCGCGGACCGGCTGGCACAGACCAGCTCGGTCCGCGGCCGTCCCGCCTCCCGGGCCGCGGCCAGCGCCCGCCCGAAGCCGGTGGCGGCCGCCCGCAGCTCCCCCTCGGCCAGGTCGACCAGGCCGACCGCGGTCTCCGCCACCGCCCGCACGTCGGCGTCCTCGCCCGCGTCGCCCCGGGGCGCGGCGCCGGGCATCCCGGCGTGCGTCCGGGTGGCGAGCAACCGGCCCGCGGCGGCGCGTACCTCCCGGTGGTCGCCGGCCAGCCGGGCCAGCGCGAGTTCCAGCGCGGCGACCAGGCGCAGGAATCGCTCCCGGCGCGGAGCGGGCAGCGTCGGGGCGTGTTCGGCCGCGAGCCGTAGCCGCTCCGCGGTGGCCGCCGCGTCCCCGGCGTGCGCCCGCTCGGCGGCACAGGCCAGCGCCAGCTCCGGGTCGCGCGCCACCGCCTCGGTCGGCGGGAGGGCGGGCGCCGGTCCGGCCGGGGCGTCCCGGTCGTACGGGGCCAGCTCGGGCCAGCGGGTGATGAACAGGTCGGTGGCCGGGCCCCACTCGCCGGCGGCCAGCGCGTGCCGCAGCCCGTCGGCCGGCCGGCCGTTGTCGGCGTACCATCCGGCCGCCCGCCGGTGCAGGTCACGCAGCTCGTCGCCGGGCAGCCGGGCCAGCTCGGCGTGCAGCAGGTCGGCCACCAGCGGGTGGCAGCGGTACCAGGGCGGGCGGCTGTCGTCGCGGCGCAGCGGCCCGCCGGCGCCGGCCAGCGCGGCCAGTGTCGCCTCGGTGTCCGCGCGGCCGGTGAGCGCGTCGGCCAGCCCGGCGCAGACCGCGTCCGCCACTGCGGTGCGCCGCAGCACGTCCTGCTCCTCGGGTGCCAGCCCGGCGAGCACCTCCTCACGCAGGTAGCCGGCGATGTCCGGCTGGTCGCCGCCGAACTGCTCCACCCAGCGCGCCGGGTCCGGCTGCCCACGCAACGCCAGCGCGGCGAACCGGAGCGCCGCCGGCCAGCCGCCGGTCCGCTCCCGCAGCCGGCGCACCCCGGCCACCGGCAGCACCACGCCGTGCGCGGTGAGCAGGTCGGCCACCTCGTCACCGGTGAAGGCCAGTTCGTCCGGGCCGAGCTCGGTCAGTTCCCCGGCCAGCCGCCACCGGTGCACGGCCAGCGGCAGCCCGGCCCGCGCGCCGACCACCAACCGCAGCCGCTGCCCGGCGTGGCGGAGCAGGAACTCCAGCCCGGTCAGCGCGGCCGGGTCGGTGATCCGGTGCAGGTCGTCCACCACCAGCAGCACCGGCCGCTCCCGGGCGGCGAGCGCCGCGGCCAGCAGTTCCAGCTGGTCCGGGCGGGGCGGCCGGTCGGGCACCGGGGGCTCCGGCGCGTCCCCGGCCGGACCGGTGGCCGCGCGCAGCGCCGCCGCCAGGTAGGACCAGAGCCGGTCGCCGTCGTCGCCGGACTCCACCGACACCCAGGCCGCCCGGAGCGGTTCGCCGTCCGGCGCACCGTCCCCGGCCGCACCGAAGTCCCCCGGCGGCGCGCCCGCCGGCATGCTCTCCCGTGCCCCCTCGGCCGCCGCGGTCACCGGGCCGCCCTCCGCCCGGTCCGGCCCGGCGGCACCGGCCGCCCGGCACCACGAGGCGAGCAGCGTGGTCTTGCCCCAGCCGGCGGGCGCGGAGACCAGGGTGACCGGCCCGCCGGTCCCCCGATCCAGGGCGTCCAGCAGCCGGGGGCGCAGCAGCACCGGATCGGGCAGCGCGGGCGGACGCAACCGGGACGCCAGCAGGGGTGTGCCGGCCGGGCCCCGCACCGCCGCCGTGACCACGGTTCGGCTCTGCTCCTCCGGCATCCGGCCCCACCCCCACGGACGCGTCCACTCCCCCGGTCCTGCGGCGGCCGGTTACCCGGCCGGGACCGGTTCACCCCTTCCGGGGGAGCCGGCTTCACCCGTCGCCGGCCCACCCTGGGCGTACGCGGGCGGCCGGCCGCGCGTGACCGGGCCGCCCGCCGGCGCGTTCCGGCCGCGCCCGACGCGGCGCCCGCCGGGTGTGGCCGGAGCGCCGGCGGTGACCGGTGGGACAGGGGGTGCGCGACAGGTGGGAGCGATCGCACGGCTGGCCGGCAGCGGGATCGCGCTCGGCGCCGCCGGCGCGGCGGCGGTACGGGCGCTGGCCGCGCCGCGCCCGGCGGGTTGGCCGGACGGCGGCGACGGGCGGCCGGCACGCTGGCAGGTGGTGACCGTGGACCGCCCACCCGACCAGGTGCTCCCCGAGGGCCGCTGGCCGGAGCCGCTACGCCGGCTCGGCGACGCGGTGCAGGTGCGGAGCCGCCCCGCCCCCGGCGACCGGGGCACCGAACTCGCCGCCCGGCCGCGCCCGGGTGCCGGGCCGCCGCCGGGGCTCGCCGTCCACCTGGTCGGGGACGACCCGGGTCGGCTGATCCGGCAGGCGCTGCGGCAGGTCAAGCAGCTCGCCGAGACCGGCGAGGTGCTCCGCCCCGACCGCGGCGAGCTGGACCGTCCGGCGGTGACGCCGGAATGAGGGCGCTCTGCTGGATGGGCGCCGGCGAGCTGACGGTACGGCAGGTGCCCGACCCGGAGCTGCGCAACGGCCACGACGCCATCGTCCGGGTGCGGCGGAGCGCCGCCTGCGGCGCCGACCTGCCGCTGCTCGCCGGGCGGGGACCGGCCGTCGGCGAGGTGCTCGGCCACGAGTTCCTCGGCGAGGTGGTCGAGGTCGGTCCCGAGGTGCGCCGGCACCGGGCCGGCGACCGGGTGGTGGTCTGCTCGTCGGTCTCCTGCGGCAGCTGCTGGTACTGCCGCCGCGAGCTGCACTCCTGCTGCGACAACGGCAGCACCGACCCGGAGGCGGGCGAGGCGGCCTGGGGGCACCCGGTCGCTGGCTGCTTCGGCCAGCCCCGGTCCCAGGGCGGGTTCGCCGGCAGCCACGCCGAGTACGTCCGGGTGCCGTACGCCGACGTCGGCGCGTTCGCGGTGCCGGAGCCGGTCAGCGACGACCGGGCGCTGTTCGCCTCGGACGCCGCGCCGGCCGGCTGGATGGGCGCCGACCTGGGTGGGGTGCGCCCGGGCGACGTGGTGGCGGTCTGGGGCGCCGGCGCGGTCGGCCAGGTCACCGCGCGGGCGGCGCGACTGCTCGGCGCGGAGCGCGTGGTGGTGGTCGACCGGCACCCCGACCGGCTGCGCGCGGCCGAGCGGCACGCCGGCGCCGAGACACTCGACTACCGCCGCGTCGACGTCGCCGCCGAGCTGCGGGAACGCAGTGGCGGCCGGGGACCGGACGTGTGCGTCGACGCGGTCGGCACGGCCGCCGGGACCCGTTCGCTGGGTGACCGCCTCACCGGCGCGGCGCCCCGCCCGGCGGCGGTCCGGGAGGCGGTGCACGCCTGCCGCAAGGGCGGCAGCGTCGTCGTGCTCGGGGCGCAGCCCGGCGTGGTCGACACGTTTCCGCTCGGCGTGGTGACCGCCAAGGGGCTGACCGTCCGCGGCGCCCGCCAGCACGGGCCGCGCTACATCCCGATGCTGCTGGACCGGATGGCTCGCGACGAACTGCGCACCGAGTACCTCGCCACCCACCACCTCCCCCTCGACCGCGCCTCCGAGGCCTACACCCTGCTCCGCACCCGCGCCGACGGCTGCCTCCGCCCCGTCCTCCATCCCACCCCCTGACCAACCCCACGCCCGCCGCCCGCCCAACACCACGTTGATCATGAAGTCGATCGCGACTAAAGGGCGGGCGGCGCCATCAACTTCATGATCAACCGGGTGTGAGTGGAGTGAGCTGGCGGGCGGGGTGGGTGGGAGGATCGGGGGGTGGGTGAGGGACGGGAACGGCGAGAATTCGATGTGGTGTTGGTCGGGGCTACCGGGTTCACCGGGGGGTTGACGGCCGAGTATCTGGCGCGGCACGCGCCGGCGGGGCTACGGTGGGCGCTGGCCGGGCGCAACCCGGGGAAGCTGGCGGCGGTCCGCGAGCGGCTCGCCGCCGTCGACCCGACGCTGGCCACGCTGCCGCTGCTCACCGCCGACGTCACCGACCCGGAGTCGCTGCGCGCGGTGGCGGAGAGCGCCCGGGTGGTGGCCAGCACGGTCGGCCCGTACGTGCACCACGGTGAGCCGCTGGTCGCCGCCTGCGCCCGGGCCGGCACCGACTACCTGGACATCACCGGCGAACCCGAGTTCGTCGACACCATGTACCTGCGCCACCACGCCGAGGCGGTACGCACCGGAGCCCGCCTGGTGCACGCCTGCGGGTTCGACTCCATCCCGCACGACCTGGGCGTCTGGTACACCGTCAAGCAGTTGCCGGCGGACGGCCCGATCACCGTGGACGGCTACGTCCGGGCCGGCGGCCGGTTCTCCGCCGGCACCTACCATTCCGCGCTGACCGCGTTCTCCCGTACCGCGCAGGCGTCGCGGGCGGCCCGGGAGCGGCGGGCGGTCGAACCGCGCCCGGCCGACCGCCGGGTCCGCGCGGTGCCCGGCCGGCTCCGCCGCTCCACCGACCTGCCGGTCTGGGCCGTGCCGCTGCCCACCATCGACCCGCAGGTGGTCCGCCGGTCGGCCGCGGCCCGGCCGGAGTACGGCCCGGACTTCCGCTACCGGCACTTCGCCGCCGTGAAGCGGCTGCCCACCGTGCTGGCCGGCGCGGCCGGGCTGGCCGCCGTGGTCGCCCTGGTGAAGCTGCCGCCGACCCGGCGCTGGCTGTTCGGCCGGCTCGCCTCCGGGCAGGGGCCGACGCCGCGGCAGCGGGCGAAGTCCTGGTTCCGGGTCCGGTTCGTCGGCACCGGCGGCGGCCGGCGGGTGCTGACCGAGGTGGCCGGCGGCGACCCGGGCTACGACGAGACCGCCAAGATGCTCGCCGAGTCGGCGCTCTGCCTGGCGCTGGACGACCTGCCGCCGGCAGCCGGCCAGCTCACCCCGGTCGCCGCGATGGGCGACGCGCTGCTGCACCGGCTGACCCGGGCCGGGCTGACCTTCCGGGTGCTGGACGGCCCGGCCGCCACGGCGGCTTGACCCTCGACCTGGTTGAGACGGCAGGATCATCGCCGTGGAGAGCGACCTGCGCAGCATCGGCGAGCTGGCCCGGGCCAGCGGCCTGACGGTGAGCGCCCTGCGGTTCTACGACTCGGCCGAGGTGTTGGTCCCGGCGCGGGTCGACCCGGTCACCGGGTACCGCTGGTACACCGACGACCAGGTGGCGCCGGCCCGGCTGGTGGCCGGGCTGCGCCGGGTCGGCATGCCGGTGGCCGAGATCGCGCAGGCGGTACGCGCCGAACCGGCAGCGGTGCACCGGCTGCTGGACGCGCACCTGCGCCGGCTGGAGGACGGGCTCGCCGACGCCCGCCGCGAACTCTCCCGGATCCGTACCCTGATCGATCCCGAGGAGCAGCCGATGTCCACCCGCCTCATCCTGTCCCGCGCCGACCTGGCCGCCGCCGTGGACGCCGTCCGCTTCGCCGTCGGCGACGACCCCGAGCTGCCGGTGCTGACCGGCGTGCTGTTCGACGTCGAGCCGGACGGGGTTCGGCTGGCCGCCACCGACCGGCACCGGCTAGCCGTGGCCCGGGTCGGTGGCCGGCCGGACGGCCCACCGGTGCGCGCGCTCGCTCCGGTCGGCTTCGTCGACGAGGTCCGTGCCCTGCTCGACACCGGCGAGGGGATCACCCCCGAGGCGTGGCTCACCGTGGCCGGCGACACCATCTCGGTCTCGGTGGCCGGCCGGAGTGTCGAGGCCACCGCCCTGCCGTACGAGTTCCCGGACTACGCCCGGCTGCTGCGGCCGCTCGTCGACGGGTCTCCGGCGCACCGGCTGACGGTCGACGTGGCCGTCCTGCGGGCCGCGCTGACCAGCCCGGACGCCCCGGTAGTGCCGGGCGGCCACGACGGCGTCGAGCTGGCGGTGACGGTGCTCGGCCTGGACGACCGGGGCGGGCTGCGGCTGCTCAGCGCGGACGAGCTGACCGACGATCCGGACGCGTTCCGGGTCGGGGTCAACGGCGGCTACCTGCTCGACGCGCTGGACGCCGCCGGCCAGGGGCAGTTGGTGCTGGAGCTGGACGGCCCGATCGCCCCGCTGGCCGTACGCCGGCCGGACGACGCCGACTCGTTCTCGATCCTGATGCCGATCCGGCTCTGACCGTCGCCGGTCCCGCCCGGGGAGCGCGGGGCCGCGACGGTAGCATCTGGAGGTCCACCTGACGTCCGGACGGAGGCGTACGGAGCAGCATGCTCGACATGGAGTTGATCCGGAAGGATCGGGACGCGGTGGCGACCGCGCTGGCCAAGCGGCTGGACCCGGCCGAGGTGACCCGCGCGCTGGACGAGCTCCAGCAGCTCGACCGGCAGCGACGCAGCCTGATCACGGAGATCGACGGCGAGCGGCAGCGCCGCAAGGCGGAGGCCCGGGCGTACGCGGAGGCGAAGCGGGCCGGCCGCGAGCCGGAGGTCGCCGCGCCGGAGGCCGGCCGCAAGCAGCTCGCCGAGCTGGAGGCCGAGCTCGACGAGGTACAGGCCCGGCTGCGCGACCGGATGAGCGAGCTGCCCAACCTGCCTGCCGACGACGTCGTGCCCGGCGGCAAGGAGGCCAACCGGGTCGTCCGGACGTTCGGCGAACCGCCGGCCATCGAGAAGGTCCGCGACCACGTGGAGCTGAGCCGCGCGCTGGGCCTGGTGGACCACGAGCGCGGCGTCAAGCTCGGCGGCTCCGGCTTCTGGATGTACACCGGCCTGGGCGCCCGGCTGGAGTGGGCGCTGCTGAACTGGCTGATCGAGCAGAACATCGCCGCCGGCTACGAGTTCCTGCTCCCGCCGCACCTGCTGCTGGACAGCGCCGGCTTCGCCGCCGGGCAGTTCCCCAAGTTCTACGACGACGTTTACCACCTGGACCGGCAGTCCGCCCCGCGCGGACAGTTCCTGCTGCCCACCGCGGAGACGGCGATCCTCGGCGCGTACCAGGACGAGATCCTGGACACCGGGAAGCTGCCGCTGAAGGCGTTCGCCTACACCCCCTGCTACCGGCGCGAGGCCGCCGGCTCGCACTCGGACGAACGCGGCACGGTGCGCGGCCACCAGTTCAACAAGGTGGAGATCTTTCAGTTCACCCTCCCCGAGCAGGCCGACGCCGCACTGGCCGCGATGGTCGGGCACGTGGAGGGCCTGGTCGAGAAGTTGGGCCTGCACCACCAGACCAGCCTGCTCGCGGCCGGTGACGCGAGCGCCTCGATGAAAAAGACCCTGGACATCGAGGTGTGGATGCCGAGCACCGGCAAGTACAAGGAGGTGTCGTCGGTCTCCTGGGCCGGCGACTACCAGGCGCGCCGGGCGGCCATCCGCTACCGGGAGCCGGGCGGCAAGCAGACCCGCTTCGTGCACACCCTCAACGGGTCGGCGCTGGCCACCAGCCGGCTCTTCCCGGCCATCCTGGAGCAGTTCCAGCAGGCCGACGGGTCGGTGCTGGTCCCCGAGGTGCTCCGCGACCGGCTGGGCACCGACCGCCTCACCCCGGTCCGCTGACTCCGCGGCCCGAGGCCTCCGCACCTGCCGCGACCGGACCCGACGCCGCCGCTCAGGCGGGCGGCCCGGGCTCGCACCCCTGCCGCTGGTCGTGATACCTCACCGTCATCAACATGACGGTGAGGTATCACGTCTCCGGCCGACCGGGGCGCCCGACGCCACGAGCGCCGGGGCCGCGGCAGCGGGGCCTCCCTCAGCCGGCCAGCGCGGTGACCCGCCGGGTGAGGTCCGCACCGTCGAGGAAACCCCGGTGCACCACCTTGCCGCTCCGGTCGATGATCACGAAGGTGCTCTGCTCGACCACCTCGAAGCGGCGCCACAGCGCGCCCGCCCGGTCGTCCAGTTGCGGCGTCCCGGCCAGCTCGAACTCGGTGACGAAGTCCTTCATGGCCCGCTGCTCGCCGAGCCCGGCCACGCCGACGATGGGCACCGTCTCCCGGTACCTCGGGGCCACCTCGGCGACCGTCCAGGCCTGGCTGGCGCAGGTGGCGCACCACGGCGCCCAGAACCAGAGCACCACCGGCCGGCCGGCCAGCCCGGCGCCGGAGAACGCCGCCCCGTCCAGGGTCCGCGCGGTGAAGGCCAGGGTGTCCGGCACCGGCACGGCCGGCCCGGCCGACCCGGTCGGCGACGGCCCGGTCCCGCCGGTGGGCGCAGTGCCGCCGGTGGCGGCAGCCGGACCGGCCGGCTCCGCCCCACCGGCGCAGGACGTCGCGCCCAGCACGGCGGCGAGCAGCACCGCGAGCGGGCCGGCGGTCCGGCGCGTGGCGCGGCGGGGTGACCGCCCGGACCTGACCGACCGGCGCAGCGTCCGCATCGCGTCTCCCTTCGCAGGTGGCTACTCGGCCCTGGCCAGCCGCAGGGCCAGCTCGGGGCACACCTTGACCGCCTTCAGCGCGCCCTCGCGCAGCCAGGTCGGCACGGGGGTGGGTGGGAAGGCGGGGTATCCGTTGGCGTCCAGCCGGATGAAGTCGGGCACCACGTGCGCGCAGAGCCCGTGCCCGTCGCAGCGGGACCAGTCCAGAATGAGCTTCTGCGGGTTCGGGTCCGGCGCGCCGGGCAGCCCCAGCACGCCCTTGACCCGCCGGCCGCAGCCCTCGCCGGTGGCGTGCAACCGCAGGTCCTCGGCGAAGACCTCCATCGCGGAGAGAGCGAACCGGGCCGTACCGTCGGGGTGGCTGCACGCGCCGCGGCCCTTCACGTCGCCGGCGGCGGCCCGGACCACCTCCACCGGCGCGCTGCCGGAGACCGCCAGGTCGACGGCGCGGGCCAGGTCGGGCAGGCCCATCCTGCACGGGCCGCACTGCCCGGCGGACTCGCCGGCCAGGTAGCGGACCACCTGGGCGGCCTCGCCGAGCGGGCAGGTGTCCGCGCCGAGCGGGACGATGATGCCGGCGCCGAGGGTGCCGCCGACCGCGGCCAGCCCCTTGCGGGAGATCTCCGCCCGGTCGGCGGCCTCCTGGGTGATCCACTTGCCGTGGTAGCCGCCCACCAGGATGCCCGGACCGTCCGGCGCCTCGCACAGGTCGAGGATCTCCCGCAGCGGGGTGCCCGCGGCGCACTCCACCACCGCCGGCCGCTTCGCCGCGCCGGTGACGGTGAGCAGCACGGTGCCCGGCTCGTCGTCGGTGCCGAGCGCCGCGTACTCGTACGGGCCGAGCCGGGCCGCGACGGCCAGCTGGGCGTACGTCTCGGCATTGGACAGCAGGGTGGGCAGGCCGCCGACGCCGGAGTCGCTGGAGCGCTTCTTGGTGCCGGGCGGGATGTGCGGCAGGCCGTTGATCCCGTTGACCAGCGCGCCGCCCTCGCCGGAGATGAACCGGTGCGGCACGGTGACGACGGTGGTCGGCACCGGCATCCGGCGCTCCTGCAACGCCTCGGTCAGCGACTCCTTGCCGACCCCGTCGTCGGCGATGCCGATCACGATCTCGTCGGCGTCCAGCGCGTACGCGGCCAGCGCGGCGCCGTCCAGGATGAGGTGCGGGGCCCGGGTGAGCAGCACCTTGTCCTTCCAGCTGGCCGGCTCGCCCTCGGTGGCGTTGACCACCACCACGGCGGTGAGGTCCTGCCGCTCGCAGGACTCCAGCACCGCGCGGAGTTTCGTGGCGAACGGGAAGCCGGCGCCGCCCTTGCCCTTGAGCTGGATGCCATCGGCGAGCCGCAGCAGGTTGGCCGGTTCCATCGGCCCGATCGGCCCGTGCACCTCCTCGTGGGCGAGCAGGTCGAGGCGGCCGAACTCGGCGAAGCCGGCGGTGAGCCGGGGCTCGCCGACGCAGGCCACCGCGGGCACCGTGGTCCGCATCACCGCGCCTCACCCCGCAGCCCGGCCCAGTACGCCCCGTCCACCGCGTCGGCGTTGGCCCGGCGCCGGCGGCGGCTCTCCTTGGCCTCGCGGCGGGCTCGCCGGGAGGCGAGGTCGACCAGGGTCGGGGTGTCGTCGGCCGGGATCTCCTCCTCCGGGACGTACCGGGCCGGCGGCCGCCAGTAGTCCGGCTCCTCCGGCACGTCGTCCTCGGCGCTGTGCCGGCCCCCGCCGCTGCGCGGCGCCGCGGAGATCGGCCCACCCGAGTTCGGCCCACCGGAGATCGGACCGGCCGAGACCGGGCCCGCCGAGATTGGGCCGGCGGAGATCGGCTCGGCGGCCTCCCAGCGGCGCGGGCTGTCCCACGGCTCCTCCGGCTCGTCGGCCCGCCGCCGGGGCGGCACCGAGTACCGGGTGCCGGCGTCGGCGTCGACCCGGGACCGGCGGCCGACCCGTCCGGTCTCCTCCTCGCCCCGGCGGCGCCGGCCGGTCGGGGTCAGGTCCTCGCCGTCCCGGCCCCGCCGGGCGGTCGGCGCCAGGTCCTCGTCGTCGCGGCGGCGGCGGGTCGGGGCCAGCTCCTCGGCCCGGCGGGCGCGCCGCTCGGCGCGCTCCGGCTCCTCGCCGCGACGGCGGGTCGCCCGCCGCTCCGGCTCCTGCTCCCGGCGGCGCCGGGCGGTCGGCTCCAGCTCGTCCTCGCGGCGGCGGGCCACCGCTTCCCGTTCCTCGGTGCGGCGGCGGCGGGCGGCCGGCGCCGGCTCCTGGTCGCGGCGGCGGGCGGGGCGGACCCGCTCGCGCAGCGACCCCGGCTCGGGCACCACCGGCACGGTGAACCGCTCCGGGTCGCGCCGCCTGGCGCCGGGCGCGGCCCAGGTGCCGGCCAGGGTGGTCTCCGCCCAGCTGCTGTCCCGGCCGGCGCGCTCGCCCTCGGCACGCCGGCGGGACAGGCCGCCGAGCAGCGACCGGCCCTTGCCGTCCTCGGCCGGTCGGCCGGCCAGGGCCTGGTTCATCGCGGCCGCCTGGTGCTGCTCCCGGCTGCGCCGGCCGAACGTCACCGAGAGGCGAACCAGCAGCGCCAGCACGACCAGCAGCACGCAGGCGAGGTAGCTGAGCACCACCCAGGAACTGGCCGGCCGGCCGGCGTTGAGCCCGTGCAGGATGGCGAACGGCCAGGCGAGGTACGCGGTCGAGTGCAGCGTCCGCCACAGCCACTTCGGACCGACCCCGGCGAACCGGGCCCGGACGATGCCGGTCCAGAGCACGCTCACCATGAGCAGCCCGGCCACCGTGCCGAGACCGACGTAGAGCCCGCCGCCGCCGACGAACGGCACGATCGCGTCGGTGCTGGCCGCCCGGCCGGTGGCCACCTTGGTCAGCACGTGGAAGAGGAGCCCGGCGACGCCGAGGATGCCGGTGGCCCGGTGCGCGGACTGGAGCAGCACCCGGTGCCGGATCAGCAGCACCAGCCGGTCGGTGGCCAGCAGCCCGAGCATCACGGTGAGGCTCAGCGACACCAGGGCGATCACCCCGGCGAAGAACTCGGTGAAGAAGAAGCCGTAGGCGTACGCCGTCTGGCCGGCGCCGGTGAGCATCGTCCCCGCCCACAGCGCGGCGATCGCGGACACGGTCAGCACGGCCATCGCGGGCCGGGACCGGGTACGGACGCCCCGGCTGGTGCTGGTGGTCCGGACGGTGGCCGGTTTCTGGTTCTGCTTGACCCGGGCCATCTGCTCCTCGATCGTCTCGCGGCGGCGCACCGCCGGCCGACCCCTGCTCCCCCATCGAGTACGGAGCTACGGCGCGGTCGGATCACCGACCCGGGAAAAAATTCCGCCCGGTTGTCGAACCGTCCGGCCGCCCGCCGCGTGTAGTGGCGTCCGCCCTCGCCGACCCATCCGCAAACAGCGACTGATCTCCATACGTTGACAGCCGCTGCAACGCGCTTGTAATCTTTCCGAAATCTTTCAGCCTCGATTGCAAGATTCGGGCAGCTGAGATTCCCTCCCCCGCACCACCACCCCGTCCCCCGCATCCCCGTCAGGAGTTCCGATGCATCGACGTCGATGGCACTCGGCGCTGCTCGCCCTCGGTGTGATCGCGAGCGTGCTCGTCCCCACCACCGTGACGGCGCCCCCGGCCGTCGCGGCCCCGGCCGGCGCCAAGAAGGTGATCGTCCAACTCTTCGAGTGGAACTGGACCTCGGTCGCCAACGAGTGCCGGACCACGCTGGGCCCGAAGGGCTACGGCTGGGTCCAGGTCTCCCCGCCGCAGGAACACGTCCGCGGCTCCCAGTGGTGGCTGGCGTACCAGCCGGTCAGCTACCGGATCGAGTCCCGCAAGGGCACCCGCGCCCAGTTCAAGGCCATGGTGGACGCCTGCCACGCGGCCGGCGTCAAGGTGATCGTGGACGCGGTCGTCAACCACATGTCCGGGCAGGACAACGGCGGCACCGGCTGGGCCGGGTCGGCGTACGGGCACCACGACTACCCGGGCATCTACCAGTACCAGGACTTCCACCACTGCGGCCGCAACGGCGGCGACGACATCGTCAACTACGGCGACCGGTGGGAGGTGCAGAACTGCGAACTGGTCAACCTCGCCGACCTGAAGACCGAGTCGGACTACGTCCGGGGCCGGCTCGCCGGCTACCTGAACGATCTGCTCTCGCTCGGCGTGGACGGCTTCCGGATGGACGCCAGCAAGCACATGCCGGCCGGCGACATCGCCGCACTGAAAAGCCGGCTCTCCCGGCCGGCGTACCTGGTGCAGGAGGTCATCCACGGCGCCGGAGAGCCGATCCAGCCAGGCGAGTACACCGGCAACGGTGACGTGCACGAGTTCCGCTACGGCAAGGACCTGGCCCGGGTGTTCCGCTCCGAGCGACTCGCCTACCTGCGCAACTTCGGTGAGGGCTGGGGCCACCTGCCCGGCGGCGTGGCGGCGGTGTTCGTGGACAACCACGACACCCAGCGCGACGTCGGCGGGGTGCTGACCTACCGCGACCGAGGCATCTACGCGCTGGCCAACGCGTTCATGCTGGCCTGGCCGTACGGCTCGCCGACGGTGATGTCCAGCTACACCTTCAGCCAGCGCGACCAGGGCCCGCCGCAGGACGGCTCCGGCCGGACGCTCGACGTCACCTGTTACTCCGGCTGGGAGTGCGAGCACCGCTGGCCGGTGATCGCCAACATGGTCGGCTTCCGCAACGCCACCGAGGGCGCCGGGGTCGCCAACTGGTACGACAACGGCAACAACCACATCGCGTTCAGCCGGGCCGGCAAGGGCTACCTCACGGTCAACGACGAGGACCACCCGATCACCGGCCGCTCGTACTACACCGGCCTGCCCGCCGGCCGGTACTGCGACGTCATCCACGGCACCTTCGGCAACGGTTCGTGCAGCGGACCGGTGGTCACCGTGGACGGCAACGGCTGGTTCGCCGCCGACATCCCCGCCCACGACGCGGTCGCCATCCACATCGGCGCCCGCCTGAGCTGACCCCCCACCCCGCCAGGACCCCCGTCCGGCCGGATTTACCGGCTGGACGGGGGTCCTACCATTACAGTCTCTTTGTGGCGTTTGACCGAATCACCGCGTACCGCTGGCTCCGCCGGGTGGCCACCGCCGTCGGAGTGTCGGCGCTGCTGGCGACGGCCGGGGCGACCGGCTGGGCGCTCACCCCCGAGCCGGTGCCGCCGCCGGTCGAGCAGGCGGCCGCCCCGGACGAGCCGGATCCCACCGCCCCGGTACCGAGCCCGACGCCCGAGGAGACCGTGCCGGCCGCCGCGCCCGCGCCGGACGACCTGCCGGTGGTCGACTACGACCCGGCGCCCCGCGGCTTCCCCGCCGACCCGGACGCCCTGGACCCCGCCCCGCTGACCGAGGGACTGCACCCGACCCGCCGGATCGCCGCGTACGACGCGCCGGGCGGCCGGCCGCTGGCCTTCCTCGCCCCGACCATCCGTGGTGTCGAGCTGACCATGCCGATCGCCCAGCGCAGCGCCGGCTGGACGGCGGTGCTGCTGCCGTCGGCGAACCGCCGACTCGCCTGGCTGCCGCCCGGCGGCTTCACCACGGTCGGGCTGCGCGACCAGCTCGTGGTCGAGCGCCGGAAGCACCGGCTCACCTGGTACCGCGGCGGCCGGGCGGTGCGGTCCTGGGAGGTCAGCCTGGGCCAGCGGGGGCAGGAGACGCCGCTGGGCCGGACCTTCATCCTCGGCCGCACCCCACCGCCCCAGCAGGTGTACGGCGGGGTGGACATCTTCGCCCTCGGCGCGGTGCCCGACGACCCGAACTCGGTGCCGGCCAGCCTGCGCGGTGCGCACATCGGCCTGCACAGCTGGTACCACGACGGCGAGCTGGGCCGGAACACCACGAACGGCTGCATCCGGCTGACCCGCAGCGGCCAGCGCGAGTTGCTGGCGGAGGTGCGGACCGGCTCCGCTGTGGTGGTGGTCGACGAGCTTCCCGCCCCACCGCCGACCGCCTGACCCGCTGCCCACCGGCGCTCGACCCGTCGACGGCGACCGCTGCGGCGGCGCTGGCCCGGCGGGTCGGGGAATCCCCGCCGGACGGGCGGGTAACCGCCGTCCGGACGCCACGACACCGGGGAGGAAGGCCATGGCCAGCGCGCCGCAGGGACCGGTCGACACGGTAGTGCTCATCCACGGCCTCTGGATGACTTCGCGCAGTTGGGAGCGGTGGGCCACCCGGTTCGCCGGGCGCGGGCTGCGGGTGGTCACCCCGTCCTGGCCCGGCATGGAGGGCGAGGTCGAGCAGCTACGGGAGGAGCCCACCCCGATCGCCCGGCAGCGCATCGTCGAGATCGTCGACCACTACGACCGGATCATCCGGGCAATGCCCACCGCACCGGTCATCATGGGGCACTCGTTCGGCGGTCTGATCACCCAGGTGCTGGTCGACCGGGGCCTCGGGGCGGCGGCGGTGGGCGTCCACCCGGCCGCGGTGAAGGGGGTGCTCAAGTTGCCGTTGAGCACCCTGCGCTCGGCCTTCTCGATCCTGCACAACCCGGCCAACCGGAACCGGGCGGTGCCGTTCACCCCGGACGACTTCCACTACGCCTTCGGCAACACCCTCAGCCGGGAGGACTCCGACCGGGCCTGGCAGCGGTACGCGGTGCCCGGCGCCGGGCGGGTGCTGTTCGAAGGGGCGTTCGCCAACCTCGACCCGAACTCCCCGGCCGAGGTCGACACCCGCCGTACCGACCGGGCGCCGCTGCTGCTGATCGCGGGCGGGGCCGACCACGTGGTGCCACCGACCGTGGTCCGCTCCAACGCGGCGCTCTACCAGAAGTCGCGGGCGTTGACCGCGTACCACGAGTTCCCCGGCCGCTCGCACTTCACGGTCGGGCAGCCGGGCTGGGAGCAGGTCGCCGACTACGCGCTGGACTGGGCACTGCGGGCCGCCGCGCTGCCCCGCGAGCAGGCCGTCGCCAGCGAGACACCCCGCCCGTGATCCGCCGCCGATCCGGGCAGCGGGCCGCCGGGCGACCACCCGGCCGGCGGCGCGGGCCGGAGCCCGCGCGGCGACTACCCGGCCGGCGGCGCGGGCCGGAGCCCGCGCAGCGCGGTGTCCACCACCTGGTCGGCGTACTCGGCGGTGAGCGAACCGCTGCGCTGCAGCCACCGGTTCAGGATCGGGCCGAACAGCAGGTCGACGGCGACGTCGAGGTCGACGTCCCCGGCCAGTTGCCCGGCGCGTTGGGCGGCGCGCAGGCGCTTCTTCTTCAGCTCCCGCAGGGGGCCGTCCAGCCGCTCGTGGTAGGCGGCGGCCAGGGCGGGGTCGTGCACGATCTCCGTGTGCAGGGCCCGCATGGGCCGGTCGTAGCGGGGGTCGTTGAGTTCATCGACGGTGGCCCGCAGCACCGTCTTCAGGTCGGTCGCCAGGTCGCCGGTGTCGGGTAGGGCCGCCTCGGCAACGTCCTGGCCCTCCGTGGTGAGCGTGAGGAAGGCGTCGAACAGCAGCGCCCCCTTCGACGGCCACCAGCGGTAGATCGTCTGCTTGCCCACGCCGGCGGCGGAGGCGATGCCCTCGATGCTGAGCTTCGCGTACCCCAGCTCGCTGACCAGGTCGAGGGCGGCGGTGAGGATGGCCCGCCGCGCGGACTGGCTGCGGCGGCTGGAGTCGGGAGCGACCTTCTGCGTGGGCACGGGCCGAATGTAGCAGCAAGAGAGACGAGACGGTCCGTCTTGACAACGCGGCGCGACGGGGTATTGTCGTCCTCGCAAACGAGACGAGACGGTTCGTCTCGCAATGAAGGGAGTTCCCCGTGAAGGCCTCAGCGATCGCCGCATCCCGTGTCTGGTTCATCACCGGCGCGAGCCGTGGCCTCGGCCGCGCCTTCACCGAAGCGGCCCTCGCCGCCGGTGACCGCGTCGTCGGCGCGGCCCGCGACGTCTCACCCCTGGGCGACCTCGGCGCCCGGCACCCCGACCGGCTGCTCACCCTGCGCCTCGACGTCACCGACCGTCCAGCGGTCGTCGACGCCGTCGCCGAAGCGGTGCGGCATTTCGGCCGGCTCGACATCGTCGTCAACAACGCCGGCGCCCTCTACGCCGGCATGGTCGAGGAGTTCACCGAGGAACAGGCCCGCGCCCAACTGGACCTGAACTTCTTCGGCGCGCTCTGGGTCAGCCAGGCCGTGCTCCCGCACCTGCGGGCCCAGCGCAGCGGGCACCTCGTGCAGATCTCCAGCATCGGGGCGCTCGGCGGCTTCCCGAGCACCGGGCTCTACAGCGCGAGCAAGTTCGCGCTGGAAGGCATGAGCGAAGCCCTCGCCGCCGAGGCCGCCGGCTTCGGCGTCAAGGTCACCATCGTCCAACCCGGCGGCTACTGGACCGACCTCTACACCAGCAGCACCGCCACCACCCCCGACCCCGCCTACGACCCGCTGCGCGAGGAACTGGCCAAGCAGTGGGCCGAAGGATCCGTCGACAGCGAGCCGCGGCTGGCCGCCGAGGCGCTGATGAAGCTGGTCGCCAGCGACGACCCGCCGCTGCGGCTGCTGCTCGGCAGCATGGTCTACGACGTCGCCTTCGACATCTCGAAGCGGCGGATGGCCACCTGGGCCGAGTGGGAACAGGTCAGCCGCGCCGCCGAGAAGGCGGTCCCGGACCCGCGCGCCGAGCCGAGCTGAGCTGAGCTGAGCTGAGCTGAGCTGAGCTGAGCTGACCGATGGTCGCCTGACCGCCGGGCCGGCGACCGGCGTGGGTCAGGTGGCGACCGGCGTGGGCCAGGTGGCGGTCGACCGAGCCGCCTCGGCGCACGGCGTTGCGGTTCGGCCGCGCCGGTCCGGTTTCTGGCATGGGGACGCCATCCGGGGGTATCACGGAAACATGAGGGCGAGTTTCCGGCTTGGCCGGGTCGCGGGCGTACCCGTCGGGGTCAACTGGAGCGTCCTGGTCATCTTCGCGCTGATCGCCTGGGGACTGTCGGCCAACCAGTTCCCCCGGGCCTACCCCGGCGAGCCGGTGGCCGCGTACGTGCTGGCCGGGCTGGCCGCCGCGGTGGTCTTCTTCCTCGGCCTGCTCGCCCACGAGGTGTCCCACGCGATCGTTGCCAAGCGCAACGGCCTGGGCGTCGAGGGGATCACGCTCTGGCTCTTCGGCGGGGTGGCCGAGCTGAAGGGCGAGGCCAAGGACCCCGGCGCCGAGCTGCGCATCTCCGGGGTCGGCCCGCTGGTCAGCCTGGTGATCGGGCTCTTCTTCGGGGCCATCGCCGTGCTGCTCGCCCTGGCCGGCGAGGACGGGCTGCTGCTCGGCGCGATGTCCTGGCTGGCCGGCATCAACGTGCTGCTGGCCGTGTTCAACGTGCTGCCCGCCGCGCCGCTGGACGGCGGTCGGCTGCTGCGGGCGGCGGTCTGGAAGGCCACCGGCGACCGGACGAAGGCGTCGGTGGTGGCCGCCCGGGCCGGCTGGGTGCTCGGCGCGCTGCTGATCGGCCTGGGGCTGTGGCAGTTCCTGGCCGGCGTCGGCTTCGGCGGGCTCTGGCTGGCCCTGATCGGGTGGTTCCTGATCGGCGCGGCCGGCATGGAGGAGCGGCAGGCCCGGCTGGGCAGCGCGCTGCGCGGGATCCGGGTGGCCGATGTGATGACCCCGCAACCGCAGACCGCGTCAGGGGAGATGACGGTGGCCGACTTCGTCGACCACTACCTGTTCGCGTACCGGCACTCGGCGCTGCCGCTGACCGAGGAGGGCCGGCCGGTCGGGCTGGTCACCCTCGACCGGGTCCGCGGCATCCCGGCGGACCAGCGACCCGGCACCACGCTGGCCGAGGTCTCCTGCCGGGCCGACGAGCTGGTGCTCGCCTCCCCGGACGAGCAGCTCAACGACCTGCTGCCCCGGCTCAGCGAGTGCGCCGACGGCCGGGCGCTGGTGGTCACCGAGGGCCGCCTGGTCGGCATCATCTCCCCCAGCGACATCAGCCGCGCCGTCCAACGCGGCTCCATGCGCGACGACCTCGCCCGCCGCTGACCGTCCTGATCGTCTCTCCCCCCGCAGGTCCGGCAGACCGCGTTCGAGCTACCAGCGGACGATCACGAGGACCCGTCAGCGGGGGAAGTAGTGAGCCAGCAGCTCGGTGTCGAACTTGGCGTGCGGGTCGAAGCGGCGCAGGAGGGCGGTGAAGTCGGCGTACCGGGGGTAGGCGGCGGCAACGGCGGCCGGCGCCAGCTCGAACGCCTTGCCCCAGTGGGGGCGCGGCGCGAACGGGGCGAGCCGCTCCTCCACCGCGGCCACCACCGGCAGCACCGCCGCCGCGTCGGCGATCCAGGTGAAGTGCACGGCGAGGCTGTCCCGGCCCTGGTTCGGGCTGAGCCACAGGTCGTCGGCGGCCACCGTCCGCAGCTCGCAGACCTGGAGCACCGGGGCGATCAGGTGCGCCACCGCGTCCAGCGCGGCCAGCGCCTCGGCCGCCGCCGCGCGCGGCAGGTGGTACTCCGACTGCAACTCCTCCCCGCTGCTCGGGGTGAAGCCCAGCCGGAAGTGCGGCAGCCGTTCGTGCCACGGGCCGGGCTCGCCGAGCTGCGCGGTGCAGTTCTCCGCCGGCATGCCGGGCACCGGGTGCCGGGGCCGGTCGGCCGCCGTCGTACCGAGCCAGTCCGCCGGGGGCGGCGGCTGGTCCGCGCGCTGCTTGCGCCAGACCTCCCGCAGCCGCGGCGTCCGCCAGTCGGTGAAGACGCTGACGCTGTACGCCGAGTCGAGCGCCGCGTCCAGCGCCTCGCGCGGCAGGTCGAGCCGGACGTACTGGCGCAGGTCGAAGGTGGGCACCACGTCCAGGGTGAGCCGGGTGACCACGCCGAGCCCGCCCAGCCCGACCACCATCCCGGCGAAGCTGTCGCCGGCCCGGTCCACGGTCAGCAGGTCGCCGTCGGCGGTGACCAGTTCCAGCCCGGCGACAGCGGTGGCCAGGTTGCCGATCGTCGGGCCGGAGCCGTGGGTGCCGGTGGCGACCGCGCCGGCCACCGAGATGTGCGGCAGCGAGGCGAGGTTGGCCAGCGCGTACCCCTGCCGGTGCAGGTGGGCGGCGAGGTCCCCGTACCGCGTCGCCGCCGGCACGGTCACGGTCCGTCGCTCCGGGTCCAGCCGTACGCCCGGCGGCAGGCCGGCCAGCGAGACCAGGTCGCCGGTGGTGTCGCCGAGGCGGTTGAAGGAGTGCCCGGTGCCGACCACCCGGATCCGGTCGCTGCCGGCGACCAGCCGGCGCAGCTCGTCCACGGTGTCCGGCCGGTGGAACCGGCGGGCGGCGTAGCGCACGTTGCCCGCCCAGTTGCGACGCGGCACCCCGTCGGCGGGCCGCTCGACGGCGGCCGATGTGTCGGGGCGGGTCACGCGGTCGGCCTCCGGTCGCTGGACGGGTCACCGGTCAGCGCGCCGCTCAACGTGGCCAGGGCGGCGTCGACCTGCGTCGTGTTGTAGCCGCGACCGGCGACCGGCAGGCCCTCGGCGCGGGCCCGCTCGATCTCCGAGCGGGCCGCCTGCCGTTCCAGCGTGCCGCCCCAGACCAGAGCGTCCTGGCCGCGCCGGATCAGCGCGTCGACCCGGTCGGGTTGGTAGCCGCGCAGGCCGACGGTGAAGTCGGGGGTGTCGAAGGCGGCCCGGCGCAGCCCGAGCACGTCGACGAAGCGGTCCTCGCCGTACCGGGCCAGGGCCGCCGCGATCTCCGCGGGCTTCTCCCGGACCCGGTCGAGGTCGAGCAGTTCCACAGCGGCCCGCCCGTCGCGCGGGTGGTGCCCGGTAGCCGGCAGGCCGAGGTCGACCCCCGGGGCGGGCACCAGCAGCAGCCGGGGCGAGGCGGGACGGCCCTGCTCGGCGGGCGGCTGGTCCAACGCCAGCGCGTCGATCTCGGGCCAGCGGATCAGCCGGCGCAGCTTCGGCAGCCGTACGGTCAGCCCGTCGGCGCCGATGGCGAACCGGAACGGGCGCAGCAGCCCGGCCAGCACCACGCCGCCGAGCAGCACGCCACCCCCGCCGACGATCCGGTGCAGCACGGCACCGTCGCGCGCGAACAGCAGCAGCGCCGCACCCCCCAGTACGCAGACCAGGGGCAGCACCAACGCCCCCCGGTTGCGGTGCAGTTCCACGTCGTACCCCCGTTCGTCACCGTGGTTTCCGGTCTGCATCATGCGCCGACCGGGTAGGCGCCAGCACCGGTCGATCGGCCAGCGGTTACCACCGCCGTCGTCGGGGAACCCTACGCCGATGAGCACCTACCGTGATCCCGCCCCGCGCGGCGACGTCTTCCCGTCCGAGGAGGAGATCGACCCGACCGGCAGCGGCGTCGAGCCGGCCAGCGGGCCGGTCGGGGCGTACCGGCGGGTGGCGGCGACCGGCCCGGGGCCGAAGCCGACCCCCGCGCCGCCGCCGGCACCCACGCCGGTGCCGACGCCCGGACCGCCGCCCAAGGCCGGCGTGGCTCAGACCTGCGGCATCACCTCGGCGGCGACCAGTTCAAGGTGGTCCAGGTCGGCCAGGTCGAGCACCTGGAGGTAGATCCGCTGGCTGCCGGCCGCCGCGTACCGGCCGATCTTGTCGACCACCTCGGCGGGGGTGCCGGCGAGGCCGTTGGCGCGCAGTTCGTCCGGCTCCCGGCCGATCGCCGCGGCCCGGCGGGCCACCTCGGCGTCGTCCCGGCCGCAGCACAGCACCAGGGCGTTGGACCAGCGCAGCTCGGCCGGGTTCCGGCCCACCTCGGCGCAGGCCGCGCGTACCCGCTCGAACTGGGCGGCGGTGTCCTCGACCGAGACGAACGGCAGGTTGAACTCGTCGGCGTACCGTGCGGCCAGCCGCGGGGTGCGTTTCGGGCCCATGCCGCCCAGCAGGATCGGCGGGCGCGGCTGCTGCACCGGCTTCGGCAGCGCCGGCGAGTCGGTCACCGGGTAGTACCGACCGGCGAAGTCGAACGTCTTGCCCGGCGGCGTCCCCCAGAGTCCGGAGATCACCGCGAGCTGTTCCTCCAGCCGGTCGAACCGCTCGCCGACGGACGGGAACGGGATGCCGTACGCGGTGTGCTCCTCGGCGAACCAGCCGGCGCCGATGCCCAGCTCGACCCGGCCGCCGCTCATCTGGTCCACCTGGGCAACGGTGATCGCCAGCGGGCCGGGCAGCCGGAAGGTCGCGGCGGTCATCAGCGTGCCGAGCCGGATCCGGCGGGTGTCCCGGGCCAGCCCGGCGAGGGTGGTCCAGGCGTCCGTCGGGCCGGGCTCCCCGCTCACCGGGCCCATCTTCAGGTAGTGGTCGGAGCGGAAGAAGGCACCGTAGCCGGTCTCCTCGGCGCAACGGGCCACGGCGAGCAGGTCGTCGTAGCTGGCGCCCTGCTGGGGTTCGGTGAAGATCCGCAGTTCCATGCCCCGAGAATAGGGAGCCGGCTCGGGCACCGCCGGGAAGCTCACCTCGGCTCCCCCGGCGCCGCCGTGCTCACCATGGTCGACGGCGACACCACCCAGGATTTCCCGGCGGCGGTACGCCGGGCCGCGCCGCCGCACCTGCTCGAGTACACCTGGGGCGACGACCTGCTGCGCTGGGAGCTGACGCCCATCGCCGCCGGCCCCCGGCCGACCCTGCGGCACACCGTCACCGAGCGCGGAATCGCGCCGTTCGCCGCGCCCGTTAACCTTCCGGCCCGGCCACCGCGTTTGTCTGGCGGGAGGTACGCATGACCGACAGCCGGCATCCGCCGCCACCGGAGGGCTTCGCCGAGTTCGTGGCGGCCCGATCGGGTGCCCTGCTCCGCTGGGCCTGGCTGCTGACCGGTGACGCCGGCCGGGCCGAGGACCTGCTGCAGACCGTCCTCGCGGTGGCCTGGCGCCGCTGGCCCCGGATCGTCCACGGCGGGCAGCCCGAGGCGTACCTGCGGCGGGCCCTGTTCACCACGTACGCCTCCTGGTGGCGGCGGCGCTGGCGCGGCGAGGTCCCGGCGGCCGAGACGCCGGAGGGCACCGGCCCGGGCGACCTGGCCGGCGAGTCGGCCGATCGGGACGCGGTGCGCCGGGCGCTGGCCCGGCTCAGCCGCCAGCAGCGGGCGATCGTGGTGCTCCGGTACGTCGAGGACCTCTCCGTGGAACGTACCGCGGGCGTGCTCGGCTGCTCGGTCGGCACCGTCAAGGTGCAGTCCTCGCGCGCGCTGCGCCGCCTGCGTACCGACCCGGACCTGCGGCTGTTCACCAGACAGGAGGTCGTGCCGTGAGTCGTGACGACAGCGACGTCCGGCGACTGCTCGCCGACGCCGTACCGCCGCTGGCGGCCCCGCCGGACCGGTTGGCGGCGGTCGGCGCCCGGGTCCGCCGGCGTCGGCGACGACTGGCCACCGGCTCGGCGGTGGCGCTGGTCCTCGCCGTGGGGCTGGTGGCCGGGCTGCCGCGGCTGGTCGCCGGCGACCCACGCGCCCCCGGGCCGGCGCCGGCCGCCACCGGCGGGCCGGTCGGCGACGCCGCCTGCCCGACCGATCTCGGCCGACGGCCCGGGCTGGAGGCGGTCCGCTACGGCGACGACGCGCCACTGGTGCCGGCCGGCGCCGTCGAGATCACCCTCTGCCAGGTGCCGAGAGCCGGCGGGCCGGCGGCCGACGAGCGGGCCGGGCCCCGGGTGCTCACCACCGGTGTCGACGAGGTGGTCCGGCTGCTCAACGCGCTGCCAGCACGGCCGGCCGGGCCCGACGGCCAGTCCCGCCCGGGCAGCGACGGCGAACTGCGCTGCACGCTGAAGGCGGTGTACGAGGAGGCCGCGTTCGTGCTGCGCTACCCGGACCGGGAACCGGTGACGGTCTGGACCGACGAGAACTGCGGGGTGGTCGTCGCCGGCGACCACGGCCGGGGGCTGGACTCCGCCGTCCTCGGCGCGTTCCTCGACCGGTACCGGGCCCAGCTGGTGGCGACCACCGACCCGGCCACGGTGGCCACCCCGACCTGCCCGGCCAGCATGCCGACGGCGCGGGTCCGGCTCACGCCGTCGAACCCCGGCCCGCCGGACCGGATCGCCCGCAACCAGGCCCAGCGGGAGCCCGTCCTGATGACACCGCTGGTGGCGCTGGCCGCCTGCCGGTACACGGTGGACGGCGACACCGCCCGGCTCGTCCGCGACGCGACCCGCCGGGCCGAGGCGGAGAGCCTGCGGACGGTGTTCAACGCCGCCTTCGCCGAGTCGGCGAAGCGGACGGACTGCGGCGGCTGGCCGGGCTACCCGCCGCCCACCGCGTTCGACGTCCTCATCGTGGCGGACGCGACGGGCGCCACCGCGGAGTTCTGGGTCCGGCACACCCCCTGCCGCAGCGCGATCCACGGGTACGGCAGGGGCGGCGAGCCCACACCGGAGCTGCTCGCCGCCCTCACCCGGCTGCTCGGCGGAGCACCGGGCTGACGGCGGGGGCGCCGGGCCGGCCACGGCCCGGCACCCCGCCGAAGCAGGTCAGACATACGGCCGGGTCGCGTACGCGGCGCGCAGCGCGGCCAGCCCGGCGGCCTTGGGCGCCAGGGTGCCCCAGCCGGAGTTGAAGTAGTTGGTCCGGACGATCCGCGGCCCGCGCTCGGCGTTGAGCGCGGCGATGGCGGCCGGCACGGTGCCGATCCACTTCGCCTGGTCGGGGATCTCCGCCACCCGTACCCCCCACTCGGCGATGATCACCGGGCGGGACAGCGCGACCGGGCCGAGGTCGGCGACCGCCCAGTCCCGGGTGCGGCGGAACCGGGCCAGCGCGGTGTGCTCGGGCGCGGTGGCGTAGACGTTCCATTGGAGGAAGTCGAGCCTCGCCATCAGCGCCTCCGGGTGCGTGCGCTGGAAGCAGGCCCGGTCGAAGCCGCCCACGCCGACCGAAAACGTGGTGCCGGCCGGCAGCGGGCGGGCCTTGAACCAGTTCACGATGTAGGTCATCGCCCGCACCGCCCGGGCGTCCGACTCCGCCCAGGTGTACGCCCTGCCCGCCTCGGTGGTGCCGAACTCGTGGTCGGTGTCCAGCTCCGAGGCGAGCTGGATGTTCACCCCGAAGCCCAGCGTCCGGTACTGCGACAGCGCCCGGGCGAGGAGCCCGTCGCACTGCCCGGCGAGCACCTGGCCGTAGCCGTACGCCCTGGGCCAGGTGGTGCCCGGGCGCTGCTGGATGGTCATCGCCGGCGCCGGCACGGTGTGACTGACCCCGTCCACGGTGACGGTCTGCGGGCCGTCGGCAGCGCCGTAGTGCTTCAGCTCCAGCACCATGTTGATCTGGACGGCCGCCCTGCCCAGGTTGGTCAGCCAGGGCCGGTTGTAGCCGGGGAACGTGTAGCGGTCGGCGAAGCTGCGGTACTGGGTGAGCGAACGGAAGTTGCCGCCCGCCATGTCCGCCGTCGGGTCGGCCCCACCGGACAGGTAGTAGCCGCCCAGTACCGGCGGGGCGACGGAGTACGCGGCGGTGGCGGTGGCGGTACGCCCGGCCGAGTCACGCACCGTCACGGTCACCCGGGACATCACGCCACCGCCCGGTAGACGGCCACCGACCCGTTGTCCGAGACCCGGGTCCAGGTGCGGCCGGAGTCGTCGGTGACGGTCACGGTGAGCGGGTCCAGGACGGCGGTGACCCGGGCGGGGGCGCTGCTGTTGCCCAGCGCGTCGGTGACTACGACGGTGACGGTCAACGGTCGGGTGTCGGCATCCCCGTAGGCGACGGTCAGGGTCATCTTCTCGCCGGGCGAGTACGTCGACGCGTTCAGGGTCGCGGTCGCGGTGGGAGCGGCCATGCCGGCCCCTCCTCTCTGCTCGGTGTCGGCCAGCGGGCACCGGCCCGGGCGCCCGAGGCGGTGCCGGCGGGGTCGGTGCGACGCTGCTGCCCCCCACCGGGCCGGAGGAATGCGCTGTGGCCCGCCGTCCGCACGCCTCTGACCTGCTACAACAGTGCTGCGCGAGGGGCACCGGCGTCCTGTCAGCTATCGGACACCGCGCCGTACCCGGCGGCTCCACCGGCCCACGTACGCCTCGTATGTCTGGCCGTCGGTCCAGACCTCCCGCGCCATGCCGGCACCATACGCTCCTACCGCCGTTGCCGGCCCCGGCCGCCGCCGGCGGGCAGCGGCGGCCGACGCGGCCGTAGCATCGCGGGGTGGCTGTGTCGCCGTCGCGCCCCGCGACCTCTCGAATCGTGCCCGACGAGGACTTCGCCGGCTGCACCGCCGGCCAGTTCCTGACGGTGACGAAGACCCTCACGATGATCCTGACCCTGCCCCAGTCGGCCGCCGACCACGTCGACGCGCTCGTCGTCCCCACCGGTCAGGGCGAGGACTGGCGGCTCACCCACGCCATCCGGCACTGGGAGGCCAACCCGCGGCTCCGCCACCTCCTGGTCGCCAACGGCAACCCGGCGGAACAGACGTACGTCGGGCTCACCCTCAACCACCTGCGCGACCTCGGCCTCCGCCGCGGCGACGGGGTCCACCTCCAGGCCGAGCCGGCCCCCAACACCGGCCTGCAGGCCGCGTGGATCGTCGATCAGGTCCGGGCGTACGACATCACCAGCCTGGCGCTCGTCGTCTCCCCCTATCACCTGGCCCGCGTCTACCTCACGGTGCTCAAGGTGCTCACCGGGAGCGGGCTGCGCCTCCCGCTGATCCCGCTTCCGGTGGCGGTGCCCCCGGACCGGCCCGTACCGGAAACCGGAGCGACCGGCTACGACCTGGTACCGGGTGAGGTCAGACGCATCCTCGCCTACACCGACGAGGGGTGGCTGGCCACGCCCGAGGAACTACAGCAGTACCTGCGGTGGCTGTGGACCGAGCACCCGAGCCTCCTCTCCGCCGCCCGAGGCTGAGCCGCACCGCCCGTACCAGACAGGGACGGCCCGGCGGCGGGGCCGCACGCGCCGGCGGTCAGACCTAGGCTGACGCCATGCCGGCGGAACCTGACGTGATCGACCTGGACGGGCCTGACCGGCGGACGGGCGGGTCGGGCGACACCACCGCCGAGCGCTTCAGCGCCAGACGACGGACGATCCTGCGGCTCGTCGCCGCCTTCGTGGTCGGCGCCATGCTCGGCGGCGTCGGCGTCAACGGGCTGCGCGACGCGCGGGAACAGCGGGAGCGGAGTTCTGCGGTGACACTCGTGGCCCTCCCTGCCTCCGTCGGTAGTGGAGGCACGGACGGGCCGGGCATCCTCCAGCTGGACGGGCAACTGGCGGTGATCAACACCGGCCCCGCGTCGATCACGGTTCGTACGGTCACCGCGCAGCGGCCCGGCGTCCTGATCCGTGACACCGGCCGGTCCGGGCAGATCCGGCCCGGCGGCACCGCCTGGATCGACGTCCGGGCGCGGATCGAGTGCGCGGTCGAGACCGGGAGCGAGCCGTTGCCGATGCGGTTCTGGGTCGAGACCGACGACAGGAAGGTCCGAGAGGTCACCTATCCCGTCGCCCTGGTGGGAAGCGTCTGGCACCGGGCGGCCGACCAGCCCTGCCAGCACCTGCGCAACCGGTGACGCCGCGCGACGGCTCGTGCCGCTGTGGACTGGCCGGGCGTGTCGGACCCCATCGGTAGCCTCCCCTGCGCCCAGATGGACCGGCCGGATGGCGGCTGGCGGACGATCGCGACACAGCGCAGGAGGATCACGTGGCCAAGCCCCCGTCGAACATGGTGACCTGGTTCCAGCTCCCAGCCGACGACGCACAGCGCGCCTGGGGCTTCTACGCGGAGGTCTTCGGCTGGAACCCGGAGAGCGCCTACGCGGGAGCGACCCAGGTTGGGGCCATCAACGGCGAGATCGCGGAGCGCAGCGAGGACCTGCGGCATCCTCGCCTCGTGATTCGGGTCGACGACCTCGACGAGAGCCTCCGGAGGATCACCGAAGCCGGCGGGAAGCTGCTGGTCGACCCCACCGAAATCCCCTCCATCGGCATGGTCTACGCAACCTTCGCCGACACCGAGGGCAACAGCGTCAACGTCGTCTCCGACCTGTGACACGAGCCCGGGGCGGCAGGTCCTGCTGCGGACTCCGCCGGTGGTCAGGCGGCGTCGTCTGACCACCGGCTGACCCGCGCCGCGAGCCGGAGCCAAGACCGGTTCTCGGGAACAGCTATCGGAACCGGGCGACGAAACGGCGTTGCCAGGGCGTCTCGACGGCACCGGCCGCGTAGTGCCGCCGGACATAGGCGACCGCCTGGTCGTTGGGCACCCCGTCGATCACCGCGAGGCAGGCGAGGGCGGTGCCGGTACGCCCCTTCCCACCGCCACAGGCGATCTCGACGCGTTCGTCCTCGGCGCGGGCCCACGCCTCGCGCAACGCGTCGGCGGTGGCGGCGCGGTCGGACGGCAACCGGAAGTCGGGCCAGCGCAGCCATCGATGCTCCCACGCCACCGGCGTCGGCTGACGGCCGAGGAGGTAGAGCGCGAATGTGGGCTGCGCGCCCGGCGGAAGCGGGCGCCTGAGCGCACGGCCGCGGACAAGTCGGCCGGACGGCAGTCGGAGCACGCCTGGCGCTGTGGGGTCCCATGA
This sequence comes from Micromonospora sp. CNZ280, assembly GCF_011759515.1. Taxonomy (NCBI): domain Bacteria; kingdom Bacillati; phylum Actinomycetota; class Actinomycetes; order Micromonosporales; family Micromonosporaceae; genus Micromonospora; species Micromonospora sp. CNZ280. Next base: position 485,199 of record NZ_JAAOYP010000001.1, read on the forward strand.
AGTGGTCATCTGTCGTCATGGTCGCCGCGTCCCTTGCGGGTGGGCCTGCCCGTCCTCCTTTCGGTTCCGTGTGGGGTCCGAGGTCACCGGTCGCGTTACCGGTCACCGGCAACCGTGATGACCTGCGTATCGGCGGCGCTGATCTCGTCTGTGGCATCGGCTGCGTGACGGCCGGCGAGGAATCGTGGGGCCCACCAGTTCGCCTCGCCGAGCAGTCGCATGAGGGAGGGCAGCACGACCGCGCGGATGATGGTGGCGTCGATCAGGATCGCGGCGAAACCCGAGCAGGTCCTCCGCCCAGCTGTGCTGGAACACCAGCACCAGCAGTCCGTACGAGGCGGCCACGGAGATCGTGTTGAGCAGGATGGAGACCAACGCCACCACCACCGATCGGAACGTGACGAGCATGACCAGGAACGTCATGCCGAACACGAACGCGACGACCGGCGGCAGGGCCGCCGCCATGCGGTCGCGGAAGTCGGCATCACTCGCGGTACGGCCAGCCACCGCCCACTCCGTGCCCGGTACGGTGCCGACCGTGGCCGGCAGCAGTTCGCTGCGCAGCCGGCGCAGCGACTGCGTCGCCTCCCTGCTGTCGCTGGCGCCGGCCACGCGGATGGTGGCCAGGAAGACGGTGCCGTCGGCGGACCTGCGCACGGTCGGGGGGCGGTCCTGGGCGAACCGGCTGTCCCCCTCGATCCGGGTGGCAAGATCCGCGAGCTGCTGCTCCGCCACCGGTCCGCCGGTGACGCCGGTACGGACCGCGACCACATGGCTGGTGCCCAGCTCGTTACTCGGGAACGCCTGCGCCAGGCGGTCGTAGGTGCCCAGGATCGGGATCGAGCGGGGCAGGTCGGTGGTGGTCGGCCGCTTGAGGTTCATCTCCAGCGCCGGTACGGCGAGGAGCACCAGCGCCCCGGCGGAGAGCACGAACGTCACCAGCGGCGCGCGCAGCGCCGGCCGCAGGACCAACGACCAGAACCGGCTGCGCTCGGCCCGCTGGATCCGCCGGCCGAGGAAGGGCACCCGCGGCCGGTCCACCCACCGCCCGAGGACGGCCAGGATCGCCGGCAGGACGGTCAGCGAGCCGACCACCGCCACCCCGACGACCAGGATCGAGCCGGTCGCCATCGAGCTGAACGTGTTGTCGCCGACCAGGAACAGGCTGGCCATGGCGACCATGACGGCGACGCCGGAGACCAGCACCGCGTGCCCCGAGGTGGCGGCCGCGATCTCGACCGCACTGCGATGGTCCCGCCCGCGTGCTCGTTCCTCCCGCTCACGACGCAGGTAGAACAGCGAGTAGTCGACACCGACGGCCATGCCGATCAGCAGGATGATGCTGCTGACCAGCTCGCCGGCCGGGAAGATGTGCGAGGCGAACTGGGCCAGCCCCATGGCACCGGCCACGGCCGTCAACGCCAGCACGACGGGCACCCCGGCGGCGATCAGCGCGCCGAAGCTGAACAGCAGGATCACCAGCGCGACCGGCACGCTGATCAGCTCCGCCTTGACGAAATCCGCCGCCAGCGTCTCGGTCAGCGCCTTGGCCAGGGACGCCGACCCCACCTGTTCCACCCGCAGGTCGGGATGCCGCTGCTGCGCCTGCCTGGTGGCCTCCAGCAGCGATCCGACCCGCGCGTCGGCGTCGTTCGCCGAGCCGGTCAGCTCGACCTCGACCAGCACCGCGTCGCGGCCGGGTGAGGTGACCGGTCAGCCACCTTCGCCACCTCGGGCAACGCGCGCAGCCGCGCCGACAGGTCGGCCGCCACCGCCAGCGCACGCTGGACGTCGAGGTCGCCGGTCCGCGCCGTGACCAGGACACTCTCCGCCGCCGGGGCCTCCGGGAACGCGCCGGCCCGCTCGATGCGGTCGGCCCGGGCCAGTTCCCCGTGCAGGCTGTCCTGCGTGGTGGCCTTGACCGTACCGACCAGGCTGCCGCCGACCACGCTGGCCAGCACGAGGCACAACCAGGCGGTGATCGCGAGCCAGGGATGGTTGGCGCTCCACCGGCCGACCCGGGTGGTGAACGACGCGCGGACGGCCTGCCGCCGGCGACGCCCCGCCGGTGCGGGGTTCGCGACACCCGGCGTCATCGGCCCGGCTCCGACCAGCGTGAGGCTCCGTATCCGGTGCCGCGGCCACGGTGGGCCCGGTTGTGCCCGTGCCGCTCCGTCAGGTCGGTCGCCAACCCGACCAGACCACCCTGGGGCGGATCAGATTCCGGGGCCAACAGGCCAGCGTGCATCGGCACCAGCGACAAACGACCCATGCCGAAGACGCTATGAACCCGCCCCGGCCCGGACCATGAGGTCGACCGCCGACCTCAGCAGGCCGTCCTCAACCGCCGGGGTGCGGAAAACCGCAGACCCCCACCCCGACGCCTGGTGACGTGAGGCCGCGTGGGCTGGGCGGTCATGACCGTCACCGGTCAACCTCCGATGGGCCAGGCGGGCGGGCCGCCGGCACCCGACCTCGGCCTTGGTGGGCTTCGTCGGCACGTCGGCGGATGCCATCAGCCACCCGACCACCGCTGCGATCCCCCGGCCCCTCGTCGCTTCCTCTCCGGGACCAGAAAATCGTCGCCCCCAGCATGCCGGCGGCCAGCAGGGTCACCCCGGTGACCGTCACCGCCTTCGTCAGGCCACTCACGTCCGGCCAGAGAAAGGCGGCAATGTCCAGCAGGAACGCCGCGGACGCGACCACGGTCAGCGCGGCGGCGACCCGATTGAGCCGCCCGTCCAGCTGTTCGCTGCGCCGTGAAGACTCGGCGAGCAGCGAGGCGTTGACGTGGTTGAGCAGCTTCTCCGCGCGCTCATGCGTGCCGTCGAGCCCGATGGTCTCGCGTGCGGCGATGTACGTGGCGCGGTGGTCCTGACCCGATTCGACCCGGTATGCATCGAGCCGGTGGTAGTCGGCCCAGACGCCGTCGAGGAAACGACGAAAATCTGGTCCCTCGAGCCGTCCGGCGGTGGCCTGAGCCAGCTCGGTCAGGATCCGGAGCCCGCCGACGCTGGCACCGACCAGAACCGACTGCTGAGCGACGGCGATGTCGGCGGGTTCCAGCATCGTCAGGATGTCGTCGATCCGGTCCGGGGACGGGTCGTCGTCCCAGGCGTAGGTGTACGGCAGCAGGATCCGGCAGTGGCGGCCCAGCACCAGGTGCGGCACGCGACCATCCGGCTCCCAGGCGGGATCCCGGGTGATGAAATGGCAGTTGTACCGGACGGCGCGGGGGTCGACCTCCGTCCAGTCGGAGGCCTCGGCGCCACCGGGCGGTACCACCACATGCGCGAAGACCCCGGACTGCTTCGCGGCTGCCAGCACTTCCCCCAGCAGCGCGCGGTCCGCCTCGCGCAGCTCGCGGTTGACCGTCGCGTCCAGCGCGGCCAGGTCATGCGCGTCGAGCGTGCGCAGATCGGTCGTGTGCCGCAGGGCGTACGACACGAGCACCGCACCCGCGGCGAGGACCCGGCTCCGACAGCTGACGATCGTGATGTCGGACAGGCTGACCGCGGCCCGGACGATCTCGGTGAGATCGAAGTCCAGCGTCTCCTCGGCGTTGTACGCCACCGAACCGAGCACTCCCGGGACGGGCCGGAGCTGGCCCCGCCCGGGCAGCACTACCCGTTCCACGGTGCGGTCGAGCGAGGTGTAGTGCAGGGGGTAGGCCCTGGTTTGGATGTGCAGTACGTCGGTCATAGCTGCCCAGCCACCGCCACGTGCTCCGGGATCAGTTCGGTCTCGGGCACGACGACCTCACCGAGGTACCGGCGCTGGAGGTCCTCGGGACTGTGGTTGTCCACCGGACCGCCCACGATCGCCGAGAGATCGCCGGTCGTCAGGTAGGTGGCGTCCTCGGGCACCGACCGCCTCCGGAACCATCGGCGCTGTGCCGCCAGCACCGGATGATCCGCCGCGGCGAGCGGCCAGTAGCTGATCACCGTCAGGGACTCCGGTCCCGCCGACATCCCCAGTCCGGCGACCGCCCGAGCCTCGTCCGACGGCAGATAGAAGACCAGCCCCTCCGCCACGTACGCGACGGGCCGTCCGGCGGCGAACTGCCGGATGCGGTTCAGCAGATGCTGACGTGCCTGCGGATCGTTGAGATCCGCCGCGACGTGCTCGACCTCTCGTTGATCGAGCACCCCGGCGGCCCGCAGCTCGGCGGCCCGTCGCCGCTTGGCCGCCACGATGTGGGGCAGGTCGACCTCCATCGCCGCGGCGAACGGCAGCAGCCACGGGTATGAGGAGAAGCCCGCGCCGCACACCACCAGCACCGTGTCGCCGCGCTTGTCCAGGGCCTGACCCAGGGTGTCCAGAATGATCCGGGCGCGCAGCGACACGACCAGGTCGTCGTGGGGATACACCGATCGAGCGAACTCGTCCCACAGATCCCGGACCGCGCCGCGCTGATCGTCCGCGATCCACTCGCTCGCCAGTGGATCGGCCGCGAGCTCCTTCCGGCGCGCTCGCGACTCGTTGACCAGGTATGCGGTAAGCCCAACGTCGTTCTGCACGTCCACATAGAACCATGGACGATCAATCGGGGATACGGCGGCGGACAGGTCGCCGGCATCGGCCGAAGCCCGGAGGGCGGCTCTACACCGAGCGGGCGTTCCGGTGGCAGAACGGACGGACGTTACCTCCGGCCCGGGCCGGACGTCGCCGGCGGCGGTCGGAGCCGAGGGCGGCCCTGGACGCCGACCAGGGCCGCCCAACGGTTACCGTCGCTGAGGCGCTCAGCCGTCGATGTCGATGACGATCTTGCCGGCGGCGGTGCCGCCGGCGACCAGGGCGTGCGCGTCCGTCACCGTGTCGAGGGTGAAGTGGCGTGGGTCGAGCCGCGGACGCAGTGCGCCCGCGTCGGCCAGCGCTGCGGCCTCGCGCAGGATCTCGCCGTGGTGCTCACGGCCCTGCCCGGTCAGCATGGGCAGCAGAGTGAACACTCCGGAGTAGGTGGCGCCCCGGAACGACAGCGGGGCCAGCGAGTGCGACCCCCAGCCCAGGGCGCTGACGACATGCCCGTGGTAGGTACGCACCGCCGCGAACGACGCGTCGAGTGTCGCACCGCCCACGTTGTCGGCGACGACGTCGAACCCCTCCCCCGTGGTGTACCTGTCGACGTACTCGGCCACGCTGGTCGAGGTGTAGTCGATCGGCACCGCGCCCAGGCTCTCGATCACCGACAGGCTCGACGGGCCGCCGGTCGCGTACACCTCCGCGCCCCGCGACCGGGCGAGTTGGATGCCGACGTGTCCTACGCCGCCGGCGCCGCCGTGCACCAGTACCTTCTGCCCTGCCCGGACCCCGGCCCGGTCGATCAGCCCCTCCCAGGAGGTGATGACGGCCAGCGGCAGCGCGGCGGCCTCCCGCATGGACAGCGTGCGCGGCTTGTGCGCCAGCAGCCGGGCGTCCACGGCGGCGTACTCAGCCAGCGAGCCCTGCAGGTCACCGACGCCGCCGGTGAGCCCGTACACCTCGTCACCCGACGCGAAGTCGGTGACGCCCGTACCCACCGCGGCGACGACCCCGGCGAGGTCCAGGCCGAGCACCGCCGGCGGCTCGACCCGGGCGTGCGGGGCCTTCCCGGCCTGGATCTTGGTGTCCAGCGGGTTGACGCCACTGGCCACGATCCGCACCAGCACCTGACCGCTGCCCGCCGTGGGCTGGTCGATCTCCTCGACCCGCAACGGAGCGCCGAACTCCCGCAGTACTACCGCACGCACAGAACTCTCCACACCTGAGTGACCGAGCCATCATACGAAGGCTACCGGGGCGGATAATCGCGCGGGCTCTTCCGTGGTCAAGATGATCCGGCCGTTGCGGTGCCGGTTCGCTGGGCGTCGACGCCACGGGCATCGACATCGTTTCCGAGTTCATCGCCCACGCCCGGGCCGCCCACCCGAGCGGCAGCTACCAACCCGGGTCGATGGACGATCTCGCCGTCGCCGACCACTCCATCGCCGGCATCCTGGCCTGGGGCTCCTTGATCCATCTGCCGCCGCAAGATCTCGATGGCGTACTCGCTGAGTTCCGGCGGGTAATGGCCCCGGCTGGCACGCTGGTGCGTGCTGTCTTCGTCGGTGACGAGGTCGCCGCCTTCGACCAGAAGGTCGTGACCGCCTACCGCTGGCCCGTCGACGAGTTCTCCGAGCGACTGACGCGAGCCGGCTTCACGGAGGTCGAGCGCCTGCAGCGGCCCAGCGAGGGCACCAACCGGCCACACGCCGCCATCGCGGCATCAGCGCAGGCGTGAACCGCGCGCCGTTGCCGGCACGGGCCGAGGCGGCGCCGACGCGATCGCCGGCAGGCGCTCGGCCTCACCGGCCCGACACTTACTAGCGGTCCAGATCCGGACCGTTCACGGGGCGCAGCACCACCGGGCGGTCCACCCAGGGTCGGCCCCACGCCGGGCCCGCCACCGCACGTGGCCGGCCCGGCGTGGTCAGCAACCCTGCTCCAGGGACTTGGGCGGGCGCCGGGATCAGCGCGAGCTGGGGCTGGGAACCGGCTCGCCGGGGCTGCTGGGGCTGGGAACCGGCTCGCCGGGGCTGCTCGGGCTGGGAACCGGCTCGCCGGGGCTGCTCGGGCTCGGCCTGAGAGTCGGCTCGCCAGGCTGGCTCGGGGTCGGGATCGGCTCGCCAGGGTTACTCGGGCTCGCGGTTGGAGCGGGGTTCGCCGGCTGTGCCGGTCGGCCATCGTTGCCGCCGCTGTCGGCAAATGCGAACGGCGCGGCGATCACAACGGCGGCCAGCACCGCGGCCGCACTCGCCGCCACGGTGTTCCGGCGACGATTACGCGCCCGCCGTTCCGCCTTGCTCAGTGGTTCCTGCACAGTTGGTGCCTCCTCGGCCATCTCGGAGAGGTTGGAGCGCAGTAGGTGTTCGAACGGGTCAGTCATCGCTGTAGCTCCAGCAGTTCCGTGTGCGGCAGGAGTTGACGCAGCCGGGTGATCGCGCGGTGGGTTCGGCTGCGAACCGTCCCGACCGAGCAGCCCAGCAGCTCGGCGACCGCGGCCTCCGGCAGATCCTCGTAGTAGCGGAGGACCACCACTGCTCGCTGCGCCGGCGGCAACTGCCGCAGTGCGGCCCGAAAGGCCAACCGGAGATCGGATCCCGCACTCGGATCGGTCACCACGAGTTCGTCCGTACCGATCGGCACGTCCCGGCGGCGATGCAACCGCCGCCACCAACTGGCCTGCTCCCGGTACATGACCGCCCGCAGGTACCCCTCCGGATCGGAATGGCGAATGCTCCGCCATTTCGGGATCGTCTTGGCCAGCGCCGACTGGAACAGGTCCTCGGCGCTGCTCCGGTCGCCGGTGAGCAGGTAGGCGACCCGCACCAGGACCGGCGCACGGCTGGCCACGAACTCGGCCAGCAGTGCCCGCTCGTCGTCTTCCACCCCACCACCCTCGTTTCCTCGCTCTACCCGTTACAGACGCCTGACGACCGTGCGGCTATCCCGACGCCGACGAGATCTTCAGCAGAATGCGGCTCGCTGGGCCCCCGGCGGTGACCAGGGCGAAAGGGACGGCCGCTGCCACGCCGGGCCGTGGGTCAAGCGGCCGGAGAGGGAACGGGCACTGTTGGCGGCGGCCGGAATGGTGACAGCGCCGCCGGCCGGCCAGCGGGGTGCAGGTCGGCGATCTTGTCGGGACCGGACGAGCGATGGAACGAGCGCAGCGATGGGCGACGCGACGAGCGACGGAGCGAGCAAGGCGGGGGTGCGGTCCGAGACGGCCCCAGAGGTCCGGCGTCCTGCGCGGGAGCACCATGGGCGTCACGTTGACGCCGGTGTCCCTGTCGCTCCAGCCCGTCGTGCGCTCCCGGTGGACCGACACCCTCGTGCGGTTCTACGTGGAGGGTTGGGCCATCAGCCGGCTGTCGATGATCACGGCAGTCCCCGCGGGGTTCGGCTGGCTGGCGGCCGTCCTCGCCACCATGGAAGACCTGCCGGCGCCGTTGCGCGTGCTGCTCGCCGTCGCGGCCGCCGGCATGGTCGGCTGGTCCGCCGTGCTGCCCCGCCGGCGCTGGCTCGCCCGGTTCCCCGGCGGGTCGACCGCGCGGACGGAGCGCCGCGTCACCGACCTCCCGGCGGACGAGCGCAGGCGCCGTCGCCGGGATCTCGAGAAGCGCCGGGCGGCGCGCCTGTCGCGCCGCTGACCACGGGAAGCGCTACGCGCTGTTGAGTCTGGCCCTGGTTCAGGCTGGTCGGATGTCAAGGACGTGCAGCTACCAGCACGGTCCCTGGCTTGTTCCACCGCTGTGCACGAGTGGTGGGCGGTCACCCTGGAGGGCGGCTGTCAACTGGTCCAAGCCCAGCGAACCCAGCTCCAGCGCGTGACGATGGAATGCGCGCCGGTCGCCGGGGAAGGACGAGCGGCCGGCCAGCCACACGCGCTCACCCATTTTGTAGGCCAGCGCCTGCCCCGGCCGGCCCAGGTAACGCCCGAGCTCGGCGGACGCGTACGGCCCCTGGTGACAGCGGTCCCGCAGCAGTTCCAGCGCGGCAGTCGGCGTCCACGGTGCTCCGTCACCAGAGGGCATCGGCAGTTGCAGGTGCAGGCCGATGTCGAGCACAACCCGGGCCGCCCGCAGGAGCTGTATGAACAGATGTCCCAGTCGAGCACCCGGCTGTTCGTAGAGCCCGAGCTCGTCCATGAACCGCTCGGCGTACAGTGCCCAGCCCTCCTGGCTGCCGGAGAGGCCGCCGAGCAGGTTCAGCCGCTGCCCGAGGCCGCCCCGGCAGACCTCCGAGCCAAGGTGGAGGTGGTGGCCGGGAACGCCCTCGTGATAAGCGGTGCTGTAGGCGTACCAGGTGGGGAAATTCGCTGCGTCCTCGGGCACGGACCACCAGACCCGGCCCGGCCGCGTCAGGTCCCGCGACGGCCCGGTGTAGGCGATGCCGGACGACGTGGTCAACCGCGACTCGATGCGCCGCAGCGGGGCGGGAATGTCGAAGTACGCGCCGTCCAGCCGCTCGGTGGTGGCCTCCAACAGGTCCTGCAACCACGCGGCGAACGCCTCCCTGCTGTGCAGGGTGCCGGGTGCGTCGGGGCTGGCGAGGCAGGCAAGCACCTCTGGCACGCTCCCGCCCAGGGGCTTCGCCTCCGCGATCAGCTCCGCCTCTGTCGCTCTGAACTCGTCCCAGCCCCAGTCGTACAGCTCGCGCAGGTCGGGCTGGGCCGCGAGGAAGGTGCGCACCCAGAGTGCGTACCGCCGCTGGCCGAACGCCTCCTCCGCAACGGCCCGTGGTGCCAGGTCCGCGGTCAGCACCTCGGCGAAATTCCGGTACGCCTTTTCCGCGCCCGTCGCCGCGGCCTGCAACGACGCCCGCTGCGGCCCCGCTCCGTAGCGATCCACCAGGGCGACATCGTCGTCGATCCAGTTGCGACAGCGCTGCGTGACGAGCTCCACCTGACGCCGCGCCGGGAGATTGCCGCGCTCCGCGGCGAGTAGGAGGCTGCGGGCGTACCCGTTCAGCGCCGCGGGGATCGCGGCCAGGCGTGCGCCGACACGAGCCCAGCCTTCCTCGAAGGCCGCGCCCTCGACGCCGCGGCTGGGAACCGCGGCCTCGACGGCCTGGCGGATGAGCTGGAGCGGACCGGTGGCCGCCCCGTGCAGTTCGCGCAGGTCCTCCCCGGCGTCGTGGAACGCGATCCGCGTGTGCAGCCGCTCGGCGAGGTGGGCGTGCAGCGGGGCCGCAGCCGGCGGTGCGTCACCCAGGGTCGCCAGCTCGCGCAGGGCCCGGGCTGCGAGGTCGGCGCGGGCCTGGTGGCCCTCCGGGCCGTAGTCGGTAAGCCCGTCGACATCCTGCTCGCCAGCCTCGACGACCGCTGTGCAGGGATCGAGGCCGGCCATGTCGCGCAGGAGCCGATCCGCGAAGTCCTCGATCACGGGGCAATGCTAGGGCCCTGCCTAGCTGCCGTGCCGCCTTGGCTGCACGGATGGCTGTACCGCCGCTCGCGGAATCTCCTCGATCAGGCATGCAGGGTCAGCGTGGAAGTCGTCCGCCTCAGTACGCTCATGGCCGTGCTGCCGATACACGTGACGGTCTGGGACAAGCTCGAAGCGTGCAGCGACCAGGTGATCCTGGTTCACGGCACCATGACGTGGGGGCTGGCGGCATTCGCGCACCAGCAGCCGCTCGCGGAACACCACCGGATCCTCGTCGTGGACCGGAGGGGCTTCGGCGCCAGCCCCGATATCGAACAGAGCGACTACGACGTCGACGCCGACGACATCGTCGCGCTGATGGACCGACCGAGCCACCTCGTCGGGCACTCGTACGGTGGAGTGGTCGCCATGCTGGCCGCGATCCGCCGTCCGGACCAGGTTGGTTCACTGGCGCTCATAGAGCCGGCCGCGCTCGCCGTTGCGGCCGACCATCCCGTCGTTTCGGCAGCGCTCGAAGCCAACCGGCGGTACGTAGCCGGTTCACGATCCATGTCGGCGGAGGACTACCTACGGGCGGCCTACAGCGGGAGCGACGAGGCTGTTCCCGAGCCGTTTGAGTTCGCCTTGCGGGCAGCGCGGACGGCCCTGCGGGAGCGGCCCTGTTGGGAAGCCGACGTGCCGGTCGACGCTATCCGCCCAGCCAGGTACCCGAAGATGGTGCTCGCCGGCACGTGGGAGACGGCGCCGGCGGACTATCGGTCGACGACCGGGGAGTCACTGGTCGTCACGGCAAGGGTCGTTGCTGAGCGGATCGGCGCCCGCTTCCACCAGGTCGCCGGTGCGGATCACTCGCCCCACCGACAACGGCCTGACGAGGTGAACCCGCTGCTGATGCACCTGTGGAAGCAGGCAGCCGACATCCATGCAGCGGGCTAGTGGTGGGGCGGGCGGGACTCGAACCCGCGACCGAGGGATTATGAGTCCCCTGCTCTAACCGGCTGAGCTACCGCCCCGGCACCGCGCCGGATCCTATCCCGGCCGGTCGATGACCGGCCAGCACCAACCGGCACGGTCGCTCATCGGCGTCGTCGGCGCAGCAGCACGATGGGCAACGCGAGGATAACAGTGAGCAGCCAACCCACCACGACGACGCCCCACAGCCAGCCCTCGCCCTCGGCCGTCTCGGTGATGAACATGCCGAGGGTGAGCAGGGCGTTCAGTCCCCCCACCGCCAGCGCCGCCAGGCCGCTGACCACCATCAGCGGGATCTCCCACCAGGACCGCTCGACCGGCTCCCGGCGGGGCGCCGGCTCGGCCGCGCGCGGCTGCGGGATGCGCTCCGGGTCGCGGGCCGGCATGACCACCTGCCGGTCCGCCGGCACCTGCGAGTCGATCACCCGGATCGCGCCGGGGTGCAGCTCGAACATGGTGGGTTCGATCCGCATCGAGATGGCGTCGGACCCGATCAGCTGCCGGGCACCGTCCGGCCAGGCGAGCAGCACCGCGCAGTCGGCGTACGTGACGGTGAGCGGGCCACCCGGCCCGACGTAGCTCACCCCGTCGATGCCGACCCGCAGCTCGCCGTCGCCCTCCCGCTCCCGGTACGGGGTGCCGTCGACGGTCCGCTCGGAGCGGGTGGGCGCCTCGACGAACCCGGCCCAGTCGGCGGTGTTGCCCTCCGGCACCATCAGCAGTGCCGACCCGGCCACCTCCCGGGCCACCGCGTGCAGGTCGGCGACGGTGACCGCCTTCAGCTCGGCACGGTGCTCGTCGACGGTGAGGTTGCGCTCCCCGGTGAGCACGTTGCAGGCGTACGCCGGCAGCCGGGCGGCGTCCACCTCGGCGGTGCCGAGCAGGTCCTCCCGCTTGGCCACGCAGGAGTCCAGGTCGCTCTGCTCGATCCGGCCGACCCGGAGCTTGGCCAGGGTGTCGATGAAGCCGCCGAGCACCGCGTCCTGCTTCTCCGGCAGCGCGTCGGCGAGCGCGCGCAGGCTGGCGTACCCGTCGCCGCGCGGGTCGTAGCCGGCGGTGGTGGTGTAGGAGAGGCCGCCCTCCTGCCGCAGCGACCGGAACAGTTCGCGCTCCAGCACGTCGGCGAAGAGGCTCGCGGCGGTCGAGCGCCGCACCACCGCGTCGAGCACCACCGCCCGCGAGCCGCTGACGAAGTACGCCGGGGTGTGCGGCAGCGCCGACGACGGGGCCGGCACCGGCTGCCGTACGCCGGCGGGCAGTGCCAGCCGCAGCCCGGTCGGCACCCGGTCGCCGGCGATCCAGAGCACCGCGTTCTCCCGGGTGAACCACCGGGCGGCCCACTGCCGCAGGTCGTCGCCGGTGAGCGCGCCGAGCCCCCACTCGGGGTAGCTGGTCAGGCCGAAGTCCCGGGCGCCGTGCCGCCACAGCGGCACCGCCTCCACCGGCGAGCCGCCGCGGTTGCTCCACTCGGTGCGCAGGATCTCCTTCTCCACCTCCAGCCGGCCGGTCGGCAGCTCGGTCAGGTTGGCGCAGACGGCGGTGAGGAAGGTGGCGATGTCCTGCTCGGACCCCTGCATGTGGAAGGTGGTGAAGACCGGCGAGGTGGCCCCGTTGTAGTGGTAGTCGGCCATCCCGAGCGGCGCGAGCGCGAGGTGTTCCAGCAGGTGGGTGATGCCGCTGCGGGCGAGCGTCTCGTCGGCGGTGCCGACCCGGAAGGTCAGCCCGGCGCGCATCGGCCCGCCGGTCGGGGCGAGCAGGGTGGGCACCCCGTCCACGTCCAGGTGCTGGATCATGCCAGGCCGCCCTTCGCGTACGCCTTGTCGCGGAACCGCTGGAACTGCTTCGTCTCGTCGCCGTCGATGTAGCCGAACATCGCCTCGTGGCCGAGCGACCCCATGGCCTGGAACTGCTGCGCGGCCGCCGTCCACTCCTCCATCAGGCAGAACGCCATGGCGAAGGTGCTGCGGACCCAGAGCCAGCCCCAGCCGTTGCGGAAGTCGGGGTGCCAGATCGACCGCTGCGCCGCCTCGTGAATCTCCCGGCTGACGTGCGGGCTGCGCAGGTGGGCGCCCGCCTTGCCCAGGGTGTCCTGGTCCAGCGCCTGCTCCAGATGCGCCTCGACGACCAGCACCGCGTTCGGGGCGCCGGCCGGGGCCGCCGCCGCGCACTCCCGGGCGAAGCCGTGCGCCCGCTCCCAGGTGCCGCTCCACTTCGGGCAGAACTGCTGCAGCAGCGACGCCTGCGCCGGCAGGTGGTGCGGGTGGTGCTTGGCGAGCTGGTCGTAGCGGCGGCGCGCCTCGGCCTGGCCCAGTTGCAGGCCGCGGGCGTTGGTGATGCGCTGCGTCCAGGCCGCCGCCTCGTCCGGGTGGCGGGCGGTGACCTCGATCAGCACCTGCTCGGCGCGGCGCAGGTGGTCGAAGAACTGGGCGAACTGTTCGCGGCTGACGTACTGGGCGCGGCGGGCGGAGCGGATCCGCCACCCGGCCCGGATCAGGTACGCGCCGAGCAGCGTCCCGGCCACCGGGTCCTCCGGCTGCGCGGCCAGCGCCCCGCGGAGGAAGTCCTCGATGTCGGTGGCGTCACCGACCTCGCCGACCAGGACGGTGCGGCCGTGCGGGTCCGGCTCGGCCAGCTGTGCGCGCAGGGCCGGCCAGTCACGCGCGGCGAGCGCCGCGCGCACCGCGCTGACCTGGGGGTACGCCGCCGCGGCGTCGAAGTTCGGCGGCGGAAGGGGGGCAGGCATGGCGAGGATGATAAATGATCAACAACCCGCCGGGGTGACCCGCTTTTCAGCCGGCCCGCAGGTCCGCCAGCACCGCCCCGGCGGCCCGCCAGCCGCTGGTCAGCGCCCCCTGGATGGACGGGCTGTCCCGGTGGTCACCGGCCACGAACAGGCCGTCGCCGAGCGCCACCGGCTTGCGCAGCCGGCCCTGCGGTGGGGGCGCGGCGGGCAGCGCGGCCGGGATCGACACGGTGGTCAGGTGGGTCCAGTCGGCCGTGGACCGTCCGTAGAGCCGGGCCAGTTCGAGCCGTACGGCCGGCTCGGGCGGGGCCGTTGGGCCGACCACCGAGGTAGCCACCAGGTGCCGCCCGGCCGGCGCGTACGTGGGCACGGCCCGGGTGACCACCACCGTGTTGGCGACCAGTTCCCGCCGGTCGCCGTCGACGAGCAGGATCGGCTCGGCCAACGGTGGCTCGACCGTGCTGTGGTAGTAGGTCGTGTAGCTGTGCATGCGTACCCGTGGCAGGGCCGGCAGCAGCGTGGCCGCCGCCGGCGGGTCGACGGCGACCACGACGGCGCGGCACCCGATGTCGCCGGCCTGGGTGCGGACCCGGCCGGGCGCGACCTGCGAGACCGGGGTGTCCAGGTCGATCAGGTCGACCGGCAGCGGCTCGGCGACGGCCCGGGGCAGCGCGGCCATTCCCTCGGCGGGCAGGCCGATCCGGCCGCGGGCGAACGAGCGCAGCACCATCGCGAACACCCGGCTGGAGGTCTCCAGTTCCCGATCGACGAGGACGCCGGAGAGGAACGGCCGGAGCAGTTCCTCGATGATCGCGTCGGAGAGCCTGGCCCGGCGCAGCGCCGTCTCGGTGGTGGTCTCCGGCGCGGCGAGCAGCCGCCCGGGCGGCAGCGTGGCGCAGCCGGCGGCGAGCGCGGCGAACCGCAGCCGGTCGAGCGGTGAGCCGATCCCGGCCAGCGCGGTGCGCGGCCCGCCGGTCGGCTCGCGCAGCGGGTTGACCAGCCGGTGCAGCGCGTCGCCCTTGCGCACCAGCACGCCGGGGGTGAAGTGGCCGAGGCGCAGCCGGTCGACGTCGAGCAGCGTGCCGAGCCGCGGGTAGGCGGTGTTGAGCACCTGGAAGCCCCGGTCGAGCAGGTAGCCGTCGACGGCGTCGGTGGCGACCCGGCCGCCGAGCCGGCCGCCGGACTCGAGCAGCCGCCAGGGCACCCCGGCCCGGTGCAGCCGCCGGGCCGCGGCGAGGCCGGCCAGGCCGCCGCCGACGATCACCACATCGGTCTCAGCCAGCACGGCGGGCCTCCCGTTCACCGTTCGCCCGGGCCAGCCGGCCCGGCCACCACACCCGCGGCCCGATGTCGTACGCCAGCGCCGGCACCAGCAGCGAGCGGACCACGATGGTGTCGATGAGCACGCCCACCGCGACCGCCACGCCCAGCTCGACCAGGACCACCAGCGGCAGGACGGCCAACGCCGAGAAGGTCGCGGCCAGCACGATCCCGGCCGACGTGATGACGCCGCCGGTGACCGCGAGCCCGGCCAGCACCCCGGCCCGGGTGCCCCGCCGGACGGACTCCTCCCGGACCCGGCTCATCAGGAAGATGTTGTAGTCGATGCCGAGCGCGACCAGGAAGACGAACGCGAACAGCGGGAACGAGGCGTCCACGCCGGGAAAGTCGAGGAGGTGCCGGAAGACCAGCGCGCAGAGCCCGAGCGTGGCGGCGAACGACAGCAGCACGGTGGCGATCAGCAGGATCGGGGCGAGCAGCGCGCGGAGCAGCAGGGCCAGGATGATCGCGATCACCACCAGCACCACCGGGATGATGACGTTCTGGTCGCGGGTGGCGGCGTCAGCGGTGTCCACGTTGACCGCCGTGAAGCCGCCGACCGCGGCGTTCGCGCCGGGCACCCGGTGCACCGCGGCGCGCAGGTCGCGGATGGTGCGCTCGGCGCCGTCGCTGTCCGGCGGGTCGGCCAGCGTCGCCTCCAGTTGCACGGTGCCGTCGATCACCTTCGGCGGCGCGGCGGGGTCGGGCGGCCCGGTCGGGTCGCCGGTGACCGGGCGGACGGCGGCCACCCCGGGCACCGCCCGGGCCACCTCGGCGACCTGCCGGGCGGCCCGCTGGTCGACCAGGATGGTGGCCGGGCTGCCGGTGCCGGCCGGGTAGTGCCGGGCGATCACCTCCTGGCCGGCGACCGAGTCGGTGCGCTGGGTGAACAGGTCGGACTGGCCGAGGGTGGTGGCGCCGAGCTGGGTCAGGCCGAGCGCCAGGGTCGCCAGCAGCACGGTGGTGACCAGCCAGACCGGCCGGGCCCGGCGGGCCACGAAGCCGGCGATCCGGCGCCACATGCCGTGTTCGGCCTGCGGTTCCGCCTCGTCCGCGCGGGGCCGGCGCGGCCAGAACGCCCACCGCCCGCCGAGCACCAGCAGGGCGGGCAGGAAGGTGAGCATCACCAGCAGGGTGGCGGCGATGCCGATGGCGGCGACCGGGCCGAGCGCCCGGTTGGAGTTGAGGCTGGACAGCAGCAGGCAGAGCAGGCTCAGGATGACCGTGCCGCCGGAGGCGATGATCGCCGGAGCGGCCCCCTTCCAGGCGGTGCGCGTCGCGTCCCAGGGGCGGGCGTGCCGGTGCAGTTCCTCGCGGTAGCGGGCGGTCAGCAACAGCGCGTAGTCGGTGCCGGCGCCGAAGACCAGCACGGTGAGGATGCCCTGCGCCTGCCCGTTGAGCGTGATGACGTCGGCGTCGGCGAGCAGGTGGACGAAGGCGGCGGCCAGTGCGAACGACGTACCGGCGGCGAGCAGCGGGAAGATCCAGAGGATCGGGCTGCGGTAGACCACCAGCAGGATGACCAGCACCACGCAGAGGGTGACCAGCAGCAGCGTGCCGTCGATGGCGGAGAAGACCTCGATCAGGTCGGCGAGCAGGCCGGCCGGCCCCGCCACGTCGACGGTCAACCCGTCCCGGTCGCCGCCGGCGATGTCGCGCAGCCGTTCCACGGTCGCGCCGATCCGCTCTCCCTCGCCGTCGTCGATCGGCACCACCACCTGCACCGCCTGCCCGTCCTGGCTGGGGATCGGCGGGGGCAGCGGGCCGATCACCCCGGGCAGCCCGGCGAACCGGGCGGCGTCGGCGGCCACCCGCTGCCGGTCGGCGTCGGTGATGCCGGTGGTGCGTTCGTAGACCACCAGGGCCGGGGTGGTCTGCCGTTCGACGAACCGCCCGGACAGTTCCTGGGCCCGGGTCGCCTCGGCGTCGGCGGGCAGAAAGGCGGCGCTGTCGTTGGTGGCGACCTCGCCCAGCCGCCCCGCGAAGGGCCCGGTCACCGCGCCGACGAGCAGCCAGGCGAGCACGACCGCCACCGCGACCAGGGTGACCCTGCCGCCTCGTCCGGACATCCCACCCACCCAACTCGACGCACCGGTCGCCGCGGCCGGAGTCAGTCGACAGCGACCATCCTGCCGGGCGACCGGCGCCGGGGTGGGCGAAACGGGAGCGGCTCACCTTCGCGGGGCGGGTGGGGCGGCACCGGGGCCGGGACGAGCGGTGACGGCAGGACCACGGTGGCGAGGGCGGGGGCCACGGCGGCCTGCCCGGCCCGGCAGCCGTACGCCCTGCCGGAACGACAAACGCCCGCCGGTGTGCCGACGGGCGTCGAGTGGAGTGGCTCCCCCGTTTGGACTCGAACCAAAAACCTGCCGGTTAACAGCCGGCTGCTCTGCCAATTGAGCTACGGGGGACCGCGCTGCCCGGTTCCGGATCTCTCCTTCGCCGTGCGACGGGGACAAGAGTACAGGACTCCAGGGGGTGTTGGTCGAGGGGGTTGCCCACTGATCGGGGCCGCCGGCGACCCGGACCGACCATCAATAATATGGACAAATCGTCATCGCGGCACAAGGAGGTATGAGCGGAGAGCAGGATGGGTAGTTAGCTGCGGACAGATAACGCAGGCGCGAGGTGGTCGCTCCCGCCGGGGTGAGCCCGACGGGACGACGGCGCGTCAGGTACGGAAGGAGCCGCCATGCGCGGAAAGATCATGTTTCTTGGCGGGCTGGCTGCGGGATTCGTCCTGGGCGCCCGTGCCGGCCGGGAGAAGTACGAGGAGCTGGTGATCCGGGGCCGCAAGGTGCTCGACCACCCCACCGTGCAGGAGGCGGCGGGGGTCGCGCAGGCCCAGGCGACCCGGCTCTACAGCGAGGGCAAGGACAAGCTCGGCCAGTCGAAGCTGGGCGAGAAGCTCAGTGGCAACGGCAACAAGCAGGAGCTGACCGCCGCCGACGACGCGTTCGCCGGCACGCCGGCCGTCGTCGGCGCCAAGTCCGGCTCCGGCTCGTCGAGTTCCGCCTCGACCGGCTCGGCCTCCGGGTCGACGTCGGCCGGCACCGCGTCCCGCAAGCCGTCCAGCTCGGGCACCAGCGGCAGCACCCTCTGACTCGTCCGCGAGCGGGCCGGTCACCTCGGTGGTGACCGGCCCGTCCGCGCGTCCGGGCACGGTCCCGCCCAGGTGAGCGGCGCCGGGCGCCACTTTCGCCGGTTTGGAGCGAAAGTTCGACCCGAACATCGAGAACTTCTGCCCCCAGCCTCTTCTCTTTAGTCCCGCTCGCAAATATCGTCCTGCGTAGAACCTGGCCAGGCTCCTTGGTACTCCCCCGCGACCTCCTCAGCGACGTCCCGGCGCTGGGGCGGACCCGCCCGACCAGAGCGAGGTTCGATGCGCAGACCGACCGGCCGACGGGCCACCACCTTCCTCAGCCTGCTCACCCTCGTCGGCGCGACCCTCGTCGCGACGGCCCAGCAGCAGCCCGTGCCGGCGCTCGCCGCGCCGGCACCGACCAGCAACGGCATCCAGTACAAGGTCCTCGTCTTCACCCGGTCCGCCGGCGGCAGCCACGCCGCCACCGCCGCCGGGGTGGACGCGATCCGCCAGCTCGGCACCGACCGGCGCTTCACCGTCGAGGTGACCGACGACGCCCGCAAGTTCGACGAGCCGCACCTCAAGCAGTTCCGCGCGGTGGTGTTCCTGAACACCGCCGGCGACGTCCTCACCGACGACCAGCGAGCCGCCTTCGAGCGGTACTACCGGGCCGGCGGCGGTTTCGTCGGCGTACACTCCGCGATCGAGGCCGAGCCCGGTTGGTCCTTCCTGGACGACGTGCTCGGCACCCGGGCGGTGGGCGCCGCCTCGGCTCCCGCCCCGGCCACCGTCACCGTCGCCGACCGGGTGCACCCGGCCTCGGCACCGCTGCCGGAGCGCTGGACCCACCCGGACCGCTGGTACAACTTCGCGGCCAACGTCCGGGGCGTCTCGCACGTCCTGGCCACGGTGGACGAGAAGACATACGCCGGCGGGACGATGGGCTTCGACCACCCGGTCACCTGGTGCAAGGACTACCAGGGCGGCCGGTCCTTCTACACCGGGCTCGGCGCGACGCCGGAGAGCTTCGGCAGCACCGACCTGCGGGCGCACCTCGGCGGCGCGATCCAGTGGGCGGCCGGCGTGACCGACGGCGACTGCGGCGCAACCGTCCTGGCGAACTACCAGATGACGGTGATCGGGGCGCAGCCCAACGTCAACGAGCCGATCGGCTTCGACGTGCTCCCCGACGGCCGGGTCATCCAGACCGACCGCCGCGGCGGCGTACGCCTGCACGACCCGGAGAGCAACCAGACCACCGTGCTGGCCCAGATCCCGGTCTACACCCACAGCGAGGACGGGATGTACGGCCCGGCGATCGACCGCGAGTTCGCCACCAACCGCTGGGTCTACCTCTTCTACGCGCCGCCGCTGGACACCCCCGCCGGCGGGGCGCCGACCACCAGCACCGACCCGACCGCGTGGGACCGGTGGAAGGGCTACTTCCAGCTGTCCCGGTTCAAGTTCGTCGACGGCGACACCCCGTCGCTGGACCTGGCCACCGAGCAGAAGATCCTCCAGGTGCCGGTGGACCGGGGCGCCTGCTGCCACGTGGCCGGCGACATCGCCTTCGACTCGGAGAACAACCTCTGGCTGGTCACCGGCGACGACACCCCGGCCGGCGGTGGCGGCTCCGGCGGCTTCTCGCCGCACAACGACTCGGTGAGCGCCACCGGTGTCTACCAGGCGCCCTTCGTGGACGCCCGGCGCAGCTCGGCGAACACCAACGACCTGCGGGGCAAGATCCTGCGCATCTCGGTGCAGCCGGACGGCAGCTACACGGTGCCCGACGGCAACCTCTTCCCCGAGGCGCGGGACCCGGGTGACAAGACCCGGCCGGAGATCTACGCGATGGGCTTCCGGAACCCGTTCCGGATCACCCTGGACAAGAACGACGTCGCCTACATCACCGACTACTCCCCCGACTCCTCGACCGCCGCGGTGGGTCGGGGACCGGCGGGCACCGGCCGGATGATGGTGGTCGACAAGCCGGCCAACTACGGCTGGCCGATGTGCGTGCAGCCGAACCTGCCGTACATCGAGATGAACTGGACCACCAGCCCGATCTCCCCGGTCGCGCCGTTCGACTGCGCGGCCCCGAGGAACACCTCCCGGCACAACACCGGGCTGACCGACCTGCCGGCGGTCGAGAAGTCGGAGCTGTGGTACTCCTTCCAGGCCCCGACCCCGTGCCCGGAGTCCTACCTGTCCACCCCGACGCAGACCTGCCCGGTGCTCTTCCCGGAGCTGGGCACCGGCGGCGTCGGTCCGCACGGCGCGGCGCGCTACGACTACGACCCGGAGCTGAGGTCGGAGACGAAGTTCCCCGCGTACTTCGACGGCTCGATCTTCTTCGGCGAGTTCACCCGGGACACGCTCAAGGAGATCCGGCTGGACGGCCAGGGCGACATCCTGAAGATCAACAACGTGCTCAACTGCGGCCCCGGCCCGAGCACGCCGGCCCGACCGTTCCTCTGCGACAACCCGATGGACATGAAGTGGGGCCCGGACGGCAACTTCTACCTGCTGACGTACGGCGACGGGTTCTTCAACGTCAACCCGGACGCGGCGATGCTCAAGTTCAGCTACGTCAAGGGCCTGCGGGCGCCGAACGCGGTGCTGGGCGCCACGCCGACCAACGGGCACGCGCCGCTGACCGTCGCCTTCTCCAGTGCGGGGTCGAAGGACCCGGACCCGGCGGACTCCATCTCGTTCACCTGGGACTTCGACGGCAACGGCACCACCGACTCGGTCGACCCGAACCCGACGCACACCTACACCGCCAACGGCGTCTACACCGCGCGCCTCACGGTGACCGACTCCAGCGGCAAGAGCGCGTCGGCGAACACCACCATCACGGTCGGCAACACCGCGCCCACGGTGACCGTGAACACCCCGCTGGAGGGCGGCTTCTTCAGCTGGGGCGACAGCATCCCCTGGTCGGTGACGGTCACCGACCCCGAGGACGGGCCGATCGACTGCGCCAAGGTCGAGGTGACCTTCGTGCTCGGCCACGACGAGCACGGCCACGGCGAGGCCAACCAGTTCGGCTGCTCCGGCGTCCTGCCCACGATCGCCGACGACGCCTCCCACGGCGGCTACATCTACGGCGTGGTCAGCGCCTCCTACACCGACGGGGGCGCGAACGGGCAGCCCGCGTTGACCACGGTGGACCAGCAGATCATCCAGGACAAGCGGCAACAGGTGGAGTTCGCCCGCAACCAGTCCGGCACCACCGTCGGCAACAGCGCCGACACCGGCGGCGGGCAGCAGCGGGGCAGCCTGGACCCGGGTGACTGGATCGCGGTGAACAACACGGTGAACCTGCACAACATCGAGTCGGTCACGCTGCGGACCAGCGGCGGCAACACCGCCACCGCCGGGCAGCCGAGGTTCGGCGTCGAGTTCCGGCTCGACTCGCCCACCGGTCCGCTGCTGGGCACCGCCACGGTCAACGCGACCACCGGCAACAACGCCTTCACCAGCACCACGGTGCCGATCACCGACCCGGGCGGCACGCACCGGCTCTACCTCGTGTTCACCACCGTCCCCGGCGGCCCGGCCGGCGGTTTCGGCAACCTGAACTGGATCGAGTTCGCCGGCCCGGGAATCGGCGTCGCGCCCTGACGCGGTGACCGGGGGCCGCCGCCCGGCGGCCCCCGGCACCACCGGATCCACCCGCGCGCCGGGTCACCGCCGGTGACCCGGGCCGGGCCCACCCATCACCAGCACCGAGAAAGGCAGCAGCAGATGAACGACAGTCAGCACGGCATGAGCCGTCGCCGGATGCTCGGCGCCCTCGCCGGTGTCGCCGGCGCGGCCGCCGTCGGCGCCACCGGCTGGGCCTCCGCCGCCGGCGCCGACGGCAGCGGCCTGCTCGTCCCGGCCGGCAAGCGCGGCATCATCCTCTACAGCGTCCGGGACCGCATCGGCGCCGCCCCGGACACCAGCGGCGTGCCGTACGGCTTCGAGCGGGTGCTCGCCCGGCTCGCCGAGATCGGCTACCAGGAGGTGGAGTTCGCCGGCTACAACCAGCACACCTCCATCCTCGGCCGGCAGATCACCCCGCAGGAGATCCGCAAGATCCTGGACGACAACGGGCTGCGGGCCAACGGCTCGCACGCCTCGATCCCGGGCACCGTCACGCCGGACACCATCGCCGCGTTCGAGCGGACACTGGACACCGCCGAGATTCTCGGCATGCAGCACATCGGCACCGGCAGCGACCCGACCGGCAGCAACTACAAGGCCGACTGGGACGCCGCCGTCGACCGGTGGAACACCTTCGGCGAGATGGCCGCCGCCCGGGGGCTGAAGCTGTACACGCACAACCACGACGCGGCGTACAACTTCCTGCTGGACAGCGGCCCGCTGGACGCGCTGGGCCGGCCGACCCGGTCGTCCGGCGTGCGAAAGCTGGAGTACTTCATCGCGCGCACCAACCCGGAGTGGGTCTGGTTCGAGATGGACATCTACTGGGCGCACGTGGCCCAGCACCGGTTCCGCAGCTACACCGACCCGGACGGGGTGACCCGGACCAGCGTCTTCGACCCGCTCGCCGTGGTCGCCGCCCAGCCGGTCCGGTTCCCGCTGTTCCACGCGAAGGACGGCGCGTTCAACCCGGCCAACAGCGCCGGGTACGACATGGTGCCGCTCGGCCAGGGCGACATCGACTACGGGCACTTCTTCGCCAACATGGGCGCGAAGGGCTACCACAACCCGATGTGGGAGCAGGACAACGCGCCGGGCGGTGCCGCCGACCCGGGCCGGTCGCTGCGCTACGCGGAGGTCAGCTTCCAGCACATGTCGGGTCTGCGGGGCTGACGGACCCGACACCGCAGGAGGGGCCGCGCCCGGAACACCGGGTGCGGCCCCTCACGCTACGCGGTCAGTCTCCGCGGCGCGGTCAGTCCTCGCGGGCTGAGCGCGGCCCGGTCGGTCCTCGCGGGCTGAGCGCGGCCCGGTCAGTCCTTGCTGCTGAAGGCGGCATCGAAGGCCGCGGCCGGGGCGTCGAAGGCGAGCCGGCGGACGAACTGGAGCGCCTCCGGGGCGCCGACCAGGCGGTCCATGCCGGCGTCCTCCCACTCGATGGAGATCGGCCCGTCGTAGCCGATCGCGTTCAACGCCCGGAAGCAGTCCTCCCAGGGCACGTCGCCGTGGCCGGTGGAGACGAAGTCCCAGCCGCGCCGCAGGTCGGCCCAGGGCAGGTGCGAGGCGAGCCGGCCGCGCCGGCCGTCCCCGGTGCGTACCTTGGCGTCCTTGCAGTCGACGTGGTAGATCCGGTCGGCGAAGTCGAAGATGAAGTTCACCGGGTCCAGTTCCTGCCAGACGAAGTGCGACGGGTCCCAGTTCAGCCCGAACGCGGGCCGGTGGCCGATCGCCTCCAGCGTGCGCCTCGTCGTCCAGTAGTCGTACGCGATCTCGCTCGGGTGCACCTCGTGGGCGAACCGCACCCCCACCTCGTCGAACACGTCGAGGATCGGGTTCCACCGGTCGGCGAAGTCCTGGTAGCCGCGCTCGATCATTGACGGCGGCACCGGCGGGAACATCGCCAGGGTGTGCCAGATCGACGACCCGGTGAACCCGATGACCGTCTGCACGCCGAGCTTCGCCGCGGCCCGGGCGGTGTTCCTGATCTCCTCGGCGGCCCGCTGGCGCACCCCCTCCGGCTCCCCGTCGCCCCAGATCCGGGCGGGCAGGATGCCCTGGTGCCGCTCGTCGATCGGGTGGTCGCAGACGGCCTGGCCGACCAGGTGGTTGGAGATCGCGTAGACCTTCAGGTTGTGCTTGGCGAGGGTCTCCCGCTTGCGGTCGACGTACGAGTCGTCGGCCAGCGCCTTGTCGACCTCGAAGTGGTCGCCCCAGCAGGCGATCTCCAGCCCGTCGTAGCCCCATTCGGAGGCGAGCCGACAGACCTCGTCGAACGGAAGGTCGGCCCACTGGCCGGTGAAGAGCGTGATGGGTCGCGCCATTGTCCTTCTCCCCTGTCGTGATGGGGATTCCGTACCTGCGGACCGGGGCGAGGGTGACCGGTGGTGCCCGGCGAGCGCGGCGGACGCCGACGGGTGCGGGAACGCACCTGAACTCCGCCGGGTTGCGCCTCCCGCCGGGTCGCCGGCCACCTCCACGATCGCCGACCCCACTCTATTTCCCCACCACCCCTCACGGAACCCCCGCACACCCCGCCCCATCCCCGCGATCTTGCAGTTTCGGCCCTCGGTTCGCGGCCTTACGCCCGGTATGCCGGGGCACCAGCTGCAAGATCGCGGGGGGTGTTCAACTCAGGGGAGGGTCCAGCGCTGGTTCGCCGCGGCGGTGCAGGTCCACAGGTGCACGGCGGTGCCGTCGGCGGAGTTGTTGCCGGAGACGTCGAGGCACTTGCCCGACTGCGGGTTACGCACCGTCCCGTCCGCCTGCGCCGACCAGTTCTGCGCACCCGTGCCGTTGCACGTCCACAACTGGATCTTCGTACCGTCCGCCGAACCACCACCGGAGACATCCAGACACTTGCCCAACGCCCGGATCGTCGAGTTCGGCGTCACCGTCCACGTCTGCGCCGCCGTGCCGTTGCACGTGTAGAGCTGGATCTGCGTACCGTCGGCGGTGCCCGCGCTGCGCACGTCCAGGCACTTGCCGGCCAGACCCCGGATCGGCCCGGTGCCGGTGCCGCCGCCGGTGGACTTCACCAGCGTGAAGTCGTCCACGTCGAAGAGGCCCGAGCCCGAGCCGGTGAAGGTCAGGTAGAGGTTCTGGGCGCCGGACGGGACGCCGGAGAGGTTCGTGGTGACGTCGGCGAAGGTGGTCCAGCTTCCGGTGTTCGGCACCGCGACCGAGCCGAGCACGGTGCCGGTGGCCGAGCCGGTGCGCACCTGGATGGTGCCGCCCGGCCCGCCGGAGACCACCCGCGCCTTGAACGAGGTCACCCCGGTCAGGTCGATGCCGTTGTACGCGGCCCAGTCGCCCGGGTCGATGTAGCCGAGCGTCTGGCCGCCGTTGGCCCCGGCCTTGCTGAACGGGGTGACCCCGCTGGCCGAGCTGAACGCCTCCGCCTGGATGGTGCCGGTGGGCGGCGGGGTGGTGCCCAGTTCCTTGATCCGGACGTTGCGGAACGAGGCGTCGTCGCCGGTGCCGTGGTTCTGCAACCCGATGTGGCCGGCGAGCGAGCGGGCCGGGTCGGTGTTGGTGAAGTCGTTGATCTTCACCCCGTTCAGGAAGACCTGGAGCCGCTCCCCCTCGACCAGCAGCTCGTAGGTGTTCCACTCCCCCGGCGGGTTCAGCGCCGCGTCCCGGGCCGCGATGTCGGCGGACTTGAAGGTGTAGACCGCGCCGGTGGTCCGGTCGGCCGCGTCGGTGGCGTCGATCTGGATCTCGTAGCCGTTGTTCACCGCCGACCAGGGGTCGCTCGATGGTGGGAAGCCGATGAAGACCCCGGAGTTGTCGTCGCCGGCGAGCCGCCAGTCCAGCTTCAGCGAATAGTTGGTGAACTGCTTCGCGCTGTACCAGTACAGGCCCATCCCGCCGACCGAGGTGAGGGTGGCGTCGGCGTTGCTGAAACTGCCCGGGCCGGCCTGCGACCAGCCGGTGGTGGAGCCGTTGTAGAGGGTGGTGTAGCCGGTCTCCGGCCGGCAGTCGGCCTTGGCCCGGCCGGCCGCGTACCGGATGCCGCCGAGCAGGTGGGCCCGGAACGCCGGTTCGGCGTACGACGCCTGGGTGTGCCCGCCGCCGGTGTAGAAGGCCCGGCCGCCGCTGTAGGTCTTGCACCACGAGTGCGGGTGGTCGGCGCCCATCGAGCCGCCCGAGTACGACGACTCGTCGAGGGTGGCCAGCACCCGGGCCGTGGACCGGGCGTTGGTCTGGTAGTTGTACCACTCGTCGGTGCGGGTCCAGGTCTGCGGCAGGTGCGCGGTGGCCGCGTGCGCCCGGTTCTCCGCCTTGACGTTGGCCTGCTGGATGGCGGGGTGCGAGGCGAAGTACGCCCCGACCAGGTTGCCGTAGAACGACCAGCCGTACTCGGTGTCGGCGGCGGCGTGCACCCCGACGTACCCGCCGCCGGAGCCGATGTACGACTCGAAGGCGCTCTGCTGGCTGGCGTTGAGCACGTCGCCGGTGGTGTTGAGGAAGACCACCGCCTCGTACTGGGCCAGGTTCCCGGTGGTGAACGCGGCGGCGTCCTCGGTGGCGGTGACGGTGAAGCTGTTCGCCGCGCCGAGGTCGCGGATGGCCTGGGTGCCGACCGCGATGGAGTCGTGCCGGAACCCGGCGGTCTTGGAGAAGACCAGCACGTCGTACGGTGCGTCGGCGGCGCTGGCCGGGGTGGCCGGGGTGGTGCAGGCGAGGGTGGCGAGGACGGCGGTGGCCGCGCCGAGGACGGGTCGGAGGAGTCTGCGCATGTCGCTCTCCCAATTCCGGTCAGGAGGGGCCGCCACTGCCGACGGTACGCCGGGACCGGCGGCCCCTCCGGTCAACTCAGGGCAGGGTCCACTTCTGGTTTGCGGCGGCGGTGCAGGTCCACAGGTGCACGGCGGTGCCGTCGGCGGAGTTGTTGCCGGAGACGTCGAGACACTTGCCCGACTGCGGGTTACGCACCGTCCCGTCCGCCTGCGCCGACCAGTTCTGCGCACCCGTGCCGTTGCACGTCCACAACTGGATCTTCGTACCGTCCGCCGAACCACCACCGGAGACATCCAGACACTTGCCCAACGCCCGGATCGTCGAGTTCGGCGTCACCGTCCACGTCTGCGCCGCCGTGCCGTTGCACGTGTAGAGCTGGATCTGCGTACCGTCGGCGGTGCCCGCGCTGCGCACGTCCAGGCACTTGCCGGCCAGACCCCGGATCGGCCCGGTGCCCCCGCTCGCGGTGCCGGTGTTCAGGGTGAAGGCGTCCACGTCGTAGAGCGCCCCGGTGCCCGAGCCGGCGAAGGTCAGGTAGAGCGTGGTCGTGCCGGCCGGCGCGCCGGCCACCGTCCCGCTCACCGTGGTGAAGGCGTCCCAGGCGCCGGTCACCGGCACCGTCGCCGAGCCGAGCACCGTGCCGGTGGCCGAGCCGGCCCGGACCTGCAGCGTGCCGCCCGCGCCCGCCGAGGAGACCCGGGCGGTGAACGAGGTGACGTTGCCCAGCTGGTACGGCTGGAACGCGATCCAGTCACCGTTGTGGATGTCACCGACGGTCTTGCCGCCCTCGGCGGTGGCCTTGTCGAAGGTGTTGATCCCCGACGAGGTCTTGAAGTGCTCGGCCTGCCGGTGCCGGGGCTGGAGGGTGTGCTGGGTGTGCGTGGTCAGCCCGCCGGCGTCGGTGTACTCGGCGTCGAAGATGGCGAAGATGTTCGCCGCCTCGTCATGCTCGCCGTCGACCGGGATGGTGATCGCCCCGGAGCAGCCGTTCTGCGAGGTGATCTGGTGGCCGTGCTGGTCGTGGCCGAGCACGTAGGTCATCTTGACCTTGGTGCAGTCGATCGTGCCGTCCTCCGGGTCGGTGACGGTGATGCTGAACGGCACCGTGTCGCCGTAGGAGAAGAGCCGGCCGTTGCCGGGGTCGTTGATGGTCACCGTCGGTGCGGTGTTGCCGACGGTGATCACCACGCTGGCGCTGCCGGTGGCGCCCTGCGGGTCGCGCACGGTCAGCGTGGCGGTGTACGTCCCGTTGGCGGTGTACGTCTTCGTCGGGTTGGCCGCCGTCGAGCTGGTGCCGTCGCCGAAGTTCCAGGCGTACGTGAGCGCCCCGCCCTCCGGGTCGGACGAGCCGGCCGAGGAGAAGGTGACGGCCAGCGGGGCGGCGCCGGAGGTGCGGTTGGCGCTCGCCGCCGCCGTCGGCGCCCGGTTGCCGCCGCCGATGTGATCGAAGCGGTAGAGTGCGGAGTTGGCGTCGCCGTTGAAGTAGCCGGTGCCGTAGTCGAGCACGTAGTACGAGCCGTCCGGGCCGAACGCCGAGTCCATCACCTGCTTGCCGGTCCACGGGAAGCTGTCGATGGTGCCGGGCGAGCTGTCGGCGTTGACGTGGATCGGCTTGATCCAGCCACGGCCGAACTCGGTGGCGAAGAACTGCCCGTCGAAGGACTGCGGGAACTTGGTGGTCGAGGTCGACGCGGCATCGTACCGGTAGACCGGCCCGCCCATCGGGGACTCGGAGCCGCCGCCGAACTCAGGCGGCGTGCCGGCGTCACCGCCGTACCGGATCCAGGACGGCTTGGCCGCCGGCAGGGTGGGCAGCCCGGTGTTGCGGAACGAGTTGTTGGTCGGGCCGCCGGCGCAGTTGAACTTCGGCCCGGTGGCGTTGGTGGCGAAGTTCCACTCGTTGTACGTCTCGCTGCTGGTGTTCGTCCCGGTGCAGTACGGCCAGCCGTAGTTGCCCGGGCCGGTGACCCGGTTGAACTCGACCTGGCCCGCGGGGCCGCGGGTGGCGCTGGTGGAGCCGGCGTCCGGGCCGTAGTCGCCGACGTAGACGATGCCGGTGGCCTTGTCCACGCTCATCCGGAACGGGTTGCGGAAGCCCATCGCGTAGATCTCCGGCCGGGTCCGCGCGTCGGAGTCGACGAACATGTTGCCGGCCGGGATCGAGTACGTCCCGTTCGCGTTCACCTTGATCCGCAGGATCTTCCCGCGCAGGTCGTTGGTGTTGGCCGCGCTGCGCTGCGCGTCGTAGCCGGGGTTGCGGTTGGTGCGCTCGTCGATCGGCGCGTACCCGGCGGAGTCGAACGGGTTGGTGTCGTCGCCGGTGGACAGGTAGAGGTTGCCCGCGGCGTCGAAGTCGATGTCCCCGCCGACGTGGCAGCAGAGCCCCCGGTCGGCCGGCACGTCCAGCACGTCGACCCGGCTGGCCTGGTTGAGCGTGAAGTCGGCGTTGAGGGTGAACCGGGACAGCCGGTTCACGCCCTGCCAGGCGGAGAAGTCGCTGCCGGTGGCCGGCGCATCCCCGGCGGGGGTGGACAGCGGCGGCGCGTAGTAGAGGAAGATGTGCCGGTTGCTGGCGAAGTTCGGGTCGACCCCGACGCCCTGCAGGCCCTCCTCGTCGTGGGTGTAGACCGGGATCGTGCCGATCACCGTGGTGGTGCCACCCGCGTCGGTGCGGCGCAGCGTGCCATTGCGGGCGGTGTGCAGCACCGAGCGGTCCGGCAGCACGGCCAGCGACATCGGTTCGCCCATCTCGGCCACGCCGCGGGCGAGTTCGACCTGCTGGAAGTCGGTGCCGGTGATCGGGTGGGCCTGGGCCGGCGCGGGGCCGCCGAGTGTGGCCGGGCCGGCGCCGAGGGAGGCCGTGCCGGCCGCGGCGACCAGGAGCAGTGCCGAGCCGGCGGAGAACCATCGTCGGGGTCGGTGGGTGGAGCCGTCCGTGGTGGACATCGTTGAGCTGTCCCTTCCTGACGAGTGAATGCCAGGGCGGGGCGCGCGCCGTCGCGCCGGATGCCGTAGCGGGGGGATGCGGCGGCCCGCCGGGGTGCCGTCCCGGCCGGCCGTGACCACCGGTCGGTGGGGCCACGTCTCGGAGGTCACCAGTCGATGGGTTACCGCGCCGCCGGTTCACCTCGACGAAACAGTGTCGTGTTGGCCACGACATTAAGTTGCGCACGTCGATGTGTCCATACCTTCTGTGGATCCAGAATGGACTTTTGTCGATCTGGGCGAAAGTCGGCGCGTACGTACCCCGCGGGTCGGTGCGGCTCGCGAGTCAGAGCCGGCGGTCGACCGCCTGGCCGGCCAGGCGGATCAGCGCCGCCCGGCTCTCGTCGGCCAGCGGCGCGTGCGCCAGCGCGGCCAGCGCGGCGTCGGTGCGGACCCGGATCATCTGCTCGATCCGCTCGCGGGCGCCGGTGCTCTCGATGATCCCGCGCAGCTCGGCCGCGCCGTCGGCGTCCAGCGCCGGGTTGCCGAACAGGTCCCGCAGCCGGGCCGTCTGGGCCCGGTCGGCGGCGCTGCGGGCCAGCGCCATCATCACCGTCGGCTTGCCTTCGCGCAGGTCGTCCAGGACCGACTTGCCGGTCACCGCCGGGTCGCCGAAGACCCCGAGCACGTCGTCGCGGAGCTGGAACGCGTCGCCGAGCGGGTCGCCGAACTCGGCCAGCGCGGCGAGCAGTTCCGGCCCGCCGCCGGCCAGCGCCGCGCCGATCTGCAACGGCCGGGTGACCGTGTAGCGGGCCGCCTTCATCCGGATCACGGTCAGCGCGCTGGCCACCGAGCCGTCACCCACCCCGGAGACCAGGTCGAGGTACTCGCCGGCGATCACCTCGGTGCGCATCAGCGCGAAGACGGCGTACCCCCGGTGGATCTGCTCGGTGCTCAGGCCGCACTCGTGGAACATCTGGTCCGACCAGGCGGCGCAGAGGTCCCCGCAGAGCAGCGCGGTGTTGCGCCCGTACGCCTCCGGGTCGCCGCGCCAGGCCGACCGGGCGTGCAGGTCGGCGAAGAGCCGGTGCACCGACGGCTCGCCCCGGCGCCGGTCGCTGCCGTCGAGGATGTCGTCGTGGATCAGCGCGAAGGCGTGGAACAGCTCCAACGCGGCGGCGGCGACCACGATCGGCGTGCCGTCCGCGCCCCCGGCACCGCGCCAGCCCCAGTAGCAGAAGAGCGGGCGCAGCCGCTTTCCGCCGGCCAGCACGAAGCGGTGCAGCGCGGTGAACACGCCCCGGGGCGCGCCGTCCGGCCACTCGGGGCCCTGCCGGTCGAGGAACGCGGCCAACTCGGCGTCGAACCGGGCGCGCAGCCCGCTGGCGTCGGTCGGTGCCACGGTCACCGTCACGGCGCCTCTCCCCTCGGCTCGCCGGCCGGCGGGCGCCGACCGGCCGGTGTGCGCTCGCCGGCCGGGCCGGGCGACAGCCCGGCCAGCTCCAGCAGCAGCGCCTTGACCTCGGTGGCGGCGATCCGGTCCCGGGCCGCGGCCGGGTCGGAGCAGAGCAGCACCGGCCCGTCGGCCGGGTCGGCCGGCAGCCGCCCGTGCGAGCCGCGCACCGCCCGGGCGCCGGCGTCCAGCCCGACCACGCTCATCAGGTAGCGCAGCCCGAGCTTCTTGCGGGCCAGCGCGGCCGCGGCGCGCCGCTTCGCCGCACCGGGTGCGGCCGGGTCGAAGAAGAGCTCGGCGGGGTCGTAGCCCGGCTTCCGGTGGATCTCCACCAGCCGGGCGAAGTCCGGCGCCCGCGCGTCGTCGAGCCAGTAGTAGTACGTGAACCAGGCGTCCGGCTCGGCCACCAGCACCAGCTCGCCGGCGCGCGGGTGGTCCAGCCCGTGCGCCGCCTTGCCCTCGGCGTCGAGCACCTCGGCCACCCCGGGCAGCCCGGCGCAGAGCTTCGCCACCGCCGGCACGTCGGCCGGGTCCCGGAGGTAGACGTGCGCGATCTGGTGGTCGGCGACCGCGAACGCCCGCGAGGTCCACGGGTCGAGGTACTCCATGCCGGCCTGGGTGTGTACCCGGAGCAGCCCCTCGGCGCGCAGCAGCCGGTTGACGTCGACAGGGCGGGACACGTCGGTGATGCCGTACTCGGAGAGCACCACCACCGTCGCGTCCCGGGCCGCGGCGGCGTCCAGCAGCGGCCCGAGCACCCCGTCCAGTTCGGCCGCGGCGGCGGCCGCCCGGGGCGAGGAGGCGCCGAAGCGTTGCAGGTCGTAGTCGAGGTGCGGGACGTAGACCAGGGTGAGGTCCGGTGCCTGGTCGGTGAGGATCTGCTCGGCCGCCCGGCAGATCCAGGTCGAGGAGGGGATGCCGGCGCCCGGGCCCCAGTAGGTGAACAGCGGGAAGGTGCCGAGCCGGCCGGTCAGCGCGTCGTGCAGCTCGGGCGGGTCGGTGTAGCAGTCGGGCTCCTTGCGCCCGTCCGCGAAGTAGATCGGCCGGGGGGTGACCGTCCAGTCGACGTCCGCGCCCATCGCGTACCACCAGCAGACGTTGGCCACCGTGTAGCCGGGTTCGGCCCGGCGGGCCGCCTGCCAGAGCTTCTCGCCGCCGACCAGCGCGTTGTGCTGCCGCCAGAGCAGCACCTCGCCCAGCTCCCGGAAGTACCAGCCGTTGCCGACGATGCCGTGCTCGGCCGGGAGCGCCCCGGTCAGGAAGGTCGACTGCACCGAGCAGGTCACCGCGGGCAGCACGGTGCCCAGTTCGGCGCGGAATCCGGCGTCGGCGACCGCGCGCAGCCGGGGCATGTGCGCCAGCAGCCGCGGGGTCAGCCCGACCACGTCCAGCACCACCAGCCGTTTGCTCATGCCGTCACCTCGCTCCGCTCGGCGCCGCCATGAGGCACCCCGGCGCTGTGTCGATGATTCGCTCGCCAAGGCTCGCTCATGCCGGTGAGCGGCGTGAGGCCGAGGGCGGCCAGCTCGTCGCGGGCGAAGGCCAGCTCCGCGGCGATCCCGGCGGCCAGCTCCGCGTCGGTGCGCGGCCGGCGCGCCGCCGGCAGCACCCCCCAGGTGTACGTCTCGACGTCCAGGTGGTCGCAGCCGGCCTCCGGGCCGGTGTAGAGCGCGGCCAGCGCGGCGCGCAGCACCGGGAGGGTGGCGCCCAGCGGCTCCTCGGGCGGGGCGTGCAGCGGCACGTGGTAGTGCACCCGCCAGGGCCCGGGCAGCCGGGCGGCCAGCGCGGCGTCCAGGTCGTCCGCCGCGTACGCCGGGTCGGCCGGGTCCGCCGCGCCCGCGCAGCCGGCGGCGCGGGTCTGGTGCAGGAAGCGCGGCTCCACCCAGCGGCGCAGCGCCTCCGTCGCCCCGGCCGGCGCCTCGATCGCCGCGGAGACCTGCACCTTCACCACCGGCAGCCCGGCGGCCCGCAGCCGGGCCAGCGCTTCGGCCGGCTCCTCCCAGGCGCAGGCGAGGTGCGCCAGGTCGAGGCAGACGCCCAGCCGCTCGGTGTCCATACCGGACAGTACCCCGGCCGCCTGCCCGCTGCTCTCCACCAGGCAGCCGGGTTCCGGCTCGAAGCCGACCCGGATCGGCCGGCCGGTGTCCCGCTCGACGGCGGCGAGCCCGGCCGCGAGCTGGTCCAGCCGGTGGCGGGCAGCGTCGGCCCGGCCGGCGTCCCAGGGGTGCCGCCAGGCCAGCGGGAGGGTGGAGACCGATCCCCGGGCCGCGTCCTCGGGCAGCAGGTCGGCCAGCACCCGGGCCAGGTCGAGGGTGTAGCGCAGCCGCCGTTCGGTGGTCCAGTCCGGGTGGTAGACCTCGCCCTTGACCACCGGGGCCTGGAACGCCGCGTACGGGAAGCCGTTGAGGGTGACCACCTCCAGCCCCCGCGCGGCCAGTTCGGCGCGCAGCCGGCGGCGGGCCACCGGGTCGGCGGCCAGCTCGGCGGCGACCGGGGCGGCCAGCCACAGCCCGAGGCCGAGCAGGTCGACGTCGAGATGGCGGCGCACCGGCAGGGCGTAGTCGTCCAGTTGGGCGAGGACGCCGGCGAGGTCCTCGGCGGGGTGCACGTTCGTGCAGTAGCCGAGGTGGACGGTGCCGCCGCCGGCGTGCCGCAGCCGCATCAGCTCCCCCCGCGCAGGATCGAGTTGCCAGCGTAGGTGCCGGCGGGCGGGTCGACGTCGGCCAGGTCGAGGTCGGTCAGGTCGAGCCGGCCGGACTGGCCGTAGAACTCGACCGGGTTGCGCCACAGCACCTGGTCGACGTCGTCGGCGGTGAACCCGGCGAGCAGCATCGCCTCGCCGGTGGCCCGGGTGAGCAGCGGGTCCGAGCGCCCCCAGTCGGCCGCCGAGTTGACCAGCATCCGCTCCGTCCCGTACGCCCGCAGCAGCTCCACCATCCGGGGCGGCGACATCTTGGTGTCCGGGTAGATGGAGAAGCCGAGCCAGCAGCCGGTGTCCCGGGCCAGCTTCACGGTCACCTCGTTGAGGTGGTCGAGCACCACCCGGCCCGGCTCGATGCCGCTCTCGCGGACCACCGCGAGGCTGCGCTCCACGCCCCGGGCCTTGTCCCGGTGCGGGGTGTGCACCAGCGCCGGCAGGTCGTGCGCGACGGCGAGGGCGAGCTGGGCGGCGAACGCCGCGTCCTCCTCCGGGGTCATCGAGTCATAGCCGATCTCGCCGACCGCCACCACGCCGTCCTTCTCCAGGTAGCGGGGCAGCAGGTCGAGCACCGGACGGCAGCGCGGGTCGTTGGCCTCCTTCGGGTTGAGCGCGATGGTGGCGTGGTGCCGGACGCCGAACTGGCCGGCCCGGAACGGCTCCCAGCCGATCAGCGAGTCGAAGTAGTCGGCGAACGAGTCGGCGCTGGTGCGGGGCTGGCCCAGCCAGAACGCCGGCTCCACCACCGCGCGTACCCCGGCGGCGGCCATCCGTTCGTAGTCGTCGGTGGTACGCGAGGTCATGTGGATGTGCGGGTCGAAGATGCGCATCACGCCTCCCTGGCGGTGGGCCGGCCGGAGCCGGCGGTGAGCCGGTCGAGCAGGTCGGTGGCGTCGGCCGGCATGCGCCGGCCGGCGGCGTGCCGTTCGGCCGCCAGCGCGCCCAGCATCGCGGCCAGCTCGGCGTCGGCACGCGTGTCGAGGTCGGCCACCGCGGCCAACGGCACCCCGGTGAAGACGCACTTGAGCACCGCCTGCCGCCAGGCCGCCGGGTCCAGGTGCCGGGCGTACGGGCCGAGGGCGGCGGCGACCAGTCGGGTGTCGTTGGTGCGGATCGCGTCGTGCAGCAGCGGCACCCCGGCCGAGCCGATCGGCAGCAGCGGCAGCGCCTTCAGCACGGCCCGCTTCTCGGCGGCGTCGCCGTGCCGGTAGAGGGCGTCGGCGCGCTCGGCGTGCCGGGTGGGCAGGCTGGCCAGCAGCAGCGCCCGGGCCGCCTCGTCGGCCGTCCAGCCGGGCACGCCGGCCAGCTCGTGGCGCCCGCAGCGCCGGCCGGCGGCCGGGAACCAGCGGGCGATGCTGTCCGGTTCGGCGGCCACCCGGCGCACGGCCTCGGCCAGCCAGTCGGGATCGGACACCTCCCGCAGCGCGGCCCGCAGCTGATCGGCTTTCATCGTGCCTCCCCTCGGCGCCGCCTCCCGACCGGGAGCCGGCGCGGTCTAGTGGTGCCCCGGGGCGGCCCGGCCGCCCGCCACCGGCACCGGCCGGTGGGCACCCTCGGCCCCTCGCTCGCACCTACATACGCACCGCGGCCTTCCGGTCCGGGGTGTCGGTGGGCGCGGAGCGGGGGGCCGCGGCGCGAGCCGGCCGGGCCGGCGCCCCGGCAGGCCCGGGCGCCTCGACGTGGGCCGACGCCTCGACGTGGGCGGACGCCTCGGCGTGGGCGGCGGCGGCGCGCAGGAAGTCGATCGAGCGGGCGGCGACGGCCGGCGCGGCGTGCGAGTGCCGGGGCAGTTCGACGGCGACCAGGCCGCGGTAGCCGGCCTCGGCCAGGGCGCGCAGCACCGGCGGGAAGTCGATCTCGCCGGTGCCGAACTCCAGGTGCTCGTGCACCCCCCGGCGCATGTCGTCGATCTGGACGTTGACCAGGTGCTCGGCCACGTCGAGCACACACGCCGGCACCGGCTGAGGCTCCAGGCAGCGACAGTGCCCGATGTCGAGGGTGATGCCGAAGACGCCCGGGTCACCGAGCGCGGCGCGCAGCCGGCGCCAACCGGCGACGTCCTCGACCAGCATGCCCGGCTCGGGCTCGAAGCCGAGCGGCACCCCGGCCACGTCGGCGGCGTCCACCACCGCCGCGCAGCCGGCGACCAGCCGGTCCCAGGCGGCGGCCGGGGCGACCGCCTCGGGGCGTACGCCGGCCCAGAACGAGACCGCCTCGGCGCCCAGGTCGGCGCCGATCCGGACGGCGCGGCGGAGGAACTCCACCCGCCGGGTCGGGTCGTCGTGCAGCAGCGTCGGCGCGTGCTTGTGCCAGGGGTCGAGCAGGTACCGCGCCCCGGTCTCGATCACCACGGCGAGGCCGAGGTCGGCCAGCCGGCGGCGGACGGCGGCCACCCGCCGGACCAGCGCCGGTGCGAACGGGTCGAGGTGGTCGTGGTCCAGGGTGAGCGCGACGCCGGTGTAGCCGAGGTCGGCGATCACCGCGAGCGCGTCGTCCAGCCGGTGGTTGGCGAACCCGTTGGTGCCGTAGCCGAACCGCAGGTCGGTGGGGCGCGGCGCCGGAGCGGGGTGGGCGGTCATGTCGGGGACACCTTCCGGGCCAGCCGGCGGCCCAGCGGCGCCGCCGCCGCCACCGCCAGCCCGAGCAGGCCGGCGCCGGAGCGCGCGGTGAGCGCGCCCTGCAACGCGGGCAATCCGGTGATCCCGGCGCCCACCGCGGCGCGTACCCGGCCGGCCGAGGGCTCGGCCACCACCCGCGCCTGCGCCCCGCCGTACCGGGCGGCGTACCAGCCGGCGAGCACGGCCGGCAGGGCCGCCGCGACCCGGGCCAGCCGGACCGGGGCCCGCGTCGGGTCGCCGGCGGACCGGGTGCGGGCGGCGGCCGGGGGCGTCGCGGCGGCGGCCGCGACCAGGGCGGTGCCGGCCAGGGTGCGCAGCGGCAGGCCGGCCTCGGCGCCGCTGACCTCGCGGCGGGACAGCGCGGTGACCGTCCAGGTGTGCGCGGCCACGGTGACCGCCGCCGGCACCGCCCGGCGCAGCCGGCCACCGGACGCGCCGAGCAGCACGTCCAGCCCCCGGCAGGCGGCCATCACGGCCGGCCCGGCGGCGGTGTTCTTGGCCGCCAGGTCGTACCCCCACACGGTGGCCGCGAGCGGCAGGGCGACCGCGGCGGCCCGCCGGCCGCCGGCGGCGGTGGCCAGCGCGAGCCCGGCGGCGGTGAGCCCGGCGGCCAGGCCGAACGCGGCGGGCGGGCTGACCCGGCCGCTGGGGATCGGCCGCTCCGGCCGCTCGACGGCGTCCAGCCCCCGGTCGGCCCAGTCGTTGGCGGCCATGCCGGCCCAGTAGAGCAGCACCGAGGCGCCGGCCAGGGCGGGCGTACGCGGGCCCAGCGTGCCGGCCGCCGCGGCGCCGGCGAACACGTCCCCGGGGACCGAGAGCGCGGCCGGCGCGCGGACCAGCTCGGCCAGGTCAGCCGGGCTGGGCATCGCTGCCTCCGGAGTGCAGCCGGCGGGTGAACTCGCACAGCCGGGTCCACTGCTCGGCCAGCGCGTGGGTGGGCGCGGCGAGCGGGTCCTTGAAGAAGAAGGCGAGGTCGGCCAGGGGCCCGCGGTGCCCGGCGGCGTGCGCGGCGGCGGTGAGCCGGGCCAGGTCGAGCACCAGCGGCGCGGCCAGCGCGGAGTCGCAGCCGTGCCAGGTGAACTCCAGCCGCATCCCGGTGCCCAGGAACCCGGCGAAGGTGACCAGGTCCCACGCGGTCTTGAAGTCGCCGAGGTTCTCGACGTAGTCGATCCGGGTGCCGCCCTGCGGCTGGTAGCCGAGGGTTTCGCCGAGCACCCGCTGCTTGCTCTCCACCTTGGCCGCGTTGGCGGCCGGGTCGGCCAACGTGGCGCCGTCGCCGCCGCCGAGCAGGTTCACCCCGGACCAGGAGCGCACCGCCAGGTGCCGCATCGCGAACATCGGGGCGAGCACCGACTTGACCAGGGTCTCCCCGGTCTTGCCGTCGTGCCCGGCGTACGGCAGGCCGCGCTCGTCGGCCAGCGCCCGCAGCGCCGGCAGCCGCAGCCCGGTGGACGGGGTGAAGTCGACGTACGGGCAGCCGGCGGTGACCGCCGCGTACGCGTAGAGCGAGCTGGCCGGCAGCACCTCCTCGGCGCCGGCGAGCGCGGCCCGCAGCGCGGCCGGGTCGGCGTGCGCCGGATGCGGCCGGGCGACCGGTTCGGTGGCCGAGACGTTGACCACCACCATCCGCTCCAGCTCGTTGCGGCGGCGGAAGTCGTCGAGGTCGCGGACGGTGGCGGCGGCCCGGTCGGCCTGGCTGCCCCCGGCCGGCGCGGGGCGCAGTTCCCGCTCGACCGCTGCCAGTTCGTCGGCCAGCGCGGCGACCAGCCGCCCGGGCACCACGCCGGCGTCGGCGAGCGCCTCGGCCCGCTTGACCAGTGGGGTGGCGACCACGTCGTGGCCGCCGAAGACCAGGTCGGCGAAGGACGGCAGAGCTGGCCCGCGCAGTTCGGCCAGCTCGGTGACGCAGCCGGTGGGGCCGGCCAGCCCCGCCCGCAGAGCGAGCGCTCCCACGATGCTGGTGGTCGCGACCGAGCCGCGCGCCCCCACCAGCCAGACACCCGTACGCATGGTGCTCCTTCCCAGATCAGGAGGAACCGGCCGTAAATAGAATTATATACATATTTCTTTGCGTTGGGGAAGATCTTCCGGCGGAGCGGATGGCCCCGTCCGGCCGTCCACCTCGGGTGGAGCTGACCGGCCGGCGTCGAAGTCGGCGGCGACGGCGCCGGACCGGTTCCCGGTGCGGGCCGGACGGACGGGGCTGGTAGGCAGGGTCGGTCGGCGTCTCGACCCTGCCTCCCCCGCATCCGGCCGGTCGGGGCGTCGGCGCGCCCCGGCCGGACGTCTCAGCCGGCGCCGTCCGCCGGTACGGTCGATGCCCGGGGTGCGGAGCACCCGCGGGGGTGGGAGCGGGCGACGAAGTGGACGCGAGCGGTTGGGAGTGCCATCTGGTCCTCCGGATCGCCGGGTTGGTGGCGGCCCTCCGGTGCGGCCGGGGAATCCCGGTCCGGCCGCACCGGACGACCGTCCTGCTCGTGCGCCACCGGGCCGTACGGCCCGGCTGCACGTCCTCCGGAACCGGCCTCGTCCCCGCCGCGGGGCGCAAACCGCGGCCGGGCCCTCGCCGGTCGGTCCCGGAGGTGGCTCAGGCGGCCACCGGGGCCAGCGCCGGCTCCACGTCGGTCCACGAGGAACCGAGCTCCGCCGACCGGGTCACCGCGTCCAGCACCAACTGGACCTGCAACGCGTCGGCGAAGGAGGGGGCCGGGTCGGCGCCGGTGGCGATCGCCTCGATGAAGTCCCGCATCTGGTGGGTGAACGAGTGCTCGTAGCCGATGATGTGGCCGGGCGGCCACCAGGCCGACATGTACGGGTGCTCGCCCTCGGTCACCAGGATGCGGCTGAAGCCCTGCTCGGCGCTGGGTCGGGTGGCGTCGTAGAACTCCAGCTCGTTGAGGCGTTCCAGGTCGAAGACCACGGTCCCGAGGGAGCCGTTGATCTCCACCCGGAGGGCGTTCTTGCGACCGGTGGCGAACCGGCTCGCCTCGTACGTGGCCAGCGCGCCGCCGTCGAGCCGGGCCACGAAGACCGCGGCGTCGTCGACGGTGACCGGGCCGGTGGCCGGGGCGTGCCCGTCGGCGGAACCATGCCCGTCGACCGGGCCCGCACCGTCCACGGTGGCCGCCAGCCCGCTCGACCCGGCGGGCAGCGGCCGTTCCTTGACGAACGTCTCGGTCACCGCGCTGACCCCGGTGATCCGCCGTCCGGTGACGAACTGGGTCAGGTCGATGATGTGCGCGCCGATGTCGCCGAGCGCACCGGAGCCCGCCCTGTCCTTCTGCAGCCGCCAGACCAGCGGGAACTGCGGGTCCACGATCCAGTCCTGCAGGTACGTCGCCCGGACGTGCCGGATGACTCCGAGCCGTCCGTCGGCGACCAGCTGCCGCATCATCGTGACCGCGGGCACCCGGCGGTAGTTGAATCCGCACATCGACCGCACGCCGGCGGCCTGGGCGGTGGCCGCCGCGGCGGCCATCGCCCGGGCCTCGGAGACCGTGTTGGCCAGCGGCTTCTCGCACAGCACGTGCTTGCCGGCGGCCAGCGCGGCGAGTGCGATCTCGGCATGGCTGTCGCCGGGCGTGCAGACGTCCACCACGTCGATGTCGTCCCGGCTGACCAGGTCACGCCAGTCCGTGGTGTACGCCTCCCAGCCGAGCCGGTCGGCGGCGTCGGCCACCTTCCCGGCGTCCCGGCCGCAGATCAACGCCATCCGGGCCCGCGCCGGCAGGTCGTACACCCGGTTCACGGTGCGCCACGCCTGCGAGTGCGCGGCGCCCATGAACGCGTAGCCGACCATGCCGACCCGCAGTTGCTTGTTCGTCGTGGACAAGGTGGGTCTCCCCCCGTGTGTCAGAACCCGAGCTTGAGGTAGTTGCTCGCGTTCTCCTTGGTGATCGTCTCGGAGGCGAGGATGATTTCCTTGGGCACCTGGAGTTCCACCAGGTCGGACATGCCCCGGCCCTGGGCGATCAGCCGGGCCAGCGAGATGGCCGACGAGGCCATCGACGGGCTGTAGGTGACCGTCGCCTTGAGCGGGGTGTTGTCCGCCTGGATGTCCTCCATCGCCTTCTTCGAGCCGGCGCCACCGACCATGAAGAACTCCTTGCGGTTGGCCTGGTTGATCGCGGCCAGCACGCCGATG
Organism: Micromonospora sp. CNZ280; assembly: GCF_011759515.1. Lineage (NCBI taxonomy): Bacteria > Bacillati > Actinomycetota > Actinomycetes > Micromonosporales > Micromonosporaceae > Micromonospora > Micromonospora sp. CNZ280. Next base: position 525,450 of record NZ_JAAOYP010000001.1, read on the forward strand.
CCCTGGTCGTCGTCGTGGTTCCAGAGCGCGTCCATCTTCGGCAGCGCCTGGAGCAGCTGCGCCGCCTCCCGCTGGCCCGAGTCGGCGGTGAACTCCGCCGCCCGGCGGTTGGCGACCCGGAAGCCGGCCGCGGTGAGCGTGTCGGCGAAGCCCTTCGACCGCTCCTGGGTCAGCTCCAGCGAGTCGATGCCGGCGATCTCACCGATCACCGGGTTGGTCAGGCCCTTCGCCTTGAACTGCGCGATCATGTAGGTGGCGGCGGCCACCCCCATGCCGTAGTTGTCGCCCTTGATCTGCAGCCGGTAGGCCCGCGCGTCCGGGAACGCCCGGTCCAGGTTGACCACCGGGATGCCGGCGTTCATCGCCTCCAGGCCGAAGGCGTTGAGCTCCTTGCCGTCGTGCGGCAGCAGTACGATCACGTCCGGCTTCTGCGAGATCAGGGTGGACAGCGCCGCCCGCTGGGCCGCCGCGTCGGCGCCGGCCTCGACCGTCTTGAACTCCACGTCGGAGTACGTCCCGGCCTGCGCCTTGGCGTTGTTGGTGATGGCGGCGATCCAGCCGTGGTCCGCGGCCGGCGCGGAGAAGCCGACCGTCACCCGCTTGCCGGGCTCGCTGTTGCCGCCGGGCGCGCCGGCCGCCTTGGTCTGCGCCTCGGTCGGCTCCTGCTCGTTGCTGGTGCACCCGGCGAGGAGCACACCGGCGCCCACGGCGGCCCCGCCGAAGAGCAGTCTGCGGCGCGACAGGTCGCGACTGTGCTGGGTCATGACGACCTCCTGTTTCGCGGTGGTGGAGAGAAGGGGTTCGCGGTGCTCGGAAAAGGGTGTGCGGGGCCCGGCCACCGTCGCGTGCTCCGGTGGCCCGGGTGGTGCGTGGTCGGGATCGGGTCAGGTGGTGGTGAGCCGGTTGCGGCCCAGGAACTGGGTGAGGCTGCGGAACTTGACCTGCTGGACCAGGACGGCCGCGACGATGATGCCGCCCTTGACCATGTTCTGGGCCTCGGTGGAAAGGCCGTTGATGGCGAAGAGGTTGGTGATGGTGGCGAAGATGACCACCCCGAGCAGGGAGCCGATGATGGTCCCCCGCCCGCCGCTGAGCAGCGTGCCGCCGATGATCGCGGCGGCGATCGCGTCCAGCTCGTAGAGGTTCGCCATCGCCGCCTGGGCCGAGTTGGCCTGGGCGGTGAGCATGATGGCGGCGATGCCGCAGCACAGCCCGGAGAGCGCGTAGAGCAGCAGGGTGTGCCGCTTGACGTTGATGCCGGCCAGCCGGGCCGCCTCCGGGTTGCCGCCGACGGCCACCGTTCGCCGGCCGAAGGTGGTGCGGTTGAGCAGCACCCAGCCGGCCGCCACCACCGCGGCGAGGATGTAGACCAGCAGCGGGATGCCGAGCAGGTCGTTGCTGGCCAGTCCGTTGATCACGGAGTTGTTCGACACCTGGGTCTGCTTGTCGGAGATCTCCGCGGCCAGGCCGCGGGCGGCCACCAGCATGGCCAGCGTGGCGATGAACGGCACCAGCCGGCCGTACGAGATGAGCAACCCGTTGACCAGGCCGACGGCGAGCCCGACGGTGAGTGCGCTGAAGATCATGCCGCCGGCGCCGTAGCTCTGGGTGGCCACCGTGGTGCACCAGACCCCGGCGAGCGCGACGATCGCGCCGACCGAGAGGTCGATGCCACCCCCGATGATCACGAAGGTCATCCCGACCGTGACCACGCCGACCACCGAGGCCAGCTTGAGGATGCTCAGCACGTTGTCCCAGACCCAGTCCGGGTTGGAGTAGAGGTCCGAGCGGGTGACCGCGCCGATCACGATCAGCACCAGCAGCACCCCGATCAACGCGAGGTTGCGGCGGGCGCCCTCGCCGCCGTCGCCCCGCCACCAGGAGAGCCGACCGGCGACCGCCGCCGGCCCGACGGCCGCGGCCGTCTCCGCCGGGTCCACCGGCGGGGACTGCGCCGGCAGCTGCGCCGCCCGCTCCGCGGTGGGTGTGGGAGGTACATCGCTCATGCCGGTGCGCCTTCCATCAGGGACCCCGCCATGACGAGGTCGAGCACGGTGTTCTCGTCCAGTTCGCCGGCCGGGGCTTCGCGGACGACCCGCCCCTCCCGCATCACCAGCACCCGGTCGGCCAGACCGAGCACCTCGGGCACCTCGCTGGAGACCAGCAGCACCCCGACGCCGCGGGCCGCCAGGGCCCGGATGACCTGGTACAGCTCGGACCGGGCGCCGACGTCCACGCCCCGGGTCGGCTCGTCGAGCAGCAGCAGCCGGGTGTCGCCGAGCAGCCACCGCCCGACCACCACCTTCTGCTGGTTGCCGCCGGAGAGGGTGCGCACCGGCCGGCGGACGTCACGGGGGCGCAGCTCCAGGCTCTCGGCGATCCGGTCCGCCTCGGCCCGCTCCCGGCCGACGTCGGTGAAGCCGAGCCGCGCGTACCGGCCGAAGGTGGCCAGCGTGACGTTGCGGTAGATCGGCTCGCCGAGCAGCAGGGCCTGGCTCTTGCGCTCCTCCGGGGCCATCCCCATGCCGGCCCGTACCGCCGCGCCGACGCTGCCCGGACGCAGCGTCCGGCCGGCCATGGTGACCGTGCCGGCCTCGGCCCGGCGGGCGCCGTAGATGGTCTCCAGCAGCTCGGAGCGGCCCGAGCCGACCAGCCCGGCGATGCCCACGATCTCCCCGGCCCGGACGCTGAGCGAGACGTCGGCGAACTCCCCCGACCGGGTCAGCCCGTCGACCCGCAGCAGCTCGTCGCCGCCGGCGCCTGCGGTGGGGCGGTCCGGGAAGACGTACTCGATGGTGCGGCCGGTCATCCGGCTGACCAGGTCGCGGGTCGGGGTTTCGCGGGCCGGCAGGTTCGCCGCGGTGGTCCGGCCGTCCTTGAGTACGGTGACCCGGTCGCCGATCTCGCGGATCTCCTCCAGCCGGTGCGAGATGTAGATGACGGCGATCCCCTGGGCGGTCAGCTCGCGGATGATCCGGAACAGGTTGCCGACCTCGTCGTGTGCCAGCACCGCGCTCGGCTCGTCCATGATGATCAGTCGCGCCTCGTGGGAGAGCGCGCGGGCCATGCTGACCACCTGCTTGCCGGCCGCCGGCAGGGCGCGGACCATCCGCCCGGGCGCGATCTCCGCGTGGCCGAGCCGGCCGAGGATCTGCCGGGTACGCCGGGCCATGTGCCCGCGCCGGACGAAGCCGAACCGGCGCGGCTCGTGGCCGAGGAAGGTGTTCTCCGCCACCGAGAGGTCCTCGACCAGGTCGAGTTCCTGGTAGATGGTGGCGATGCCGGCGCGCATGGCGGCCTGCGGGTTGGCGAAGCTGACCGGCTCGCCGCGCCACTCGACCTGCCCGGAGTCGGGCCGGTGCACCCCGGCGAGCACCTTGATCAGGGTGGACTTGCCGGCGCCGTTCTGCCCCAGCAGGCAGTGCACCTCGCCGGCGCGCACCTCCAACTGCACCCCGTCCAGGGCCCGTACGCCCGGGAAGGTCTTGACCACGTCGGTGAGGCGCAGCACCACCTCGCCCGCGACGGCGTCGGCGGGCGCCTCGACCAGCGGAGCATCTGTCACGACGGCCTCCTCGGGTTGCTCGGTCATGACGCCTCCCCGAAGGCCACGTCGCTGGCGAGGACGGCGGCGCCGGCCACCCCGGCGCGCGGCCCCAGCTCGGACAGGACGACCGGGAGGTTGCCGGTGGCCAGCGGCAGCGACCGGCGGTAGACCACGCTGCGGATCTCGGCGAGCAGGATGTGACCGAGCTGGGCGAGGCCGCCGCCGATCACGATCATCGACGGGTTGGTGAAGCTCACCAGCCCGGCCAGTACGCCGCCGACCCGCCGCCCCCCGTCGCGGATCAGTTGGATGCAGGTGACGTCGCCCTCGACGGCGCCCTCGGCGACGTCCAGCGCGGTCACCTCGCCCCGGGCGGCGAGCCGCTCGACCAGCGCCGGGGAGGCGCCGCTGCGCGCGGCGGCGGTCGCGTCCTTGGCCAGCGCGGCGCCGCTGAACAGCGCCTCCAGGCAGCCGACGTTGCCGCAGGAGCACATCGGACCGTGCGAGTCGACCTGGATGTGGCCGATGTCCCCGGCGCAGCCGTCGGTGCCCCGGTAGACCTCGCCGCTGAGGTAGATGCCGCAGCCGATACCGGTGCCGATCTTGACGAAGAGGAAGTCGTCCACCGAGTGCGCCACCCCGCCGTGCCGCTCCCCGATCGCCATGATGTTGACGTCGTTGTCGACCACGGCCGGGCAGCCGTGCTCCCGGGTGAGCAGCTCGCGCACCGGGAAGCGGTCCCACCCGGGCATGATCGGCGGAGAGACCGGGACGCCGTCGCGGAAGCTGACCGGGCCGGGCACGCCGATGCCGACCGCGTCGAGGCGCTCGTAGGCGCCGTCCACCTTGGCCTTGTGCAGCAGCTCGTTGACCCGCTGGAGGATCAGCTTCGGGCCGGAGCGGATGTCGGCCGGTTCGGCGTACGCGGCCACCGGCTCCAGCCGGCCGTTGACCACCTCGACGTCGATCGAGCTGGCGCCCAGGTCGACCGCGGCGAACCGCAGGTGCGGGCTGAGCTCGACCAGGGTGGAGCGGCGACCGCCGCGGGAGGCGGCCAGCCCGGCCTCGGCGACGTAGCCGAGGCCCACCAGCCGTTCCAGCTCGGCGAGCAGGCGGGGGCGGGGCATCTGCAACCGGTCGGCCAGCTCGGCGCGGGACACCGCTCCCTCGTCGCGGAGCAACCGCAACAGCCGTACGTGCAACGGGTCCACGGTCCGCACCGGGCTCACCTCTTCAGGGGCTCGTCCACGTCGGCGTGACGCCGAAGTGTTGTGCCCGACACAGTAGGAGCGTTCCGTGCCGCATGTCCAGAGCTTCGGCCAATCTGACGCCAACTTTTGTCTGTCCGAGCAAAAGCTAATAGTGGATCAAGAAAAGAGCCCCGCTCGCCACCCCGCGCGATCTTGCACTTTGCGCCCCCGCAAATGCCCCGATTCGGGACATAGGGCGGGCTGAAAGTGCAAGATCGCCGGGAGGGGTAGGGGGTTAGCGGCGGCGGGCGTTGCGCTTCTTGCGGAGCTTGCGGTCGTCGCGCAGCTCGACGTACGGCTCCTCGTCGGCCGCGTGCCCGGCCGAGAAGGCGCGGCTGCGCTCCAGTTCGGCGTCGAACTCGGCGCCGAGCAGGATCGCGATGTTGCTGAGCCAGAGCCAGACCAGGAAGATGATCACGCCGGCCAGCGCCCCGTACGTCTTGTTGTACGAGCCGAAGTTGCTCACGTAGAGCGCGAACAGGCCGGAGACGACCAGCCAGATCACCACGGCCAGGACGCCGCCGGGGCTGACCCAGCGGAAGCCGCCGTGCCGCGCGTTCGGCGAGGCCCAGTAGAGGATCGCGAACATCAGGCTCACCAGGACCAGCAGCACCGGCCACTTGGCGATGTTCCAGACCGTCACCACGGTGGAGCCGACCCCGATCGCCTCGCCGACCTGCTCGGCCAGGCCGCCGGTGAAGACCACGATCACCGCGGAGGCCAGCAGCATCACCCCGATCACCGCGGTGACCCCGATCCGGATCGGCAGGGTCTTCCAGATCGGCCGACCCTCGGGCACGTCGTAGATGGTGTTCGAGGCGCGCATGAACGCCGCGATGTAGCCGGACGCGGACCAGAAGGCGGCCAGCAGACCGAGGATCGCGGCCAGGCTCGCCAGCCCGCCACTCTGTTGCGCCTGGCCGATCGCGGTGTCGATGATCTCCCGGATGTTCTCCTGCGGCACCGCGTCGTTGACGGTGTCCTTGACGCCCTGGGTGGCCCGCGGCCCGAGCAGGCCGAGGATGGAAATCAGCACCAGCAGACCCGGGAAGATGGAGAGCACGCCGTAGTAGGTCAGCGCCGCCGCCCAGTCGGTCAGGCTGTCGTCCTGGAACTCGCGGACGGTGCGCCGCAGCGCCGCCTTCCACCCGGTGCCCGGCAGCTGGGCCGGGCTCTCCGGCCCCCCGTCGGGCCCGGCCGGCCCGGCAGGGTCCCGCCCCTCGCGGGCGGAGGAATTGTCGGCGGCCATCGCCCCTCCCTCGTCGTCGGCGTCAACCCCCGACATGCCCGAGGCAGGGGCCGGCTAACCACCCGGTCGGGGCGCAACCTGCCCGTCCGGCGCCGGCGTCCGGCGTCCGCGTAGGCCTCGGCGTGGGAGTCGGAGGCGGCGTCGGTCGCCCCCGGCGGGCCGGTGGCATCGGGCAACGGGGACCGGCCGGACGCCGCCCCGCCGCGCCTGCCCCGGGTGCCGGCTCAGGCTCGCGCGCGGGCGATGAGTTGCCCGCGCGCCGACTGCGGGAACCGGTCGAGCCGGGCACGAACCTCGTCGGCGTCGACGTTGGCGCCGAAGAGCTCGGTGCCCGGTTCGAGACGGACGCCGGCCGCGAGGGGGCCGGCGACGACCGGATCGAAGCCGAGCGCGTCGACCAGCGCGGCGACCGTGTCGAGATCGGCGGGGTCGTCGCCGGCGATGGCCAGGGCCTTGCGGCCGGCGTCGCCCGCGGGCCGGGCCCCGTCCTCAAGGTCGTGGTAGCCCATGTGGTTGAACGCCTTGACCACCCGGGAGCCGGGGAGGAAGGCCTGGACGGTCTCGCTGGACGAGGTGCGCGGGTCGGTGAGGTCGTCGCGGATGCCGTCGACCTCCCACCAGTAGTTCATGGCGTCGACGACCAGCTTGCCGCGCAGCGCGTCCGCCGGGATGGTGCGGTACCTGCCCAGCGGAAGGGCGAGGATGACGAGGTCCGCCCGGGCCGCGGCCTCGGTGGCGGTGACGGCGACCGCCCCGGGCGTGAGCACGTCGACGGTGAGGGCGATCTTCGCCGGGTCGCCGGAGCCCGCGATGAGCACCTGGTAGCCGGCGGCCAGGGCGAGCCGGGCCAGCACCGTGCCCACCTTGCCGGCACCGAGGATGCCGAGGGTCTGCGGGCCCTGCCGGACGACGTCGTTCATGTCCTTCTCCCAGGTTGTCTCGCCACTGCCGGGGATGGCGGATTGCGCCGCCTCGAACGCGGGTCAGCCGGCGAGGATGTCGCGGACCATCGGGACCACCTTGGTGCCGTAGAGCTCGACGGCCCGCAGCCGCGCGCTGATCGGCTGGGCGCCAGCGGTGTAGATGAGGTCGAACCGGCCGACGCCGAGGGTGCCGACCGCGCGGGCGATCTTGCCGGCGACGGTTTCCGGTGCACCGATGTAGAGGGACCCCTGCTCGACCTCGGCGTCGAACTCCGCACGCCGGATGGGCGGCCAACCGCGGAGCGCGCCGATCCGATCGCGCATGACCCGGTAGTGCGGCCAGTAGATCTCCTTGGCTTCCTCGTCGGTGTCGGCGATGAAGCCCGGCGAGTGCATGCCGACCGGGTACGCGGTCGTGCCGAACTGCGCGGACGCCCGGCGGTACAGGTCGATGTAGGGCGCGAAGCGGCCCGGCTGGCCACCGATGATGGCGAGCATGAGCGGCAGGCCGTATCGGGCGGTGCGGACCACCGACTGCGGTGAGCCACCGACGCCCACCCAGGTGGTGAGGCGGCCCGATTCGGTCTTCGGGAAGACGTCGGCGTTGTCGAGCGGGGCACGCTTGGTGCCGCTCCAGGTGACCGGCTTCTCGTCGAGCAGCTTGACGAACAGCTCGATCTTCTCCTCGAACAGCACGTCGTAGTCGCTCAGGTCGTAGCCGAACAGCGGAAAGGACTCGGTGAACGAGCCACGGCCGAGGATGACCTCGGCACGGCCGTTCGACATCGCGTCCACGGTGGCGAAGCGCTGGAACACCCGGACCGGATCGTCCGAACTCAGCACCGTCACGCCGGAGGCGAGCCGGATCCGTGAGGTGCGGGTGGCGATGCCGGCGAGGACGGTCTCCGGGGTCGAGATGGAGTACTCGGGCCGGTGGTGCTCGCCGAGGGCGATGACGTCGACGCCGACCTGCTCGGCCAGCACCGCCTCGTCGACGACCTGCCGGATCGCGGCGGCGTAGGAGACCAGCGCACCGGAGTCGTCCGCTGGGACGTCGCCGAAGGTGTCGAGTCCGAACTCCAGCTCAGGCATGGGTGGCCTCCAGGGCGCGGGACAGACAATTGACCGGTCAAGTATGTGCATTGCTTGACCGGTCAAGCAAAGGGCGCCGGCGTGACGGTCGACACACCACGGCGGGCGGATCAGCATCCGGCGCGCGGAGGGCACCACCACCGACAGCCGGGGCGGAGACCAGACCCTCGGACGTCGGCGCGATCACCTACTTGTAGAGCAATCTGCCCATCCGGCGCGACGCCACCAGCAACCCGACGGCCAGCACGGCCAGCAGGTAGAGCACGTCGGGCAGCCACGACCAGCCGTCGCCGCCGACGGTGACGCCCCGGATCAGGTGCACCGCCCGGTAGAGCGGGGTCACCTCGACCAGCCAGCGCAGCACCGACGGGTACGCCTCGGCCGGCACGAACGTGCCGGAGAAGAGGAAGAGGGTGAACTGGGCCGACCCCATCAGGTCGAAATCCTGCCAGCTGCGCATGAGGGTGGAGACGGCCATGCCGATCGCCCCGAAGGCGAAGCCGACCAGCACCGCGGCCGGGAAGGCGACCAGCGCCCGCGCGGCGGTGGTGAGGTCCATCGCCACCATCACGGCGAGGAAGGCCGCCGAGTAGGCGCTGCCCCGCAGCATCGCCCAGCCCAGCTCGCCGAGGGCGATCTCGAACGGCTGCACCGGGGTGGCGATCACCCCGTCGTACAGCTTCATGTACTTCATCTTCCCGAAGAAGTTGAAGGTGGTCTCGGCCAGCGCGCCGGTCATCGCCGACGAGGCGAGCATCGCCGGGGCCACGAACGCCGCGTACGTGACGATCTGGCCGCCGGGCAGGGTGAGGTCGCCGACCAGGGCGCCCACCCCGACGCCGATGGAGAGCAGGTAGAGCAGCGGCTCCACGAAGCCGGAGAGGAGCAGCAGCCAGTAGACCGACTTCAGGGCCGCGACGTTGCGCTCGGCGACCGACACCGACCGTCGGCCCGCGGCGGAGACGTCGACCAGCCGGGGCAGCACGAGAGTGACCACGACAGCCTTCCTCAGACGACCAGCTTGCGGCGGAACGCCCGGTGGGCCAGCAGCCAGCCGCCGAGCGCCCAGGCCGCGAGGTAGAGCAGGTGGCCGGCGACCGACCACTGCGGATCGACGCCCAGGGTGGCCGCCCGGCACAGGTCGACGCCGTGCCAGAGCGGCGTCGCGTACGCCACCCAGCGCAGCCCGACCGGCAGCGACTCGACCGGGAAGAACACCCCGGCGAAGAGCGTCATCGGGATGACCGCGAAGCGGAACAGCATGGCCAGCCAACTGTCGCTGTCGACCGCCGACGCGTACGCGAAGGTGGGCGCCGCCACGGCCAGCCCGAGCAGCGCCACCACCGCCGGCACCACCAGCGCCCAGGGCGAACGCAGCGCCCCGAACAGGGCGGTCACCACCAGGAACGCGGCGATCGTGGTGAGCACCCGGAACAGCACGAAGGCCAGGTGACCGGTGAGGATGTCGGCCACCCGCAGCGGCGCGGCGCTCTGCGCGAAGTAGGTCTTGATCCACTGGAAGTTGCTGAACACCGGCCAGGTCGACTCGCCGATGGCCACCTGCAACGCGGTCGAGGCGATCAGCCCCGGCACCAGCCAGTCGAGGTAGCGCACCCCGCCGACGCCCTGGTCGATGTAGGCCCCCACGCCCAGCCCGAAGCCGACCACGGTCAGCACCGGCAGCAGGAACGAGGAGAAGACCCCGGCCCGCCAGGTGCGCCGGTAGCCGACCAGGTAGTGCGCCAGCACCGCGAGCGCCGGCACCCGGGGCAGCGGCGGCCGCGCCCGCGCCTGTTGCGTCACACTCACCCGATCGCCCCCGTCGCCGCCGTCCATCACGGCCTTCCTACCCCGGGGGTACGACAGGCCGTGGCCACCCTACGACCGACGCCCGAACCTGTCGTGGCAGTTTCCGCAGCGGGCGGGGCTACCGAGCATGTCGACCGTCGCGGCCGCCGGTGGCGGATGCACCAGCTCACCGCCGATGGCGCGGTGGCCGCCCGGGTCCGCGCCCAGGTCGCCGCCCGGGCGGCGATCCGGAGGCGTGACGGCCGTCGCGCGGGGCAGCCGGGCGTGAATGTCAGCCGGTGAGCTGGCTGGCGGTCTGGACGAGTTGCGGCAGCACCTTGTCTCGCCATCCGGGTCCCATGCGGTTGAAGGCGTCACGGTCGGACTTCAGGTCGAAGTCGAATCCGCTGTGCTCGAAGAACAGGCGAGTGCCGCTGCCTTCCGCGACGAGACGCCAGGCCAGCGTCCAGGTCTCGTTGAAGGTGTAGACGAGCTTCTGTTCGGGGACGACTTCGAGCACTTCGCAGGGCACCGATCCCCAGCCGGGCATCTGCAGGTGGAAGCGGTGACCGACGGTTGCGGCGATGTCGCCGGGGACCCACCAGCGGGCGTGCAGTTCGGGCTCGGTGAGCGTGCGCCAGACCTTGCTCGGTGGGGCGTCGACGAACTGGTCGATGGCGATCGTGTCGGTGTTGGTTGTGGTCATTGGTCCTCCTCGGCGACATCGGCGAGCGAGCGCAGCCGCTGGCGCCAGAATCGTTCGAACGGATGGAGCCAGTCGCCGACCTGGGCGAGAGGCTCCGCGGTGAGGTGGTAGTGCCGTTGGCGGCCCCTGGGTTCATCGCACACCAGCGCGGCGCGCCGGAGCACCTGCAGGTGTTCGGCGACCGCGGGCCGGCTCAACTCGAACTGGTCGGCGAGGTCGCCAGCCGTTCGAGGTCCCTCCGCGAGCAACTGCAGCAGCCTGCGGCGAATCGGGTTCGCCAGCGCGAGGAACACGTCGTCTTCGGGCACCGTCCCAAGATATGTCGGAGGTTGCCGACATGTCAATGATTTCCGACGCGTTGGCCGCGTCCTCGGTTCAGCTGCTCGGTGGCGCCGGTGGTGCGCTCGGCGTCGGCCCTGTCATCGGGGCTCGGCCCGGAGCTTTTCCGACGTCCACCGCGCCGAGCAGCCTTCGCGCTCGCGTTCGCGGTGGCTGACATCTTCTGGCCGGTCGCCCGGAACCTTTCTCTCCGCCCGCGAGTGGAACAGGTGGAGAGGGGAGGTGACGGTGTCCGACGAACTGATCTCCGAGGTATACGCGGCCTGCTACCGCCGGCTGGTCGTCCAGTTGTACGCGGTGACCGGCGACCTGAACGAGGCGCAGGAGGCGGTCCAGGAGGCGTTCACCCGGGCGCTGATGGCGCCGCGCAGCTTCGCCGCGTTGGAGAACCCGCAGGCGTGGTTGCGCCGGGTGGCGGTGAACGTCGCGCGTAGCCGGCATCGGCGCCGGCGGGTGCTGGACAGGTTGCTGCGCCGCATCGGACCGCCGCCCGAGGTCGCGGACCGGTCACCCGAACACCTCGCCCTCCTCGCCGCGCTGCGCGACCTGCCCGAGGGGCAGCGACACGCGTTGGCCCTGCACTACCTGGTCGACCTGCCGGTGGACGAGGTCGCGGCGACGCTCGGCGTATCGGCCGGCACTGTCAAGTCCCGGCTCTCCCGTGGCCGGCAGGCTCTCGCCCGGCTGCTCACCGAGGTTGACCCGGCCGATGCCGGCTCCGACGTCACCGTCACCACTATCGGGAGGACCGATGTCCGATCGTGAACTGCCCGGCTTCGATGTCGCCACGCTCAGCCGGGCCGTCCGGCAGCCGCCGCTCGACGAGCTCCGCGCGGTTGCCAGCGTGCGCGGCCAGACCCGGCGCAGGCGGCGCGGCGGGCTACTGCTGGCCGTCGTGGCCGCGCTCGCCGGCACGGCGTTGACCCCGGTCGCCGGGGGCCTGGGCGGCGCCGGCAACCCCACTGCCGACCCGACCGCGGTCCCGGCACCACCCGCCGGAGCCGAGCTTTTCCTCCTCAGTGACCGGTCGGTGGTCGGCGTCCGGGTCACCAACGTCAACTGCGCGCTGGACTTCACCAGCACCAGGGACTTCGGGCGTACCTGGTCGCCGTACCGCCCGGCGCGATACGACGGGCCCTGCCGGATCGAGAACGGGATAGGCAAGTCGGACGTCCGATACTTCCCGCTCAGTGCGCGGACCTACCTGGTGAGCGTCGACGGGCGGTCCTACCTGTCCACCGACGAGGGGCGGACCTGGCGGGACGGGGCGAGCGCCATCGTCACCGTGGACGCCTTCCCGCCGAAGGCCCGACTGGTCTCCTCTGGACTGGCGTGGTGGGGGCTGCGCGAACCGATGGCCGTCGACCCCGACACGGGCACCGCCTACCGGCTACGGGCGGGGGTGCCGACGTCGTACCCGATGAACAGCCTGTACGCGAGCCCGGACGGGGTGCTCTGGGCCGCCTTCCGGCCGGGCGATGTGCACCAGCCCTCGGTGCTGGCGCGCAGCGCCGACCGGGGCGCGACCTGGGAGACCGTGCTGGCCCCGAACGGTGGCGCGGTGACGTCCGTGGCGGCGGAGAGCGGGCAGGTGGCGTACCTGCTGGCGGAGCCCTACTCACCGATGGGCGGCGGTCCGCCGCCGGCCGGCAGCCTTGCCACGATCATGCGGACCGGCGACGGCGGCCGGACCTGGCAGCGGGTCGAGACCGACCTGCCGGCCGGGCTGCGCGGCGACCGGCAACTGGTGGTGGGCGCGGATGGCAGCCTCCTGATCGGGGACACGGACGACAACGGTTACGGGTTCCTGTGGGTGAGTCACGACCGCGGCCGGCACTTCACGAAGAACCTGGTGACCCGGGGCGGTCTGGTGCTCAGCTGGGCACCGGGACAGGTCCTGCTCGCCGGAGCCGATGGGGTCCGGTTGACCACCGACGGGCGGACGGCCACCCGGTTGCCGGGGCTGGAGTGACCACCGGTTTGGGGCGGGACGCCCGTGCGTCCCGCCCCAAACCGGATCAGGCGGGGCCGACCCGGACCGCGTGGGCGGAGGCGGAGCCAGGTGTCCGGGTTCGGGCCGGAACCACACCCCGCGTCGACGACTCGGCGGCCCGAGACATCGCCGGCGAGGCGAAGCATCGCGGGTCGCTCGTGGTAGGCGTGAAGAGGCCGGACTCGTCCCCGCCGCGTAGGCGTCCGCAAAGCTGTCGTAGTCGGTCGCTGTCACCGTGACCCCATTCCCCGTGGGAGGCAAGGGTGCGTTCCTGCCAAGCCCGCGTGGCTGCGACAGCCCGGCTCGTGCGGGTGGGCCAACTACCGCCGGGCGACGCGCCAGACGAACGCCCGCCAAGCGGCGGGATCGAAGGCCAACACCGGGCCGGCCGGGTCCTTGGAATCGCGTACGGCCACCACGCCGGGCAGGTTGTCGGCCACCTCCACGCAGTTGCCGCCGCTGCCGTTGCTGCGGGTGCTCTTGCGCCACCGGGCGCCGGTCAGGTCCATGTCTCCGCCACTTCCGCTATCAGGTCGAGGGACTGCTGCTGCGATAGTGCCTCACCGCGGATCGACTCCCACACCTCGACCATCTGTCGCACGTACTCGGCCCGGTCGACCACCTGCCCGTGGCGCTGCCCGTCCAGGTAGACGACGTCGTCGCCGGTGGGCGAGGTAGCGATCACGAAGGGGCCGTCGAGCCCAGCGTACGCCCCGGCGGAGAGCGGCACGACCTGGATCCGGACCCGGGGCAGCGCCTCACCCAGCTTCACCAGATGCCGCAGTTGCTCACGCATCACCTCCGGCCCGCCGATTCGCCGGCGCAGCACGTACTCGTCGATGACCACGCTGAGCAGCGGCGGCCGGTCGCGAGTGAGCACCGCCTGACGGTCCAGCCGGGTCGCCACCTGCCGCTCGATCTCGTCCGCTACGAACAGGCCGGCACCGATGAGGATGGCGCGCGCATACCCCTCGGTCTGCAACAGGCCCGGGACGTAGAGCGGCTCGAACGTGCGTAGCGCCGTGGCCTCCTGCTCGATGCCGGCCCAGTCGCGGAACCAGGGCACCACGGTTTCCCGGCTGATCCGGCGCTGGATGCGTTCGAAGCGGCCGTCCGCCCCGAACACCGCGTCGCAGCGGCGGGCGAAGTCGAGGCTCGGCCGGCGCTCGCACGTCTCCACCTTGGCGACCAGGGCGCCCGAGTAGCTCAGCGCCTCGGCCAGCGCGCTCTGCGACATGCCGCTGGTGGCTCGGGCCAGCCGCAACTCCTCCGCGAAGTGGTCCAGCATGGACGAGCGTTCCACGGACAGCCTCCGTACATCCTCGTACCGCCAGGGACCGACCGCCATACGCCCTGGTCGTCGGCGCGCGGGACCTCCCACCGTAGTCGGGTCCTCACCAGACTGTCACGCAGCGGAACCGCTCACGGGATCAGACGGCGGGCGGAACCAGGCCGGGGGCGCCCGACGACAGCGAGGTCCCGGGCGCCCCCTTCCCAGCTCGACGGAGGCTCACCCATGCGACTCAGGTTCTGGCGCTGCCGGCGTCCGGCGCCACCCGCCACGCTCCCCCGCCGTACGCCCAACACCCGGCCGGCGTGGGCGACCGCGCCGACGGAGGTGTTCCCCACCGACGGCCCGGGACGCCCGGGGCGGCTGACCAGGGCGCAGGAATGGCGGGCGAACGGTGGCCACTGGCTGCCGTCGCCGCGCCGGAGCGAGGATGGCCGGCGCTGATGCCGCGTTACCGCCCGCACGTCGCGGCGCGCCCGTCCTGGCGCTGCCGGGTGTGCGGCGCCGCCTGGCCGTGCTCCCCGGCCCGGCTGGCGCTGCTCGGCGAGTACCGGGAGAACCGGACGGGCCTGCTGATCTACCTCGGCACCCTGATGCACGAGGCCATGACCGACCTCGCCGCGCTGAACGGGCAGGCCGCGCCGGAGGGGATGACCGACCGCTTCCTCACCTGGGCCAGGGCCCGTTGAGTCGGGCACGATCTTTGGCAGCTCAGGAACTCGACACGCCGAGAAAGGTTCACCCGGTGCGTCAACGATCGGCGCGCGGCGCCTCAGTCGACCAGGGTGCGCCCGGTCAGGTGCAGGAAGACGTCCTCCAGGCTGCTGCGCCGGACCAGCACGTTGGCCGGGGTGAGCCCGAGGGCGTTGACCTCGGCCACCGCCGCGTCGCCGTCGGGGACGTAGAGCAGGATGCGGTCGGGCAGCACCTCGACCCGCTCGGCCAGCCCGTCGACCTTGCCGGCGAACGCCTCCTGCGACTCGGCGGCGAAGCGCAGCTCGACCACCTCGCGGGTGGAGTGCTGCTCGATCAGCGCCCGCGGTGAGCCCTCGGCGACGATCCGCCCACCGTCCATCACCACCAGCCGGTCGCAGAGCTGCTCGGCCTCGTCCATGTAGTGCGTGGTGAGCACCAGCGTGACGCCCTGCTGCTTGAGCCGGAACAGCCGCTCCCAGACCAGGTGCCGGGCCTGCGGGTCGAGGCCGGTGGTCGGCTCGTCGAGCAGCACGATCTCCGGCTCGTTGACCAGGGCGCGGGCGATGGTGAGCCGACGCTTCATGCCGCCGGAGAGCGGCTCGACCTTGCTGTCGGCGCGCTCGCTGAGCTGGACGAAATCGAGCAGCTCGGCGGCGCGGGCCCGGGCCACCCGGCGGGGAATGCCGAAGTAGCGGGCGTAGGTCGTCAGATTCTCCCGGACGGTCAGCTCGGGATCGAGGTTGTCGAGCTGCGGGCAGACGCCGAGGCGGGCCCGGATCGCCGGGCCGTCGCGGACCGGATCCATGCCGAGGATGCGCAGCTCACCACCGCTGGGCGGGGAGATGCAGCCGACCATCCGCATGGTCGAGGACTTGCCCGCGCCGTTCGGCCCGAGGAAGCCGAACGCCTCGCCGGAGCGCACCTCGACGTCGATGCCGTCGACGGCGGTGAAGTCGCCGAACCGCTTCACCAGCCCCCGGGCCTGGATGAGTGGTTGAGCCGTGGTCACCGCCCGACCCTAGCCGCCGGGTCCGACAGCTCCACCCGATTTACCCGCGCACCCGCAACCCACCGGCACGACACGGGGCAGACGGGTGTCGATACCCCGCTCACCGGTTGATCGACGTGTATCGTCCCTCCGTGTCGCCCACCCGCTCACCCGACGGCTCACCGCCACCCGGTCGCCCGGCCGACGCACCGCAGGCCGCGCCCGGTCCACCCGGAGCCGGGGCACCGCCCCGCCCGGCGGAACCTCCCGCCCAGGAGACGATGCCGGCGGACTCCCCCGCCGCATCGCCCGACGCCGGACGCCCGAGCAGCGACGCCGAACGCCCGGGCAGCGACGCCGACGGCCCCGAGCCCGCCAGCCCGGACGGCGGCACCACCGCCACCGACCCGACCAGCCCCGACCTGGCCGCCCGGTTCGAGGACGAGAAGCCCGGCCGGACCCTCACCGGTGCAATCGGTCTGCTGCTCGCCGGCGTGGCGCTCGCAGTCGCCGCGCTCGCCCTCTGGCAGGTGTTCCGCCCGCTGCCGCAGGGCAGCAAGTACTACCTGATCATCTTCCTGGCGGGCGTACTGCCGCTGGTCTTCCTGGCCTACCCGGCCGACCTGCCCCTGCCGGCCCGGCTCCGGCGCGCGATCCGGCCCGGCCGGACCGCCCCGGACCGACCGGGCAGAGTGGACGGACCGCTCCGGCCGGCGGGCGGCGCGCGGCCGACCCTGCCGGACTGGGCGCTGGCCGCCCTGGCCCTGGTCGCCTGCCTCTACCCCGTGCTGCCGGTCCGCCTCGGCTCCGGCGGCGGCGGGTACAACGCCTTCCTCGACCGGCAGGGCCTGCTCGTGCCGCTGGACCTGGTGATGGGCACGGTGCTGCTCCTGCTGTTGCTGGAGGCGTGCCGCCGCACCACCGGCTGGATCCTGCCCGCCGTCTGCCTGCTGTTCCTCGGCTACGGCTACTACGGCGGGCTGCTGCCGCAGTCCTGGCCGGTCGCCCACGCCGGGCTCGACTTCAGCCAACTGGTCGACGCCTTCTACAACTCCGACAGCGGCTTCTACGGCACCCCGCTCGACGTCGCGGCCTCGTACATCGTGCTCTTCACCATCTACGGCGCGGTGCTCGACCTCTCCGGCGCCGGGCGGTTCTTCGTGGGCCTGTCCACCGCCGCGTTCCGCCGGTCGCGGACAGCCGCCGGGCGCACCGCCGTCGCGTCCGGCTTCCTGCTCGGCACCGTCTCCGGCTCCGGCGCCGCGACCACGGTCAGCATCGGCGCGGTGACCTGGCCGATCCTGCGCCGGGCCGGCTACCCGCCGGAGCGGGCCGGCGGCATGCTCGCGGCGGCCGGGGTGGGCGCCATCCTCTCGCCGCCGACGCTGGGCGCGGCGGCGTTCATCATCGCCGAGTACCTGGGCGTGTCGTACCTGCGGGTGCTCGGCTGGGCGACGGTGCCGACCGTCCTGTACTACCTCGGCATCCTGCTGGCCGTGGAGATCGACGCCCGGCGCTCCGGGGTCCGCCCGGTGCTGATCGACGCCGCCTCGCCGTGGCGGCTGCTCGCCCGGTTCGGCTACCACTTCGCCTCGCTGGTCGCCATCGTCGTGCTGCTCGCCGTCGGCTTCTCCGCCACCCGCGCGGTGGTGCTCGCCACCGTCCTGGCCGCCGCACTGTCCTTCCTGGACCGGGCCCACCGGCTCACCCCGGCCCGGCTCGCCGCCGCCGGAGTCGCCGGCGTACGCGGGGTGCTCGCGGTGACCGCCGTCTGCGCCGCCGCCGGCATCATCACCGCGACCACCACGAAGACCGGCCTCGGGCCGCAGGCGGCCGCGCTGCTGGTGGGCGGCGCGCAGGCGGTCGCCTCGGACCCGACCCTGGTGCTGGCGCTCACCGCGCTGCTCGCCGCCGTCGCGCTCAGCCTGCTCGGCCTGGCCGTGCCGGTCACCGCCTCGTTCGTCATCGGCTGGGTGATCATCGGTCCGGCGCTGCTCGACCTCGGCGTGTCGACGCCGGCGGTGGCGATGTTCGTCTTCTACTTCGCGGTGCTGTCCGAGGTCTCCCCGCCGACCGCGCTGGCCGCCGTCGCGGCCGCGGCGGTCACCGGCGGCCGGCTGGTGCCGACCATGTGGCAGACCCTGCGGTACGCCCTGCCCGCCTACCTGACGCCGATCGCCTTCGTGCTCACCCCGGCCGGCCTCGGGTTGCTCGGCATCGGCGGCGCGCGACGGGTCGCGGTCGCCGCCGTGGTGGTCGCGCTCAGCGTCGCCGTGCTGGCCGTGGCGGCCGGCGGCTGGCTGCCCGGCGTCGGGCCGGCCGGCGTGCCGGAGCGCGTCCTCGGCGCGCTGGCCGGCGTGACCCTGCTCTGGCTCGAACCGGTGCCGGTAGCGGTCGGTGTCGCGCTGGCCGCCGTGGCCGCCACCGGAGTGCTCGTACGACGCGGATCCGCCGGCCGGGCCGCCGGGCCGCGCGCCGGATCACCGGAGGTCAGGGAGGTATGACAGTGAGCGGGACCAGGATTCGGCTGCTGGCGGGGGTGGGCGTGCTCGCCCTCGCCGCGGCGGGCGTCGCGGGCTGCGGCGGCCGGCAGGGCGGCGCGGCGAAGGACGACACCGCCAGCGCGGTCACCTGCGAGGTGACCGCGGACACCCGGGTCGGCATCGCGACCGGCAACGCGACCGGCGTCTACTACGTGGTCGGCAACGCCCTGGCCGGCCAGCTCTCCGGCGCCACCGGCGGCAAGCTGACCGGCACCGCCGCCGAGACCGGCGCGTCGGTGCAGAACATCGAACAACTGGTCGCCGGCCAGTACGACGTCGCCTTCTCGCTCTTCGACACCGCCGTCAACGCGGTGCAGGGCAAGGGCAGCTTCACCGCCGCGCAGCCGGTCGAGGCGCTCGCCCGGATCTACGACAACTACACGCAGGTCGTGGTGCGGGCCGACGCGGGCATCACCTCGGTGGCGGACATGCGCGGCAAGCGGATCTCCACCGGCTCCCCCAAGTCGGGCACCGAGGTGATCGCCAACCGGCTGCTCGAGGCCGCCGGCCTGGATCCGGCCAAGGACGTCCAGGCGCAGCGGCTCGACCTCGCCAAGACGGTGCAGGGCGTCAAGGACGGCAGCATCGACGGCTTCTTCTGGTCCGGCGGGGTGCCCACCGGCGGGCTGACCGACCTCTTCACCACCGCCCGGGACCAGGTGAAGTTCATCGACATCACGCCGCTGCTGCCGAAGCTGGCCGACATCAACCCGGCCTACCAGGCCGGCACGATCGGCAAGGACGCGTACGGCCTGGCGGCCGACACGCCGACCATCGTGGTGCCGAACGTGCTGCTGGTCCGCAAGGACCTGGACGCGAACGTGGCCTGCGCCATCACCCGGACGGTGTTCGAGCGCAAGGACGCGCTGACCCAGGCCAGCCCGGCCGCGAAGGGCATCAGCCTGGAGACCGCCCGCCGGACCGACCCCGTACCGCTGCACCGCGGCGCGGACAAGGCGCTGCGCGACCTGGGCGCCAACTGACCCCGGCCGGGCCCGGCGCGGACACCGCGCCCGCCGGGCCCGGTTCGGACATTGCTCCCGCCCGGGCCCATTCGGGGACGCTGCTTACCGCCCGACCCAGCGGCTTCGCCGGCCCGGGCGCGGTCAGGCGTCGGTGGGTGCGGTGGCGGCGCGGGCCGCGGCGACCAGCCGGTCGGTCTCGGCGAGCACTTCGTCGTCGTCGGCCGGGGTGCCGGGGTCCAGCCGGACCGTCCAGGTCAGGCCGTCCACGCCGGGCACCCGGCGGGCGGCCACCCGGCCGGCGCCGCCGGGCAGCGGGTGGTGCTGGGTGTACGCCACCGAGCGGGTCACCCGGGCCCGCACCTGGTGCGGCAGTTCCCCCGGATCGAGCAGCAGGTACGTCTCGGCCGGGCAGTCGGCGACCACCGAGTAGCCGTCCCGCTCGGCGACCCGCTCGGCCGGCGTGACGGTCAGCTCGCGGCCGGACCAGACCGCCTTGAGGACGTCGTGCCAACCCAGCCGGTGCCCCCGGCCGGGCAGCCAGAGCCCGAGGTTGCTGGCCACCACCACCCCGTCACCCTCGCCGTTGCCGGCGGCGGCGGCCCAGGCCAGCACCCGCTCCTCGGCGGCCAGCGGCGGGCGGGCGGGCGCCGGCAGCTTCGGCTTACGGTTGAACAGTCCCATCACAGCCCTCCCGCGGCCTGCTCGCGCAGCGCCCGGGCGTGCTGCTCCAGCGAGAGCAGCTCGCCGAAGAGCGCGAAGTACTCGTCCTTGTTGCTGACCGGGTTGATCCGCTGGATCCGCGACTTGAGTTCCTTGATCCGGCTGGTCACCGAGCCCCACTGCAACCGGGCCATGGTGACCGAGACATAGCGCGGATCGGGTTCGCCGTCGATCCGCAGCGGCTCCACGGCCAGTTCGCCGACGAGCGCCTGGGCGGCGAGGTCCTCGCAGGCGTCGCGGACCGACTCGATCCAGACCGCGCCGCCGGTTGCGGCCGACGCCCCGCCGACCGCCGCCACGGCGGCGCGCACCGCGGCGTGCACCGGGTGGCGGTACTCCACCGCCTCGACCGCGTCGAACATCGGCCCGGCCAGCACCGGCTCCTGGAGGGCGAGCTTGAGCGCCTCGCGCTCGACCATCGACTGCGGGCTGTCCGCGCTCGGCTCGGGCCGGGCGGGCCGGGACGGCGCGGGGCCGGCCTCGCGGCCGGGCTGGCCGGAGGCGGCGGCCAGCACCGCCCGCTGCACCGGCTCGATCTCCATGCCGAGGTCGCCGGCGAGCTTGCGGACGTACTCCGGGCGCTTCTCCCGGTCCTTGAGCTTGGCGACCAGGGGCGCGGCCCGGCGCATCGCCTCCACCCGCCCGTCGACGGTGTCCAGGTCGTACCGGCTGATCACGTGGCGCAGCGCGAAGTCGACCAGCGGCTCGCGGCGGGCGACCAGGTCGCGCACCGCCAGGTCGCCCTTGGCCAGCCGCAGCTCGCACGGGTCCATGTTGTCGGGGCTGACCGCGATGAACGTACGCCCGACGAAGCGCTGGTCGTCCTCGAACGCCCGCAGCGCGGCCTTCTGCCCGGCGGCGTCCCCGTCGAAGGTGAAGATGATCTCGCCGGCTCGTTCGTCGCTGTCGAAGAGCACCCGGCGCAGCACGGCGATGTGGTCGGCGCCGAACGCGGTGCCGCAGGTCGCCACCGCCGTCGGCACGTCGGCCAGGTGGCAGGCCATCACGTCGGTGTAGCCCTCGACCACGACCACCTTGCCCTGCTTGGCGATCTCGCGCTTGGCCTGGTCGATGCCGTAGAGGACGTGCGACTTCTTGTAGATCGGCGTCTCGGGGGTGTTCAGGTACTTCGGGCCGTCGTCGTCGTCGAAGAGCTTCCGGGCGCCGAAACCGATCACGTCACCGGTGATGTCCCGGATCGGCCACATCAACCGGCGGCGGAACCGGTCGATCAGCGAGCCGGAGCGGGCCGGCCGGGACAGCCCGGCGGTGACCAGTTCGTCGTGCGTGAAGCCCTGCTGGCGCAGGTGCTTGGTGAGCAGGTCCCAGCCGTCCGGGGCGAACCCGCACCCGTAGCGCTCGGCGGCGGCCTTGTCGAAGCCGCGGCGGGCGAGGAACTCCCGGGCCGGCCGGGCCCCGGCAGTGCCGAGCTGAGCCTGGTAGAACTCGACGGCGACGGCGTGCGCGGCGACCAGGCGCTGCTTCTGCCCGTGCTGCGGCCGGGCGGCGCGCGGGGCGGCCTGGTCGCCCTCGACGTAGCGCAGCTGGATGCCGGCCCGGGCGGCGAGCCGCTCGACCGCCTCGACGAAGCTCAGGTGCTCGGCGTCCATCAGGAACTTGATCGCGTCGCCACCGGCGCCACAGCCGAAGCAGTACCAGACGTTGCGGGCCGGCGAGACGTTGAACGAGGGGCTCTTCTCGTCGTGGAACGGGCACAGGCCCTTGAGGTTGCCGCCGCCGGCGGACTTCAGGGTCACCGTCTCGGAGATCACGTCCGCGATCGAGGTGCGCTCGCGGACCAGCGCGATGTCCTCGTCCCGGATCCGCCCAGCCATGCTCGCCACCCCCTCGGCGTACATCCTGCCCTGCCGGACCGACGCTCCGCCGCCGGGGGACGCCCCGGTGTGGCGCCGACCGCCACGCCGGCCCGACGGGGAAGGACGCGTCCGGCCGATCGGCACGCGGACGCGTCCGGAGCTACTCCCCGGCCGGGGTCCACGTGGCGACCGTCACCGTCGCCGGTGCCGTCGCCCCCGGGTGGCGGGTCAGGTGGCGAGGGCGGTGGACTCCTCCGCCTCGACCTGGCGGTTCCACTCGGGCTTGGTCGAGCGCCAGCCCTCGTCGTCCATGCCGCGCCGCCAGTAGCCGGAGATGGAGAGCCGCTCCCGGGCCACGCCCCACTCCACCCGGAGCAGCCGGCGCAGCTCCTTGACCCACGTCGCCTCGCCGTGCACGAAGGCGTGCACGTCACCGGGCGGAAACTCCAGCTCGCGGACCGCGGCCAGCAGCGCCTCGCCGACCGGCCGGTCGCCGCGGTGCAGCCAGGACAGCCGTACCGCGCCGGGGCTGAGCAGCGGCTGCTCGTCGGCCGGGTCGCCGATCTCGACCAGCGCGACGGCCGGGGCGCCGACGGGCAGCCGCTCCAGGGCGGCGGCGATCGCCGGCAGCGCGCTCTCGTCGCCGATCAGCAGGTGCCAGTCGGCGGTCGGGTCGGGGGTGTACGCCCCGCCGGGGCCGACGAAGCGCACCGGGTCGCCCGGGCGCAGCGCGGCCGCCCACGGGCCGGCCAGCCCCTCGTCGCCGTGGTGCACCACGTCGACGGTCAGCTCACCGGCCAGCGGGTCCCAGGCCCGCACCGTGTACGCGCGCAGCCGGGGCCACTGCTCGCGGGGCAGGTCACGACGGATCGCGGCCAGGTCCACCGGGTCGGGGTGGTCGACCCCGGGCGCCGGGAAGAGGATCTTGATGTAGTGGTCGGTGAACTCGCCCACCGGCAGGCCGGCCAGTTCCTCACCACCGAGCACCAGGCGGATCAGGTGCGGGGTGGGCCGCGAGGTACGCAGCACCCGGGCGGTGGTGACCTTCTTGGCGCGCTCCGTCATGCCAGTTAGGTTAGCCTAACTTCGGCGCGTCACCGACCGGGGTACCGCCCACCAGCCGCGTGTGCCAGGCGACCGCCGCCGGGTCGGTGAGCGAGGCCACCTGGTCGACCACCACCCGCAGCCGGGCGGCGTCGTCCGGGGCGGCCCGCCACAGCGGCGCGAAGACCGGGTCGAGCGCGGCCGGCGCCCGGTCGGCCAGCACCGCTACCAGGTCGGCGATCACCTCCCGCTGCCGCTCGTACCGGCCCCGCGCACCCGGCCGGCGCAGCACGTACCGCAGCGCGATGCCCTTCAGCAGCGCGCACCGGGCCCGGATCGACCGCGGCACCACCAGGTCGGCGGCGTACCGGCGGTGCGGGCCGGCGCCGAAGCGCTCCTGCGTGGCGGCCACCGCGGCGGAGACGAAGCGGCCGGTCAACACGCTGGTGGTGGCCTTCAGCGCGGCCTGGGCGCGGTGGCTGCCGTCGTAGCCGGCGAGCGGGGCGAGCACCGGGTCGGCGAGCAGGTCGACCAGCACCTCGCCCAGGTCGGCCGGGGACTCGCCGGAGTAGGTGGCGGCGACGTCGGCGCAGAGGGCGGCCCGCTCGTCCGGGTCGGTCAGCAGCGGGTGCAGCGTGACGTAGCCGCCGTGGATGCCGTCCTCCACGTCGTGCACCGAATAGGCCACGTCGTCGGCCCAGTCCATCACCTGCGCCTCCAGGCAGCACCGGTCACCGCCCGGGCCGCCGGCGCGCAGCCAGTCGAAGACCGGCCGGTCGTCGGCGTACACGCCGAACTTGCGCTGCCCCGGGCGGCGCGGCCAGGGGTACTTGGCGACCGCGTCGAGCGAGGCCCGGGTCAGGTTCAACCCGGCGGAGGACCCGTCCGGGGCCAGCACCTTGGCCTCCAGCCGGGTCAGCACCCGCAGCGTCTGCGCGTTGCCCTCGAACCCGCCGCAGGCCGCGGCGAGCTGGTCCAGCGCGGCCTCGCCGTTGTGCCCGAACGGCGGGTGGCCGAGGTCGTGGGCCAGCCCGGCGGTGTCCACCACGTCGGGGTCGCAGCCCAGCCGCGCGCCCATCTCACGGGCGATCTGGGCGACCTCCAGCGAGTGGGTCAGCCGGGTACGCAGGAAGTCGTCAGTGCCGGCCGTGTGCACCTGCGTCTTCGTGGCGAGCCGGCGGAACGCCGCCGAGTGCAGCACCCGGGCGCGGTCCCGCTCGTACGGCGACCGGCCGTAGCCGGAGTCCTTCGGGGGCTCCTCGACCCGGCGGCGGGCGTCGGCCGGGTTGTCCGCCCCGGGCCGGCCGGGCTCGGGCTGGACAGTCAACCGGCCACCGGCCTAGTCACGCTGCCGGGATGCCCCTGTTCGCGACTGCGGGGCTCGCAAGACCGGCTCACTCCTCGCGCTCACGCAGCACGCAGAACTCGTTGCCCTCCGGGTCGGCGAGCACCGTCCACCCGACGTCGCCCTGCCCGACGTCCACGTGCCGGGCGCCCATGTCCACCAGCCGCTCGACCTCGGCCTCCTGGTCGCTGGGACGCAGGTCGAGGTGCGGCCGGTTCTTGCCGTCCTTGCCGTCGGGCACCGGCACGAACACGATGCCGGGCAGCCGGTCGGCCGACTGGCGGATCTCCACCTCGTCCGGCTTCTCGGTGACCACCTGATAGCCCAGCGCCTCGGCCCACCAGCGGGCGAGTCGGGCCGGGTCCCGGGCATCGACGGTCAGGCTCTCCCAGGCGCTGCTCATGTCGATCAGCGTACGCCCGGACGGCCGCGACGGCGCGCCCGCGACGTCCGGTCCGGCGGCCCGCAACCCCCGATCAGACGAGAGTTGTCAACCGATCGCCGACCGTCACGGGATCGCGGGATCACGGCGGCCACCGGTAGCGTCTCCGATGCGGTACGTGACCAACCGACCGGAGACACGACGGGGGAGACGCGCGTGGACGAGGACCTGGTGGGAACGGAGTTGCGGGGGCTGCGCCGGCGCCACCCGGAGGTCGCCGGCACAGTGCTCGCCGGCACCGACGGCCTGCTCATCTCCAGCGACCTGCCCTCGACGGACGCCACCCACCTGGCGGCGCTGGCCGCGGCCAGCTTCGGCCTGGGCAGCCGGGTGGCCGACACGGCACGCCGGGGCGAGTTCCGCGAGTCCGTGGTACACACCTCGGCCGGCTGCGTGGTGACCTATCCGGCCGGCCCCGACGCGCTGCTGACCCTGGTCACCGAGGCCACCGGCGACCTCACCGCGCTGCACGTCGACGCCCGCGCGGTCGCCCACCGGGCCGGTGCCGCGCTGGAGCACCGGCGTCCGCTCGGCGCCACCGCGCTGCCGACCACCCACGGCCCGCGCGCCACCCGCACCCCCACCCGGACCACGCTGCCGACCCGGCGGGTCGCCCGGCACCCGCACGCCAGCTGGCGCCGCCCACCCGTCTGAGCCGGCCGCGCCGCCGGTCCACGACGATCGCCGGCCCCGAGACGCGACCGGCGGCGGGCCCGTGGACCGGGTCCGCCGCCGGGCGTACGGATCAGCTGGTCAGCGGCTGTCCGAGCCGGTCGTCTCGATGGCGGCCCGACCGGCCTCCAGCCGGGCGACCGGCACCCGGAACGGCGAGCAGGAGACGTAGTCCAGCCCGACCTCGTGGAAGAAGTGCACCGACTCGGGGTCGCCGCCGTGCTCGCCGCAGACGCCGAGCTTCAGCTCCGGACGGGCCGCCCGGCCCTCCTCGGCGGCGATCCGGACCAGCCGGCCCACGCCCTCCCGGTCGATCGACTCGAACGGAGAGATGCCGAAGATGCCCAGCTCCAGGTATCGCCAGAAGAACGCGCCCTCGACGTCGTCCCGGGAGAAGCCCCAGCCCATCTGGGTCAGGTCGTTGGTGCCGAAGGAGAAGAACTGCGCCGCCTCGGCGATCTGCCCGGCGGTCAGCGCCGCCCGGGGCACCTCGATCATCGTACCGATCAGCACCTCGACGCCGCTGTCCCCGACCACCTCGGCGATGATCTTCTCGGCCTCGGCGCGTACCGTCTCCAGCTCCTGGACCGCGCCGACCAGCGGGACCATGATCTCCGGGCAGGCCGACCCGCCGGAGCGGGTGACCGCGACGGCGGCCTCGGCGATGGCGCGGACCTGCATGGCGAACAGGCCGGGGATGACCAGGCCGAGCCGGACCCCGCGCAGGCCGAGCATCGGGTTCTCCTCGTGCATCCGCCGGACGGCGGCGAGCAGGGCCTCCTCCTTGGCGACGTCCTCGCCGCGCTCCTGGGCGACCGCCACGTTGACCGCGAGCTGCTCCAGCGGGGGCAGGAACTCGTGCAGCGGCGGGTCGATCAGCCGGACGGTGACCGGCAGGCCGTCCATCTCGCGGAAGATCTCGATGAAGTCCTCGCGCTGCAACGGCAGCAGCGCGGCGAGCGCGTCCTCCCGCTCGGCATCGGTGGCGGCGAGGATCAGCCGCTCGACCAGCTCCCGGCGGTCGCCGAGGAACATGTGCTCGGTGCGGCACAGACCGATGCCCTGGGCGCCGAAACGCCGCGCCCGCGCCGCGTCCGCGCCGGTGTCGGCGTTCGTCCGCACCGCCAGCCGCCGCCGGGCGTCGGCATGGGTCATGATCCGGTGTACGGCCTGCACCAGCGCGTCGTCGATCCGCTCCGGGTCGAGGGTGCCCTCGAAGTACTGCACCACCTCCGACGGCATGACCGGCACCTCGCCGAGGTAGACCTTGCCGGTGGTGCCGTCGATGGAGACCACATCACCCTCGGTCACCGTCTGCCCGGCCACGGTGAACTTCCGCTGCGGGATGTTGATGTCCAGCTCGTCGGCGCCGGAGACGCAGGTCTTGCCCATCCCCCGGGCCACCACGGCGGCGTGGCTGGTCTTGCCGCCGCGCGAGGTGAGGATGCCCTTGGCGGCGATCATGCCGTTGAGATCGTCGGGGTTGGTCTCCCGGCGGACCAGGATCACCGACTCACCCTCGGCGGCCAGTTCGACCGCGCGGGCCGAGGTGAAGACCACCTTGCCGACGGCCGCGCCCGGCGACGCCCCGATGCCCTTGGCCACCGGCTGGAACTCGTGGTCGAGTTTGAAGCGGGGAAACATGAGCTGGGCCAGCTGCGCGCCGTTGACCCGGTGCAGCGCCTCGTCCAGGTCGATCAGGCCCTCGTCCACCAACTGCCCGGCGATGACGAAGGCGGCCGCGGCGGTGCGCTTGCCGACCCGGGTCTGCAGCATCCAGAGCTTGCCGCGCTCGATGGTGAACTCGATGTCGCAGAGGTCCTTGTAGTGCCCCTCCAGCCGAGCCATGTAGTCGAGCAACTCGTCGTAGGACTTCTTGTCGATCCGCTCCAGCTCCTGCAGCGGCACGGTGTTGCGGATGCCGGCGACCACGTCCTCGCCCTGCGCGTTGGCCAGGTAGTCGCCGTAGATGCCCTGCGCACCGCTGGCCGGGTCCCGGGTGAACGCGACGCCGGTGCCGGAGTCGGCGCCCAGGTTGCCGAAGACCATCGCCACCACGTTGACAGCGGTGCCGAGGTCGGCCGGGATGCGCTCCTGCCGGCGGTAGATCACCGCGCGTTCGGCGTTCCAGGACTCGAACACCGCGCGGATGGCCAGGTCGAGCTGCTCGCGCGGCTCCTGCGGGAACTCCCGCCCGGTGTGCTTGCTGAAGATCTTCTTGTACGCGTCGACCAGGCCGCGCAGGTCGTCCGCGTCGAGGTCCAGGTCGTTGGTGGTGCCCTTGGCCCGCTTGACGTCGTCGAGCGCGTGCTCGAACTCCTCGCCCGGCACGTCGCAGACGGTCTTGCCGAACATCTGGATCAGGCGGCGGTAGGAGTCCCAGGCGAACCTGTCGTTCCCGCCGGCCTGCGCGCTCAGCCCGACCACGCTGCGGTCGTTGAGGCCGACGTTGAGGACGGTCTCCATCATGCCGGGCATCGAGAACTTGGCGCCGGAGCGGACCGAGACCAGCAGCGGGTCCTCCGGATCGCCGAGGCGCCGGCCCATCTCCCGCTCCAGCGCCGCCAGGTGCGCGGCGATCTGCTCGGCCAGCCCGGCCGGCTCCGATCCGGTGGCGAGGTAGGCCTTGCACGCCTCGGTGGTGATGGTGAAACCGGGCGGGACCGGCAGGCCGAGGTTGGTCATCTCGGCCAGGTTGGCCCCCTTGCCGCCGAGCAGGTCCTTGAGGTCCTTGTTGCCCTCGGCGAAGTCGTAGACGTACTTGTGTTCCGCCGTCTCTTGCGCTGCCACCAGAGCCTCCCACGCGCGCCGGTCCGACACTTAACGAAGGTTTAGTTGCTCCCATACCCCGTGGCCAGGCGCCGGTAATCCCGATGCCCCGCCAGTCGGTGGGCGAAGGCTAAGCGAACAACGGGTGGGCTGGGACCGTTCGGTGACAATAGGCACAGCCATCACGACTATCCGCGTTCGTGCCGGTTTCTGGGAACGCTTCCACGCGCACGATCACGCAATCCCGGCCTCCCTCGTACCCTTGACGGAACGCGTTTCGGTGAACTTCACCTTTGCCATAACCGCCGCGAATACACCCGGGAGCCGCTGCCGTGTCCACCCTCCCCTCCGCCGCCGACCAGGACGGGCCGACGCTGAGCCAGCAGTCCGCCGCCGACCAGGACCGCCTGCCGCTGCGCGAGCCGGCCGCCGCCGACCTGGCGCGCACCGCCGCCCGCGCCGCCGGCGACCTGCTCGCCCCGCCCGCCCCGGCCCGCCTCGGCGACGTGGTGCCGGCCCCCGAGCAGGTCCGGCCCGACCCCGGCGCCGACTACCTGCTGGCCCCCGACGCGGTGATCCGGGTCAGCACCGGGCCGGCGGCGCTGGCCGTCGCCGAACAACTGGCCGCGCTGCTCCGCCCGGCCACCGGCTATCCGCTGCCGGTCACCGACGCCGCCCGGCCCGAGCCGGCCGGCGGCATCGCGCTGGTGCTGGTCGACGACGAGACCCTCGGCCCGGAGGGCTACCGGCTGGACATCACCCCCACAGGCGTACGCATCGCGGCGGCCGGACCGGCCGGACTGCTGCACGGCGTGCAGACGCTGCGCCAGCTGCTGCCGGCAGCGGTCGAGAGCCGCACCCCGGTCGCCGAGCGCTGGGCGCTGCCCGGCGGGTCGATCACCGACCGGCCGCGGTTCGCGTACCGGGGCGCGATGCTCGACGTGGCCCGGCACTTCTTCGGCGTCGAGGACGTGCTGCGGGTGGTCGACCACCTGTCCCGGTACAAGCTCAACCACCTGCACCTGCACCTCACCGACGACCAGGGCTGGCGGATCGCGGTCGACTCCTGGCCGCGGCTGGCCGCCGTCGGCGGGGTCGGCGAGGTGGGCGACGGCCCCGGCGGGCACTACACGAAGGCCGACTACCAGCGGATCGTCGCGTACGCGGCCGAGCGGCACATCACGGTGGTGCCCGAGATCGACCTGCCCGGGCACACCAACGCCGCGCTGGTCGCGTACCCCGAACTGGCCGCGGCGGGGACCCTGCCGACGCCGTACACCGGCACCGAGGTCGGCTTCAGCTACGTCGACCCGGCCAGCGAGCGCACGTACGACTTCGTCACCGACGTGCTCGCCGAGGTGGCCGCGATGACGCCGGGCCCGTGGCTGCACGTCGGCGGGGACGAGGCGTTCAAGGTGAAGGGGGAGGCGTACACCGGCTTCGTCGAGCGGGTGCAGCGGATCGTCGCCGGCCTCGGCAAGACCGTGGTCGGCTGGCACCAGCTCGCGCCGGCCGGGCACGTCGACGGCCGGGTGCTCCAGTGGTGGGGCACCGACGCCGACGACCCGACCACCGCCGAGGCGGTACGCCGGGGCGCCCGGCTGCTCCTCTCCCCCGGCAACCACGCCTACCTGGACATGAAGTACGCCCCCGACACCCCGATCGGGCACGACTGGGCCGGCCTGATCGACCTGCGGCGGTCGTACGAGTGGGATCCGGGCGCGCACGTGGCGGGCGTGCCGGAGGCGGCGGTGCTGGGCGTCGAGGCGCCGCTCTGGACCGAGTCGGTGACCTCGCTGCCCGAGATCGAGTTCATGCTCTTCCCCCGGCTCCCCGCCCTCGCCGAGCTGGCCTGGTCGCCGCGCGCCACGCACGACTGGGACCGGTTCCGCGACCGGCTGGCCGGGCACGGCCCTCGCTGGACCACCGCCGGCATCACCTTCCACCGCTCGCCCGAGGTTTCCTGGCCGACGGAGGCCCCGGTGGCGGCTCCGATGCCTGCGGGTTCGCGGCCCGCGATCCCGACCCAGCCCGGCCCCGACGACGCACCGGCCACCGCCCCGTCCGTCTGATTCCCGGCCGGCATCGAACCAGCCGCCGACCTCACCGCGGCAGCCGGCTCGGGCGTGTCGTGGCCGGAGCGGGCAGTTCCGCACCGGCGTGATACCTCAGAGTCATAAAAATGCCGGTGAGTCATCACGCTTGTCGGGCGATTGGTCGGCGCTGGCATCCCGCGACGCCCTGGCACCCCTGCGCATTGACCCACGGGTGTCCGGTGACGCGCCGGGTGCGGGGTTTCGGGGGGTTGGTGTGGGGTGGGCGGGGCCACGCTGGGGGTGGAATCGGTGGCGGGCCGGGGTCGTTGAACATGGCATACCCGGCCGCCGGGAGCGACGAATCCCTCTTGCCCGACCTTTCCCTGATCCGCGGCCCACCGCACCCCTGGTGCGTACCGCGTCCCCCGATCGAAAGGGCTTGTGATCATCATGCGTACCGACATGCTGCGTAAGACCGCTCTGACCGCTGCTGGCCTCGCCTTCGCGGGCGGCGCCATCGCCGGCCCGATCACCGCCGCCTACGCCATCGCCGAGCAGCAGCCCTCGACGTCGGTGACCACCGACCGCAAGCACGGCGAGCGGGAACTGGGCGTGCGCTACGAGGCCCAGCCGAACTTCTACTACTGCGGTCCCGCCGCTGCCCGCAACGCGCTGAGCGTGCAGGGCAAGGAGATCGACATGGACGCCGTGGCCGAGGAGATGGGCACCACCGAGGCCGGCACCGACTCCATCAACGACATCACCCCGGTGCTGAACAAGGAGACCGGTAAGGACGTCTACCGCAGCGTCGAGATCCCCGGCGGCCTGGCTGATGAGAAGCAGACCGACAAGCTGCGCGCCGACATCGTCAAGGCCGTCGACGAGGGCCGCGCCGTGGTCGCCAACATCGCCGGCACCGCCACCGACACCGACGGCGGCGTGCACTCCTTCGAGGGCGGGCACTACATCAGCGTCGTCGGGTACCGCGACGGCGGTGAGACGGTGAAGATCGCCGACTCGGCCAACCCGGACACCGCCTCCTACTGGATCACCACCGAGGCGCTGGCCGACTGGATCGCCACCCGCGGCTACACCGCCTGACCCAACCGAACAACGATCGAAGGGCCGACCCCCACCCGGGGGCGGCCCTTCGTCGTATCCGAGGGCCGGGCGCAGCAGCCCGCGCCAGCGCGCGGGAGGGACGGGCCCAGCGCGCGGAGCGCGTCGGCTCAGCCGCCGGAGTCGTCCAGCTCGGCCCCCTCGGGGACGGTGTCGTCGTCCCGACTGGCCAGCCACCCGTCGGGCAGGAACACCTTGCCGGGCGAGTTGGTCCGACCGCGCGGCTGGCCCAGCGTGGCGACCGGGAACGGCTCGGTCGGGTCCAGCTTGCCCAGCAGGTCGTCGAGCTGGGCCAGGCTGTCGATCATCGCGAGTTCCCGGCGCAGCTCGCTGCCGACCGGGAAGCCCTTGAGGTACCAGGCGACATGCTTGCGGAAGTCGGTGCAGCCGTCCCGCTCGCCCCGCGCCGGCGTACGCGCCCCGGCGCTGAACTGCTCGACCAGCAGCTCGGCGTGCCGGCGCATGGTCGCGGCCACCTCGCCGAGGGTGGGCAGCCGCCGCTCGGGCCGGCCGTCGAACGCGGCCTCCAGGTCGGCGAAGAGCCACGGCCGGCCCAGGCAGCCCCGGCCGATCACCACCCCGTCCACGCCGGTGTGCGCCACCATCCGCAGCGCGTCGTCGGCCTCCCAGATGTCGCCGTTGCCGAGCACCGGCACGTCCAGCGCCTGCTTCAAGGTGGCGATGGCGTCCCAGTCGGCGGTGCCCGAGTAGCGCTGCGCGGCCGTACGCCCGTGCAGGGCCACCGCGGCCACGCCGGCGTCCTGGGCGGCCAGCCCCGCCTCGACGTACGTCAGGTGGTCGTCGTCGATGCCCTTGCGCATCTTGACCGTGACCGGCACCCCGGCGGGTGACGCGGCGTCCACCGCGGCCCGCACCAGCCGGGCGAAGAGCCGGCGCCGCCAGGGCAGCGCGGCGCCCCCGCCCTTGCGGGTGACCTTCGGTACCGGGCAGCCGAAGTTCAGGTCGATGTGGTCCGCGAGGTCCTTCTCGACCACGATCCGCACCGCGGCGGCGGTGGTCTCCGGGTCGGTGCCGTAGAGCTGGAGGCTGCGCGGCCGCTCGTCCGGGCCGAAGGCGATCATCCGCAGCGTCTTCGGGTTCCGCTCCACCAGCGCGACGGTGGTGATCATCTCGCAGACGTAGATGCCGCCGCCCTGCTCCCGGCAGAGCTGGCGGAAGCCGACATTCGTGATGCCGGCCATCGGGGCGAGCACCACCGGCGGCCACACCTGGTGCCGCCCGAGGGTGAGCGGGCGGAGTGCGGGTACGGCGGGACTGGTCACGTACCCAAGAATCCCACGCCGGCCGGGGCGGCCCGGCGCCGGTGGCCGGTCGCCGCCGCGATGGTGAGCGAACTCGCACCGCGGCGGCGACCGGAACCGGTCGGTCAGTATCGGCCCGGGGCTGCCAGCGTCAGCCCGGAGACGTCCACGATCACCGAGGCCGGGCTGTTGACGTAGATCGCGAAGCTGAACGGGTTGCCGTTGTAGCTGCCGAGCTGCACCTCGACCAGATTGGAGAGGATCTGGTTCGGCCCCCACCAGTTCAGCGACGAAGTCTCCGGGATCGTGTTCAGCCCCGAGCTGTACGCGGCGAGGAAGCCCCCCGCGACGGTGCCGGCCACGGTGATGTTGATGTACGCGGAGACAGCCTTCTCCCCCGCCACCGGCGACACGTTCTTCAGCGTCAGGTGCATGAAGGTCTTCGCCTTCAACTTCCCGGACTCGACGTTGGCGGCACCGTGGAGCAGGTTCCCGGAGTAGGTGCTCAGGTATCGGGTGTCCATGATCCGCTGGGGCGGAACGGCCATCGTCCGGTTCGCCCACCGGGTGGTGTTGACGTACGCCCGGGTGCCGCCGCGGCCGCCGATCACCAGGTCGGCGACGGGGGTGACGGCGAGCGACCCGGTGGGCAGCTGCTGGGGGATGTTCGCCTCCGGCGTCGGGGCCAACACCAGCTTCGGCGAGGTGCCCTGCACCGTCAGGGTCGGGTTGGCCGACGAGCCGCCGACGAGCACCGTCTCGGCCGCTCCGGCGTCGTTGACCTGGCCGAGGATGACCGGATCGCCGGGCGCCGCGCTGGCCGGGGAGGCGACGACGGCCGCCGCGCCGACGCCGGCACCCGCGGCGACGCCGGCCCTGATGATCCGGCGGCGGGTGGTCGAGTTCTCGTCGGTGGTCATGCTGCTCTCCTGGGTTCCGTGGTCACGCACCGGTGTGCACCGCCCGGTCACCGCGCTCGGCGGCCTCCTTGATCGCCTGTGCCCGCACGCCCCGGTTACCGTCGCCGGCGATCCGCGCCCCGGCCGTCTTGGGGCTGTTGATGACCGCCGAGTCGGGGTGGAAGACCAGCAGCCCGGTCACGTCGAGGATCAGCGCGGTGGCGCTCGCCTTCGGCACGTAGATGCCGACGACGTCCGGGTAGTAGTCACCGTTGGCGGTCTCGTACGCGCCGAGCTGGGTGATCACGCCGTTGGAGAGCAACTGCCCGGCGCTCCACCAGTTGATGGTGGAGGCGTTCGGGCGGTCGCCCCGGCCGTAGACGGTGACGAAGCCGGCCTTCTCGGTCTTGGCGACGGTGATGTTGCCCAGCATCCCGTCGGCGTACTCGGCGATGCCCTGCAGGTGCACGACCAGGAAGCTGTCGGCGACCGCCCGGCCCTGCGCGTCGATCCGGCCCGCGCCCTCGACCAGTCGGGCCCGGCCGGCGGCGCTGCGGGTGTCCAGGATGCGGGTGGGCGGCACCGGCACCAGCATTGTCGCGTTGGCCGTGCTGAACGCGGAGTAGGCGCCGTTGCCGTTGGAGACGCCCAGCGCCGTCCCTTCGGCGAAGAGGGCGCCGGTGGGCGCCGGTGACGTGTAGCTGGAGCCCTTCTCGATGTGGAGGGTCGCGCCGGTGGCGTTCTGCAGCGCCAGGGTCGCACCCCCGGCCGGAGCGGCGCTCGTCACCGTGGTCGGGCCACCCGAGTTGGGCAGGCCGATGACGACGGGGTCACCGGGGGCGGCGGAGGCCGGGGCGGCGGTCACCGCGGTCGCGGCGACCGCGGCGCCACCGGTGACGGCCGCGCGGCGCAGCAGCGTGCGCCGTGACGCGGAACGGTCGGGTTCGGTCGAGGACATCTCGTTCCCCCGTGGGTCGGTCGGACGGTGAAGATCGGAAACTGGACGGGTGACCGGCCGGTCGACTACGCCTGGGGCGCCAGGACCTGGCTCGGGTGGCCGACCAGCAGGCTGGTCAGGTCGACGATCACGTGCGTCGGCGACGCGGCCGCCTGGATGGTGATGACACTGCGGTAGGCCCCGGTGGCACCCAACTCGGTGAAGAGGAAATTGGACAGGATGGTGCCGGCGGCCGACCAGTTCACGGTGGAGGTGGCCGGTTTGGCGCCAGCCCCCCAGACGGTGAGGAAGCCGGCGCCCGTCATCCCGACCACGGTGACGTTTCCCTTGAGGGCGTAGCCGTCGCGGACGTAGGAGTCGAGGGCGAGGACGATCGGTACGCCGGGCTGGACCCGCCCGAGCGAGTCCAGCGAGCCGGAGACGATGTTGCGGCGGAGGTTGACGTCGCGGGTGTCGAGCACCCGGGTCGGCCGCACCGCGACGGACGTCGTGGCCCACTCGGTGGTCCAGGCCCAGCCGTTCGTCTCCTGACCCACGGTACCGGCCCGGACGAACAGGTCGCCCTGGTTGTCGACCGCCAGGGTGCCGACGGGAGCGTCCAGCACCTGCGGGTAGATGGCGTCGCCGGGCACCAGCCGCAGCGGCGCGCCGGCGCTGTTCTTCAGCGTCAACGTCGGGTAGGCGCCGTTCAGCGTGGTGGTGGCCGGGCCGGCGTCGTTCGTCGTACCCATGACGAGGTTGTCGCCCGGGGCGGCCTGGGCCGTGCCGGGCAGGCCGACCGCGGCGGCGACACCCGCGCCGGCCGTGGTGGCGGCGACCGTGGCCGCCCGGCGCAGCAGCCGCCGGCGGTTCGGGTCGTGGTTGTGGTCCTGCGACGCGCGCGTCATGCACACCCCCGTGACGAGATTCAACGCGGGGAATGCTCGCACGAGATCATGAGCCGCTCAACCACCAGGTGGCCGCTGACTCGGCCGATCAGGCGATTGGTCCGTATCACCCGGAAAGTGCTCGCGGACGGGGCGAAGAACGCGGACGGCCCCGCCCCGGAATCGGGGCGGGGCCGGCGCGGTCGTGGCTCAGCAGCCGGGCAGGCGCTCGATCAGGTAGCGCTCGACCTGGTCCAGCGAGATCCGCTCCTGGGCCATGGTGTCCCGGTTGCGCACGGTCACCGCGTTGTCGTCGAGGGTGTCGAAGTCGACGGTCACGCAGAACGGAGTGCCGATCTCGTCCTGCCGGCGGTAGCGGCGGCCGATCGCCTGCGAGTCGTCGAACTCCACCACCCAGCGCTTGCGCAGCGTGGCGGCCAGCTCCTTGGCCTTCGGCGAGAGCGCCTCGTTGCGAGACAGCGGCAGCACCGCCACCTTGACCGGGGCCAGCCGCGGGTCGAACCGCATCACGGTCCGCTTGTCCACGCCGCCCTTGGTGTTCGGTGCCTCGTCCTCGTCGTACGCCTCCAGCAGGAAGGCCAGCACCGCCCGGGTGAGGCCGGCGGCCGGCTCGATGACGTACGGCACCCAGCGCTCGCCCTTGGTCTGGTCGAAGTAGGACAGGTCGACGCCGGAGTGCTTGCTGTGCGTGGAGAGGTCGAAGTCGGTGCGGTTGGCGATGCCCTCCAGCTCGGCGAACTCGGTGCCGCCGAACTGGAAGCGGTACTCGATGTCCACCGTCCGCTTCGAGTAGTGCGAGAGCTTCTCCTTCGGGTGCTCGTAGAAGCGCAGGTTGTTCTCCGACAGGCCGAGGTCGAGGTACCAGTTCCAGCGCTCCCGCAGCCAGTACTCGTGCCACTGCTCGTCGGTGCCCGGCTCGACGAAGAACTCCATCTCCATCTGCTCGAACTCGCGGGTGCGGAAGATGAAGTTGCCAGGGGTGATCTCGTTGCGGAACGACTTGCCGGTCTGCGCGATGCCGAACGGCGGCTTCTTGCGGGCCACCGTCTCGACGTTCTTGTAGTTGACGAAGATGCCCTGGGCGGTCTCCGGGCGCAGGTAGTGCAGCCCTTCGTCGCTCTCCACCGGGCCCAGGAAGGTCTTCATCAGACCGTTGAACATCTTCGGCTCGGTGAAGGTGCCCTTGTTGCCGCAGTTGGGGCAGTTCAGCTCGGCCAGTGACGCCAGCGGCTTGCCGTGCTTCTCGGCGTACGCCTCCTCGAGGTGGTCGGCCCGGAACCGCTTGTGGCAGAACTGGCACTCGGTCAGCGGGTCGACGAAGGCGTCCAGGTGGCCGGAGGCGGCCCAGACGTCGCGGGCCAGGATCACCGCGGAGTCCAGGCCGACCACGTCGTCGCGCTGCTGGACCATGGTCTTCCACCACTGCCGGCGGACGTTCTCCTTGAGTTCGACGCCGAGCGGACCGTAGTCCCAGGCCGACCGGGTGCCTCCGTAGATCTCGCTGGAGGGGAAGACGAAGCCCCGGCGCTTGGCGAGGCTGACGACGGCGTCGATACGGTCGGCTGGCATGTTTCCTCCTACGCCGGCTGGCGGTCGGCGGGGACGTGATGTGGACGGAACGAACAGTTCGGGACAACGGTACGGCCAGCAGGGTCCCGAGCCCAGCAGAATACCGGGCGCGGGTCAGTTGACCCCGCAGACCTCCAGGCCACCGGTCTGCCGGTCCTGCCCGAGGATCACCTGCTGGCGTTCCTGCCGACCGCCGGTGAAGGTCACGTCGACCGGCACGGTCAGGCTGGTGGTGTCGACCTCGCCGACCCGGTACGCGGCGACCTGCGGCTCGGCGGCCACCCGCCGCTCGAACTCCCGCCGCGACTCGCGCCGCTGGGCGTCGTCGCAGAGCTGGTCGTACGCCTGGCCGAACTTCCGCTCCACCAGCGCCTGGTAGTAGTCGCCGGAGACGGTGCGGCCCTGCTCCTCGATCGCCTGCACCCCGCTGACCGCCAGCCCGACAACCGCCGCGCCACCACCGCCGCAGCAGATCAGCACCGCCAGCGCCCCGGCGCCGAGGCCGAGCCAGAGCCGGGTGCGCCGACCCTCGGTCGGCGGCGCGGCGAACGGCGGGGCCACCCCGGGCCCCTGCGGTGGCGTGGGCGCGCCCGGCTCCGCCGGCGGCCCGGGCACCGCGGGCGGCCGAGCACCCTCGTGGCCGGGCAGCTGGGGGTACGGCGAGGCGGCTGCCGGTCCGGGAGCGGTCATAGGAGCAGGGTAGTGCCCGCCGGCTCAGCGGTAAGGACCAGCGGCCCGATCGCTCGCCGCGACCACCACCTCGCCACCGGGGGCGGCGGTGGCCAGCGCCTCGTACGCGGACGGCTCGTCCAGGCTCTCGGCGAGCAGCGGGACGGCGGTGACCTTGACGTCGAAGCCGCCCAGGGCGCGCCGGTAGGTGCCCACCGACTCCCACTCGGTCACCAGGCACCAGTGCCGCGGGTCGTCCAGCGCCCGGACCAACTGGCCGCGCAGGTAGCCGGGTCGGGCGGCGAGCGCCGCGAGGGCGGCGTGCGCCCGCTCGGTGAACTCCTCCGCGACATCGACCTCGACCACGAACCGGTTGGTCACCAGCACCGGCCACCTCCTCGTAGAGTCTGTGGGATGCAGCGTACGCAGAGCTCCCTGCCGGGCCGGCTGGCCCGGGCGAACCCGACGACGGTGTTCCTGGTCACGCTGGTGCTGGTGCTGGTGGCCTTCTTCACCCCGGGTGTGGCGGGCGGGCTGCTCACCCTGCTGCTGGCCGCCGGCGTGGCCGCGCTGCTGGTCACCACCTGGCCGGTGCAGACCCCGCAGACCCGGGTGATCCGGCTGCTGGTGCTCACCCTGCTGATCTCCGCGGGGCTGGTGAAGCTGCTCTGACATGCAATCATGCGTTTTTGACAATCATTATCGTTCGCGCGGACAGTTGACGTCATGAACCTCCGCACCGCTCCACGCTCCCTGGCCACGGCCACCGCCGCCCTGCTCGCCCTCGGCGGCGTGGCCGCCTGCTCCGACGACGGCGCGACCGGCGCCGACCCGCAGCGGGTCGACGTGGTGGCCGCCTTCTACCCGATGCAGTTCGTCGCCGAGCGAGTGGGCGGAGACGCGGTCGCGGTCAGCAACCTGGTCAAACCGGGCGCCGAGCCGCACGACCTGGAACTCAACCCGCGCCAGGTGGGCCAGGTCACCGAGGCGGAGCTGGTGGTCTACCTCAAGGGCTTCCAGCCGGCCGTGGACGAGGCGGTCGCGCAGAACGCCGCCGACCGCTCCTTCGACGTGGCCACCGTGCAGCCGCTGCTCGACGCCAGCGCCGGCGGGCACGAGCACGAGGGTGAGGAGGCCGGGCACGCCGACGAGGCCGGTGGCAAGGACCCGCACCTCTGGCTCGACCCGACCCGGCTGGCCGCCGTGGCCGACCGGCTCGCCGAGCGGTTCGGCCAGGCCGACCCGGACCGGGCCGCCGACTACACCGCCCGGGCCGCGACGCTCCGCGCCGAGCTGAAGAAGCTGGACGCCGAGTACACCGAGGGGCTGAAGACCTGCCAGCGCCGGGAGATCGTGGTCAGCCACACCGCCTTCGGCTACCTGGCCGAGCGCTACAAGCTGGAGCAGATCGGCCTCACCGGGCTCAGCCCGGAGGTCGAGCCCGCCCCGCAGCGGCTGGCCGAGGTCGCCGAGGAGGCCCGCGAGCACGGCGCCACCACCATCTTCTTCGAGACGCTGGTCAGCCCGAAGGTGGCCGAGACCATCGCCGCCGAGGTCGGCGCCCGCACCGCCGTGCTGGACCCGCTGGAAGGCCTGTCGGCCGACAACGGCGGGGACTACCTTTCGGTGATGCGTACCAACCTGGAGACCCTCCGGACGGCGTTGAGCTGCTCGTGAGCGCACCTGTCATCTCCGTCACGCACGGGGCGGTCGGCTACGACGGCCGCCCCGTGCTGCGGGACGTCTCGCTGACCGTGGCCGCCGGCGAGGTGGTCGCCGTGCTGGGTTCCAACGGCTCCGGCAAGTCCACGCTGATCCGCGCCGTGCTCGGGCTGGTCCCGCTCAGCGCCGGGTCGGTCACCCTCTTCGGCCGCCCGCTGCGGCGGTTCCGGCAGTGGCACCGGATCGGGTACGTCCCGCAGCGCCTCGGCGCCGGCGGCGGCGTACCGGCCACGGTGCGCGAGGTGGTGGCCTCAGGCCGGCTCGCCCGGCGCGGGGTGCTGCGCCCGCCGGGCGCGGCCGACCGGGCCGCCGTCGACGCGGCGCTGGCCGCCGTCGGGCTCGCCGACCGGGCCAGGGACCCGGTCGCCACCCTCTCCGGCGGGCAGCAGCAGCGCACCCTCATCGCCCGGGCGCTGGCCGGCCGCCCCGAGCTGCTGGTGCTCGACGAGCCCACCGCCGGGGTGGACGCGCACAGCCAGGAGGCGTTCGCCGCGGCGCTGCGCGACTTCGTCGCCGGCGGCGGGACGGTGCTGCTGGTGGCGCACGAACTCGGCCCGCTGCGCCCGTTGATCAGTCGCGCGGTGGTCGTGCACGAGGGCGGCATCTGCCACGACGGGGCGGTGCCCGAGCCGGCCGGCCACCACGCCGAGCCCGACCACGACCACGTGCATCCGCACGGTCCCGACGAGCCCGCCGGGCTCTGGAGCAGCTGACCATGGAACTCTTCCAGTACCCCTACATGCAGCGCGCCCTGATCGGCGCGCTGATCATCGGGCTGGCCGCCCCGGCGCTCGGCATCTACCTGGTGCAGCGCCGGCTGGCGCTGATCGGCGACGGGGTGGGCCACGTGGCGCTCACCGGCGTCGGCGCCGGCCTGCTGCTCAATCGCTCCCCGGTGCTCGTCGCGGTGATCGCGGCGACCATCGGCGCGATCACCATCGAGGTGGTCCGCTCCCGCGGGCGCACCTCCGGCGACCTTGCCCTGGCGCTGCTCTTCTACGGCGGCATCGCCGGCGGCGTGATGCTGGTCGGCCTCTCCGACAGCACCAGCGCCAACCTCAACGCCTACCTGTTCGGCTCGCTGACCACCATCTCCCCGGCCGACCTCACCACCATCGCCGTGCTGGGGGTCGCGATCCTGGTCACCATGCTGGCGCTGCGCCCGGCACTCTTCGCGGTCAGTCACGACGAGGAGTACGCCCGGGTCTCCGGCCTGCCCGTCCGCACCCTCAACCTGCTCATCGCGGTCACCACCGCGGTGACCGTGACCATCGCCATGCGGGCGGTCGGCGTACTGCTGATCAGCGCGTTGATGGTCGTGCCGGTGGCCACGGCGCAGCAGGTCACCAAGGGCTTCCGCAGCACCATGACGGCGGCGATGGCGCTCGGCCTGTTCGCCGCCGGCGCGGGCGTCTGGGTGGCGGCCACCGCCGACACCGCTCCCGGCGCCTCGGTGGTGCTGCTGGCGATCGCCTCGTTCGGCGTGGTCGCCGTGGTCGGGGCCGCCTGGCGCGCGCTGCGCCGGCGGCGCACGCCGGCGCCCGAGCCGGTGCCCGAGCCGCACGAGGTGGTGCTCCACTGAGCCGGTGCAGCGCCAGGTCGGCGCGATTGGTTACCGTTATCCGGTGAGCAGCGGGTCAGGCTACGACGCCTACGAGGGCGCGAGTGAACTGCTGCGCGCCCTGTCGGCGCCGATCCGGCTGGCCATCGTCAGCGAGCTCGCCGCGGGCGAGCGCTGCGTGCACGAGCTGGTCGAGAAGCTCGGCGTCGCGCAGCCGCTGGTCTCCCAGCACCTGCGGGTGCTGCGCGGCGCGGGCGTGGTGCGCGGCTCCCGGCGCGGCCGGGAGATCGCGTACACGCTGGTCGACGAGCATGTGGCGCACATCGTGGCGGACGCGGTCAGCCATGCCGGGGAGGGATCATGAGCAGCGGCGCGGCGGTCCGCAACACCCGCCAACGCTCCGCGGTCAGCGCCCTGCTGGCCGAGGTGGAGGGCTTCCACAGCGCGCAGGACCTGCACGCCATGCTGCGCCAGCGCGGCGAGCGGGTCGGGCTGACCACGGTCTACCGGACGTTGCAGGGGCTGGCCGACGCGGGCGAGATCGACGTGATGCGGCCGCCCGGCGGCGAGCACCTCTACCGCCGGTGCAGCGAGGGGCACCACCACCATCTGGTCTGCCGGGCCTGCGGCCGGACGGTCGAGGTGGCCGGCCCGGCGGTGGAGAGCTGGGCCGAGCGGGTGGCCGCCCAGCACGGCTACGCCGACGTCAGCCACACCCTGGAGATCTTCGGCACCTGCCCGGCCTGCGCCGGCTGAGCGCTGTCCGGGCCGCGCCGGCGGGATGCCGCCGAGGGCCGGCCGTGGCACGCTGTCCGGCGTGAAGATCTACGCTGATCGCTTCCCCGTCGCCGTCCGTCAGCTGATCACCGACCTGCTCGTCGTCGTCTGGGTGTACGCCGCGGTGCGCGGCGCGCTGTGGCTGCACGATTTGGTGCAGAAGCTCGCCGTACCCGGGCAGAAGCTGGAAGGGGCCGGCGGCGGGCTGGCCGACAACCTGGCCGAGGCGGGCGGCAAGGTCGGCCGGGTGCCGCTGGTCGGCGACGAGCTGACCGCGCCGTTCGAGCGGGCCGCCGGTGCCGCCCGGTCACTGGCCGAGGCCGGCCGGGACCAGCAGGAGCTGGTCGACCAGCTGGCCCTGGCCCTCGCCGTCGCGGTGCTCGTCTTCCCGCTCGGTCTGGTGCTCTTCGGCTGGCTGCCGCTGCGGGTGCGCTGGATGCGCCGCGCCGGGTCCGCCGCGAAGCTGGCCGCCGCCCCCGCCGGCCGGGACCTGCTGGCCCTGCGCGCGCTGGCCACCCAACCGCTGGGCCGGCTGACCCGGATCGCGCCGGACGTGGCCGAGGCGTGGCGGCGCGGCGACGACGCCACGGTCGACGCGCTGGCCGCACTGGAGCTGCGCCAACTCGGCCTGCGCGGGGGCCGCTAAGGTCATCGGGTGTTCTACTTCCTGGTCGTCATCGCCGTCCTGCTGCTCGCGTACGCCGCCGTCCTGGTCAACTTCGTCCGCAAGGGTCGCAAGATCCCGCCCGCGGCGTACCTGGGCCTGGCCGTGCTGAA
Organism: Micromonospora sp. CNZ280; assembly: GCF_011759515.1. Lineage (NCBI taxonomy): Bacteria > Bacillati > Actinomycetota > Actinomycetes > Micromonosporales > Micromonosporaceae > Micromonospora > Micromonospora sp. CNZ280. The sequence goes on from NZ_JAAOYP010000001.1 coordinate 567,865, forward strand.
CGGGCTGATCCTCGCGGCGATCCTGGCCTGGGCCGTCGCCCGCTGACCCCGGTCCCGACCGCCGCCCCCGATCGCGCCGCCCGGCCCGATCCGGCCGACGCCTCCCAGCTCCTACCCGCCGGCCTTCCGCCCGGCACCGGCCATCTGCCCGCGCTTCCCGGCCCACGGCCCCGGCCCGCGCCTCCCGGCCCACGGTCCCGGGCGCACGAGGACCCCTCGGCCCCTGGCCTTCGGTATCCCGGCGCTCGCTGCCCGGCCCCTCGGCCGCAGTCGGAGCCGTCGGTCACGATCGAATAGCACCAGCCGGCGGCTGGAAGCCGCGGCACCAGCCAGTGGCCGGGCACCATCGCGACGAAGCTTGATACCTCTGAGTCATCAAAATGACTCAGAGGTATCAAGCTTCGTGCTGGTACTGCCTGGCAGTGGCGACACGCCCGAGGCGTCGTCGCCGCCTGCATGTCCGCCTCGGCCGGCCGAGGCGGCGCCAGCAGGCGACGGAGCGAACGACCGAGGGCGCGCGCCCCGACGCGGACGGTCGGGGCGCGGGCCGGGTGGGACGGTCCGCCGGCCTCAGCGCGGCGGCGGTACCCGGCGGCGGACGTCGGTGGCGGTGGACGGGCCGGGCGACCAGCGGGCCACCCAGGGCAGGTCGTCGGCCGGGGTGATGACACCGGACTCCAGGTCGGCGTAGCGGCCGTCGAGGATCCGCTTCACCGCGGCGGCGTCGACCGAGTCGGTGTTGTCCCACAGCGCGGTGAAGAGCGCGTCGACCCGGACCCGGGCCTGCCGGCAGAACAGGTCGGCCAGCTCCACGTTCTCCGGCCGGGCGTCCCGCTCGGCGTACGCCCGGACGCAGACCGCGGACATCGCGAACAGTTCGGCGCCGATGTCCACCACCCGGCCGAGGAACGCCTGCTTGCGTTCCATCCGGCCCTGCCAGCGGGACATCGCGTAGAACGTCGAGCGGGCCAGCTTGCGGGAGTAGCGCTCCACGTGCCGCAGGTGCTTGGCGAGCAGCCCGAACTCGGCGTACGCCCCGGGGGTCTGGCCCCGACCGACGGCGAGGGTGGGCAGCCACCTCGCGTAGAAGGCCCCGGCCCGGGCGCCCGCCCGCGCCTTGCGGCCGAGCCCGGCGTCCGGGTCGATGATGTCCCCGGCGACGGAGAGGTGGGCGTCGACCGCCTCCCGGGCGATCAGCAGGTGCATGATCTCGGTGGAGCCCTCGAAGATCCGGTTGATCCGCAGGTCACGCAGCAGCTGCTCGACAGCGGCCGGCCGCTCGCCCCGGGCGGCCAGCGACTCGGCCGTCTCGTAGCCGCGGCCACCCCGGATCTGGATCAGGTCGTCGGCGATCCGCCAGGCCATCTCGCTGGCGTAGAGCTTGACCAGCGCCGCCTCGATCCGGATGTCGTTGCGGTCGTCGTCGGCCAGCAGGCAGCACAGGTCGAGCATGGTCTCCATGCCGTACGTGGTGGCGGCCATGAAGGAGAGCTTCTGCGCGACCGCCTCGTGCTCGCCGACCGGCCGGCCCCACTGCACCCGCTCGGCGGCCCAGCCGCGGGCCACGTGCAGCGCCCACTTGCCGGCGCCGACGCACATCGCGGGCAGCGACAGCCGACCGGTGTTCAGGGTGGTCAGGGCGATCTTCAACCCCTTGCCCTCGCCACCGATCACGTTCTCCTTCGGCACGAAGACGTCGTGGAACCGGGTGACGCTGTTCTCCAGGCCGCGCAGGCCGAGGAAGGCGTTGCGCCGTTCGATGGTGATGCCCTCGGTGTCCCCCTCGACCACGAACGCGGTGATGCCGCCGCGCCGCCCCTCGGCGGCCGGTACCCGGGCCATCACCACGAGCAGGGTGGCTACCGTGCCGTTGGTGGCCCACAGCTTCACGCCGTTGAGCCGGTAGCCGGTGCCGTCCTCGGTGGGCTCGGCGGTGGTGGCCAGCCGGGCCGGATCGGAGCCGACGTCCGGCTCGGTGAGCAGGAACGCGGAGACCTCGCCGGCGGCGAGCCGGGGCAGGAAGCGCTGCTTCTGCTCGGCGGTGCCGAACATCTTCAGCGGCTGCGGCACCCCGATCGACTGGTGCGCCGAGAGCAGCGCCCCGATCGCCGGGCTCACGGAGCCGGCCAGCATCAGGGCGCGGCAGTAGTGCAGGTTGCTCAGCCCCAGCCCGCCGTACGAACGGTCGATCTTCATGCCGAAGGCGCCCAGTCGGGCCAGCCCGTGGAAGACCCCGTCCGGGATGGACGCGTCACGCTCGATCGCGGCGCCGTCCACCTCGGTGGTGAGGAACTCGCGGAGCTGGCCGAGGAACTCGTCGGCCCGCGCGGAGTCCGCCGGATCCGTACGCGGCCAGGGATTGATCAGGTCCAGCCGGAACCGGCCGAGGAAGAGTTCCTTGCCGAAGCTGGGACGGTCCCAGGTGGACTCCCGGGCGGCCTCGGCGACCTGGCGCGCCTCCTTTTCGGAGACCTGGCCCGCCTCGGTCGGCAGCGGCCCGGCGACACCGGGCGTGGTCACGCCGTCGGCGGGGGTGGGCTGGTCGGGGCCGGCCCCGTCGGGCGCGGGTCGGCTGTTCTGCGTCGTGGTCACGGTTGCCCCCTCGAACCTCGGTCCGGCTGCGTCAACGTGCTCGACACACGCAACGCTACCCCCGGGTGTTACCCAGGGGTAGCGTTCCGTGAAGATCGAGTTTTCTCGACGCGGCTCAGTCGCCGGGGATGCTCCGCGGGTCGTCGTCCTCGTCGTCGATGTCGTCCTCGCCCCAGTTGCGCCGGGCGAACGGCAGGATCACCCAGAAGGTCAGGAACCACAGGCCGGCGACACCGCTGAGCAGCAGGGCGACGGCCCGGTCCAGCACGAAGTCGGTGATCAGCAGCACCGCGCTGACCATCGAGATCAGCATGAAGGCGAGGCCGGCGCTGGCCATCTTGTGGGCGAAGCGGACCAGCTCCGGCTTGCGCCCCTGGCGGAACAGCGCCCGGTGGAACGCCACCGGCGAGATGATCATCGCGGTGGCGGCGGCCGCCGCCAGCAACGCGACGATGTAGACGTCCTTCTGGAAGCCGCTGGTACGGGTGAACCCGTTGCTGAACGGCAGGGTGAGCAGGAAGGCGAAGAGGATCTGCACACCGGTCTGGGCGACCCGCAACTCCTGGAGCAGGTCGGCGAAGTTGCGCTGCCAGCGCTGCCGCTCGGTTTCCTTCGACACGGGAGCCACCTCCGGTGAGCCGCTACTGCCGGCGGGTCCAGCCCGCCGGCAGCAACGCTGATGCCCCACCGCACGCGTCACGAAACCGGCTCACCACCGGGGCCGCGCGGCACCGGCCCGGGCGCCTCGCGGCCAGGAAATCCCCGGTTCAGGCCCCGCGGCGGATCCGGCCGGCGTACCGGGCCTCCAGCTCGTGGTTGTGCTCGTCCCCGCCGGCGATGTTGGCCGACAGGTAGACCGGCGGGCGCTCCCCCGCCGCCAGCAGCCGGGCCACCACCTCGACCGTGATCTGCTGGGCCAGCAGCGCCGCGGTGATCGACGAGACCGCGCCGACCGCGCCGCCGCCGGGCAGCGGCAGGGTGGCGTCGCCGTACGGGGCGCCGTTGTCCAGCACCACGTCGGCGAAGTCGGCGAGCTTGCGACCCGACGGGTGACGCGAGGTCATCCGGGCCGAGTGCTGGGCCGAGGTGATCGCCACCAGGGCGTGCCCCTTCTCCTTCACCAGGGACGCGAACTCCACCATGGCGCCGTTGACCCCGGAGTTGGAGGCCAGCACGAAGACGTCCCCGGGGCGGACCGGGGCGAGGTCGTAGAGCTTGTGCGCCACCGACGGGTCCCGCTCCAGGGTCGGGCCGAGCAGGTCGACCGGCTCGCCGCCGAGCAGCACCAGGTCCCGCAGGGCGATCCGGTTGGTCGGCACCAGCCCGCCGGCCCGGCCGGCGATCTCCATCGCCAGCGCCTCCGAGTGCCCGGTGCCGAAGGCGTGCACCACGCCGTCCGTCCGTACCGCGTCGGCGATCAGGTCGGCCGCCCGCCCGACCGCCTCGCGCTGGCTGGCGGCGACCCGGCCCATCGTCTCGGTCACCACTGCCAGGTAGTCCTCGGCACTCACCGTCATGCTTCCTCCGTCCATCGCTGCCTGCACCTCGCGTCGGCCGTCAGGCCAGTCCGCGTACCCGGGCCAGGATCGCCTCGGCCAGCGGCGCCGGCGCCTCGTCCGGGATCCAGTGGCTCACCCCGGCCAGCTCCACGAAGCGGTAGTCCCCGGTCACCCGCGCGGCGCACGCCTCGGCGGCGGTCCGGCCGATCGCCACGTCCTGGTCGCTCCAGACGAACGTGGTCGGCACGGTCACCGGGCCGGTGGCGGCCAGCTCCGTCCGCGACGGCATCGCCCGGTACCAGTTCAGTGCGGCGGTCAGCGCGCCCGGCTCGCGCATCGGCTCGGCGTACGCCGCCACCCGGTCGGCGTCGCCGACCCCGCCGAGCAGCCGGCGCAGCGCCGTGGCGTTCAACCCCAGCAGCACCTTCTCCGCCTTGCCGGGCTGCCGGAACAGCACGATGTACGCCGAGCGCACCTTCTGCTGCGGGTCGTTGGCCAGCGCGTACGCCATGGCGGCCGGGTGCGGCACGGAGACCGCGGTCAGCGTGCGCACCCGCTCCGGGTGCCGGACGGCCAACTCCCAGCCCACCAGCGCGCCCCAGTCGTGGCCGACCACGTGCGCGGTGGGCGCGCCGAGGGCGTCCAGCACGGCCAGCGCGTCGGCGACCAGCTCGTCCATCCGGTAAGCCTCGACCGCCTCGGGCCGCGCGCCGGGCGAGTAGCCGCGCTGGTCCGGCGCGTACGTGCGCAGTCCCGCGGCGTGCAACGCCGGGACCACGTCGTCCCACTCGCCGCCGTGCTGCGGGAAGCCGTGCAGCAGGAGCACGGGGTCGCCGCCCTCCGGGCCGCCGACGCGTACCTCGAACCGCAACCCTCGGGCGTCGATGCGCATGATCGGCAGCCTACCCAGCCGGCGCGGGCGGCTCGTCCCGGCGCTGCCGGCGGTGCTAGCGTCTGCCGGGACAACTTCACATCCGACAGGGGAGCGCACAGCGCTGAGAGTGCGGGCACCACCCGCAGACCCTCGAACCTGATCTGGGTAATGCCAGCGCAGGGAGTTCGGTCGACCTCCAGCCGCGCCGCCGTCCGGGACACCGGGCGCGGCGTGCGTCCTCTCCTGGTTCGCACTCAGGACTGGGAGCACTCATGACTCACCCCACCAACAACCGGTGGCGCACCATCGACATCGTCGTGGCCGCGGTGATCGCGGTGGCCTTCGGCGTCATCTTCTGGGCCTGGGGCCTGCTGTGGCGGGCCGTCGACCCGGCGTTCGCGTTCTTCCCGGCCGCCCAGGCGGTCATGTACGGCGTCTGGCTGGTGCCGGCGGTGCTCGGCGGCCTGGTCATCCGCAAGCCCGGCGCGGCGCTGTTCTGCGAGGCGGTCGCCGCGACGATCTCCGCGCTGCTCGGCTCCGAATGGGGCGGGATCACCATCGTCCAGGGCCTGATCCAGGGTCTCGGCGCCGAGTTGGCCTTCGCCGCCTTCCGGTACCGCTCGTTCCGGCTGCCGACCGCGTTGCTCGCCGGCGCGCTGACCGGCCTCGGCGCGGCGCTGTTCGACTTCTTCGTCTGGAACGTCGACTACGCGCTGGGCAGCTACCGGATCCCGTACGCGCTGCTGACCGTGGTCAGCGCCGCGATCATCGCCGGCGTCGGCGGCTGGTACCTGACCCGGGCCCTGGCCGGCACCGGCGCCCTGGACCGCTTTCCCGCCGCCCGCGACCGCACCCTGGTCTGACCCGCCCATGCCACACCGCCCCCGCCCCACCTCGTCGATCATGAGGTTGTTGCCCTCCGCACCGGCGTGTCGCGGCAACAACCTCATGATCGACCCTGCCTCGGCGGGGGTGGGAGGGTGAGTTCCGTGCTGGTGCGGGGGTTCGGGTGGCGGCACGCGGGGCGGCGGGCGTGGGCGGTGCGGGGAGTCGACCTGCGGGTGGAGAGCGGGGAGCGGGTGCTGCTGCTCGGCCCCTCGGGCGCCGGCAAGAGCACGCTGCTCGCCGCGCTGGCCGGCCTGCTGCCGGAGGACTCCGGTGAGCAGGAGGGCACCGTCGAGATCGACGGGCTCGACCCGCGCAAGGGCCGGGAACGGGTCGGCATCGTCTTCCAGGACCCGGAGAGCCAACTGGTGATGGCCCGCAGCGGCGACGACGTCGCGTTCGGGCTGGAGAACCGGGGGGTGCCCGCCGGGGACATCTGGGCCCGGGTGGACGAGGCGCTGCGCCGGGTCGGCTTCCCGTACCACCGGGACCGGCCCACCGCCGCGCTCTCCGGCGGCGAGCAGCAGCGGCTCGCCCTGGCCGGGGTGCTCGCCCTGCGCCCCGGCCTGCTGCTGCTCGACGAACCCACCGCCAATCTCGACCCGGCCGGCGCCGCGCTGGTCCGGGAGGCGGTCGCCGGGGCGCTGGACGCCGACACCACGCTGATCCTGGTGGAACACCGGGTCGCCGACGCGCTGCCGCTGGTCGACCGGGTGGTGGTGCTGGAGGCGGGCGGCGGCGTGCGCGCCGACGGCACCCCGGAGGCGGTGTTCGGCGCGCACGGCGACGCGCTCGCCGCCGAGGGGGTCTGGGTGCCGGGCCGTCCGGTGCCGCCGCGCCGGGCCGTCGCCCCGGCCGGCGACCGGCTGCTCGCCGCCGACCGGCTCGGCCTGCCGCCCCGGCTGGCCCCCACCGACCTGGCGGTACGCGCCGGCGAGGCGCTCGCCGTGCTGGGCCCGAACGGGGCCGGCAAGTCGACCCTGGCCCTGCTGCTCGGCGGGCTGCTCCGGCCCGGTACCGGCACGGTGACCGCGAGCCCGGCGCTGGCCGGCGCGGACGCCCGCACTCCCCCGCACCGGTGGCGCGCCCCGGGCCTGGCCCGCCGGATCGGCTCGGTCTTCCAGGATCCCGAGCACCAGTTCGTCACCGGCACCGTCTTCGACGAGCTGGCGCTGGGGCCGCGCCGCACCGGATCGTCCGAGCCGGCGGTACGCGCCACCGTGGACGCGCTGCTCGCCCGGCTCCGGCTGGAGCGGCTGGCCGCCGCCAACCCGTACACCCTCTCCGGCGGCGAGGCGCGGCGGCTGAGCGTGGCGACCGCGCTGGCCACCGCGCCCCGGCTGCTGATCTGCGACGAACCCACCTTCGGCCAGGACCGGCGGACCTGGCTGGAGCTGGTGGACCTCTTCGCCGAGCTGCGCGACGCCGGGCACGGCGTGGTCACCGTGACCCACGACCCGGAGTTCGTCGCCGCGCTGGCCGACCGGACCATCACCCTGAGCCGGCCGTGATCACGCTCGAACCGGTCGCCGCGCCGGACGCCCCGCTGGCCCGGCGCAACCCGGTGGCCAAGCTGGCCGCGGCCCTGGTCTTCTCGTTCATCATGATCGCCACCCTGGACCCGGTGGCACCGGCGATCGCGGTCGCCGCCGAACTGGCCGTGCTGCCGCTGTTCGGGGTCCGGTTCCGGGTGCTCGCCCGGCGCGCCTGGCCGCTGCTGCTGGGCGCGGTCGGCATCCTGGTCACCCTGGTGCTCTTCGCCGCCGAGCGGTCCGGCCGGGTGCTGGTGGAGGCCGGTCCGGTGATGGTCACCTCCGGCGTGCTGCTCACCGCGTCGGGCCTGGTGCTGCGGATGTTCGCGGTGGCACTGCCGGGCGTGATCGTCTTCGCCACCACCGACCCGACCGACCTGGCCGACGCGCTGATCCAGAACGCGAAGGCGCCGGCCCGGTTCGCCATCGGGGCGCTGGCCGCGTTCCGGCTGGTGCCGCTGCTCGGTCAGGAGTGGCAGATGATCACGCTGGCCCGCCGGGCGCGCGGGGTGGACGCCGGGCGGAACCCGCTGGCGAAGCTGCGGCTCTTCGTCTCGACCGCGTTCGCGCTGCTGGTCGGGGCGATCCGGCGGGGCACCCGGCTGGCGGTGGCGATGGACGCCCGGGGCTTCGACGCGGGCACCCCGCGCACGGTCGCCCGCCGGCAGCGGTTCGCCGCCGCCGACGCCCTGCTGGTCGCCGGGGCGGCGGCGCTGGCCGGCGCGGCCCTGACGGTCAGCGTGCTGCTCGGCACCTTCCGCCCGCTGATCGGCTGAGCGCCGCCGGCCGGCGAGGGCCCACCGGCGGAGGTGCGGAGGGCCATCGGCCAGGAGGCCGCCGGGCAGCGCAACCACCGAGCGGAGAGCCGCTGGATGGCTACCGGGCGGAGGGCCGCCGCTGGTGAACGGCGGCACCTCCACCCCGGGGCCGGTCAGCTGCGCCGGAAGGCGTACCGGCGGGCCTGCCCGGCCCGCTGGGTACGGCCGGCGGCCTTGCCGCCGCCGGAGGCCGGCGGACCGGCCTTCGGGGCGGTGGGCCGGCCGGCCGGGAACACCGGACCGGCCGGCGACACCGGCGCGACCGCCACCTGGTCGAGGTTGACCGGCGTCAGGTCGGCGACCGACGGCGTGGGCAGGTTGCTGCGGGACTTCTTCGGATTGCGCTTGGCGGGCATCCGGTGCCTCCTTGTCTACGGACCGTTCCGGCCGGCGCTGGGCGCGGGCGACCGGACGGTCCGGCTCGTCAGGTGACCGTCGGGCGACGGCCGTACGGATTCGGGACTGCTCGCCGGAACCGACCACGGAGGACACCACCGCCGCTGCGGCAGGTGGGGAATGCGGACGCCCGGGAGCACGCGGACCCACGGCAAGGGCGGCGGGCCGGCTCGGAGGTGGGGCGTCACTTGCGCATGGCCACACGGTACCGCCCCACCCGGACCCGCGCAGCCGAATTACCGACGAGGGCCGGACCGACGCGCCGCGACGCCGCGGTCACCTGCTGTCGATGTCCGGCGTGCCGGTGGTCCCGGCCGCGATACGGTCGCAGCGGCAGGTGTCGACGGCGGAAGGTGGCGGACGGATGGCCGAACAGGCGACGGCACAGATCGGGGTGACCGGGCTGGCGGTGATGGGCCGGAACCTGGCCCGCAACCTGGCCCGCAACGGCTTCACCGTGGCGCTGCACAACCGCTCGCCGGAGCGCACCCGCAGCCTGGTCGCGGAACACGGCGACGAGGGCACGTTCGTGCCGGCCGAGTCGATGGCCGACTTCGTCGCCGCGCTGGAGCGCCCCCGGGCGGTGATCGTCATGGTCAAGGCCGGCGGCCCCACCGACGCCGTGATCGACGAGTTGGTACCGCTGCTGGACGCCGGCGACATCGTGGTGGACTGCGGCAACGCGCACTTCGCCGACACCCGGCGCCGGGAGGAGGCGTTGCGCGGCCACGGGCTGCACTTCGTCGGCACCGGTGTCTCCGGCGGCGAGGAGGGCGCGCTGCGCGGACCGAGCATCATGCCCGGCGGCTCCGCCGAGTCCTACCGCAAGCTCGGGCCGATCTTCGAGAAGATCGCGGCCCAGGTGGACGGGGTGCCGTGCTGCCGGCACATCGGCCCGGACGGCGCCGGGCACTTCGTGAAGATGGTGCACAACGGCATCGAGTACGCCGACATGCAGCTCATCGCCGAGGCGTACGACCTGCTGCGGGCCGGGCTGGGCGCGGAGCCGGCGGAGCTCGCGGAGATCTTCCGCGAGTGGAACGCCGGCGAGCTGGAGTCCTTCCTCATCGAGATCACCGCCGACGTGCTGGGGCACCGAGACGCGGCCACCGGGCGGGCGTTCGTCGACGTCGTGCTGGACCGGGCCGAGCAGAAGGGCACCGGCCGGTGGACCGTGCAGAGCGCCCTCGACCTGGGCATCCCGATCACCGGCATCGCCGAGGCGACCTTCGCCCGCTCGCTGTCCGGACACGCCGACCAGCGGGCGGCGGCCCGCCGGGCGTTCCCGGACGCCGGCGAGAAGAAGTGGCAGGTCGCCGGCCGGGACGCGTTCGTCGAGGACGTCCGGCGGGCGCTGCTGGCCAGCAAGATCGTCGCGTACGCCCAGGGCTTCGACCAGATCCGCGCCGGCAGCCGGGAGTACGACTGGGGCATCGACCTGGGCGGCACCGCGACCATCTGGCGGGGCGGCTGCATCATCCGGGCCCGCTTCCTGGACCGCATCCGGCAGGCGTACGACGAGCAGCCCGATCTGCCCACGCTGCTGGTCGCGCCCTGGTTCGCGGACACCGTCAACGCCGGCGTGCCGAGCTGGCGGCGGGTGGTGGCCGAGGCGGCCCGGGCCGGGGTGCCGGCGCCGGCGTTCGCCTCCTCGCTGGCGTACTTCGACGCGCTGCGCGCCGAGCGGCTACCCGCCGCCCTCATCCAGGGCCTGCGCGACAACTTCGGCGCGCACACCTACCACCGCGTCGACCGCGACGGCACCTTCCACACCCGCTGGGCCGGCGACCGCTCCGAACTGGAGGCCTGACCGCCCCACCCCGCGCCGCGTGGGCGGCGGCCTCGTGGTCGGGGTCGCGGGTCAGGCGATGGTGGCGTGCATCTCCCAGACCAGGATCTCGGCGGGGTCGGTGGCGGTGACCCGCTGGCCGCCGGTGCCGGTGAGCCGGGCGGCGTCGCCGGTGTCGAGCGGGCCGCTGCCCTCCAGGGTCACCGCGCCGGCCGGCACGTAGAGGTGCACGAAGGGCGCGTCCGGCAGGATCACCTCGTCGCCCGGCTGGAGCCGGGCGGCGTGCAGGGTGGCGTACCGGTTGCGGATCCGGATCGCCGACGCCCCGTCGTACCGGTCCATGCCGGAGGCCACCGGCACCAGGCCGCCGCGCAGCAACTGGTCGTCGATCTCCAGCTGCTCGTAGCCGGGGTCGACGCCCTCGGTGTCGGGCAGCACCCACATCTGTACGAAGTGGACCGGATCGGTGTGCGGGTCGCGGCCGTCGAGCCGCCAGGAGTCGTTCTTCTCCGAGTGCAGGATCCCGGTGCCGGCGCTCATCCGCTGGGCCAGCCCGGGATAGATCACCCCGGAGTGCCCGGTGGAGTCCTGATGCACCAGTGACCCGCGGAGCACCCAGGTGACGATCTCCATGTCCTGGTGCGGGTGGGTCTCGAAGCCGGTGCCCGGCCGGACCACGTCGTCGTTGTTGACCAGCAGCAGGCCGTGGTGGGTGTTGGCCGGGTCGTAGTGCCGGGAGAACGAGAAGGAGTGCTTCGAGTCGAGCCAGGAGATTTGGGTGGCGAAGCGGCCGTCGGCCCGCCGTACGTCCACCCCCGGAACGGGCAGCGTCACCAGGCACGCTGCCCGGTGTCGCTGGGCGCGGGGGCCCAGGTCAGGGCCGGTTCCCCGGTGGCCAGCTCGGCGATCTCGCCCGAGCGCAGCCGGGGCGTGTGGCCGAACTCGGCGCAGTGCTGCTCGGCGATCTCGGCGCAGATCTCGGCCACCTGTTCGCAGATCGGGTCGCCGAGGTCGGCGGCGTTCAGCGCCATGATCATTTTGTAGCGGAGATCCCGCATCCCCACCCCCGAGGCTCGACGCGGTCCGGGGCGTACCCCCGACTCCGATCCTAGGCACTGCCACCCCCACCCACCCCGGAAACCACCAACCCCGGCCCGGGGTCGACCGGGCGGTTCCGGTGGGCGGTCCACCCGGACGGGTGACTGTCGCCGAACACCAGGAACCCCCGGTCGGCCACCGGGCCGGGGCGGGGGCGGCGCCGCGGGGAGGCGGCGCCGAGCGGGGCCGACGCCATCGGACGCGGCCCCGGAACGGTTCAGAAGAAGCGCCGACGCTTGGGCTCTTGCGGGCGGATCAGGTCGGCGCCCTTGGTGAGCAGGCGGGTGACCCCGGACGGGCCGCGCCGGGCCTCCAGCGTGTGGCTCAGCCGGCGCACGCCGGCCGCCGCCAGCGGCACCGCGATCGCCATCACCGCCCACTGGGCAATGCGCTTCTGGATCATGTGGGTTCACCTCCGTCAGTGACTGCTGACCGGATTGATACCCAGCGTGACGGACGGGTAAGCGTGCCCTCAGGTGGTCGGGGCGACCGGGTTGGGCAGCGCGCCGCCGAAGCGCCGGTCCCGCTGCGCGTACAGCTCGCAGGCGTACCACAGGTGCCGGCGGTCGAAGTCCGGCCAGAGCGTGTCGAGGAAGACCAGCTCGGCGTACGCGGTCTGCCAGAGCAGGTAGTTGGAGATCCGCTGCTCGCCGGAGGGGCGGAGGAAGAGGTCCACCTCGGGGACCTCCGGGTGGTAGAGGTACTTCGCCACCGTCTTCTCGGTGACCTTCGCCGGATCGAGCCGGCCCGCGGCGGCGTCCCGGGCGATCGCGGCGGCCGCGTCGGCGATCTCGGCCTGCCCGCCGTAGTTGACGCAGAACTGCAGGGTCAGCGTGGAGTTGCCGCGGGACATCTCCTCGGCGGTCTGCAACTCGGAGATCACGCTCTTCCACAGCCGGCCGGCCCGGCCGGACCAGACCACCCGGACGCCCAGGTCGACCAGCTGGTCGCGGCGGCGGCGGATGACGTCCCGGTTGAAGCCCATCAGGAAGCGGACCTCCTCCGGCGAGCGCCGCCAGTTCTCGGTGGAGAAGGCGTACGCCGACAGGTAGGGGATGCCCAGCTCGATGGCGCCCTCGATGGTGTCGAAGAGGGAGTACTCGCCGGCCTCGTGACCCTTGGTGCGGGGCAGCCCGCGCTCCTTGGCCCACCGGCCGTTGCCGTCCATCACCACGGCGACGTGCCGGGGCACCGCCTCCGGGGGCAGCGCCGGCGGCCGGGCGCCGGACGGGTGCGTTGTCGGCGGCACCGGCTCGCGCCGGCCGGCCCTCATGGATCGGATCACTCGCTCTTCTCCCTGCTCGCGCCTTCCGCGCCGGGCGCCGGGGCACCTCGGTCGACCAGCGGCAGCGAGCGTAGCGCGCGTTCCAGGTGCCACTGCAGGTGCGCCGCGACCAGGCCGCTGCACTCCCGGCGTACGCCCGCCTCGGTGGCGTCGGCGACCCGCCAGTCGCCGCTGGTCAACGCGGACATCAGGTCGATGGTGGCCGGGGCGGGGTGGGCCGCGCCCGGCGGGCGGCAGTCCGGGCAGACCGCTCCCCCGGCCGGTACGGAGAAGGCCCGGTGCCGCCCCGGGGTGCCGCAGACCGCGCAGGCGGTCAGCGCCGGCGCCCAGCCGGCCAGCGCCATCCCGCGCAGCAGGTAGGCGTCGAGCACCAGGGTGGTGGCGTGGCTGCCGCCGGCCAGCGCGCGCAGCGCACCGAGGGTGAGCTGGAACAGCCGCAGCGAGGGCTCCCGCTCCACCGGGGTGAGCCGCTCGGCCGTCTCGGCGATCGCGCTGGCCGCGGTGTAGCGCGGGTAGTCACCCAGGAACCGCTTGCCGTAGAGGTCGATCCCCTCGACCTGGCTCACCGTGTGCAGCGAGCTGCCCTGGTTGCCCTTCGGGTCGCCAGCGAGCTGGAGGTCGACGTGCCCGAACGGTTCCAGCCGGGCGCCGAACTTGCTGGTGGTGCGCCGGATGCCGCGGGCGACCGCGCGCAACCGACCGTGTCGGCGGGTGAGCAGGGTGATGATCCGGTCGGACTCGCCGAGCTTCTGTACGCGCAGGACCACCGCGTCGTCGCGGTAGAGCTGTCGGCGGTACCCGGCCATCGGGTCATTCTCCCTCGGGGTGCGAAATCAGGGTCGGTTCGGGGTGCGCGGCCGGCTGTCCCCGATGTGTGGCGCCCGGGATCCGCCGTAGCGTGCTCGCCATGGCACTGCACCGAACCACCGCCGCCGTCGCCGCGGCCGCCACCCTCATCGTCCTCGCCGGGTGCGACAACCTCTCCTTCCGGCGCCTCGACTACGACAACACCGAGGCGGCGCCGATCACCACTATCCGGGTGCTGCCCGGCTCCGGCGACGTGGTGGTCCGGGCCAGCGGCCCGGCCGGCGAGGTACGGATCAAGCGGGTGGTGCGCTACCAGGGCGGCCAGCCCGACGCCCGGTACGAGATCGAGGGCGCCGAGCTGGTGCTGGACGCCGACTGCGGCAACCGGTGCAGCGTCTCCTACGAGATCACCGCCCCGGAGGGGGTCTCGGTCCAGGGCGAGACCGGCTCCGGCGACGTCGACCTGAGCCGGGTCGGCCCGGTGGAGTTCCGGCTCGGCTCGGGCAACATCCGGGTCAGCGGCGCCAGCGGGCCGGTACGCGCCGAGACCGGCTCCGGCAACATCGACGTCGACGACGTGGCCGCCCCGGTCACCCTGCGCGCCTCCTCGGGCGACATCACCGCCCGCCGGCTCGGCGGCGAGGTGGACGCCGAGGCCAGCTCCGGCAACGTCACCCTGGAGCTGAGCACCGCCGCCTCGGCCCGCGCGCACGCCTCCAGCGGCGACGTCACGCTGCTCGTGCCCCCTGGCCCCTACCGGGTCCGTTCCGGGGCCGGCTCGGGCGACGTGCACGTCGCCGTGCCCGACGACCCGACCGCGCGGCTGGTGATCGACGTGGGCACCGGCAGCGGCAACATCACGGTCGCCCAGCGCTGAGTTCCACGGTCTCCGGCTCTCCGGCATCGCGTGGCGCCGGCACCACGGCCCGACCGCTGGCCGGCACGCCCGGCGCGGGCAGGTGCGCGGCCCCGGCGGGCGGCGGGCTGGACGGCACCGGCTCGCCGGCCGCCGGCCCGCCGCCCCGACCGGAGCGGGCCGGGGCCGGCCGGGCCGCGATGGGCCGCCGGCCTCCGGGGACCAGTTCCGGCGGGCGGTTGGCCGCCACGTCCTCGACCCAGCCGAGCAGCGCGGTCACCACCGCGACCAGGGCGAAGACCAGGGCAACCCGGATGGCCAGGCCGACCGGGTCCCGGTGCGACCAGCCGACCACGTCGACCAGCGGGGTGAGCGCGACCACGAACGGCATGTGCCAGAGGTACACGGTCAGCGCCCGCCGGTTGAACACGGTCACCAGCCGGTCGAACCGGGGGAACCGGCCCAGCCAGGCCGCGCCGGACGGCGCCCGGCCCAGCAGGACGAGCACGAAGGCGGCCGACCAGAGGGCGTTGCCGAGGTGGTTGTCGTTGAGGTCGAAGCCGCGCGGACCCGGGTGGGTGACGATCCACGCGCCGCCGGCCGCGGCGAGGACCAGGGCGACCGGCAACAGCACCCGGTTGGCCAGCCGGCGCAGCATCCCGGCCTGGTGGGCGAAGCCGAGCAGCCAGGCGCCGAAGTAGAGGCCGAACTCGCGCAGCACCACCGGCGCCGCCGGGTAGAGCCCGAACTCCACCGCGGCGAGCAGGGCGTACGGGGCGAGCAGGGTGGGTACCGGGGCGCGCCGGAACAGCCAGAGCGCGATCGGCGAGGCGAGCACGAACCAGAGGTAGTCGCGCAGGTACCAGATCACGCTCAGCGCCAGGGCGCCCCAGTCGTTGGCCGGCGGGTCGGCGATCGGGAAGAGCCAGAGCAGCACCTTCGGGCTCAGCGGCATCCCGGTGAGCAGCATCGCCGGTACGAAGACCGCGGCGACCACCCAGAGCGACGGCAGCAGGCGACGCAGCCGCCGGACGACGGCGGTCGGACCCCAGCGGTGCAGCGAGGCTGCCATCAGCGAGCCGGCGAGCGCGAACATCACCGACATCGCCGGGAAGACCAGGGTCAGGGTGGCCCACCCGGTGACGTGGTAGACGACGACTCGAACGATGGCCAGGAAGCGGAGCAGGTCCAGGTATCGGTTTCGCATCAGCCTGCAGGGGTCCGGGGACACGGGGATCTACCTCCCCTACCCTGTGCCGCCGGCCCGCCAAACGACAGCGGCCCCGATCGAACGTGAACATCCCCATATGCCCGACCGATACCGATCATTCCGACCGGTCCCGTGAGCGAGGGTGCCAGCACGTCCGCCGCGGCGGCGGTCCGTTCAGGCCGCCGCCGTCCGCCTCCGGGGCGTCAGAAGCCGAGCTTGCGCAGCTGCTTCGGGTCCCGCTGCCAGTCCTTGGCCACCCGTACGTGCAGGTCGAGGTAGACCCGGGTGCCGAGCAGCTCCTCGATCTGCCGGCGGGCGGTAATGCCGACCTCCTTGAGCCGGCTGGCCCGGTGGCCGATCACGATCGCCTTCTGGCTGGGCCGCTCCACGTAGACGTCGGCGTAGATCCTGGTCAGCTGCCCCTCGGGGATCATCTCCTCGACCACCACCGCGATGGAGTGCGGCAGCTCGTCGCGGACGCCCTCCAGGGCGGCCTCCCGGATCAGCTCGGCGACCAGCACCTGCTCCGGGTCGTCGGTGAGCATGTCGTCCGGGTAGAGCTGGGGCGACTCGGGCAGATAGCGGGTCATCACGTCGACCAGCGTGTCCACCTGGTGCCCGGAGACCGCGCTGACCGGCACCACCTCGGCGAACTCGCCCAGCTCGCTGACCGCGAGCAGTTGCTCGGCGAGCCGCTTGCGGTCCACCAGGTCGGTCTTGGTCACCACGGCCAGCACGGTCGCCTTCAGCCCGGCCAGCTCGCCGGTGATGAACCGGTCGCCCCGGCCGATCGGCTCGTCGGCCGGGATGCACAGCCCGATCACGTCGACCTCGCTCCAGGTCTGCCGGACCAGGTCGTTGAGGCGCTCGCCGAGCAGCGTACGAGGGCGGTGCAGGCCGGGGGTGTCGACCAGGACGAGCTGCGAGTCGGGCCGGTGCAGCACGGCCCGGATGACGTGCCGGGTGGTCTGCGGCTTGTTCGAGGTGATCGCGATCTTCTGCCCGACGATCGCGTTGGTCAGCGTCGACTTGCCGGCGTTCGGCCGGCCGACGAAGCAGGCGAACCCGGCCCGGTACGGCCGCTGTGCCAGGTCGCTCACGCCGCCGCCCCACTCGGTGCGGCAGCGGCGCGCGGAGCCCCGCCGTGGGGCCGGACGGTCCGCCGGGTCACGCGGTCACCGTGCCGAGGACGCTGCCGTCCGGGGCGGCCACGTGGACCGGCGCGTCGGCGGAGAGGTCACGCACCGCCGCGTGCCCGGCGCCGTCGAGCGTCGACGCCTCGGTGACCACCACGGCCGCCTCCAGCCGGGTGGCACCGGCCGCGGCCGCCGAGGCGACCGCCAGCTGGAGCGCGGTGATCGTCAGCGAGGGCAGCGAGACGCTGGCCGCCGCGTACGTCCGGCCGTCCTGGTCGCGGACCGCCGCGCCCTCCACGGCGCCCACCCGGCCCCGCGCGCCCCGGGCCAGCACGACCAGCTTGGCGTCCTCGGAGCTCAGCTCGACCGGCTCGGACGGGGTGGGCCGGGCGGCCGGCGCGGCGGATGGCTCAAGCATCGGCAGGTTGCCTCTCCTCGGATCGGTTGTGGTTGCCCCGGGACTCGGGGTGCTCGCCCCGGCCGTCCGGTTCGTCGGTCGGCTCCACCCGGCACACCAGCACCGTGTCGATCCGGTTGCGCCGGCCGGTGGTGCCCTCGGCGACCAGCCGGAGACCGGCCACCTCGGCCTGCGCGCCGGGGATCGGGACCCGGCCCAGCGACTGGGCGAGCAACCCGCCGACCGTCTCCACCTCGTCGGCGGGCAGTTCGGTGTCGAACAGCTCGCCCAGGTCCTCCACCGGGAGCCGGGCGGTGACCCGCACCGCCCCGTCCTCCAGGCGTTCGACCGGCGGGCGTTCGACATCGTACTCGTCGGTGATCTCGCCGACGATCTCCTCCAGGATGTCCTCGATGGTGACCAACCCGCCGGTGCCGCCGTACTCGTCGACGACGATCACCAGGTGGTTGCGGGCGGCCTGCATCTCGGATAGCAGGTCGTCGACCGGCTTGGACTCGGGCACGAAGGTGGCCGGGCGCATCAGCTCGGCCACCGGCAGCCGCCGGTCCTCCGGCGCCCCGCCCTGGGTGCGCCGGATCAGGTCCTTGAGGTAGATCACGCCGAGCACGTCGTCGACGCTCTCGCCGATGACCGGGATCCGGGAGAACCCGGAGCGCAGGAAGAGCGCCAGCGCCTGGGAGAGGGTCTTGGTCCCCTCGATCCAGACCATCTCCGTACGCGGCACCATCACCTCGCGGGCGATGGTGTCGCCGAGCGCGAAGACGGAGTGGATCATCTGGCGTTCGCCGTGCTCCACCACGCCGCGCTGCTCGGCCAGGTCGACCAGCTCACGCAGCTCCACCTGGGTGGCGAACGGCCCCTCCCGGAAGCCGCGCCCCGGGGTCACCGCGTTGCCGATCAGGATCAGCAGCGAGGCGAGCGGATTGAGCGCCCGGCCGAGCCAGCGCACCAGCGGTGCGACCGCCCGGCCGACCGCGTACGCGTGCTGCCGGCCGAGGGTGCGCGGGCCGACGCCGACCACCACGAAACTGACCACGGTCATCGCCCCGGCGGTGATCAGCGCGGCCCGCCAGCCCGCGCCGAAGGTGTCCACCGCGACCAGGGCCACCAGGGTGGTGGCGGTCAGCTCGGCGAGCAGCCGCAGCAGCAGGAGCAGGTTGAGGTGGCGGACCACGTCGCCGGCGACGACCTGGAGGGTGCGCGCGCCGCGCGCGCCGTCCCGGGCCAGCTCGGCGGCCCGGGCCGGGGAGACCGCGGCCAGCGCGGCCTCGGTCATCGCGATCAGGCCGGCGAGCACCACCAGCCCGGCCGCGAAGACGATCAGTTGCGCGTCGGGCAGGCCGGCGGTCGCGCCGGCCGCCAGTAGCGGTGTGGACATCACCGGGACCGGGTCGACCGCCAGCTCGCCAGCAGGCGGGCCTGGAGCTCGAACATCTCCCGCTCCTCCTCCGGCTCGGCGTGGTCGTAGCCGAGCAGGTGCAGCACGCCGTGCACGGTGAGCAGGTGCAGCTCGTCGGCGGTGGAGTGCCCGGCGGTGGCCGCCTGCTTGGCCGCCACCTCGGGGCAGAGCACGATGTCACCGAGCAGGGCCGGCTCACCGCCCGCGGCGGTGGCCTCCCCCGGCCCGTGGTCGACGCTGCCCTCGTCCATGGGGAAGGCGAGCACGTCGGTCGGCCCGTCGCCACCCATCCAGCGGTGGTTGAGCTCGGTCATGTAGTCGACGTCGACCAGCAGCACGGAGAGCTCGGCGAGGGGGTTGACTCCCATCTCGTCGAGGGCGTGCCGGGCGACGGCGAGCACGGCGTCGGTGTCGACGTCGACACCGGACTCGTTGGCGATCTCGATGGACAACTGTCTTCCTCTGTCTAGCGGCGCCGGCCGGCCCGGCCGCCCTGGGCGGTCCGCCCCGGCACGGCGCGCACACTCTGCGCCTGCTGGTTCTCCCGCTCGGCGTCCCAGCGGGCGTACGCGTCGACGATCTCCCCGACCAGCCGGTGCCGGACCACGTCCGAACTGGAGAGCTGGGCGAAGTGCACGTCCTCCACGTTGGCGAGGATCTCGCGGACCACCCGCAGGCCGCTGGTGGTGCCGCCGGGGAGGTCCACCTGGGTCACGTCGCCGGTGACGACGATCTTGGAGTTGAAGCCCAGCCGGGTGAGGAACATCTTCATCTGCTCGGGCGTGGTGTTCTGCGCCTCGTCGAGGATGATGAACGCGTCGTTGAGGGTGTTGTGCGTGACCAGAAATTCGTCGGTGACGTACAGCGAGTCCGCCGCCGCCACCTGGATGCACATCGTCTCCTGCACCCCGGCCGGGAGAATTGAGTCGATGAAACGCGTCGGCCGGCCGCCCCCGTGCTCGTCGTACACGCGGCGCTTGCGCGCCAGGCGGAACGGCGCGACGCCGGCCGGCAGCCTGATCTCCACCACGTAAGCGTCGGAGCGGTACGGAACCGGACGTCCGTTCGCCAGGCCTGGCTTGCGTCCGGCTGCCTCGCGTACCCGCCAGGTCGCGGTGCCCCCGAGCGACTGGACCAGGTACACCACGTCGTCCCGGAGCCGGGCGGAGGTCGTCGTGTACTGCACCCGACAGGTGCGCCCGGCCTGGACGACGGGGCCACCATCCGTGTCGAGCAAGCCCTGCAGCACGGCCAGGCGGACGTCGAGGCTGTTGGACTTGTACGCCTCGGGCACGAACTTGGTGGCCGACGTCGTGCCGGCCAGGCTCAGCTCCCGCAACGCGGCCGTCACCGGGTTGGCCACGATGACGCCACCCCGATGCCCGTTCACGTGGCGTAGGACGTAGTCGTAGTCGCCCTTTCGGACCAGCTCGATCTCCGGGAGCGCCTCCGCCATCGCCACGACGAGTTCCGGATCCGCGGTGGAGAACGTCGGCGTCGTGCGGCACGAGATGGAGCCGTCCCCGAGCAACAGGCCGAGCGCGTACGGGTCGAGCGGAACGTCCCTCGGTTCCAGGTGCACGGGGGCCACGACCGGCAGTTCGTAACGGCGGGTGTGCCCTCGCCATTCCGTGCCGATCATGTCGCGCGTCTCGAGAGTCCGCCGACGCCCGCGGCGCTTGTCGTCCGGGGTGGCGACGGTCCAGAGATGCTCGCCGCAGCAGAGGGTGGAGGCGCCATCCTGCGTGGTGACCCGGTAGACCTGCTTCGGCCCTTGCGGGTAGATGCCGATCACCGGCGTGGGCTTCCCGTCCGAACCGATCACCAGGTCACCCACCCGAAGCGACCCGAACGGCTTGAACCCCTCCGGGGTCAGCACCCGCGCATCGTACGGCTGCGCACGCCCCCGCATGTACGCCAGCGGCGCGACCTCGATCGTGCCCGCCGCCATCAGCTTCGGGATCGAGTCCGGGTCGAGCATGTCGTGCAGCGCGTCGTAGAGCGGGCGCAGGTAGGGGTCGATCTTCTCGTTCAGCGTGCCGGGCAGGAAGCCGAGCCGCTCCCCCGCCTCGACCGCCGGCCGGGTGAGGATGATCCGGTTGACCTGCTTGGCCTGCAGTGCCTGGACGGCCTTCGCCATGGCCAGGTAGGTCTTGCCGGTACCGGCCGGGCCGATGCCGAAGACGATGGTGTGCGCGTCGATCGCGTCGACGTAGCGCTTCTGCCCCAGCGTCTTGGGACGGATGGTGCGGCCACGCCGGGAGAGGATGTTGAGCGTCAGGACCTCGGCGGGCCGCTCGGCGCTGCCCTGCTCGAGCATGCCGACGGTACGCCGGACGGCGTCTGTGGTCAGGGTCTCGCCTTTCTCGATGAGTTCGAGCAGCTCGCTGAAGAGCCGCTCGGCGAGGGCATTGTCCGCGGGGGCACCACTGATCGTGATCTCGTTGCCCCGGACGTGCACGTCGCTGTTCACCGAGCGCTCGACCAGTCGCAGGATCTCGTCACCCGCGCCGAGCAGGTTGACCATGATCTTGGAATCGGGGACCGTGATCCTGGTCTGCACCCGAGGCGGGCCGGGAGGTGGGGTGCCGGTCATAGGTCGGGCCGAGGGGCCCTGCGCCACCTGCTCTCGAATCAGCGCCGGCCCTGCTGGCGCGGCGTGCGGACGTTACACCCATCGTATCGGTTCAACACGGGTGGCACCTCGCCCATTTCCGCCGCCCCGGGTCAGCTTCCGGCGCGGAAGTCGTACCGATCGAAGGTCTCCTGGGTGCGGGTGAACCGGTACGTCGCCCAGTGCATCCGGACCACCGTGCCACGCTCGTCCCGGGTCAGCCGGAGCAGCTCACCAGCCTCCCGGCCGGACACCGTGCGGTAGACGTCCGGCTGGTCCGGCAGCGGCTCGAAGACCGCCGGCGGCTTCCCCGCCGGGTCGTCGGCGCCCCGCGCCCGCAGCGCCCCGTCGTGCCAGGAGAAGACGTACTCGAAGCCCTCGCCCCACCAGCGGCCGAGCAGCCCGCGTACCGCCTCGGGGGCCGGCGGGCCCGGCCGCCACGGCTCGATCTCGGCGGGGTCGTGCTCCACCGCAGCGTTGAGCAGCCGGTGGGTCAGCTCGAACAGCTCCGCCGCGGTGCCGGACGAGCCGAGCACCGCCGCGCCCATCGCACCGGCGGTGCCCTCACCGCCCCGCCGGCCGTAGACGGCGGCCAGGAAGCCGGGCATCGCGCCGTCGTGCCCGACGTGCATGATCCGCCGGCCCTGCGGGACCAGGATCAGCCCGAGCCCGAAGCCGCCGGACCAGAGCGTCTCGTCGGTCATCGTCACCGGCCAGCACATCTCGTCCAGGGTCGACGGGGCGAGCACCCGGCCGGCCGCGTCGAGCGCCGCGGGGTCGGCCAGGAAGGCGGCCCACCGCGCCATGTCGCCGGCGGTGCTCCAGAGCTGGGCGGCCGGGCCGACCGCGCCGAAGTCGGTCGGCGGCTCCGGGTGCGCCTCGTCGGAGTACGCGTCGACCAGGAAGCCCGTCGCGGCCCGCCGGCCCGGCGTCACCGTGGTGCGGGTCAGTCCCAGCGGGGTCAACACCCGCTCGGCCAGCACCTCGGCCCAGGTGCCGCCGCGCAGCTCGCCGACCATCCGGCCGAGCAGCGCCATGCCGAGGTTGGAGTAGTGGTAGCGGCGGCCCGGCGGCAGCACCCGCTCGGCGCGGGCCAGGTCGGCGAGGAGCGCGTCGGCGTCCGGGGCGCGCAGCGTGTCCCAGACGTCGCCGTACGGCTCCCGCTGCAGACCGGCGGTGTGCGACAGCAGCCGGCGCACGGTCAGCTCGCCGTGCGCCGGCAGGTCGAGGTGCCGGCCGATCGGGTCGTCGAGGTCGAGCAGGCCGTCGTCGCGGCACTGCAGGGTCAGCACGGCGGTGAAGGTCTTGGTGACCGAGCCGATCCGGAACCGGGTCTCCGGGTCGAGCGCGGTGTCGTTGCCGGTCCAGCCGACCGCGCACTGCCACAGCGGCCGGTCGGCCCGGTGCAGCGCCGCCGACACCGCCGGCACCCGCGCCTGCGCCTGCACCCGCCGCACCATCCGCCCGAGGCGGTCACCCACATCCGTCACCCGGGCAGTGTAAGGAGGAGCGGCGGGTCGGGGGGCGGCGACGGGTCAGCGGCAGAGCATCGGGCCGAGCGGCGCGCCGCCGAGCAGGTGCGCGTGCGCGTGGAAGACCTCCTGGCCGCCGTACGTTCCGGTGTTGAACATCAGCCGGAAGCCGTCGCCGAGCAGCCCCTCGTCCTCAGCCACCGCGGCGGCCGTGGCGAGCACCGCACCGGCCAGCGCGGGGTCGCCCTGGCCGAGGGTGGCCACGTCGGCGTAGTGCTCCTTGGGGATCACCAGCACGTGCACCGGCGCCTTCGGGTCGATGTCGCGGAAGGCGAGGGTGGTGTCCGTTTCCCGGACGATGGTGGCCGGGATCTCCCCGGCGACGATGCGGCAGAACAGGCAGTCGGCTCCCATCCGGGCATGTTATGCGCTGCGCCGGGGGGCGGTGGGCAGGGCCGGACCGCTCCGGCATGATGGCCGGCGTGACTTCACGGGCGGTACTGGTGACGGGGGGCTCGCGCGGCATCGGGCGGGCGGTGGTCAGGGCCTTCGCGGCCGGCGGCGACCGGGTGGCGATCCACCACCGGGACTCGGCGGAGCTGGCCGAGGAGTTGCGGGCGCAACTACCGGGCGACGGGCACGTCGTGGTCCGCGCCGACCTCGCCGACCCGGACGCGGTCCGGGCGATGGTGGACGAGGCCGCCGAGCGGCTCGGCGGGCTGGACGTGCTGGTGAACAACGCGGGCGTGTATGGGCCCGCCGACCCGCCGCACCCGGTCTTCGAGAGCAGCTACGAGCAGTGGCGGCAGCGCTGGCGCGAGGTGCTGGACACCAACCTGTTCGGCGCGGCCAACGCCACCTGGTGCGCCGCCCAGCACATGCGCGGGCGCGGCGGGCGGATCGTCAACGTCTCCTCGCGCGGCGCCTTCCGCGGCGAGCCGGGCAACCCGGCGTACGGGGCGAGCAAGGCGGGGTTGAACGCGATGGGCCAGTCGCTGGCGGTGGCGCTGGCCCCGTACGGGATCGCGGTGGCCACCGTCGCGCCCGGTTTCGTGGCCACCGACATGACCAACGAGCACCTGAAGGCGGAGCGCGGCGCGGCGGTACGGGCGCAGAGCCCGTTCAACCGGGTCGCCCGCCCGGAGGAGATCGCCGCCGCGGTGCACTGGCTCGCCTCCGCCGAGGCCGAGTGGGCCTCCGGCACCATCGTCGACCTCAACGGCGCCTCCTACCTACGCAGCTGACCGGCCGACACCCTCCCGCCCGCTGCTCGGCTTCACCGGGCGCAACGGCCGGCGGGCCCCGGACGGGACGGCTACCAGCGGTGTAGGCGGGTGGCGAGGACGGCGAGGGCGGCGACGCCGGCGGTCGAGGTGCGCAGCACGGACGGGCCGAGCCGCACCGGGCGGGCGCCGGCCGCGGTGAACGCGTCCAGCTCGGCCGGGGCGATGCCGCCCTCGGGGCCGACCACCAGCACGATCTCGCCGGAGTCGGGCAGCTCGGCGGTGGTCAGCCGGTGGTCGGCCTCCTCGTGCAGCACGAACGCGGCGGCCGCCCCGGCGATCCGGCGGGCCACCGTGCCGGTGGACTCGTCGGGCGCTCCGGCGACCACCGGCAGCCAGGCCCGGCGGGCCTGCTTGGCGGCCTCCCGGGCGGTCGCCGCCCACTTCTCCCGGGCCCGTACGCCCCGGTCGCCGCGCCACTGGGTGACCGAGCGGGCCGCCGCCCAGGGCACGATCTCGTCCACCCCGACCTCGGTCATCGCCTGCACGGCCAGCTCACCCCGGTCGCCCTTGGCGATGCCCTGCACCACCACCAGCCGCGGCACGGACGCGTCGACGTACCCCCGGGAGCGCACGTCCAGCTCCAGGCTGCCCCGGCCGACGGCGGTGACCACGGCGGTGGCCGTGCCCCCGTGCCCGTCGGCGAGCAGCAGCTCCTCGCCGACCCGCAGGCGCTGCACCGTGGCGGCGTGGTGGCCCTCCGGGCCGTCGAGGGTCAGCGAGTCGGCGGTCGGCAGTGACTCGACCAGGAACAGCGGCGCGGACACCGGATCAGGCTATCGGCCGCGCCGGTAGCCGGGGCGGTGAGGCGGGCCGCGCCGTACCCGGGGTGCGGCGCGGCGTGCCGATGCGTCAGGCGTGACCGTTGAAGGCGTCGCGCATCCGGGAGAAGAAGCCGCCCTGCTTGGTCAGCTCGGCGACCTCCTCGCCCCGGGTCTTGGCGAACTCGCGCAGCATCCGCTCCTGCTCGGCGTCGAGCTTGGTGGGGGTGCGCACGTCGAGGTGGACGTAGAGGTCGCCGCGGCCGGTGCCGCGCAGGTGCGGCACGCCCCGGGCGCGCAGCCGCAGCGTGCTGCCCGGCTGGGTGCCCGGCTTGACGTCGACGGTTTCCTCGCTGTCCAGCGTCTTGATGGTCAGCCGGGTGCCGAGCGCGGCGGCGGTCATCGGCACGGTGACCCGGCAGTGCAGGTCGTCGCCCTTGCGGGAGTAGACGTCGTGCGGCCGCTCGTGGATCTCCACGTAGAGGTCGCCGGCGGTGCCGCCGCCGGGACCGACCTCGCCCTGCTGGGCCAGCCGGATCCGCATGCCGTCCTCGACGCCGGCCGGGATCTTCACGGTCAGTGACCGGCGGGTGCGCACCCGGCCGTCACCGGCACAGGTCGGGCAGGGGTGCGGGATGGTGGTGCCGTAGCCCTGGCAGACGGTGCACGGGCGGGCCGAGACCACCTGGCCGAGGAAGGTGCGCTGCACCGACTGCACCTCGCCCCGGCCGCCGCACGCCTCACAGGTGGCCAGGTGGGTGCCGGCGGCCGTGCCGGCACCGGAGCAGGTGGTGCAGAGCACGGCGGTGTCGACGGTGATCGGGGCCTCCACGCCGAACGCCGTCTCGTGCAGGTCCAGTTCCAGCCGCAGGATCGCGTCCGCGCCGGGCCGGGTACGCGGCCGCGGCCCGCGGGAGCCGCCCGCGCCACCGAAGAACGCGTCCATGATGTCCTGGAAGCCGACGAACGGCCCGGCGCCGCCGGGGCCCCCGGGGCCGCCCGCGCCCCCGCCGCCCGGGGCGAGCGGGTCGCCGCCCAGGTCGACGATCTGCCGTTTCCGGTCGTCCGAGAGGACCTCGTACGCGGCGTTGATGTCCTTGAACTTCTCCTGGGCCTCCGGATCCGGATTGACATCCGGGTGGTACTGCCGCGCCAGCTTGCGGTAGGCGCGCTTGATCTCGTCGTCGGAGGCGTCCCGGCTCACGCCGAGAATGCCGTAGTAGTCCCTGGCCACTGCGTTCCGTGTCCTCATGTTCGTCTCGCGTTGCGCCGGCCGCCGGCCGGAACCGGCCGTCGGTACTGCCTGGTCAGTTCTGGGCCAGCAGGTCGCCCACGTAGCGTGCCACGGCCCTCACCGTGGCGATGGTGCCGGGGTAGTCCATCCGGGTCGGCCCCAGCACGCCGAGACCACCGACGATGGTCGAACCGGGGCCGTAGCCGGTGCTGACCACCGAGGCGGCGCGCAGGTTGTCGATCTCGTTCTCGTCGCCGATCCGGACCCGTAGCGTGCTCGGCTCGACCTCGCCGATCAGCTTGAGCAGCACGACCTCCTCCTCGAGCGCCTCGAGGATGGGCCGCAGCGAGCCCTGGAAGTCGAGCAGCCCGCCGCGGGTCAGGTTGGCCGTGCCGGCCAGCGCGATCCGCTCCTCGTGCCGCTCGACCAGCGTCTCGAGCAGCACGGTGGAGAGGGTGGCCATCGCCGGCCGCAGGTCGGGGCTGGCCTCGTCGACCAGCGCCTGCACCAGCGGCGGGGTCTCCGACAGCCGGGTGCCGACCAGCTTCTCGTTGACCAGCCGGCGCAGGTCGAGGACGTCGTCGGCCGGGATCGGGCCGGGCATCTCGACC
Source organism: Micromonospora sp. CNZ280 (assembly GCF_011759515.1). Taxonomy (NCBI): domain Bacteria; kingdom Bacillati; phylum Actinomycetota; class Actinomycetes; order Micromonosporales; family Micromonosporaceae; genus Micromonospora; species Micromonospora sp. CNZ280. The sequence continues at coordinate 594,434 of NZ_JAAOYP010000001.1, forward strand.
AGCCGCTGCTCGACCCGGCCGGTGTCGGCGATCATCACGAGCATCAGCCGGGTGGTGGAGATCGGCACCAACTCCAGGTGACGCACCGAGGAGCGGGCCAGGCTCGGGTACTGCACGACGGCGACCTGCCGGGTCAGCTGCGCCAGCAGCCGCACCGTACGGTGCACCACGTCGTCGAGGTCGACCGCGCCGACCAGGAAACGCTCGATCGCCCGGCGCTCGGCCGGGCTGAGCGGCTTGACCCGGGACAGCCGGTCCACGAAGAGCCGGTAGCCGCGGTCGGTGGGCACCCGACCGGCGCTGGTGTGCGGCTGCCGGATGTAGCCCTCCTCCTCCAGCACGGCCATGTCGTTGCGCACCGTGGCCGGGGAGACCCCGAGCTGGTGCCGCTCGACCAGCGCCTTGCTGCCGACCGGCTCCTGCGTGGCGACGTAGTCCTCGACGATCGCGCGCAGCACCGCGAGCTTGCGGTCGTCGAGACCCATCTCCCCACCTCCTGTCGCACGTCGGCCGGCGGCGCGCTGCCGGCCGCGCGGCGCATCCTGGCACTCGACTGTAGCGAGTGCCAGTCTACGTCGGCGGGCCCGCCGACGCGATGATCAAGACGGACCACCGGTGCGCCCGCGCCGGCCGATCATCCGGACAAGCCGGTCGATGTCGCTCTGGTGCGTCCTTGCCGGCTGCCCCTACCGTGACGTGCATGACTGAACCGCCTCGCCCCCCGGGAGCCGACGGCCCCGGCGCTCCGCCGCCGGACCCGACCGCTCCGTCGGCCGTTCCCGGCCCGCCGGCCGGTGACGAACCCACCGCACCACTGTCCGGGGCCCCTGCCCCGGGCGGCTATCCCCCGCCCGGTGGCTATCCGCCACCCACCGGTGACCAACCGCCGTCGGGTGGCTACCCTCCGCCGGCCGGCGCTCCCCCGTCCGGCGGCTACCCGCCGCCCGGTGGCTACCCCCCGGGAGCCGGCTACCCGGCCGGTGGCGGCTACGGCCCGCCCGCCGGCTACGCCAACAACGAGGACAAGACCTGGGCCCTGATCGCCCACTTCGGCGGCGCGGCCGGCGTGATCGTCGGCGGCGGCCTGCTCGGCTGGCTGGCGCCGCTCATCGCGATGATGGTCCGCGGGCAGCAGTCGCCGACCGTCCGGGCGCACGCCGTCGCGGCGCTGAACTTCCAGCTCACCTGGACGATCGTCAGCGTGCTGAGCTGGGTGGTCACGCTGATCACCTGCGGGATCCTGTTCTTCGTCCCGATGCTCGTCTGGCTGGTGCCGCTGATCTTCGGGATCATCGGTGGGTTCAAGGCCAACGAGGGCGTGCTCTACCGCTACCCGATGACCTACAGCTTCACCAGGTGACCCGGGCCGGCCGCTCCCCCGGCCGGCTCCGGGCAGCCCGGGTCAGGGCAGCAGGTCGCGCACCACGGCGTCGGCGAGCAACCGCCCGCGCAGGGTGAGCACGGCCCGACCGGCCGCGTACTCGGGCGCGGTGAGCAGCCCGTCGGCCAGCGCCCGCTCGGCGCCGGCCCGGCCGGCCGCGTCCAGGCCGACCAGCGGCAGCCCGTCGGCGAGCCGCAGCCGGAGCATGACGTCCTCGGTGTGCGCCTCGTCGGAGGTGAGCACCTCCCGGGCCAGGCCGGGCGACCGGCCGGCGGCGAGCCGCTGGGCGTACGCGGTGGGGTGCTTGACATTCCACCAGCGCACCCCGCCGACGTGGCTGTGCGCCCCCGGGCCGAGGCCCCACCAGTCGGCGCCGGTCCAGTAGAGCAGGTTGTGCCGGCACCGGCCGGCCGGCGTGCGGGCCCAGTTGGAGACCTCGTACCAGGAGAAGCCGGCGGCGGAGAGCGCCGCCTCCGCGGCCAGGTAGCGGTCCGCCGCGACGTCGTCGCTGGGGTACGGCAGCTCGCCCCGGCGCATCCGGGCGGCCAGCCGGGTGCCGTCCTCCACGATCAGGGCGTACGCGCTGACGTGGTCGACCCCGGCCGCCACCACCTGCGCCAGCGAGGCGGCGAAGTCCTCAGCGCTCTCCCCCGGCGTGCCGTAGATGAGGTCCAGGTTGACGTGGTCGAACCCGGCGTCGCGCGCCTCGGCCGCGGCGGCGGTGGCCCGGCCGGCGCTGTGCGTACGGTCCAGGATCGCCAGCACCCCCGGCGACGCGGACTGCATGCCCAGCGAGATCCGGGTGTAGCCGGCCGCACGCAGCGTCTTGAGTGACTCCGGGGTGACCGACTCGGGGTTGGCCTCGGTGGTCACCTCGGCGTCGGCGGCCAGCCCCCAGGTGCGGTCGATGCCGTCCAGGATCCGGGCCAGGTCGTCGGCGGGGAGCAGGGTCGGGGTGCCGCCGCCGACGAAGACGGTGTCCACCCGCGGCGGCGGGGCGTCGCCGAGCACCCGGGCGGCCAGCGCCAGCTCGGCCAGCACGGTGTCGGCGTAGCTCTCCCGGCTCGCGCCGCCGCCCAGCTCCGCCGCCGTGTACGTGTTGAAGTCGCAGTAGCCGCAGCGGCTGGCGCAGAACGGCACGTGCACGTACACGCCGAAGCCGCGCGTGCCGACCGCGCGGGTGGCGGTGGCGGGCAGCGAACCGTCGGCCGGGACGGGTTCGCCTTCTGGAAGGACGCCGGGCATGGCCACTAGTGTGCCCGCATGACCTCTCCCGACGCGCTGGTGCGGGTCGCCACGGCCCGTGGGGTGACCACCCTCACCCTGGACAGCCCGCACAACCGCAATGCGCTCTCCACTCCGCTGATGACCGAGCTGCTCGCCGGCCTGGCCGCCGCGGTCGCCGACGACGCGGTCCGGGTGATCGTGCTCGACCACACCGGCCCGGTCTTCTGCTCCGGCGCCGACCTGAAGGAGACCGCGGCCGCGTACGCCAGCGGAACGGTGCCGGCGGGCATGCTCGGCGACGTGCTGGCCGCCGTCTGGGAGTGCCCGAAGCCGGTGCTGGCCCGGGTCGCCGGGCCGGCCCGGGCCGGCGGCCTCGGCCTGATCGCGGCGGCCGACCTGGCCGTCTGCGCCGAGGAGGCCACCTTCGCCTTCACCGAGGTGCGGATCGGGGTGATCCCGGCGGTGATCTCGGCAACCGTGCTGCCCCGGCTGCACCCGCGCGCGGCGGCGGAGCTGTACCTGACCGGGGACACCTTCGACGGCCGCCGGGCCGCCGAGATCGGCCTGGTCACCGCCGCGGTGCCGGCCGACGGGCTGGACGCGGCGGTGGCCCGGTACTGCGACTCGCTGGTCCGTGGCGCGCCGGCCGCGCTCGCCGGGGCGAAGCGGCTGCTGCGCCGGCCGCCCACCACCGACCTGCGCGCCGAGATCGCCGACCTGGCCGGCCTCTCCACCGGCTTCTTCCTCTCCGAGGACGGCCGCGAGGGCGTCCTGGCGTTCCGGGAGAAGCGCCCGCCGCGCTGGGTGGCCGAGCTGGACGAGGCGGCGGAGGTCTCCGGCTGAGCGACGCTCGGGCGGTCCGCCCACCGCCGCCGGGCCGCGGTCCGCCGACCGCCTCCGGGACGGTCGGGCGGGCCGGTTGACCAGGTGAGGCACCGGCCGGAACGGGAACCTTCCGGTCACCCGTCGGCCGGGGGCGCATCCGGCGGGGCGGGCCCGATCCGGTCGGACGACCCGGAGGGGCCGTCCGGGGACGTACGCTTGTCGGGCTGTCGAACAGGGGGTGTGGGTGCGAACTCGGGCAGTCGTGGCGGGCGGGGTCGTCCTCGTGCTCGTCGCCGTTATCGGGGTCCTGTACGTCGTGCGGCAGTTCGGCGAAGGGCTGCGGCTGCCGCTGGCCAGCCGCACCTGCACGGTGCGGGCCGACGGCGAGGTGGCGCTGGACGGCGACCAGATGGCCAACGCGGCGACCATCGCGGCGATCGGGATCCAGCGGGAGATGCCGGAGCGGGCGGTGGTGGTGGCGCTGGCCACCGCGTACCAGGAGTCCGGCCTGCGCAACCTCGACGGCGGCGACCGCGACTCGATCGGGCTGTTCCAGCAGCGGCCGAGCCAGGGCTGGGGCACGCCGACGCAGATCAGCGACCCCCGGTACGCGGCGAACCGGTTCTACGCGGCGCTGAAGAAGGTGCGCGGCTGGGAGCGGATGCGGGTCACCGACGCGGCGCAGAAGGTGCAGCGGTCGGCCTTCCCGGAGGCGTACCAGAAGTGGGCGGACGAGTCCCAGGTGCTCACCCGGGCGCTGCTCGGGCACGCCACCGGCGCGGTCGCCTGCACGGTGAGCCGGAATCCGGCGATGCGCGGCACGGCCGCGACGGAGGCGCTGACCCGCGGCCTGACCCTCGACTGGGGGCTGGCCGCGTCGGCCGCCGCCACCGACCTGACCGGCCTCAGCGTGCCCGCGACGGATCAGCGCGGCGGCTGGCGGTACGCGCACTGGCTGGTTTCCCACGCCGGCGACCACGGGGTGAAGCGGGTGCGCTTCGGCGACCTGGAGTGGACCGCCCGGGGCGGCACCTGGAACCGGGTGACCGACGGCTCGCCCCAGGTGTCCCGGGTGGTCGCCGAGGTCTTCGCCGAGGGGTGAAAGCCCCCGATCCCTTTACCGGCAGTCACCGCACAAACCGGCAATTCCGACGATAGCCCCGGCATGGTCGCCCGGGGTATACGCACCGCATTCGCACCACTGCCCATGGTCCGGCCACCGCCCCCGCGGCGAGTCGGGCATTCCCGCCCGCCCTTGCAGCGCGTTACGATCGGCGGCCTGTGCCAGCAATGGTTTCGCCTCATGGGGAGGGGTACGACGTGGCGTTCGACTACGGCGACCGGACCGGTTACGAACCGATCAGCGACACTGACCGTAAGGAGTTCCACGAGCAGGGCTTCATGCTGCTGCGGAACGTCCTGACGGAGGACCACCGGGCGGCGCTGGAGGCGGCGGTGGACCGCGTCTACGCCGAGGAGAAGGCCAAGGGCAACACCACCAAGGACGGCACCCTGCACCTGCTGGGCTTCCTGAACCGGGACGAGCTCTTCGGCGACCTGCTCACCCACCCGATCGCCTTCCCGTACATGTGGGGGCTGGCCGGGTGGAACATCTACAGCCACCACAACCACCTGGACGTGACCCCGCCGGCGCTGGAGCCGGAGAAGCCGTACTGGGGCTGGCACCAGGACGGGTACCGGCAGAACTCCGACCCGGAGACCATGGACCCGAACCTCCCCCGGCCGATGTTCTCGCTGAAGGTCGCCTACGTGCTCTCCGACCTGTCGGAGACCGGGCGCGGCGCCACCAAGGTCATCCCGGGCAGCCACCTGTGGAACTCGCTGCCCCGCCCGGCGGACACCACCGTGCACAACCCGGACCCGGAGGGCACGGTGGAGATCACCGCCAACCCGGGTGACGCGTTCATCTTCGACCGCCGCCAGTGGCACTCCCGGTCGACCAACCTGTCGACCATCACCCGCAAGATGCTCTTCGTCGGCTACACCTACCGGTGGATCCGCCCGCTGGACGAGCTGCACATCGACAAGGACGGCGAGTGGTGGGCCAACCGCACCCCGGTGCAGCGCCAGCTCTGCGGTGAGGGCACGCACACCGCGAACTACTGGGGCATCAACTGGGACGGCTACATCGACGACGAGATCCCGCTGCGCAAGGAGCTCAAGGAGCGCGGTCTGCTCGACCGCAGCATTCCCTGGCTGCGCTGACCCGACGCCGAACGGGCCCCTCCCCTCGCGGGACGGGGCCCGTTCCGCTTTCTCACGGCCCCCGCTCGCCCGGCGCGCGGCCGCTCAGCGGGGCGCGCGGCCGGCGAGCCGGCGGCGCGCCTTCTCCCGGATCGACCCGGGCAGGTCCGGGGCGTCCAGCAGCCGGGGCAGCAGCTCCGGCTCCAGGTTCAGCGCCCGGAACACCTCGCCGATGGTCACCCCATGCGCCGGACGCTCGACCACCTCGACCGGGGCGCCTGCGCCGACCTCGCCCTCCCGCAGCACCCGCAGGTACGCCCCGGGCAGCGCGCGCACGGTGAACCGCTTGATCAGGTCGGGCACGCCCCAGAAGCCGGCGAAGGTGGTGCACGGGGTGCGCGGCTTGGTCACTTGGAGCAGCGCCGACCCGATCGCCCACTGCTCGCCGATCACCGCCCCGGTCACGTCGACCGCGGCGGTGGTCAGGTTCTCGCCGAAGCCGCCCGGGCGGATCGCCCGGCCCAGTTCGGCGGCCCACCAGCCGGCGTCCTCCTCGGCGTAGGCGTAGACGGCCTGGTCCGGCCCGCCGTGGTGGGCCCGCTCGCCGATGAAGTCGCCGGCCACGCCCTCGGTACGGATCAGCACCGGGCCGTCCACCGGCCGCTTGTCGATGCCGCTGCGGCCGCTCGGATCGCCCGCCCACTCCGCCTCGGTGACGATCCCGAGGTTCACCGCCGCCAGCCTGCCCGTCATGGTGATCAGCCTAGTCAGGCCCCGGCGCTCAGCCCTTTACGGCTCCGGCGACCAGGCCGGAGACCATCCGGCGCTGCACCAACAGGAAGAAGATGATCACCGGGAGGGTGAACAGCGTGGAGGCGGCCATCACCGGCCCCCAGGCGGTGTCGTCGCGACCGAAGAAGAAGGTCATCGCCACCGGCAGGGTGTAGCGGTCCTGGTCGTTGATGAAGGTCAACGCGAAGATCAGCTCGTTCCAGGCGGTGATGAAGGAGAAGATGCTGGTCGCCACCAGGCCGGGGGCCACCAGCGGGAAGAGGATCCGGCGGAAGATCTGGGCCCGGCTGGCCCCGTCGATCGCGGCCGCCTCCTCCAGTTCCTTGGGCACCGCGGCGACGAACCCGCGCAGCATCCAGACCGCGAACGGCAACGAGAAGCCGAGGTAGGTGAGGATCAGGCTGGGCAGGGTGTTGTAGAGCCCGAGCCGCTGGATCATCAGGAACAGCGGGATGACCAGCGCCTCCAGCGGGATCATCTGCACCACCAGCAGCATGATCAGGAAGCTGGTCCGCAGCTTGAACCGGAACCGGGCCACCGCGGTGGCGGCGAGCAGCGCGACCAGGCCGCTGAGCAGCACGGTGGTGACCGCTACCAGGGCGCTGTTGAGGAAGAAGTCGGCGAAGGTCACGCCGGGGATCAGGTTGCCGGTGAGGATCTCCCGGTAGTGCGCCAGGGTCGGCTCGCTCGGCACCGGCCGGGGCGTGCTGGAGAAGATCTCCGAACTCGGCTTCAGCGAGGTGGCGATCATCCAGTAGACCGGGAAGGCCGCGAAGAGCGCCACCAGCAGGCCCGCACCGTTGAGGGCGATCCGCTTCACGCCTGCACCGCCCGCGCGTCGCGTCACGCGTCCTCCTCCTGCTTGAGCACCATGCGGACGTAGAAGCCGGTCACCACGAGCAGGATCAGGGTGAGGATCACCGCGATCGCCGCGCCGAGGCCGTACTTGGGTGGCGGCGAGAACGCCTCGGCGTACGAGTAGATGGAGAGCATGAACGTCGGCCGGTCCTGGGTACCGCCGGCGAGCACGAACTGCTGGGTGAAGACCTTGAAGTCCCAGATCGTCGAGAGCACGATCAGGATCCCGAAGACCGGCCGCAGCAGCGGGAAGGTGATCCGCCAGAACACCTTCCACGGGCCGGCCCCGTCCACCCGGGCCGCCTCGTGCAGCTCACTCGGCACGCTCTTCAGCCCGGCCAGCACGCTCACCGCGATGAACGGGAACGAGTGCCAGACCACCACCAGGGTCAGGATCGAGAAGAAGAGCAGGGGCGAGTTGAACCAGCCGTAGCCGGTCCAGTCGCTGCGGCCGAACAGGCTGGTGGAGAGCCCGTCGGGCAGGGCGTTGAACAGCCAGGTGACCAGGCCGCTGGTGTCGTCGAAGATCCACTTCCAGACGATCGTGCCGGTCAGCGCCGGGGTGGCCCAGGCCAGCATCACGCAGCTGGCCACGAACGCGGCCATCTTCCGGCCCAGCCGGTTGAGCAGCAGCCCGACCAGGGTGCCGAGGATCATCGTCAGCACGACGTTGGCCACCGCGAAGAGCACCGTGTTGCGCAGCACGGTGAGGAAGAACGGGTCGCCGAGGATCTCGGCGTAGTTCCCGAAGCCCACCCACGGCCACTCCCGGTCACCGCGCAGCTGGCGGACGTTGTTGAGCCGGAAGAAGGACATCGCGATGACCTGGCCGAGCGGCCAGAGCAGCAGCACGGCGATGATCACCAGGCAGGGCAGGAGCAGCAGGTACGGGAGGCGGTCCATCCGGCGACGCCGCCGCGCGGGGGTCTCCCGCGCGGCGGACGCCTCCGGCGCCTCGGTCAGCGTGGTCACTTGGCGTTGAGGATGCTTTCCATCTCCGCGGCCGCGTCGGCGGTGGCCTTCTCGACCGTCTTCTGACCCTTGATGACCGAGCTGTTCATCGCCTGGGTCACCGTCTTGGTCCGGCTGACCTCCACCCACTTCGGAGTGAGCGGCGTGAGCTTGGTGTTCTGCATTGCCGTGGCGAACGGCGCCATGATCTTGTCGCTGCTGTACTTGTCCCCACCGACCAGGTCCTTGTAAACCGGGAAGAAGCCCAGGCTCTCGGCGAACGCCGCGTCGTTCTTCTTGCTCAGCAGCACGGTCAGGTAGTCCCAGGCCAGATCCTGCCGCTCGCTGTCCTGCCAGACGGCGAGGTCCGAGCCACCGGCGAAGGCGGGCGCGGGCTGGCCGTCGGGGCCGGGGATCGGGAACGTCCCCCAGACCTTCTCGATCTCCGGGTTGTCCTTCTTGATGGCGCCCTGCTGCCAGCTGCCGCCGAACGCCATGGCCGCCTTGCCGGTGGCGAACTGGGTCCGCGCGTCGATCTCGTTCCAGCCGGCGGCGGCCGGCGGGGCGACCTTGTGCACAGTCACCAGGTCGGTCCAGAACTTGACCGCCTTCTGCGCCTCCGGCGTGTTGTAGCCGGACTTCCAGGAGTCACCCTGCTTGGTGGCGATCTCCGCGCCGGCACCCCACAGGAACGAGTAGAACGGCAGCTCGGAGTTGCCGGGCAGGGCGATGCCGTAGGTGCCCGGCTTCTTCGCCTGTACGGCCTTGGCCGCGGCGACCAGGTCGTCCCAGGTCTTCGGCACCTGCACGCCGGCCTCGGCGAACCAGTCGGTGCGGTAGTAGATGCCACGCACGCCCGCGTACCACGGCACGCCGTACTGCTTGCCGTCGAGCTGTGCGTTCTGCACAAGGTCGGGGAGGATGTCCTTGCCCTCGGCCCAGCCGCCGAACTTGCCCGTCAGGTCGGCCAGTGCCTCCTGCGCGGCCCAGCCCTGGGTCTCGGTGTTGCCCAGCTCGGTGACGTCCGGGCCCTCACCGCCGGCGAGCGCCGCCTGGAACTTCTTCGGCGCTTCCAGCCAGGGGATGTACTGGACCACCACGTCGGTGTCCGGGTGCTTCTGCCGGAACTCGGTCTCGACGCCGTCGAGGAACTTGGTCTGCGCCTCGCTGCCCTCGCCCATCATCCAGACCGTCAGCTTGCTGTTGTCGGCCGCCGCGTCGTCGTCCGAGCCGCCGCAGCCAGCCAGCACCATCGCGGCCGAGGCCACGACGGCGGTGACCGGAGCCAGCCGCTTCCACCTGTTCACGCCATATCTCCCTCGCGCCGTCTGGCATTAACCTTCTCCGCCGCACCTTAGTAGGAAAAATTCCTTTACGACAGTGGGCGCTCCGGCGGAAGCGAGGCGACCGTATCGCAGCCCCGCCGCGAGGGACAGCCGGGCAACGGGGCGAATCAGGCCGTACGCAGACGAACGGGCGCCCGACCTGCCGGTCAGGCGCCCGTCGTGTTCAGGCTGTGCGGATTTACCGGTGGGTGACGCCTCGGCGCCGGCCCGCCCCGGCCACCAGGGCCACCGCGATGGCGGCCAGTACGACCTGGACGAGCAGCTCGCCCCAGTCGATGCCGGCGGTCTCGGTGGCGATGCCCATGGCCCGGGCGAGCACCGTGCCGAGCAGCGCGGCGCCCACGCCGATCAGCATGTGCAGCCAGATCGGCATGTTCTGCCGGCCCGGCACGACCAGCCGGCCCAGAGCGCCGACGATGAGACCGACAACGAGCGCGGTGATGATGCCCCAAACGGTGAGCTCCACGGTCGCCCTCCTTCAGCAGAATGTCTGTCACACGGTGTGTGCTTCCTGTCGTGACCGCCAAGTTCCCGACCGGCAGAATCGCCAAACCGGTCCGACCACCGCCGACCTCGTCCGCGGTCGATGCGCGGCTGCATCCCGATCCCCCACCGGGCAGGGTTTGCGCAGGTCGCGACGGCTCTCGGAGCGCTGATCCCGGCCGATGCCCGACACCGGAAATTCCTTCATCGGCCACCGCCGGACCGGCAAGACGCCCCGCCGACACGACGACGGCCGCCGGTCGGACCGGCGGCGGCCTCACTTCTTGCCGGGAGCCTTGCCGTCCCCGGAGTCGGAGGAGAGCGCGGCGATGAAGGCCTCCTGGGGGACCTCCACCCGGCCCACCATCTTCATCCGCTTCTTGCCTTCCTTCTGCTTCTCCAGCAGCTTGCGCTTCCGGCTGATGTCACCGCCGTAGCACTTCGCGAGCACGTCCTTGCGGATCGCGCGGATGGTCTCCCGGGCGATCACCCGGCTGCCGATCGCCGCCTGGATCGGCACCTCGAACTGCTGGCGCGGGATCAGGTTGCGCAGCTTCGCCGCGATCGAGGTGCCGTAGTTGTACGCCTTGTCCTTGTGCACGATCGCGCTGAACGCGTCGACCGGCTCGCCGTGCAGCAGGATGTCCACCTTCACCAGGTCGGAGGACTGCTCGCCGGAGGGCTCGTAGTCCAGCGAGGCGTACCCCTTGGTGCGGCTCTTCAGCTGGTCGAAGAAGTCGAAGATGATCTCGGCCAGCGGCAGCGTGTAGCGCAGCTCCACCCGGTCGGCGGAGAGGTAGTCCATGCCGAGCAGGTTGCCCCGGCGGCCCTGGCAGAGCTCCATCACCGCGCCGACGTAGTCGTTCGGGGTGAGCACGGTGGCCCGCACGGTGGGCTCGTACACCTCGGCGATCTTGCCGGTCGGGTATTCGCTCGGGTTGGTGACCACGACCTCCTCGCCGTCCTCCTGGACGGCCCGGTAGACCACGTTCGGCGCGGTGGAGATCAGGTCGAGGTTGAATTCGCGCTCCAGCCGCTCCCGGATGATCTCCAGGTGCAGCAGGCCGAGGAAACCGCAGCGGAAGCCGAAGCCGAGCGCCCCGGACGTCTCCGGCTCGTAGGTGAGCGCGGCGTCGTTCAGCTTGAGCTTGTCGAGCGCGTCCCGCAGGTTGGGGTAGTCCGAGCCGTCGATCGGGTAGAGGCCGGAGTAGACCATCGGCTTCGGGTCCTTGTAGCCGCCGAGCGCCTCGGTGGCCGGCCGGGAGTTGATGGTGACGGTGTCACCGACCCGGGACTGGCGGACGTCCTTCACGCCGGTGATCAGGTAGCCCACCTCGCCGACGCCGAGCGCGTCGGCCTTCTGCATCTCCGGCGAGATGACCCCGATCTCCAGCAGTTCGTGCGCGGCGCCGGTGGACATCATCTTGATCCGGTCCCGGGCGTTGATGTGCCCGTCGATCACCCGGACGTAGGTGACCACGCCCCGGTACACGTCGTACACCGAGTCGAAGATCATCGCGCGGGCCGGCGCGTCGGCGTCGCCGACCGGCGGCTGGAACTGCCGGACGATCTCGTCGAGCAGGTGCGGCACGCCCTCGCCGGTCTTGCCGGAGACCTTGATGCAGTCGGCCGGGTCGCCGCCGATCAGGTGGGCCAACTCCTCGGCGTACTTCTCCGGCTGGGCGGCCGGCAGGTCGATCTTGTTGAGCACCGGGATGATGTGCAGGTCGTTCTCGAGCGCCAGGTAGAGGTTGGCCAGCGTCTGCGCCTCGATGCCCTGCGCGGCGTCGACCAGCAGGATGGCCCCCTCGCAGGCGGCCAGCGAGCGGGACACCTCGTAGGTGAAGTCGACGTGGCCCGGGGTGTCGATCATGTTGAGCACGGCCTGCTCGCCGGCCCGCTCGCCCTCCCGGATGGTCCACGGCATCCGGACGGCCTGGCTCTTGATGGTGATGCCGCGCTCGCGCTCGATGTCCATCCGGTCGAGGTACTGGGCACGCATCTGCCGCGGGTCGACCACGCCGGTGAGCTGCAACATCCGGTCGGCCAGGGTCGACTTCCCGTGGTCGATGTGGGCGATGATGCAGAAGTTCCTGATGCGCGCCGGGTCGGTGGCACCAGGAGCGTTCGCGCCGGAATCGAGCGTCGGAGGCACAGCTGTCCGTTCTGGTCGGCTGACGTTGAGCAGGCCGGCGCGACGCCGGCCCCCTCTATGCTCCCACGTCGCCGACGCGCTCCCGCTGCGCGGGCGATCCCCGGCCCTGACCTCCTGCCGTCACCCGTGCGGGGCGTCGACCGGCGCGGCCGCCCGGCGTCACTCGGCGGGCGGCTCGACGAAGAGCGCGGCGAGCTTCGGCAGCCGGCGGCGGGCCTCCTCCTCGTGGTCGAAGTCCCAGAAGTCGTTGAGATCCGGCACCGGGACCGGGTCCCGATCGGCCGGCAGGTCGGTCGCGGTCGCCCTGCGGTACGCGTCCCACGGCACCGAGAGCATCTCCTCGCACTCGAACTCCTCGCCGCTGAGCGAGGCAGCCCGCACCTGCGGCAGCTCGGCCAGCGAGTCCGGGTCGGCCACCGCCCGGGCGAAGACCTCCCGGCCCTGGGTCATCAGCCAGCCCCGGAAGTACTCGAAGCCGTCGTCCGAGGCGCCCCCGTTGATCAGGTAGGCCGCACCCCAGAGGTCCACCCGGTAGGACGCGGCGAGGACCCGCTGCTGGTGGCGGGCGTAGCCGACGATGTCGGCCGGCTCGCGCTCGGCGAGCAGCGCCACCGCCCGCGCGGCGACCGCGCCGGACTCGCCCCCGCCGCCGGACCGGGCCCGGTCGATCAACTGCCAGAAATCGTCGGTCCTCATGGCCTGGCAGTCTCCCAGACCGACCACGGCCGCCGGTCGGGCAGCGGGAAGAGCTCGGCGAGCCGGGGAAACCGCAGGGCGAACTCGGCCGGATCCTCCAGCGCCCACTCCTCGTCCTGCGGGTCGGGCGACATGCTCACGTCCCGACCGCGCGCCGCCAGCGCCCGCTCCAGGCCGTCCTCGTCGCCGGTGATCCGCTGGTACGCCCGCTCGGCGACGTAGTCGAGCGCCTCCCAGTCCGGCCACTCGTGATCGGCCCAGTCCCGGTTCGACCGGCCGGCCAGCCGACGGACCTGCGGCACGTCGGCCAGCGCGTCCGGGTCGGCGACCACCCGGTCGAACGTCTCCCGGCCCAGCCCCACCAGCCAGGCCTGGAAGTAGTGGAAGCCGTCGTCGGAGCAGAGCCCGCCGCAGACGCGCAGCGCGGCACCCCACGGCGACCAGGTGTCGGCCCGGGCGCGGGCCTCGTCGAGCCGGAGCGCGAAGTCGACCACGTCGTCGGTGGGGCGCTCGGCCAGGCGGTCGGTGAGCCAGGCCAGCCGGGCGTCCGGGTCGTCGGTGGCGGCGGCGGACGCCTCGATCAGCGCCCAGAAGTCGTCGGTGGCGATCACCGGCGCAGTATCGCGGGGCGGTACGACAACCGGCAGCATGGAGACGTGCCCCCGCCGTCGCTGCCCCCGGTGCCGTACGACGCCACGGCGCTGCGGCCGGACTGGGCCGACCTGCCGGTCGAGCTGCGGGCGGCGCTGGCCGACCGGTTGGGCGCCCCGGTGGTCGCGGTCCGGGTCGCCGGCGCCGGCTTCACCCGCGGCTTCGCCGGCCTGCTCCGCACCGCCGACGGCGGCCGGGTCTTCGTCAAGGCCGCGCCCGCCGCCGGGCAACCGCACCTGGTCGACTGGTACGCCCGGGAGGCGGCCATCCTCGACCGGCTGCCCGCCGGCCTGCCGGCGCCCCGCCCGCGCTGGACGGTGCGTGCCGAAGGCTGGTTCGCGGTCGGCCAGGAGGCGATCGACGGCCGTACCCCCGGACTGCCCTGGCGACCGGCCGAGCTGGCCGCCACCCTGACCGGGTACGCCCGGCTCGCCGCCGCGCTGGCCGACCCGTCGGCCGAACTGGTCGCCCTGGGGCTGCCCCAGCTCGCGGACCTGGCCCGGGAGGACATCCTGTGGTGGGGTGAGGTCGCGGCCGGCCGCCGGCCACCGCCGCCGCTGCCCGGCCCGGTCCGGGACCGGCTGCCCGAGCTGGTCGCCCTGGAGTCCCGCCTGCCCGGTTACGCCGCCGGCGCGCCCGGGTTGATCCACGGCGACCTGCGGCTGGACAACGTGCTCGTCGACCCCGCCGGCCGGGCCTGGTTCTGCGACTGGACCTGGCTCTGCCACGGGCCGGCCTGGTTCGACCTGGTCACCCTGCTGATCACCGGACATGCCAGCGGGCTGGACGCGGACGCGCTCTTCGCCGGCCACCCGGCCGCCGCCGGCGCCGCGCCGGACGTGCTGGATGTCACCCTGGCCGCGCTGGCCGGCTACTTCCTCACCTCCGCGGCCTCGGCCCCACCGACCGCCTCGGCACACCTGCGGGCCCATCAGCGCTGGAGTGGCGAGCAGGCGCTCGACTGGCTCGCCCACCGCCAGGGCTGGACGTGACCCCACCGCCTACGCCGTCCGCCACGGGCTGGCGTTGACCGGCGCTCCGCCACGAGCCGGCGTCCCCGCCGGTCCGCCCCGGGCTGGCGCTGGCTGGCACGGCGGTGGCGTGGGCATGATGGGTCGGTCGTCGCTCGCCGCCCGTTCCGGGCACCGCGGACCCGGCCGTTTTGGCTCGTCCCGGGCGACCTGGTAACCTGGCTCTTCGCGCAGCGGTGACGCATGCTCGTCGCGCGCACAAGCAGACCAACCCGAGCTATCAAGACGAGGCTGTCGCGTGGCGAACATCAAGTCCCAGATCAAGCGCAACCGGCAGAACGAGAAGCGCCGGCTGCGTAACAAGTCGGTCAAGTCGTCGCTGAAGACCGCCATCCGGAAGTTCCACGAGGCCGCCGAGGCCGGCGACGTGGAGAAGGCCACCGTCCTCATGCGCGACGCTGCTCGCAAGCTGGACAAGGCCGCCAGCAAGGGCGTGATCCACACCAACCAGGCCGCGAACCGCAAGTCCGCGATCGCCAAGCGCGTGGTGTCGCTCTCCGCCTGATCCGGCGGACCCAGACCTGACCGGATGCCCCGGGCGCTGCCCGGGGCATCCGTCTGTGTGTCCCCTAGCCTGATCGGGCTCGCCGACGTCCGCCCGGGGTCAGGCCAGCGGGTCGGGACGGTCACCGGAGGGGTCGGAGCCGATCTCAGATCGGCCCGGCGCGGGTTGCTCCGACCCGGGATCGGCCACCGGGCCGGATCCGCCCGGCGCCCCAGGGGCCGACTCGGCACCACCCGACCGGGCCGAGCCACCCGACCCGTTCCGGGCGGGCGGAGCAGGCGTCGTGCGCACCGACTCGGACGTGATGACCACACCCGGCACGCTGTGCGTGATCCACTCCACCTGGGCCCGGCCGACGACCGGCTCCATCTGCCGCCGGAAACGCTCCCGCTCCTGCTCGGGCACCGCCGCCGCGGACCGGACGACCAGCGCCGCCACCACGTCGTTGAGCTTCACCATCACCGCCACCGCGGCCGGCAGGACCAGCACCGCCCACCAGGTCACCAGCTCGGCGAGGGCGAGCAGCGCGGCGAGCGCGACGACGCCCTCGAAGAAGAGGAAGCAGAGCACTCCGCCGGGATTGACGAAGCGCAGGCCGAGGATCCGGGCGTAGAGCGGCCGGTACCGCTCCTCGTCGGCCGGGATCGTCGCCCACGAGCCGTGGCTCGCTCTGCTCACCGGGCGCCACCCTGCCGGGCGGCCGCGACCGAGAAGACCGCCCGCTCCAGGGCATACGCCCGGTCGTCCGCGCCACCCTTGACGGCGGCGTTGCACTCGGCGGCGGCCTGCATGGCCTGCACCAGCCCCTCGGGCGTCCAACCGCGGGCCCGCTGCTGGGCGCCGCGGATCTTCCAGGCCGGCATGCCGAGGGCGCTCGCCAACTGGTACGGGTCACCCCGCCCGGCCGCCGCGACCCGGGCCACGGTCCGCACGCCGTCGGCGATCGCGTCGGCGATCGGCACCGGGTCGACCCCCACGTGCAGCGCCCAGCGCAACGCCTCCAGCGCCCCCGGCAGGTCGCCCACCATCGCGGCGTCGGCCACGGTGAAGCCGGTCACCTCGACCCGGCCCCGGTAGTAGCGCGCCACGGTGTCGGCGCCGATCCGGCCGTCGGTGTCGGCCATCAGCTGGGAGCAGGCGGCGGCCAGCTCGCGCAGGTCGTTGCCGACCGCCGCGATGAGCGCCTCGGCGGCGTCCTCGGTGCACTTGCCGCCGGCTCGGCGGATCTCGTCGCGGACGAAGGCCACCCGGTCGCGGTGGCCCTTGAGCTTGGCCGCCGGCACGACCGTGGCGCCGGCCGCCTTGAGCCCGTCCGCGAACGCCTTGCCCTTGGCACCGCCGAGGTGCAGCACGACGAGCTGGACCTCCGGGTCGGGGGTCTTCGCGTACGCCAGCAGGGCGGTGACCAGGTCCTTGCGGGCGTCCTGACCGGACCGGAGGATCAGCACCCGCCGGCCGCCGAACAGGGACGGGCTGAGCATCTCGGCGATCTCGCCGACGGTCAGCGAGCCGGCCTGGTACTCCCGGACGTCCACGTCGGGGTCCACACTGCGGGCCCGGGCGACGGCTTCGGACACCGCCCGCGTGGCGAGCAGCTCTTCGTCGCCGAGGACGAGCAGAATGGGCGGGAGGCTGGCGGTCACGCCGCCCATATTCGCACGCCGCGCTGCCGGAACCAGCCTGGTCATCGGTACTCCGCTCGCGGAGCCCGCACTCAGCGCAAATCCAGACATCTACGTTGATTCAGGCCTTATCGCTGGAATCACCGTCGATCCGTCAGCGCTGCCGGCCCGGGTCGACGCCCCGACTCACTACCGCCAGGCCGGACCGCCCGACCACCGCCGCCACGTCGCCGTCGGTGTCGGTGCGCAGCACCCGCGCCCCGCCCCGGGCCAGCCGGGCCAACAGCGCCGGGTGCGGGTGCCCGTAGGTGTTGCCGGCACCGACCGGCACCAGGGCGACCGCCGGGCGGACCGCGTCGAGAAACGCCGGGTCCTGATAGGCCGAACCGTGGTGCGGCACCTTCAACACCTCCGCCCGCAGCTCACCCGCCGGTACGCCGGCCAGCAGCGCCCGCTGCTGCTCGGTCTCCGCGTCGCCGGTGAGCAGGATCCGCACCCCGGACACCACGGCACGCAGCACTATCGAGTTGTTGTTCGGGTCGGACCGGGTGCCGCGCAACGGGGCCGCCCAGCCGAGGGCGGCCAACTCGACCCCACCCGCCCGCCAGCGCCAGCCGGGCGGCGCGGTCAGCAGCTCGACGGCCCGCGCCGCCGCCTCGCCCCGGACCAGGTCGCGCCCGTGCTCCGGTTCCGGCCACGGTGGAGCGAGCACGGCGGTGACCCGGCGTCCCCGGAACACCCCGGCGACGCCACCGGCATGGTCGACGTGGAAGTGGCTGATCACCAGCAGCGGCACCTCCCGTACGCCGAGCCGACGCAGGCAGGCGTCCACCACCGCCGGCTCGGGGCCGGCGTCGACCACCACGGCCCGCCCGGCGCTCACCGGCAGCACGATCGCGTCGCCCTGGCCGACGGCGCAGGCGGCCACCACCCAGCCCGCCGGCGGCCAGCCGTCGGCCACCAGCCGGACCGGCAGCGTGCCGAGCATCACGGCGACTGCCACCACCGCGACCAGGCGGCGTACCAGCGGCCGTCGGGTGGCCACCAGCAGCGCCCCGGTCAGGCCGGCCAGCAGCAGCGCTCCCGGTACGCCGCCCGGCCACGGCAGGGTGCCGGCGGGGAGTTGCGCACCGTACCGGGCGACGGTGACCAGCCACCACGCCGGCCAGCTCGCCAGCCAGGCGGCGAACTCGGCCCCGGCCGGCCAGACCGGTGACACCGCCGCGGCGAGCACGCCGAGCACGGTGGCCGGCGCGATCGCCGGTACCGCCAGCAGGTTGGCCGGCACCGCGACCAGGCTGACCGTGCCGGAGATCCCGGCGACCACGGGAGCGCAGGCGAGCTGCGCGGCGGCCGGCACCGCCAGGGCCTCGGCCAGGCCGGCCGGCACGCCGCGGCGACGCAGCCCGTCCCGCCACCGTGGCGCGAGCAGCAACAGGCCACCGGTGGCCAGGACGGAGAGCGCAAAGCCGGGGTCGCCGGCCAGCTCCGGGTCGAGCAGCACCAGCACCGTGACCGCCGCGGCCAGGGCCGGCAGCGCGGCTCGGGGCCGGCCGGTGGCCAGCGCGACCAGCCCGATCGCGCCCATGGTGGCGGCCCGCACCACGCTCGGCGACGGGCGGACCAGGATGACGAAGCCCACCAGCGCCACGGCGCACAGCCCCGCCGCCAGCCACGGGCCGGCCCGCGCCCAGCGGGCCAGCAGCAGCACCGCGCCGACGACGATCGCCACGTTGGAACCGGAGACGGCATTCAGGTGGGTCATGCCGGTGGCCAGGAAGTCCTCCTCCACCATGGCCGGCAACCGGCTGGTGTCCCCCACCACCAGGCCGGGAAGCAGTCCGCCCTGCTCGTCCGGCAGCGGCTCGCAGGCGCGTTGCAGGCCGGCCCGGAGCTGGCCGGCGGCCCGCTGGGACGTCGGCGCGGGCCCGTGCGGCTCGGGCGGACCGGTGGCGCGCAGCACGGCGGCGGTGAGGTCACCGCCACGTGGGGCGGCCAACCGCCCCTCGGCGGTCAACCGCTGCCCGGGCAGCAGTCCCCGCCAACCCGGGTCGGTGGCCAGCACGAGCACGCGCACCGGCGCGGCCACCCGCCGGCCGTCCGGGCCGGTGACGCCGACCAGCTCGGCCGCCACCAGCAGCATCGCCGGACGGCCGGTGGCACCACCGCGGACCGGCCGGGGATCGTCGCGCACGACCAGCTCGGCGGTGACGCTGGCCCGCTCGTCGACCAGGGCGCGGACCGGCCCGGCGTCCCGGACGGCCAGCCGGGCGGCGGTCGCGCTGGCGCCGCAGACCACCCCGATCAGCACCGCGACGGCGATCCAGCCGTACCGTCGCAGGCGCGCCGACGGTCGGCCGAGAAGGCCCAGCAGACGCAGCGCGCCGAGGACCGCCAGCGCTGCCGCCCCCGCCGCGAGCAGCAGCGTGCCGGCGGCGGTGAGGTGCAGCCCGGCCAGCGCGGCGAGCCATGCCGCCACGGCCAGCCCGGCCAGCCGCAGGTCCGGCCCCGCTGCCCGGTCTCCGCCGGTCACCCCGTCCGGATCCGTCGCCCGGCTCAGCCGGGGTACGGCAGCCGGGGTGCCGGCTCGTCCGGTGGCGGCAGCGGGCGGTTGGCTGCCGCTCACACCGTCACCAGGTCCTTGAGCTGCTCGTACCGGGCGTCGCCGATGCCGTCCACCTGGCGCAGGTCGCCGACGGACCGGAACCCGCCGTGCTGCTCGCGGTGGTCGAGGATACGTTGGGCGAGCACCGGCCCGACCCCGGGCAGCGAGTCGAGCTGTGCCAGCGTCGCGGTGTTCAGGTTGACCCGACCGCCGGGTGCCGCGCCGGGCTCCCCCGCGCCCGGCGCCGCAGGTGCGCGGGCCAGGTTCGGCGGCGCCGGTACGCCGACCAGGATCAGCTCGCCGTCGGTGACCTTCCGGGCCGGGTTGAGCAGGGCCACGTCCACGCCGGGCAACGCCCCACCGGCCGCCTCGACGGCGTCGGCGACCCGGGCACCGGCCGGCACCCGGACCAGCCCCGGTCGGCGTACCTTGCCGGCCACGGCCACCACCAGCTCGCCGGCCGGCGACGCCACCGGATCGGCGAACGACGAGCTGAGCGGCCCGGCCGGCACCGCGGTGGCCAGCGGGGCGACCGGCTCGGCGCGAGGGCGGGACCGCCAGGCCCAGAATCCGGCACCGAGCACCACCAGCACGGCGACCACAGCCAGCGCCCGCACCCCCCGCCGCCCCGGGTCGAAGACCCCGGGGCCGGGCAGGCGGGACGTCGGCGCATCCTCCCCCGCGCCGCCCACCAGCACCGGCTCGGGATCGGGCACCGACGAGGCAGAGCGCGACGGCAGCGCGGCCCGGATCGGCACGTGTCCGAGCCCGGACAGCGGACCGTCGTCGACAGCGGGAGGACGTCCGCCCGCCCGGTCCGGTCCCACTCCCGGCGACGCGCCGGCGAACGGCCACGGCGCGGCGAGGGTGTGCGACAGGCCGGGCGGGTCGGCCGCGACCCCGGCCGCGGCCCGCCCGGCAGGGGGCGCAGCCGTCTCGGCAGCCGTGGCGGGCAGCAGGCGCCGAAGGCGCTGCCGCACCACCGCCTCCTCGTCATTCGACACGGCGCGAGGCTAGGTCGTCTCCGGCGCCCCGGCCGCTACCGTGGGTCCGGCTGTGGACAGGAACGTCTCCTGTGGACAGGCGCCTGATCATGCGGAGGTGTGCTAGCGGGCAGTCGCTCGGTGGCGGCGAGTCATCCAAGCAGCTGGTTGCGTACATCGGCCAGGACGGTCTGGGCCCATTCGAGCTGTGGGCACCCGTCCTCGGTGCACTGCCAGCAGCCCCCGGGTTGCCAGGGATTCGGCGATCGGGTCCAGTGCATGTCCATTGTCCGGTTGGCGGCCCAGATCAGCTCGGCCAGCGTCACCGGCTCATCCATCGGCACGGTCTCGCCCCAATCGCTGGAACCGATCGAAGGCGGTCGAGTAGTAGATGCCCGGGGTTCGTTCGTTCCGGGAGGATCGCGTGACCGAGATCGGATGCAGATTCGGGCAGGACGAGAAGTACGGCCATCCGCACGAACACCTGGGTTCGCTCCAGGGTCTCCAGAATCTCCGCTTCGGCAGATGTCGCCGATGGTTGCTCATCGTCGGGCCTTCCGCGAAATCGGCAGTTGGCCCGCTGTGGAGCGGCGACGGGACACCGCTCCACAGCGGATGACGGAACACGCGGATTGCTGAAGCCCAGGTGTCCGTTCACTGTCTCACTGTAGTCACTGTCTCAGTGTAGTCAACTCTTCACCGTGTTCACTTGCTCGGCCTGCTGGCTTGTCCGCTCACGCCCGGACCTGGAAGCATGATCTCCGCTGAAGTCCAGGAGAGCCGAGCATGCCAACCAGACCACCGCACTATCGGCGGGTAGCCGACGACATCGAGCAGAAGATCCGGTCTGGCGAGTACTCGCCGGGCCAGCAACTGCCGTCGGTGACGGAGATCGGCGAGCTCTACAACGTCGCACGCTCCACCGCCTACCGGGCGGTCAAGGAACTCCACGCCCGAAACCTCATCTACGGCCAGCAGGGACAGGGCGTGTTCGTCGCCGAGACCGAATGAGCAGGGTTCACCGCGCCTCGGGGTCGAGGCCGAGCACCGAGCGGCCGCCGTCGACCGGCAGGGTCACCCCGTTGACGAAGCCCGCCGCCGGCGACAGCAGGTAGGCGACCGCTTCCGCCACCTCCTCGACCCGGCCGATCCGCCCCACCGGGTGCAGCCGGGCCAGCTCCGCGTCGATCCACTCCGCCTCGGCCGGTTCCCGCTCGGCGAGGAAGGCGGCGTGCCGCTCGGTGGCGATCGAGCCGAGCGCGACCGCGTTGGTGCGGATGCCATGCGGGCCGTACTCGACGGCCAGCGCCCGGGTCAGCCCCTCGACCGCCGCCTTCGCGGTCGCGTACGGCAGGCAGCCGCGCACCGGCCGGCCGGCCTGGTGGGACGAGACGTTGACGATGGCGCCGGCGGTGCCGGCGGCGAGGTACCGGCGGACCGCCGTGGTCGCGCCGACAACGGTTGGCCGCAGGTTGAGCCCGATCAGGTCGAGGACCTCGGCCGCGGGCGTGGAGTGCACCGAGGCGTCCCGGAACACCGCCGCGTTGTTCACCCACCCGGTCAGCGGCCCGGCGCGTTCGGCCAGGTCGGCGGCGCGCGTGACGACCTCCTCATCGCCGGCGTCCCCCACCACCGCGACCAGCCGGTCCGGGGTCGCCACCTGGCGCAACCAGTCGAGCGCGTCCCGGTCGTACTCGATCACCACCACCGTGTCACCGGAGGCCGCGAGCCGTTCCGCGACGGCCCGGCCCACGCCCCGCCCGCCGCCGGTCACCACGATGGACATCGCCGCTCCTCTCCCCGCCATCACCCCGGGCCAGCACGCCCACCGGCGGTCGGCACTCCTGACCAGCGTGCCCGACGGCCCCGCTGCCCCATCCATGAGGGCAGCTCGACAGGGCGTTCACACCGACCTGCCCGGCCGGGCACCACAGCAGCAGGGCCCACCCACTGCCCGGCCGGGCACCACAGCAGCAGGGCCCCCCACTGCCCGGTCAGGGCATCCGGCGACACCGGCCGCCGGCCACCCACCCAGGCGCGCACACAGCCACGCCAGACCAACCCTGCCAGCTCGACCGGACCGACACCGTCCGAACAGGTCACCCGGGCGGGACCGGCGCGGACCGGCCGGTCAGCCGCCGTCGGAGGTCGGCCGGCGATGCACCACCACGCACGCCAGGCCCGGGCCGGCGTGCGCGGCCACCACCGCGCCGGCCTCCGAGACGTACGCGTCGTGCAGCCGGTCGCCGAGCCGCTCGCGCAACGCCGTCAGCAGCGCCTCGGCCCGCTGCGGGGCGGCGAGGTGGTGCACGGCGAGGTCCACCTCGGCGTCACCGGCCGCCTCGACGGCCAGGTCGACCAGCCGGGCCACGCCCCGGCTCGCGGTGCGCACCTTGTCCTTGAGCACGATCGCGCCGTCCGGCATGTGCATGATCGGCTTGACCGACAGCGCGGTGCCGAACAGCGCCTCGGCGGCGCCGATCCGGCCGCCCCGGCGGAGGAACTCCAGCGTGTCGACGTAGAACCAGATGGTGGTGCGGGCGACGGTGGCCAGCGCGGCGTCGCGTACCGCCGCCAGGTCGGCGCCCCGGTCGGCGGCCGCGGCGGCCGCGACGACCGGAAAACCCAGGCCCATGCCGCAGGAGCGGCTGTCCACCACGGCGACCCGGTCACCGAACTCGGCGGCGGCCAGCCGGGCCGCCTCGACGGTGCCGGAGAGTTCGGCGGAGATGTGCACCGAGACGATCCCGTCCGCGCCGTCGTCCAGCAACCGGCGGTACGTCCGCGCGAACTGCTCCGGGGCGGGCCGGGAGGTGCTCACCGAGACCCGCCGGCCGCCGAGGGCCCGGGTCGCGTCGGCCGGGAACGTCTCGACGCCCTCCAGCCCTTCGGCGCCGTTGAGCACGACGGTCAGCGGCACCACGGTCAGCCGGTGGGCGGCGAGCAGTTCGGCGGGCAGGTAGGCGGTGGAGTCGGTGACGACCGCGACGGGCATGCCCGGCACGCTAGCCGATGCCGCCCCGGTACGCCGAGGGCCGTGCCCCTCAGACCGGCTCGGCCGGGGCCGGCGCGCTGATCACCCCGACGTTGTGGGCGCGCAGGTGCCAGCCTCGCACCTCGTCGTGGCGCAGCTCGGTCCAGTGGCAGTTCTGCAGTGACCCGATGGTGCGCAGCACCTGGTGCTCCCAGCCGAGCAGCTGGCCGCAGCCCTGCCGGGCCCCGCCGCCGTGGGTGGCGACCACGACGGTCCCGCCGGCCACCGCGTCTGCGGCGTCCTGCAGGGCCGCGCCGACCCGCTTGCCGAGGTCGTCGAGGGTCTCGATGCCGGCGCCCGGGTCGGGGTGGCCGGCCCGCCAACGGGCGTACTCGCTCGGGTAGCGGCGGGCCGCCTCGGCCAGTTCCAGGCCCTGCCACTGCCCGAAGTGCCGCTCGCGCAGCCGGGCGTCGGTGCGTACCGGAAGCCCGGTGACCGCGGCCAGCGCGGCGGCGGTGTCCGCCGCGCGGCGCAGGTCGCTGGCCACGATGGCGTCCGGGCGCAGCCCGGCGAGCAGCGGGGCGGCGGCCCGGGCCTGCTCGCGGCCGAGGTCGTTGAGGGGTACGTCGGTCTGCCCCTGGACCCGGCCGGCGGCGTTCCAGTCGGTGTTGCCGTGCCGCCAGATGATCAGGCGGGTCATTCCGCGGCGGCGGTGCCGGACTCGGCGTCGACCAGGTCCCGGTCGACGAACGGGATGGTCGGGCAGTCCTTCCAGAGCCGGTCGAGGGCGTAGAACTCGCGCTCCTCGGTGTGCTGGACGTGCACCACGATGTCGACGTAGTCGAGCAGCACCCAGCGACCGCCGCGCTCGCCCTCGCGGCGCACCGGCTTGGCCTTCTCGGGCAGCTGGAGCAGTCGCTCCTCGATGGCGTCGACGATGGCCAGCACCTGGCGCTCGTTGGGGGCCGCGGCGAGCAGGAACGCGTCGGTGATGGCGAGCTGGTCGCCCACGTCGATGATGACGATGTCCTGCGCCTTCTTGTCGGCGGCGGCCTGTGCGGCGGCGATCGCCAGCTCGTGAGCGCGTTCGGAAACTGTCACCGTTCTCCTTCGATCAACCGTGCGATCCTCCAAGCGTCTCACACACGGCGGAATCCCGACTTGTCAGTTCTGGTCGATTACCCGCCCGATCTGGTCGGTACCGGACGAAATCACTGCTGATAGAGGCGCCGTTTGGCGATGTACTGCACCACACCGTCGGGTACCAGGTACCAGACCGGCTCGCCGCGGGCGACCCGCGCCCGGCAGTCGGTCGACGAGATGGCCATCGCGGGCACCTGGATCAGGCTGACCGTGTCGGCCGGCAGGTGCGCGTCGGAAAGTTCGAACCCGGGCCGGGTCACCCCGATGAAGTGGGCCAGCTCGAAGATCTCGTCGAGGTCCTTCCAGCTGAGGATCTTCGCCAGCGCGTCGGCGCCGGTGATGAAGTAGAGCTGCACCTTCGGGCCGTACTCGGCGTGCAGGTCGCGCAGCGTGTCAACGGTGTAGGTGGGGCCACCGCGGTCGATGTCGACCCGGCTGACCTGGAAGCGGGGGTTGGAGGCGGTGGCGATCACCGTCATCAGGTAGCGGTCCTCGGCCGGGCTGACCGGCTCGTCCGCCTTCTGCCAGGGCTGGCCGGTCGGTACGAAGACCACCTCGTCCAATCCGAACCGGTCGGCCACCTCGCTGGCCGCCACGAGGTGCCCGTGGTGGATGGGGTCGAAGGTGCCACCCATGATCCCGATCCGCCGGATGTCTTCCTCCACCCCGTGATCCTATGCCGGGCGAGGGGTCGCGCAGCCGGCGCGGGCGCGCCTATACTCGTGTACGAGTAATCGTGGACGAGCAGTGGCGAGGAGGTGGCCGTGCCCAAGCGACGCAAGGTCGGCAACCTGCTGGCATTGGCCGTGCTCTCCGCCCTCGTCCAGCGGCCCATGCACCCGTACGAGATCGCCACCGCGCTGCGGGCCTGGGGCAAGGACCAGGACATGGAGATCAAGTGGGGGTCGTTCTACACGGTCATCCGCAACCTCGACCGGCACGGGCTGATCGCGGCGGTGGAGAGCGTCCGGGCCGGCCGGCGCCCCGAGCGCACGGTCTACCGGATCACCGACGCCGGCCGGGCCGAGCTGGTCGACTGGGCGCGGGAGCTGGTCGCCACGCCGGAGCCGGAGCAGTCCCGGTTCCGGGCCGGCCTGTCCGTGCTCGCCGCGCTGCACCCCGACGAGGCGACGGCGCTGCTGCGGCGTCGACTGGAACTGCTCGACGAGCTGATCCGGGCCGGCCGGGCGGCGCTCGCCGAGCACCTGCGGCAGGTGCCGCGACTGTTCCTGGTCGAGTCCGAGTACGACCTGGCGGTCCAGGAGGCGGAGGCGGCCTGGGTCCGCGACCTGCTGGCCGCCTTCGCCTCGGGTGACTTCCCCGGGCTCGACCGGTGGCGGGCCTTCCACGAGACCGGTGAGCTGCCGGCCGAGCTGACCGACGACGCGGAGAGGAGTCGCCGCACCGAGTGACGGACGGCCCCGGCGCGGTGCGCCAACACCACACCGGGGCCCTTACCCCGAACCACACCTGGGTAGGTGCCCGGCCCGAAGCGGCAACCAGAGGATAACCGGGCTCCCACCCAGGGCGGTTTCGCACGCGATCGAACCCCTGGAGAGGACCCATGACCCGAGTGAGGACAGCCCTCGTCGTCGGCGGCGGCATCGCCGGCCCGGTGACCGCGCTGGCGCTGCACCGCGCCGGCATCGCCGCCACCGTCCACGAGGCGTACCCGAGCACCGCCGACGGCATCGGCGGGACCCTGGCGCTCGCCCCGAACGGCGTCGCCGCCCTGCGTACCGTCGACGCGTCCGACGCGGTGACCGCCATCGCCACCCCGATCCGCCGGACGGTGATGGCCGTCGGCCGCAAGCGCCTCGACCTGCCCGGCCTGACCGACGTACCGCCGCTGCGGGTGGTGCACCGCAACGAACTGCACCGGGTGCTGCACGAGCGGGCCCGCGCCGAGGGTGTACCGATCGAGCACGGAAAGCGCCTGGTCGAGGCGCGGGAGACCACCGGCGGGGTCACCGCGATCTTCGACGACGGCAGCACCGCCACCGCCGACGTGCTGATCGGCGCCGACGGCATCCGGTCGACCGTGCGCACCCTCATCGACCCGGCGGCGCCCGGCCCGCGGTTCACCGGGCTGCTCGGCTTCGAGGCGGTCGCCCGGCACGAGGTGGACGTCGAACCCGGCACCATGACCTTCGCCTTCGGCCGGCGCGGCTACTACCTCTACTGGCCCGAGCCGGGCGGCGGCACCCGGTGGGGGGTCAACCTGCCGGGGCAACCGCCGATGAGCCTGGTCGAGGCCCGCGCGGTCGCACCGCAGGAGTGGCTGCGCACCCTGCGGGCCGCGTACGCCGACGACGACCCGGGTCGCGACCTGCTGCGCACCAGCGACCCGGCCGGCCTGCAGGTGGTGGGCGCGCTGCACATCATGCCGCCGGTGCCCCGCTGGCACCGGGGGCGGATGGTGCTGGTCGGCGACTCGGCGCACGCGCCCTCGAACAGTTCGGGGCAGGGCGCGTCGCTGGCCATCGAGAGCGCCGTGCAACTCGCCCGTAGCCTGCGGGACCTGCCCGACGTCGGCACCGCGTTCGCCACCTTCGAGCGGCTGCGGCGCGCCCGGGTGGAGCGGATCGCGGCCCGGGCGGCCCGGATCAACCAGGCCAAGGCGCCGGGCCCGGTGGCCCGCGCGCTGATGCCGCTGCTGATGCCGTTGCTGGTGAAGACCGCGATGAACCCGGAGAAGACGGTCGGCCCCGAACAGCGCTACGTCATCGACTGGGACGCCCCCGTCACGTCGGAGCTGGTGTCCCGCTGACCTGCCCCGTGGGGTGGCACACCGGTCGGTGTGCCACCCCATGGAACGGCGGGCCTCCGCCGATGGGCCGCGTCGTCCAGCGAGGTCAGTCCGGCCGGGCGCACCCGGCCATGGGTCAGGCCGCGGCGGCGGCGACCGCGGTGCGGGCGACCAGGGCCCGGCGCAGGTCGTCGTCGGCGTCGGTCACCACCCGGCGCAGACCCGGGGTGAGGTCGTCGCGGGCCAGCAGCGCCGCGGCCGCCTCCCGGGTCGGCTGCGCCACGGCGTAGCGGGGGAAGGCCAGGCCGGCCACCCGGTCCGCCGTCCACGGCGTACGCAGCCGCGCCGCGGCCGGCATGTCGGCGAAGTACCGCTCGACGTACCCGGCCGTCAACTCGGCCTGCTCGGGCTGCCAGAAGCCCTCCGCGGTCGCCTCGACCAGGCGGTTGGACAACTCCGCGTTGGACACGACGATCTCCCACGCCGCCCGCTTCGCCGCCGGGTCGGGCAGCGCGCCCCGGCACCGGGCGGCCCGCTCGGCGCCGGTGGCGCTCGGGTCGGCGGCCGCCTCGGCGGCGATCTCCGCCTCGCCGGCGGCGCCGAGCACCACCAGCCGGTAGAGCACCGCCCAGCGCAGCTCCGCGTCGACGGCCAGCCCGGCCGGTACGGCGCGGCCGGCGAGCCAGCCGGTGAGCAGGTCGGCGTCGGTGGTGGCGGCGATCCAGGCGCGGGCCGCGGCCAGTTGCAACGACTGCCCGCCCGGGGCGCCGTCGAGCAGTTGCCGGCAGGCGCCGGCGACCCGGGCCAGCGCGGCCGTCCGGGCCGCCGGCTCCAGGTAGCGGTCGATCAGCGAGCGGCTCAGCGTGAGCACGTCCTCGGCGACGATCACCTCGGTCTCGGCGGGCAGCGCGGCGGCGATCAGCTCGACCAGCCCGGCGACCGGCCGCTCCCCGTCGATGGCGGCGTCCAGCGCCTCGCGCCAGAGCAGCGCCCGGGCCAGCGGGTCGGCCAGGCCGGGCAGCACCAGCGGCACGGCGTCGGCCGAGGCCGGGTCGAGGCGTACCTTGGCGAAGGTCAGGTCGCCGTCGTTGGGCAGCAGCAGCCGGGCCACCGGCTGCCCGGTCAGCTCGGCGAGCACGGTCCGACCGCCGTCGACGTCCGGGTCGAGATCCACCTCGACCCGGTCGACAGTGCCGTCGGCGGAGTAGCGGCCCACGCCGATCCGGTGCGGGCGCAGCACCGGGTGCGTCGGCGGGGCGGTCTGCACCACGGCCACCTCGCGGTAGCGGCCGTCGGCGTCCACGGCCACCTCGGCGCGCAGCGTGTTGACCTGGGCCCGGCGCAGCCAGCGTTCGGCCCAGCCGGCCAGGTCGCGCCCACTGGCGGCGGAGAGGCTGCCGAGCAGGTCGGCCAGGGTGGCGTTGCCGAACCGGTGCTTCGCGAAGTGCGCGTTCAGGCCGGCGAGGAAGGCGTCGTCGCCGAGCCAGGCCACCAGCTGCCGCAGCACACTGGCGCCCTTGGCGTACGAGATGCCGTCGAAGTTGAGCAGCCCCTGCGCCGCGTCGGTCACCTCCTCCGGTGCCACCGGGTGGGTGGAGGGGCGCTGGTCGGCGGCGTAGCCCCAGGCCTTGCGGCGCATCGCGAAGGTGGTCCACGCCTGGTCGAAGCGGGTCGCCTCGGCGGTGACCCGGGTGCCCAGGTACTCCGCGAACGACTCGTTCAGCCACAGGTCGTCCCACCAGCGCATGGTGACCAGGTCGCCGAACCACATGTGCGCCATCTCGTGGGCGATGGTGGTGGCGCGCAGCTCGCGCTGGCTGTCGGTGACCGCGGACCGGAAGACGTAGTCGTCGCGGAAGGTGACCAGGCCCGGGTTCTCCATCGCGCCGGCGTTGAACTCCGGCACGAACGCCTGGTCGTACTTGCCGAACGGGTAGCGCTCGTCGAAGAGCTGGTGGAACCGGTCCAGGCACTGCTTGGTGACGGTGAAGATCTCGTCGGCGTCGGCGTCCAGGTGCTCGGCGAGCGAGCGGCGGCAGTAGACGCCGAGCGGGATGCCGTCGTGTTCGTCCCGCCGTACGTGCCAGGGCCCGGCGACGAGCGAGACGAAGTACGGGGCCAGCGGGGCGGTCGGGGCGAACTCCCAGCGGCCGGGACGCGGGGTGGCGGCGAGCGCGCCGTTGGCCGCGACCGTCCAGTGCTCCGGGGCGGTCACCGCGAGGGTGACCGGGGCCTTCAGGTCGGGCTGGTCGAAGGCGGCGAAGACGCGCTGCACGTCGTCCAGGAAGGACATCGCGTAGAGGTAGGTCTCGCCGTCGGTCGGGTCGACGAACCGGTGGATCCCCTCGCCGGTGTTGGTGTAGGCCATCTCGGCCTCGACGGTCAGCGTGTTGGTCTCGGCCAGCCCGGTCAGCGGCAGCCGGTTGTCGTCCAGCGTGGCCGGGTCCAGGTCCCGGTCGTTGAGGCGTACCGCCAGCAGTTTGGCGGGTTTGACCTCGGCGAACGTGGCGGCGCCGGTGGTCGCCCGGAAGCGGATGGTGACGTGCGAGCGGAACCGCTCCGCGCCGCCGGTGAAGTCGAGGTCCACCTGGTAGGACTCGACGGTGATCGCCGCGCCACGCGCGGTCGCCTCTACACGGGTCAGGCTGGGCATCCGCTTATCCTGCCGGATGGGGAACCGCAGGTGTCTCCCCGTGACCGGTGGCACTGGAGGATGAACGATGGCTTCGCACCCCAAGGGCGACTTCGACCTGTCCCGGGCGGTCTGGCAGCGGGCCGAGGGCGACACCTCCGAGAGCGCCGTCGAGGTCGCCTTCGTCGACGACCTGATCGGCATGCGCAACTCGGCCGAGCCGGACGGGCCGGTGCTGGTCTTCACCCAGGCCGAGTGGGACGCCTTCGTCGCCGGCGCCCAGGACGGCGAGTTCGACCTGGACTGACGCGTCGGCCTCATCCGTCGCCCCAGCCGAGCCCGCCGGGCCCTGCCGCGTGGTGGAAGCCGGGGTGGTCGGCCACGTCCGCGCAGCGCTCGCCGTCCGGGCCGACCGCCCCGCAGAACAGCCGCTCGGCCCGGTGCCAGGCATCCGCGGGGGACAGCGCGGCCGCACCGAGCGCCAGCTCGGGCCGGAGCAGGCTCAACGCCTCGGCGTACCCGACCGCCAGCTCGCGAGCGTCGGCCGGGCCGGCTGCCGTGAAGCCGAGGTGCACGGTGTAGAACCGGACCGGCCGGGCGGCCCGCCGGGGCGGCGCGAGCAGCGCGGTCGCGTCGGCGCCCCGTCCCCCGTCGAGCCGCTCGACCGTACGCCCCTGCCGCCAGTACGGCGACGTGTTGTCCCGCATCCGCCCTCCCCGTGATCGACGATCCGCGCCGGCCCACCCGGCACCGTCTCGCCGGGCGTGCCGGCCGGCCGGTCACCCTGCGATTCGCCGCGCTGCCGGACGCCCGCGCCGCGGCGCCCGGCGCCGCTCAACCCAGCCAACCAGATCCGGGCGCTCCTGGGAGGGGCCAGCCACCGGGCGGTTGGCTGGCCCCTCCCCCGCGTCGCCGGCCCGGCCGACCGGCCCGGGAGCCAACCCGCCCGCCGGCTCGGCCGGCTCGGGGATCCGACGCCCCCGCCGGCCCGGCCGGGCTCGGGATTCAGCGTCCCTGACCTGGGTAGAAGTAACGCGGCCGAGCAGATCGGCGGGCCGACCAGGGCCCCCGCCACCCCAGTGTCAGGAGGCCCGATGCCGTCCATCCCGGTAGACCGCAGCCCGGACAGCACCCTCGCCTTCCTGCGCGACGGCTACCGGTTCGTCGGCGTCCGGTGCGACCGGTACGGCACCGACATCTTCCAGACCCGGCTGCTGCTGGAACGCACCATCTGCCTGCGCGGCCGGCCGGCGGCGGTGCTCTTCTACGACAACGAGCGCTTCGTCCGCGCCGGCGCCATGCCGCTGCGGGCCCAGCGGACGCTCACCGGACGCGGCGGGGTGCAGGGGCTCGACGGCGCGGCGCACCGGGACCGCAAGGCGATGTTCATGTCGATCATGACGCCGACCGCGGTCCGGCACCTCGGCCAGCTCCTCGACGACGAGTGGCGGGCCCGGATCCCGGTCTGGGAGAAGTCCGGGCCGGTCGTGCTCTACGACGAGCTGGGCGGGATGATCACCCGGGCGGTCTGCGCCTGGGCCGGGGTGCCGCTGGCCGACGGCAAGGTGCTGCGGCGTACCGACGAGCTGCACGCGATGATCGACGGGCCGGCCGCGCTCGGCCCCCGGCACTGGCGCGGCCTGCTGGGTCGCCGCCGCGGCGAACAGTGGGCGGGCGACGTCGTCGCGCGGGCCCGGGCCGGCACCCTGCCCGCCCCGGAGGGCAGCGCGCTGCGGGTGATCGCCGAGCACCGGGACGAGCGGGGGCGGCTGCTGCCCCGCCGGATCGCCGCGGTGGAACTGCTCAACGTGCTCCGGCCCACGGTCGCCGTGGACCGCTTCATCGTCTTCGCCGCGCTGGCCCTGCACGACCACCCGGCCTGGCGGCAGCGGGCCGGGGAGGGCGACGAGGCCACCGAGTGCTTCGTGCAGGAGGTCCGCCGCTACTACCCGTTCTTCCCGATGGCGGCGGCCCGGGTCCGGCGCTCCTTCGACTGGCAGGGCTACCACTTCCCGCGCGGGCGGCGGGTGGTGCTGGACCTGTACGGCACGAACCACGACGCCACCCTGTGGCCGCAGCCGGAGCAGTTCCGCCCGGAGCGCTTCGCCAACTGGCGGGCCGACCCGTTCGGCCTGATCCCGCAGGGCGGCGGCGAGCACCTGACCGGGCACCGCTGCGCCGGCGAGTGGATCACCATCGAGCTGATGAAGCGGGCGGTGACCAACCTGACCACCGCGATGCGGTACGACGTACCGCCGCAGAACCTGGCGGTGAGCCTGCGCCGGATGCCGGCGCTGCCGCCCAGCGGCTTCCTGATCACCAACGTGCGGCGCACCGCCTGACGACCGCCCGAGCCCGACGGCCCACCCCCCGGCGGGGCGACCCCACGGGCGCCTCGTGGTTGGACCGCCCGTGCCCGTTGCGCTACCCGGCCCCGGCCCATCGAACCGACAGACCGGTTTGACCGGGAGATATCCGGGCACCTGCTGCGGGCACCGACACCTCGCCCGGGAGGCACCGTTGCCCTTCGACGCCAGCGCCTACGGTCGGCACGCCGCCGCCGGGTACGACGAGACGTACGCCCACCTGGACCCGGCCGAGGCGGTGGACCGGCTGGCGGCGCTGGCGGACGGCGGTCCGGTCTGCGAGTTCGGCATCGGCACCGGGCGGCTGGCGCTGCCGCTGCTGGCGCGGGGCCTGACCGTCGCCGGCATCGAGGGGTCACCGGAGATGGTGGCCGGGCTGCGCGCCAAACCGGGCGGTGACCGGATCGAGGTCGCCGTGGGCGACTTCGCGCAGACCCGGGTGCCCGGCGAGTACGCCCTGGTCGTGCTGGCCTTCAACACCGTCTTCGCGCTGCCGGACCAGGCCGCGCAGGTGGCCTGCTTCCGCAACGCGGCCGCCCACCTGCGCCCCGGCGGCCGGTTCGTGGTCGAGGCGTGGGTGCCCGACCCGGGCGCGTTCCGGGCCGGTTCCGCCCTGCGGCCGGTGCGGGTCGCCGAGGACGAGGTGCTGCTGGAGGCGGCCGTGCTGCACCCGGCCGAGCAGCGGATGACCACCACGAAGATCCGGCTCACCGACGGCGGCGTTCGGCTACTGCCGGCCAACCACCGCTACGCCTGGCCGGCCGAGCTGGACCTGATGGCCGAGCTGGCCGGGATGGCCCGGGAGCACCGCTGGGCGGGCTGGACGGCCGAGCCGTTCACCGACGACAGCCGGGAGCACGTCTCGGTCTGGCGGCGGCCGGCGGCGGCGTGAGCGCCCCGACCCGCCCGACCGGCGGGGCCACCGGCGACGACCGCGCCCGCCCGGCCGCCACCGGGTCGCCCGAAGCGAACGGGTCGCCCGGGCCGGCCACCGGCGGCGGCGCCGTCGACCGCGCCACGCCCGGCCGCACCGGGTCCGCCGGCGACCGGCCGTGCCGGCTCCCGGTGTCGTACGTGCTGCCGCTGCGCTGGGCCGACGACGCCGGCCTGGCCGAGCTGACCGACTACCTGCGCCGGCTCACCACCCTGGTCGAGGTGACCGTGGTGGACGGGTCCGCCCCGGAGGTCTTCGCCCGGCACGCGCACACCTGGCGCGGGCTGCTCCGGCACGTGCCCCCGGATCCGGCGGTGCGCGGCGTGAACGGCAAGGTCGTCGGGGTGCTCACCGGCGTCCGGACGGCCCGGCACGAGCACGTGGTGATCGCCGACGACGACGTCCGCTACGACGAGGCCGGGCTGCACGTGGTGCACCGGCTGCTGCACCGGGTGGACCTGGTCCGGCCGCAGAACTACTTCGACCCGCTGCCCTGGCACGCGTACTGGGACACCGGGCGGACGCTGCTGAACCGGGCGCTCGGCGCGGACTACCCGGGCACCCTCGCCGTGCGCCGGAGCACCTTCCTCGGCATGGGCGGCTACGACCCGGACGTGCTCTTCGAGAACCTGGAGCTGATCCGCACGGTGCGCGCGTACGGAGGCACCGAGGCGGCCCCCGCCGGGTTGTACGTCCGCCGGCTGCCGCCGGACACCGCGCACTTCCGCGGGCAGCGGGTCCGCCAGGCGTACGACGACCTGGCCCAGCCGGTGCGGCTGCTCACCTCGCTCGCGGTCCTGCCGGCGCTGGCGGCGGCGGTCCTGACCCGGCGACCGGGCCCGCTGCTCGGCGCGGCGGCGGCCACGGTGGCGCTGGCCGAGGTGGGGCGGCGGCGGGCCGGCGGCGCGGCGGTCTTCCCGCCGGCCACCGCTCTGGCGGCGCCGCTGTGGCTGCTGGAGCGGGGGCTCTGCGCCTGGTTGGCGGTCGGCCGGCGGGTCCTCTTCGGCGGGGTCAGCTACGCCGGCACCCGCGTCCGCCGTGCCGCCCACTCCGAGCGCGCCCTGCGCCGCCGCCTCCACTGACCGCGATCTTGCACTTTCCGCCCCGGCGAACCGGTAGAAATGCCGCACGAGGCGGGCCCAATGCGCAAGATCGCGAGGGTCAGTACCGCACCTGGTTGCGGGAGTGCTGCGCCTGGTCCTTCACGCCCTGCGCGGCGGACTTCGTGTCGTCCGTCACGGCGTGCACGGCGTCCTGCGCCGTCGACTTCACCGACTCGGTCGCCTGCTGCGCCGGCTCACGCAGCTCCTGCTTCAGCTCACCGGCCACCTCGGTCAGCTTCTCCTTGACCACCCCGGTGTGCTCGCCGGCCTTCTCCTTGACCTGGGTGGCCACCTGCTGCTCGCGACGGGTGGCCGGGATCAGCGACGAGGCCAGCCAGCCGACGCCGAACGCGATCAGGCCGGCGGCCAGCGGGTTGCCCTCGGACTTCGCCCGGATCACCTGCGGCGCCCGCTGCGCGGCGTCGCCGACGGTCGAGGTCGCCGACTGGGCCTTGTCGCCGACCGTGTGCGCCGCCGACGAGGCCCGGTCACCCACCGAGTGGGCGGCGTGGCCGGTGCCGTGGCCCAGGTCCGAAGCGGTTCCCATCACCTTGTCCCTCACATTCTGCAGCGCGGTACGGGCCCGCTGCTTGCGGTCGTCGACGATGCGGCTCGGGCTGACCTTGTACGCCAGCGCGTCCACGTCGGAGCTCAGGTTGTTGCGGGTGGCCTCGATCTCCCGGCGGATCTGGGCGGGGTCGGTGCTCATCGGGTGACCTCCTGCGGGTGGGGCTTGAGCGCGTCGGGGATCCGCTGCACGCTGTCGTTGGTCTGCTTGAGGCCGCGGATCCGCTCCGCGTTCTTCTTCGCCATGGAGTAGAGGACGGCGGCGATCGCGCCCCAGACGACGGCCACGATCAACGCCGCCCAGCCGGCGTCCATCATGTTGGACAGCCCGGCCCACAGGGCCAGCGAGAGGAACAGCGCCACCAGGTAGCCGCCGAAGCCGGCACCGCCGAAGAACCCGGCGGCCTTGCCCGCCTTCCTGCCCTCCTGGCGGATCTCCGCCTTGGCCAGCTCCACCTCCTGGCGCATCAGGGTGGACAGGTCGGTGGTGACCTGGCGCATCAGCTCGCCGATCGAGCTGCCCCGAACCTCGTCCGCGGTGTGCGGCGCACCTGCGGAAGGCTGGTAACCGGAGTCCTGTCCGGATCCCTGCGTCGGCATGCTCATGCCGCCTCCCTTCGGATGACCCGGCTCACGGACGGGTGGTTCCGCTGGACGGCACGCCCGGCAGCGGGTCGGTCTGGCTCACCGGCGGCAGCGGCTGGCCGGTGCCGCCGGCCGGGTCGGCGTAGCTGGTGGTGGTGCCGGTGTCCGGGCGGGCGGTCGGCGCCGGGTCGAGGTAGCCGCCCGGCGGCACGGCGTCCGGGACCGCGCGGGGGGCCGGCGGGGTGGGGATGACGGCGGTCTGGTCCGGGTCGTAGCCGGCGCCCGAGCCGTCCGCCCGGTGGTTGCCGCCCTGGCCGTCGCCGGTGGCGGCGATGTTCTTCGTCAGCCGGCCGGCGAGCACGCCGAGCACGGCCGCGCCGACCAGGAAGGTGCCCGGGTTGCGGCGGGCGTAGTCACGCACCTCGGCGAGGATGTCGCCGGGCTCGCGCGCCTCCAGCCAGCCGGCCACGCCGTGCACCCGGTCGGCGGCCTGGCGGGCGAGTTCGCTCACCGGACCGGTCTGCCCGCCCTGCTCGGCCATCGTCCGCATCTCGTCGGCCAGCGAGCGGAGCCCACCGGCGGCGCGGCGCTGCTGCTCGCTGGTCTGGCCGACGAGTTGGCTGCGGGCCTCGCCGTACAGGTTGCGGGCCTGCCGGGCCGCCTCGCGGCCGACCTCCCTGCCCTGCTCCTTGGCGGCCTCCGCGACCGCTCCGCCGGCGTGCGCGGCCTCCGACCCGACGTGGCCGGCCTGCTCGCGGACATCGTCGCCGTTCGTCGACTCCGGCCCGTACGTGGCAGACGTGGGTGACAGATCGTAAGTCATGATGTCCCTTTCGCTCGGAAAGTCGTCGCGGTGTGCTGGGGGAACGCGCCGGCCGTCCGACCGGCGCGCAAATTCACCTACCCTGCGTCGCCGGGTCCATACCTGATTCGCCATTTCTCTGCGGAGCCGTCCGGACAGGGTTACAAAATGGAGGATCGTCGGGTTGGGGTGACATCGCCGATACGGACTGTCACGAGCGTTTTTCGCGACCGGCGCCGCGGAGACTCCGCGGATCCACGGAGGTGACATCGATGGCGCGTGACGCACGCGGTGGCGCGGTCGCGGGGCGGAAGTCCGCGGTCCAACTCGCCGCGCTGGCCGCGGCCGGGGTCTTCACCCTGATCGGGGTGCTCGGCTTCATCCCCGGCATCACCACCGGCTACGACGAGATGAACTTCGCCGGGCACCACTCCGAGGCCAAGCTGCTCGGTTTGTTCCAGGTGTCGATCCTGCACAACATCCTGCATCTGGGTTTCGGCCTGCTCGGCCTGCTGATGGCCCGCAGCGTCGCCGGGGCCCGGATCTTTCTGGCCGGCGGCGGCGCGCTCTACCTCGGGCTCTGGCTCTACGGCTTCGTCATCAACCGGGAGAGCGCGGCGAACTTCATCCCGCTCAACGACGCCGTCAACTGGCTGCACCTGGTGCTCGGCTTCGGCATGCTCGCCCTCGGCCTGCTGCTGTCCAACCAACTCGGCACCGGCAGCCGGCTGGACACGCCCTTCGACCGCCCCTGACCGGCGGCGCCGCCGTACCCGGGGGTGTGACCGGAGGGTCGGCGGAGTTTGCCGGCTGGTCCGGTGGGGCAACGGAGAGTCACTGGATCTCCGACGAGGAGGCGGCGATGCCCCGCTGGCTGCGCGACAACGCGCTGAGCGTGTCGATGTTCGGCGCGTTCCTGGTCTTCCTGGTGCTGCAGAGCGTGTTCGGCTGGCAGACCCACAACCAGGAACTGGCCGGGTACGGGGCACCTCAGATCAGCTGGCTGGCGTACCTGAGCAGCGGGCACTTCCTGGAGGCGGTCTTCGAGAACTGGGAGTCGGAGTTCCTCCAGATGGGCGGCTACGTGCTGCTCACCGCGTACCTGGTGCAGCGCGGATCGGCGGAGTCGAAGCCGCTGGAGCAGACCGACCGGCCCGAGGACGACGAGCGGCGGGCCGAGCCGGAATCCCCCTGGCCGGTACGCGCCGGCGGGTTGCCCCTGGTGGTCTACCGCAACAGCCTCTCCATCGCGCTGCTGCTGATCTTCGCCGGCTCGTTCCTCGGCCACCTGTTCGCCGGCACCGCCGAGTACAACCAGCAGCAGGCGCTGCAGAGCGGCGCCCCGCCGATCGGCGTCTGGGAATTCCTGGGCACCAGCGACTTCTGGTTCCAGTCCATGCAGAACTGGCAGAGCGAGTTCCTCGCCGTCGGCACGCTGATCGTGCTGAGCATCTTCCTGCGTGAGCACGCCTCGCCGGAGTCCAAGCCGGTCACCGTCGAGCACGCGCACACCGGAGACTGACCGGCCGTCAGGCCGCTGGTGGCCGGCGGAACGACCGGCGCGCGGTCAGGCCGGCACCCGCAGCCGCTTGGCGAAGCACACGCTGTACGGGTTGTCGACGTACTCGCCGTAGACCGGGATCGGCTGGTAGCCGCAGGAGGTGTAGAGGCCGATGGCCGCCGGCAGGTAGCTGCCGGTCTCCAGGCAGACCACCTCGTGCCCCTGCCGGAAGGCCAGTTCCTCCAGCGCGACGAGCAACTGCCGGGCGATCCCCCGCCCCCGGTACGCGGGCCGCACGTACATCCGCTTCAGCTCGCCGGTGCCGGTGTCCAGCGCCTGGAGCCCACCGCAGGCCACCGCTCGCCCGTCGAGGACCACCGCCAGATAGCGGATGTCGTCGTGGGTCACGGTGACCTGCCCGTCCAGCCCGCCGTCGGCCTCGCGCAACTCGCGCTGCTGGGCCGCGACCAGGGCGGCGATCTCCGGATCGGTGGCGGGACGTGACTCGATCAGCATCACGCCACGTTACGACGCGCGGATTTCGTCCAAGTTTCCGGCACGCGGCCTGGTCACGGAGCGCAACGAGCTATTCGGCGTCGGCCTCCACGGCCGGCTCGCCGGCCTCGACCTCGTCGGCCGGCCGCTGCCGGCGGGCCTTGCGGGCCGCCAGCCGCTCCGCCGCCGAGACCCGGGTCGACTTCTCCTCCAGCCGGACGTCGGTGCCCCGGTTGCCGGGGATGAAGTCGACGCCGGCGTAGAGGGTCGGCTGCCAGTCGAACTCCCGGTCGCCGATCCGGACCAGGTCGCCCGCCTCGGCGCCGGCCTTGGCGAGCTTCTCCTCGACGCCCAGCCGGGCCAGCCGGTCGGCGAGGTAGCCGACCGCCTCGTCGTTGTCGAAGTTCGTCTGCCGCACCCAGCGCTCCGGCCGTACGCCGCGCACCACCCAGGCACCGTCCGGCGCCGGCTCGATGGTGAACCCGGCGTCGTCCACGGCGGTGGGGCGGATCACGATCCGGGTCGGCTCGGCCGGCGGGGCCGCCCGGCGCGCCGCCTCCACCAGCTCGGCCATCGCGTAGGTGAGCTCCTTGAGCCCTTCCCGGGTGGCCGCGGAGACCTCGAACACCCGCAGGCCCCGCGCCTCCAGGTCGGGGCGGACGATCTCGGCGAGGTCCCGGCCGTCCGGCACGTCGACCTTGTTCAGCGCGACCAGCCGGGGCCGGTCGGCCAACCCGCCGTACTCGGCCAGCTCGGCCTCGATGGTGTCGACGTCGGCCAGCGGGTCCCGCCCCGGCTCCAGCGTCGCCGTGTCGATCACGTGCACCAGCACCGCGCAGCGCTCGACGTGCCGGAGGAACTCCAGGCCGAGCCCCTTGCCGGTGGCCGCGCCCGGAATCAGGCCCGGCACGTCCGCGACGGTGAAGGTGTGGTTGTCGACCCGGACCACGCCGAGGTTGGGCACCAGGGTGGTGAACGGGTAGTCGGCGATCTTCGGCTTGGCCGCCGAGAGCACCGAGATCAGCGACGACTTGCCGGCCGACGGGAAGCCGACCAGGCCGACGTCGGCCACGCTCTTCAGTTCCAGCACCACGTCGAGCTGCTCGCCGGGCTCGCCCAGCTCGGCGAAGCCGGGGGCCTTGCGCCGGGCGTTGGCCAGCGCGGCGTTGCCCCGGCCGCCGCGCCCGCCCCGGGCCACCTCGAAGGTGGTGCCGGCGCCGACCATGTCGGCCAGCACGGTGCCGTCGAGCGTCTGCACCACGGTGCCGTTGGGCACCTTGAGCACCAGGTCGCCGCCGTTGGCGCCATCCCGGTTCGAACCGGCGCCACCCTTGCCGTTCGGCGCCTTGACGTGCGGACGGAAGTGAAAGTCGAGCAGCGTGTGCACCTGCGGGTCGACCACCAGCGACACGCTGCCGCCGTGCCCGCCGTTGCCGCCGTCGGGCCCGCCGAAGGGCTTGAACTTCTCCCGGTGGATCGAGACACAGCCGTGCCCGCCGTCGCCGGCCTGCAGGTGCAGGACGACCCGGTCAACGAACGTCGTCACGACGCCAATCCTTCCAGCGAGGCACGT
This sequence comes from Micromonospora sp. CNZ280, assembly GCF_011759515.1. NCBI lineage: Bacteria > Bacillati > Actinomycetota > Actinomycetes > Micromonosporales > Micromonosporaceae > Micromonospora > Micromonospora sp. CNZ280. The sequence goes on from NZ_JAAOYP010000001.1 coordinate 634,174, forward strand.
CCCCGCACGAGAAACGGCGAAGCGGGCCGGGACACCAGGTCCGCGGCCCGCTTCGACCGAACAACTACTGCTGCGGCACGATGCTGACGGTCTTGCGACCGCGCTTGGTGCCGAACTGCACCGAACCGGCGGCCAGCGCGAAGAGCGTGTCGTCACCGCCGCGGCCGACCAGGTCACCGGGGTGGAACTTGGTGCCACGCTGCCGGACGAGGATCTCGCCGGCGCTGACGACCTGACCACCGAAGCGCTTCACGCCGAGCCGCTGGGCCGCGGAGTCACGGCCGTTACGCGAGCTGGACGCACCCTTTTTGTGAGCCATTGGAGGACGACCTACTTCCCGCTGGAGATGCCGGTCACCTTGACCTGGGTCAGCGGCTGGCGGTGACCCTGGCGCTTGTGGTAGCCGGTCTTGTTCTTGAACTTGTGGATCCGGATCTTCGGGCCCTTGGTGTGCGCGGCGATCTCGCCGGACACCTCGACCTTGGCAAGCTTCGCCGCGTCGGTCACCAGGTCGTCACCGTCGACGAGGAGCACCGCGGCGAGCTTCACCGCGTCGCCGGGGGCACCGGCGAGCTTCTCGACCTCGATCACGTCGCCCTCGGCGACCTTGTACTGCTTGCCGCCGGTCTTGACGATCGCGTACATCGGAGGCGGACTCCCTGTCGTTGAGGCTGCTGGCGGTAGTCCCCGCGGCGGCTCGCCGGGTAGCAGTGGCACGGCGGCGCGGGCACGCGGGAACTCGGCACACCAAAGTGCGCCGCAGGCAAGCGTACGCCATGGCAGGCCGGACGCCCAAACCGGGCCGGCGGATCAGCGGCCGCAGAGCTGGTCGAGGCGCTGCTGGAGCCGGTCGAGCTCGGTCTCGACGATCGCGTCGAGGTCCGTGCCCAGCGCCACCACCTCGCCGGCCAGGTCGTCCGCCCCACCTCCCGCACGTACGTGCCGGCCGGACCAACGGCAGAGCCCCTCCCACCGGACATCGCCGGGGAAGGGGCCCTGTCAAACCCGAGGCTGGTCAGCCGGTCACGGCCGGGTACGCCGCCGGGCGCCGCCACGACGCGACCGGCGCCGCCCGGTGCCGCCCTCCGACTCCTCGGCGTCGGCCTCGGCGAGCGCGTCCGGGTCGTCCGGCGCGGCCAGCCGGGCCGACTCGCCCTGCTGGCTGTCGGACACCTCCGGCGCGGCGGCCGTGTCCGACTCGTAGCGGGACAGGTCGTAGCCCATGGTGTCGTGGTAGTCGGCGTCCGTCGTCGTGGTGGTGGCGGTGTCGGTGTCGGTCACCTCGACCACGGTCCGCTCGGCCGGCGCGCTCTTGCGGCCCCGGCGCCGGGTCGCCCCGCCGGTCGACTCGGGAGCGGCGACCGCCGAGGCGACCGCCTTGACCTTCTCCCCCGCCCCGCCGGCACGCGGCTTCTCGGGCACCGGCTCGGTGTGGATGATCACACCGCGGCCCTTGCAGCACTCGCAGGTCTCGCTGAACGCCTCCAGCAGGCCGGCGCCGATCCGCTTGCGGGTCATCTGCACCAGACCCAGCGAGGTGATCTCGGTGACCTGGTGCTTGGTGCGGTCCCGGCCCAGGCACTCGGTCAGCCGGCGCAGCACCAGCTCCCGGTTCGACTCCAGCACCATGTCGATGAAGTCGATCACCACGATGCCGCCGATGTCGCGCAGCCGGAGCTGGCGGACGATCTCCTCGGCGGCCTCCAGGTTGTTCCGGGTGACCGTCTCCTCCAGGTTGCCGCCGGCGCCGGTGTACTTGCCGGTGTTCACGTCGACCACGGTCATCGCCTCGGTCCGGTCGATCACCAGGTGACCGCCGGAGGGCAGAAAGACCTTGCGGTCGAGCCCCTTGAGGATCTGCTCGTCGATCCGGTACTCGGCGAAGACGTCGGTGGTGCCGACGTGCCGGCGCAGCCGGGCGACCAGGTCGGGCGAGACGTGCGACAGGTACGACTCGACCATGTCGTACGCCTCGTCGCCCTCGATGACCAGCTCGCGGAAGTCCTCGTTGAACAGGTCCCGGACCACCCGGATGACCAGGTCCGGCTCCTCGTAGAGCAGCACCGGAGCGCCACCCTCGGCCGCCTTGGCCTGGATGTCCTCCCACTGCGCCTGGAGCCGCTTCACGTCGCGAGCCAACTCGTCCTCGCTGGCGCCCTCGGCGGCGGTCCGCACGATCACGCCCGCGCCGTCCGGCACCAGCTTCTTCAGCACGTCCCGCAGCCGCTTGCGCTCGTTGTCCGGCAGCTTCCGGCTGATCCCGGAGGCGTTGCCGTTCGGCACGTAGACCAGGTGCCGGCCGGAGAGCGCGATGTGGCTGGTCAGCCGGGCGCCCTTGTGCCCGATCGGGTCCTTGGTGACCTGCACCAGCACCGAGTCGCCGGACTTCAGCGCCTGCTCGATCGAGCGGGCCCGCCCCTCCAGGCCGGTGGCGTCCCAGTTGACCTCGCCGGCGTAGAGCACCGCGTTGCGGCCGCGGCCGACGTCGACGAAGGCCGCCTCCATGCTGGGCAGGACGTTCTGCACCTTGCCCAGGTAGACGTTGCCGGCCATGGTGCCGGACGAGTTGCGGGTGACGTAGTGCTCGACCAGCACGCCGTCCTCGAGGACGGCGATCTGCGTGCGGTCACCGCGCTGGCGCACCGCCATCACCCGGTCGACCGCCTCCCGGCGGGCCAGGAACTCCGACTCGCTGAGGATCGGCGGGCGGGTCCGACGCTGCTCGCGGCCGTCCCGGCGGCGCTGCCGCTTGGCCTCCAGCCGGGTCGAGCCGGAGACGCCCTGCACCTCGTCGACGGTCCGGCGGGGCTCGCGGATCTTGACGACGGTCGGCACGCCGTCCTCGGTGGCGCCCTCGGTGTCCCCGGCACCCCGGCGACGCCGGCGGCGCCGGCGGCGGGTCAGCCCCTCGCCGCCCTCGGCCTCCTCTTCCTCGGCCTCCTCCGCCTCGGCCTCCTCCGCCTCGGCCCGGATGGCCTCCTCGGCCTCCTCGTCCTCGACGTCCTCGACGCCGCCCTTGCCACGGCCCCGGCCCCGGCGACCCCGACGGCGGCGGCGACGGGCGGCCGCGGCCTCCTCGTCCTCCTCCTCGGCCTCCTCGGCCTCCTCGGTCGGCTCCTCCTCGACCTCCACCGCCTCGACCGGCTCGGCCTCGCGGCGACCCCGGCGGCGCCGGCGGGACGGCTCGGCCGCCTCCTCGGCGGGCTCCTCGACCGGCGCGGGCGGGACGGCCCGGGTGACCGGGAGTTCCTCCGGCTGCGGTGCCATGAACAGGACTGTGGGAGCGGAGAGCGCGGCCCGCCGGCGGCGGGTCCGGGGCTCCGGCTCGACGATCTCCGGCTCGACGACCTCCGGCTCGGCCTCGGCCTCCTCGTCGGCCGGCGGGCTGATCGCCACACCCGGCGGGACCTCGCCGGAGCGGGGCTCCGCTCCGCTGTCGGACACCGGCGCGGCGGCACCGAAGTCGGTTCCGGCCGCCGGCCCGGTCTCCGGGCCGGCCTCAGCCGGTGCGGCGCCCGCCGGCCCGGCCGACTGGGCGGCGCCCTCGGCCGGCGTCTCCGCGGCGGGCTCGGCCGCCGCGGGGGCGGCCTTTCGCCGCCGGGTACGGGTGGCTTTGACCGGCGGCGGGGCCTCGGCGGACGGCTCCGTCACCTCGGCCGGCTGCTCCTCGGCGGCCTTCGCGGTGGTGGCCTTGCGCCGGCGACGGGGCGTCTTCGGCGCGGCGTCAAGGTCGCCGGCGATCGGGGCGAGGACCTCGCCGTCCGGGGCCTCCCCGCTGCCCGGGGTCGGCGCGCTGGTCGCCTCGACCGGCGCCTCGACCTGCTCGGGCTGGTTCAGCGGGGTGGCCCGCCGCCGGGTGGCCCGCCGCCGGGTCGGCGCGGCCGGAGCCTCGCCCCCGGGCCCCGCGAGCGGGGCGCTTCCGACGGCGCTGCCGTCGAGGGTGCTGCTGTTGTCGGCGGTCTCGCCGGCCGGCTGTGCACCGGTCCGTTCGCCGCCCTCGGGCTCGTTCTCGAGCATGGACGTTCTCCAGTTCTGGCCGCCCCGGGCGCGGGTGAGCGCTGCCACGCAGGGTTGCCGCAAAGGTGTTTCCGCCGGGCGCGCGAGTCGTGCGACCGACGAAGTCTGCCTGCCTGGGCGCTGACCGTCGGTCAGTGCCCGCCGATGGTTGCCCCGTCGCGGTCCGCTTCCAACGGATCCGCGATCGCACCCTGCGCGGTCAGCGTGCCCTGAGCCAGCCGGATCACCCTCGGCGGAACCGGCGGCTCTAGGGCGGCCACCACGCGGAGGCCGGAAAGGACGTCATCGGGTCGTACGGAGGGGGTGACCTGCCGCACGACCAGTTCGAGTATCGCACACGGTACGCCCACCACCCCGGAAGGCGTCTCCGTCGGTGCCAATGCATCGATGGATATGACTGCCGCTCGGGCGTCGAAGGTGCGCCGCCCCTGCTTGGTCATCCGCTCCACCAGCACCTCGTCAGCGGCGGTGAAAGCGGACACCGCGGCCGCCAGCACGCGCGGGTCGACCTCGGGCAGTTCGATCCGCCAGTGGGACGCCTCGATCCGGTCGGCCAGGCTGCCGCCGGTGGCCACCACGGCGTCCAGCACGTCGAGGCCGGGCGAGAGCGCGGCGTCCAGGGCGGCCCGCAGCTGCGCCGGGTCGACCTGCTCCCGCAGTCCGATCTCCAGGTACTCGGCCTCGCTCGCCACTCCGGTCGGCGCCGCGCTGGCGTACGAGATCTTCGGGTGTGGGGTGAAGCCCTGGGAGAAGGCGACGGGCACCCCGGCCCGGCGCAGCGCCCGCTCGAACGCCCGGGCGAAGTCCCGGTGCGAGGTGAACCGCAGCGGTCCGCGCTTGGCGTACCGGATCCGGACGCGCTGGACGACCGGCGCCTGCCCGCCCTCCGGCTGTGGTCTCTTGCTGATCGTCGTGCTCCTCGTTCGGTCAGTGCTCGTTGATCATGAAGTTATCGTCGACGACCCGCGGTGGCGGTGACAACAACCTCACGATCAACCGAGTGGGCCGCGGGCGCGGGGTGGGTGGACTACTGGGGGGTGGGGAGTTTGAGGCCGTTGATGGGGGTCAGCGGGAGGAGTTTCTTGCCGGTGGGGCCGATCTGGATCTCGGTGTCCATGGCGGGGCAGACGCCGCAGTCGAAGCACGGGGTCCACCGGCAGTCGTCCTGCTCGTACTCCGAGAGCGAGTCCTGCCAGTCCTGCCAGAGCCAGTCCTTGTCCAGCCCGGAGTCCAGGTGGTCCCAGGGCAGGACCTCCAGCTCGTCGCGCTCCCGGGTGGTGTACCAGTCGAGGTTCACCCCGAACGCGGGCAGCACCTCGGCCGCCGCGTCCACCCAGCGCTGGTAGGAGAAGTGCTCGCTCCAACCGTCGAACCGGCCGCCGTGCTCCCACACCTTGCGGATCACCGCGCCGACCCGCCGGTCACCCCGGCTGAGCAGGCCCTCGATCAGCGACGGCTCGCCGTCGTGGTAACGGAAGCCGATCGCCCGGCCCAGCGAGCGGTCGGCGTTGATCGCCTGCTTGAGCAGCTTGAGCCGGGCGTCGATGACCTCCGGCCGCTCCATCGCCGCCCACTGGAACGGGGTGTGCGGCTTCGGCACGAAACCGCCGATGGAGACGGTGCAGCGGATGTCCTTGGAGCCGGTGGCCGCCCGGCCCGCCCGGATCACCTCGTGCGCCATGTCGGCGATCTCGAGGACGTCGTCGTCGGTCTCGGTGGGCAGGCCGCACATGAAGTAGAGCTTCACCTGCCGCCAGCCGTTGGTGTACGCGGTGACCACCGTACGGATCAGGTCGTCCTTCGACACCATCTTGTTGATGACCTTGCGGATCCGCTCCGACCCGCCCTCCGGGGCGAAGGTCAGACCGGTACGCCGCCCGTTGCGGGACAGCTCCTGCGCCAGGTCGATGTTGAACGCGTCCACCCGGGTGGACGGCAGCGACAGCGAGACGTTGGTGCCCGCGTACTGCTCGGCCAGGCCGGAGCACATGTCGCCGATCTCGGAGTGGTCGGCCGACGACAGCGACAGCAGGCCCACCTCGTGGAAGCCGGAGAACTCCAGCCCCTGCTGCACCATCTGCCCCACCGTGGTGATGGAACGCTCGCGGACCGGCCGGGTGATCATGCCGGCCTGGCAGAACCGGCAGCCCCGGGTGCAGCCCCGGAAGATCTCCACCGCGTACCGCTCGTGCACCGTCTCGGCCAGCGGCACGAGCGGCTTCTTCGGGTACGGCCAGGCGTCCAGGTCCATCGTCGTGCGCTTGTGCACCCGGAACGGCACGTCCGCCCGGTTCGGCACGACCCGCTGGATCCGGCCGTCCGGCAGGTAGTCCACGTCGTAGAAGCGCGGGACGTAGACGCTCTCGGTGCGGGCGAGCCGCAGCAGCAGCTCGTCCCGGCCGCCCGGGCTGCCCTCGGTCTTCCACTGCCGGACGATCGTGGTGATCTCCAGCACCGCCTCCTCGCCGTCACCGAGCACGGCGGCGTCGATGAAGTCGGCGATCGGCTCCGGGTTGAACGCGGCGTGCCCGCCGGCCACGATCACCGGGTCGGCGTCGGTGCGGTCCACGGCGAGCAGCGGGATGCCGGCCAGGTCGATCGCGGTGAGCAGGTTGGTGTAGCCCAGCTCGGTGGAGAAGGAGACGCCGAACACGTCGAAGTCGCGGACCGAGCGGTGCGCGTCGACGGTGAACTGCGGCACGCCGTGCGTGCGCATCAGCCGCTCCAGGTCCGGCCAGACCGCGTACGTCCGCTCGGCGAGCACGTCGGGCTGCTCGTTGAGCACCTCGTAGAGGATCTGCACGCCCTGGTTGGGCAGGCCCACCTCGTACGCGTCGGGGTACATCAGCGCCCAGCGCACGGTCGCCGCGGCCCAGTCCTTGACCACCGCACCCAGCTCGCCACCGACGTACTGGATGGGCTTGGTCACCTGGGGCAGCAGCGGCTCCAGCCGGGGCCAGACGGATTCGCCCGCGACGGGGCGCGGGGTGGTGGACGGGACGCTCATGATGCCCAAGGGTACGCGGCCCGGCGGCGGTCGCCGCGTGCACGCCGCCGTCACGTGCCCCGGACGGCGTCGTCCGGCGTCGCCGGCACCGGTCGTCCGGGGTGACGGCCGGCGGACGGTGGCCGGATCGGCGGCGGTGGCGCAGCGGTACTAACCTCGGTCCGGCGTGAGAGGAGAATGCCGCGATGTCGCAGCCGCAGCCGGGAGCCGACCGGCCGGCCGACGGGAGCCCCCCGGACCAGCACCCCGACCGGGATCCGGCGGTCAGCGAGGAGCGAACCCTCTCCCCCGTACCGCCGGTCGACCAGCCCCGCACCGGCCCGGAGGGCACCCGGGTGCTGCCCACCGACCCGCCCGGCCCGGAGGGCACCCGGGTGCTGCCCACCGACCCGCCCGGCCCGACCCCGGAGACCGGCCCGCCACCGGCCGGTGCACCCGCCGCGACCGCGAGCGACCCGCCGCCGGCCGACCTCCGCACGTCCCCCGCCGACCAGCCCGGCGCCGACCCGGAGGCCGCGACCGCGGACGAACCGGAGCAACCCGCCCCGCACCCGTCCCCCGCCGACCAACCTGGCGCGGACCCGCGAACCGTCGACGCGGCGTCGGCGACCGGCGATGGCCCGCAGGGCACCCGCCGCCTACCCGCCGGCCGACCTGCCGGTGCCGCCGTTGCGACCCCCGACGCCGCCACGGACGAGACGCCAGCCCCGATCCCGCAGATCGCACGGATCGACGGCCGGGCCCCGACCACGGATGCCGCCGCTCAGGACGAGGGCCGTGCGCCGACCCCGGATCCCGCCCGGAACGACGGCGCCGCCCCGACCCCCGAGGCCGCCCGGAGCGAAGGCTCCGCCGCGAACGCCGCACCGACCCCCGGCCCGGCCCCGGCGCCGGACCTCGGGCCGCGGGGCACCCGGCGGTTGCCGGCCGGCGAGCCGGAGGCCGCGCCCGCGCCCCGGTGGAGCGGTGCCGCCCCGGTCCCGCCCCCGCCGCCGCGCCGCCGGGCCTGGGGCGAGTCGGCCGAGCCGACCCCCGTGCCACCGGCCCCACCCGAGCCGCCCGAGCACCGGCCGCCGGTCGACCCATGGGCGGGCGCGGACACCGGCGGCTGGGAGCTGCCCTCGGCCGAACTGCCCGCGCTGCCGCCGACCCTGCCCTACCCGGCGCCGCCGCCGACCCGGCCGTACTCCGGGCCGCCCGCGCCACCTCCCGCCGGCCCGGTCTCGCCGCCGCCCGCGCCGCTGTCGCCACCGCCGGTCGCCCGACCAGCCCTGCCACCGGCCCCGGTCGCCCGGCCGGCCCCACCCCCGGCCCCGGTCGCCCGGCCGCCGGCTCCGGTCGCGCCGCCGCCGGCGGCGCCGGTCCGGCCGCCCGGGCAGCGGCGCGGGAAGAAGACCCCGCCGCCGGTGGCGCCGCCGCCCGGCTGGCAGGCCCCCAGGGGGTACGTCCCGGTCGCCGTCCGCAAGCGTCGCCGCTGGCCCTGGCTGCTGCTGCTCACCCTGGCCTGCTGCTGCGGCTGCCCGGCCTACTACGGCATGCCGATCGCCGCGCAGTACCCGGCCAAGGCGGCGCTGCCGGCCGAGGTGGACGACCTGCGGCTGCGCGACGACAGCCGGTCGGAGCAGACCGCCCGGCGCCTGGAGACCGAGGTACGCATGGCGCACTGGCTGGCCGAGGAGACGTTCGCCGGCGTCTACGCCACCGGGGACGGCAAGCGGGTCACCGTCTTCGGTGGCACCGGCTTCCGGTTGACACCGGAGGCGGACGCCGAGGAGGAACTGGCCCGGCTCACCGCGCAGTACCGGCTCGGCGAGGCGCAGGTGGTCGAGACCGGGGTACGCGGCCGGCACGGGCGCTGCGCGGTCGGCCGGGACGGCGACACGGACGTGGTGGTCTGCACCTCGGCCGACCACGGCAGCATCGCCACCGCGGTGTTCACCCGGCTCTCCGTCGACGACAGCGCCCGGCTGCTCGACCGGATGCGCCAGCAGATCGTGACGGCGGACCAGAACTGAGCCGATCGGCTGAGGTTTCCTCGTCCTCATTTTTGAACAAACCGTCCACAATCGGGGCATGTCGCGGCGTTGGCTCTTCGCCGACCAGTTGGGGCCGCACTTCCTCGATGACCGCCGCCAACCGGTCCTGCTGATCGAGTCGAAGGCGGTCTTCCGCCGGCGCGCGTACCACCGGCAGAAGGCCCACCTGGTGCTGTCCGCGCTGCGTCACCGCGCCGCCGAGCTGGGCGACCAGGCGATCTTCCTGCGTACCGAGACCTACCGGCAGGCGCTGCGCACCGTCCGGGAGCCGCTGGAGGTGTGCCATCCCACCTCCCGGGCCGCGCTGGCGTTCGTCCGGAGTCTGGACCGGGTCACCGTGCTGCCGCCCCGGGGTTTCGTCACCGCGGTCGACGACTTCGCCGAGTGGGCGGACGGCCGCCGTGGCACCCTGCGGCTGGAGGCGTTCTACCGGTTCGCCCGGGAGCACCACCGGGTACTGGTCGACGGTGGCGAGCCGGTCGGTGGCCGGTGGAGCCTGGACCCGGAGAACCGGGAGCCGCCGCCGAAGGGCGCCCGCCGGCTCGACCTGCCGCCCCCGCCGATGCCGGTGGAGGACGACATCGACGCCGAGGTCCGGGCCGACCTGGACCGGTGGGAGCGGGAGGGCATCCGGTTCGTCGGGCGGGACGGACCGCGCCGGTTCCCGGCCACCGCCCGGGAGGCGAAGGCCCGGCTGCGGCACTTCCTCCGGCACCGGCTGGCCCACTTCGGCCGGTACGCCGACGCCATGCTCGCCGACGACCCGTGGATGGCGCACAGCGCCCTGTCGTCCTCGTTCAACCTCGGCCTGCTCGACCCGGTGCAGGCGGTGCGCGCCGCCGAACGGGCGTACCGCCGCGACGGCGCACCGCTGGCCGGCGTGGAGGGCTTCATCCGCCAGGTGCTTGGCTGGCGCGACTACGTGTGGAACCTGTACTGGTACTTCGGCCGCGACTACGCCGGCCGCAACGACCTGGCCGCCCGCCGGTCGGTGCCGGACTGGTTCCACGACCTGGACGCCGACGCGGTACGGGCGCGCTGCCTGTCGGGCGTCCTCGGCGACCTGCGCGAGCACGGCTGGGTGCACCACATCCCCCGGCTGATGGTGCTCGGCAACTACGCCCTGCAACACGGCTGGCGCCCCGCCGAGCTGGTCGACTTCTTCCACCGCGGCTTCGTCGACGGCTACGCCTGGGTGATGACGGTGAACGTGGTCGGCATGAGCCAGTATGCCGACCTGGCCCGGATGACCAGCAAGCCGTACGTGGCCGGCGGCGCGTACATCAACCGGATGAGCGACTACTGCGGCGGCTGCCGCTACGACCCGCGCCAGCGCCTCGGCGCGGACGCCTGCCCGTTCACCGCCGGCTACTGGGCCTTCCTGGCCCGCGACCGCAACCGGCTCCCGCCGAACGCCCGGCTGGCCCGGCAGCTGGCCCGGCTCAACCGGCTGCCCGACGTCGACCAAATGCTCGACCAGGAGAGACGCCGCGGCGACCAGCCACCGTGACCGGCCAGGCCGGGCCGCGGTCGGGCCTGGCCCGGTCGGGCCGCGGTCGGGCCTGGCCCGGTCGGGCCGCGGTCGGGCCGGGGGCGGACCGGGGTCAGGCCGGGGTGTCGCCGGGGGTGGGCCGGTGCGCCCGCGGCGGGGCGTACCGGGGCACGTACTCCTGGCCGGTGAGCTTCTGGATCTCGCTCATCACCTCGTCGGTCATCGCCCGCAGCGACGTCCGGTCGTCCGGCCGGCCGGTGAAGTCCAGCGGCTTGCCGAACCGGATGGTGATGTCCGCCGGCAGCAGCCGGGGCATCCGGGCGCCGATCGGCTGGACCTTCTCGGTGCCGATGGTGCCGACCGGGATCACCGGCACCTGCGCGGCGACCGCCAGCCGGGCCACCCCGGTGCGCCCGCGGTAGAGCCGGCCGTCCGGCGACCGGGTCCCCTCCGGGTAGACGACCACCAGGTCGCCGCCCTTGAGCGCGGGGATCGCCGCGTCGAACGCGGACAGCGCCGCCCGCCCGCCGGCCCGCTCGACCGGGATCGCGCCGAGGCCGGTGAGCACCGCCTTGCTGAACCAGCCGCGCAGCCCGGTGCCCTTGAAGTAGTCCGACTTGGCCCAGAACGCCAGGTGCCGGGGCACCACCGTGCCCAGCAGCAGCTCGTCGGCGACCGAAAGGTGGTTGGCGGCGAAGATCGCCCCACCGGTCGGCGGAATGTGCTCCAGCCCCTCGACGGTGGGACGCCAGGCCAACCGGAGCGCGGGCGCCACGGTGAGCTTGCCGATGGTGTAGAGCAGGGGCACGGATCCTCCGGCGGTCGGGCTGGTCGGGCGCTGTCACGTTAGCGGACGCCCCCGGGACACCCCGCGCGGGTGGCGGGCGGTCCGCGGGCTGGTCCGGGTCGGCGGCCACGGGCCGGAAGGGGCCCTTCCGCTGCGCGAACGCGACGGAAGGACCCCCTCCGGCCGGCTCACCCGATTCTCATACCCGGCGGACGGCGACCGTCACCCGATCGCCCTCACCAACCTCGCCGGTGAACCCCTCGACGCCCTCGACGATGTCGATCTGGTCGGCCAGCACCTCCCGGGCCACGAAGTCCGCGAACCCGGCCACCGCCGCGCGGACCTCCTCGGACGCCGACAGCGCCACCACGATCCGGTCCGAGACGTCCAGGTCGGCGTCCCGACGGGCCTGCTGCACCACCCGCACCACGTCCCGGGCCAGCCCCTCGGCGGCCAGCTCCGGGGTGACCTCGGTGTCCAGCACGACCACGCCCTCACCGCCGGGCAGCGGCGCGGAGTGCTCGGCGTCGGCGGCGACCAGGCGCAGCTCGTACTCGCCCTCGGCCAGGGTGATCCCGGCGGCGACCGGGGCGCTGTCGACCAGCTCCCACTCCCCCGCCTTGACCGCCTTGATGACCTGCTGCACCTGCTTGCCGACCCGCGGCCCGAGCGCCCGGGGCACCACGGTCAGCACCTGCTGGCAGTACGCGGACACCTCGTCGGTGAACTCCACCGCCTTGACGTTGACCTCGTCGGCGACCAGGTCGGCGAACGGCCGCAGCTGCTCCGCCGCCGGGGAGGCGACGGTCAGCCGGGACAGTGGCAGCCGCACCCGCAGGCCCTTCGCCTTGCGCAGCGACAGCGCCGCCGAGGCGACCGCCCGGGTGTCGTCCATCGCCGCCACCAGGTCGTGGTCGGCCGGGAACCCGGTGGCGTCCGGCCAGTCGGTCAGGTGCACCGACCGCTCCCCGGTGAGCCCGCGCCAGATCTCCTCGGCGGTCAGCGGCGCCAGCGGCGCCACCACCCGGCAGAGCGTCTCCAGCACCGTCCACAGGGTGTCGAACGCGTTCTGGTCACCGGACCAGAAGCGGTCCCGGGAGCGCCGGACGTACCAGTTGGTCAGCGCGTCCAGGTAGGACCGCACGGTGGCGCAGGCGCCGGAGATGTCGTACGCGTCCAGCTGCGCCTGGACCGTGTCGACCAGCTCCCGGGTCTTCGCCAGCACGTACCGGTCGAGCAGGTGGCTGCTGTCGGTCCGGCGGCGCGCCTGGTACCCGTCCGCGTTGGCGTAGAGCGAGAAGAAGTACCAGACGTTCCACAGCGGCAGCAGCACCTGCCGGACGGCGTCGCGGATGCCCGCCTCGGTGACCGCCATGTCGCCGCCGCGCAGCACCGGCGAGGACATCAGCATCCAGCGCATCGCGTCCGACCCGTACGAGTCGAAGACGTGGTAGACGTCCGGGTAGTTGCGCAGGCTCTTGGACATCTTGCGCCCGTCGGAGCCGAGCAGGATGCCGTGGCTGAGGCAGTTGCGGAACGCCGGCCGGTCGAACAGCGCGGTGGCCAACACGTGCATGGTGTAGAACCAGCCGCGGGTCTGTCCGATGTACTCGACGATGAAGTCGCCCGGGTAGTGGTGCTCGAACCAGTCGCGGTTCTCGAACGGGTAGTGCACCTGGGCGAACGGCATCGAGCCGGACTCGAACCAGCAGTCCAGCACCTCCGGCACCCGGCGCATCATCGAGCGCCCGGTCGGGTCGTCCGGGTTGGGGCGGACCAGCTCGTCCACCGCCGGCCGGTGCAGGTCGGTCAGGCGTACGCCGAAGTCCTGCTCGATCTGCTCCAGCGAGCCGTAGACGTCCATCCGCGGGTAGTTCGGGTCGTCGGACTTCCACACCGGGATCGGCGAGCCCCAGAACCGGTTCCGGCTGATCGACCAGTCCCGGGCGTTGGCCAGCCACTTGCCGAACGAGCCGTCCTTGATGTGCCCCGGTGTCCAGTTGATCTGCTGGTTCAGCTCGACCATCCGGTCCTTGAACTTGGTCACCGCGACGAACCACGACGACACCGCCTTGTAGACCAGCGGGGTGTCGCAGCGCCAGCAGTGCGGGTAGGAGTGGGTGTAGGTGTCCTGCCGCAGCACCACCCCCCGCTCCTTGAGCTCCCGGATCACCGGCTTGTTGACGTCGAAGACCTGCTCGCCCTGGTACGGCGGGACCAGCGCGGTGAACCGGGTGTGATCGTCCACGGTGACGACGGTCGGGATGCCGGCCGCGTTGCAGACGTTCTGGTCCTCCTCACCGAAGGCCGGCGCCAGGTGGACGATCCCGGTGCCGTCCTCGGTGGTGACGTACTCGGCACCCAGCACCTGATACGCGTTCGGGCCGGCCTGCTCGACCAGGAAGTCGTAGAGCGGGGTGTAACGGCGCCCGACCAGGTCCGCGCCACGGACCGTGCCGACCTGCTCGTACCCCTCCAGCTCCTTGGCGTACGCGGCCAGCCGGGCCGCGCCCACCACGTACCGCTGGCCGTCGCGCTCCAGCACCGCGTACTCGATGTCGGGGCCGACGGCGAGCGCCAGGTTCGACGGCAGGGTCCACGGCGTGGTGGTCCAGACGCCGAGCCGCACCGGCCCGCGCACCGGCTCCGGGGCGCCCTCGTCCGAGGTCAGCTCGAACCACACCGACAGCGTCGGGTCGTGCCGGTCCCGGTAGACGTCGTCCATCCGGGTCTCGGTGTTCGACAGCGGCGTCTCGCAGCGCCAGCAGTACGCCAGCACCCGGAAGCCCTCGTAGACCAGACCCTTGTCGTGCAGGGTCTTGAAGGCCCACATGACGCTTTCCATGTAGTCCAGGTCGAGGGTCTTGTAGTCGTTGGCGAAGTCGACCCAGCGGGCCTGCCGGGTGACGTACCGCTCCCAGTCCTGGGTGAATTCCAGCACCGAGGTGCGGCACGCCTCGTTGAACCGGGCCACGCCGAGGTCGAGGATCTCCGCCTTGCTGGTGATGCCGAGCTGCTTCTCGGCGACCACCTCGGCGGGCAGCCCGTGGCAGTCCCAGCCGAAGCGCCGCTCGACGTGCTTGCCGCGCATGGTCTGGTAGCGCGGCACCACGTCCTTGACGTAGCCGGTGAACAGGTGACCGTAGTGCGGCAGGCCGTTGGCGAACGGCGGGCCGTCGTAGAAGACGTACTCGTTCTTGCCGTCGGTGCCGGCGGGACGGGCCTCGACACTGGCCTCGAAGGTCTTGTCGGCCGTCCAGTGCTCCAGCACCCGGCGCTCGACCGCGGGCAGGTCCGGGCTCGCCGGCACGCCGGCGGCGGTCGGGTCGTGCAACGGATAGGCCATCGGGGTCGCTCTCCTCAGCAGCTCACGCGTCGTGGTGGGTCTGCGAGGACGAGCCCTTCCGGTACGCCTGTCGGCGCCCCGGGTGTGCCCGCGGTACCACCCCGCTTGGCGGTCAGGATCGACCGCCCGCTCGTTGGCCGGCTGTGACGGGCCGGACCCGTCCGGTTCTACTGGGCCGGTCACCCGGCTGTTCTTCCGGAGGCTCGCCGGTGATGGCCGGGTCATCGCCTTACGGTCGCCAAGAATACTCGACCCGGCCGGTAGATCGCCCCCGAGTAACGGTGACCGCTGATGGCGCCGCCGCCTCGTCACCCGCGCCGGCCTCCCCCTAGGCTGGCCGGGTGATCCGGATCGAGTTGGACGAGCCGACGCTCGCCCGTACCCGGATCGCGATCAGCCCGCTCTGGGAGGTACTGACCAGCCTGTACCTGCTGCACCGGCATCCGGGCGACGCGCCCTGGCCGTACACCGGCTGGGCCCGGCACGCCCGGCGGGTGCTCGCCGAGGTGCCGGCGACCGCGCCCGCCTCGGGCTGGCGCCGAGCGCCGTCTCGGAGCATCTCGCCGCGCTGGTCGCCGCCGGCGTGGTGCACCGCCGCCGGGCCGGCCGCCGGGTGCTGTACGGCCTGGAGCCGGCCGGCCTGGCCCTGGTGCGGCTGGTCGGCGACGAGCCGGTGACCGCCTCGGCCTGAGCATTCGGCCGGAACCGAATTCGTTTCGCGACCCGCCGCGCTGCTCCTAGCGTGCCGGCATGAGCGAACACGCGATCGAGGCGGTCGGGCTGCGGCGGACGTACCGCAGCCGCACCGGTTGGCTACGGCCGCAGCGCCGGGAGGTGGAGGCGGTCCGCGGCGTTGACCTGACGGTCGGCAACGGGGAGCTGTTCGGCCTGCTCGGCCCGAACGGCGCTGGCAAGACCACCACCATCAAGCTGCTGAACACGCTCCTCATCCCGACCGCAGGCGAGGCGCGGATCTGCGGCTTCGACGTGGTCCGGCAGACCCGCGAGGTGCGCCGGCGAATCGGGTACGTCTTCGGCGGCGACCGGGGGCTCTACGACCGGCTGTCGGCGCTGGACAACCTGCGCTACTTCGCCGAGTTGTACGGCGTCCCGGCGCGCGAGCAGCAGCCCCGGATCGCGCACCTGCTGGAAGTGGTGGGGCTGCTCGGCCGCGAGCGGGAACGGGTCGAGGGCTACTCGCGGGGAATGCGGCAACGGCTGCACATCGCACGCGGGCTCCTGCACGCGCCGCGGGTGCTCTTCCTCGACGAGCCGTCGATCGGGGTGGACCCGGTGGCGGCCCGCGAGTTGCGCGCCACGGTGGCGAACCTGGCAGCGACCGGCACGACGGTCCTGCTGACCACCCACTACATGGCCGAGGCGGACGAACTCTGCGACCGGATCGCGGTGATCGCCGGTGGCCGGATCCAGGCCCTCGACACCCCGGCCGAGCTGCGGCGCCACGCCGACGGGCGGCAGGTGCTGGAGGTCGAGGCGTACGGGGTCACCGACGCCCAACTCGCCGCGGTGCACGCCCTGCCCGGCGTGAGAGAGGCGAGCGTGGCGGTCGGCGCGAGCCGGGTGCTGACCGTGCAGTCCGACGCGGGGGTGGACGTCCAGGCCGACGTGCTGCTCGCGCTGGACGGCGTCCGGTTGGGGCGGGTCACCGCCCGCCAGCCGACGCTGGAGGACGCCTACGTGGCGATCGTCAACCGTTCCTCGGCGGTGGACCGGGCGGGCGAGGCGGTGCCGGCGTGAGGACCCTGCGCATGATCGCGCTCGGCGCGCTGCTGCACGCCAAGCACCAGAGCCGCTCCTCGCTCGAGATCACCATCGCGCTCCTGGTGCCACTGGTGCAGGCAACCCTCGCGGTCCACCTGTTCCGGGCCGGCAGCGAACCGCACCGCCTGCTCGAGGCCGCCGTCGGCGCGGGCCTGATGGGTGTGTGGTCCTCGGTGCTGTTCGGCTCCGGCGGCGCGATCCAGAACCAGCGCTGGCAGGGCACCCTGGAGTTGCTCATGCTGGCGCCCCGGCGGCCGGCGCTGGTGATCGTGCCGATCACCCTGGCCACCGCGCTGACCGGCACGTACGCGATGATCGCCACCCTCGTCTGGGGACGGCTGCTCTACGGCATCCGGTGGGACTTCGCCCGGCCGCTCGCCTTCGCCGTCGCCGCGCCGGTCTGCGTCATCGCGCTCGGCATGTTCGGTTTGCTGCTCGCGTCCCTGTTCGTGCTGATGCGCAACGCCAACGCGCTGGCAAACCCCATGGAATACCCGATCTGGCTGTTGTCCGGAATGCTGGTGCCGATCACGGTCCTGCCGTCCTGGACGACACCCCTCGCGGCGGTCCTGCCGACCACCTGGGGGGCACGGGCGGCGCGCGAGGCGGTCAGCGGTGGCACGGTCTGGCCGTCGCTGGGCATCTGCCTCGCGATCAGCGGGTTCTGCCTGCTCCTCGGCGCTCTGTCCCTGACCCACGTGGAGCCGCCAGCTCGGCGTCGCCGACGACCGGTTCTACATCGTCGGCAACGCGGTACTGGCCGCGTCGCTGGCCTGTGTGTTCGGCGGCACCATGGCGGTGTCGAACGAACGCCGCTACGGCACCCTCGGGCACGTCCTGCTCTCCCCCCGCAGCCGCACCGCGGTGTTCCTCGGCCGGGTGCTGCCGTACGCCGGCAACGGCGTGCTGATCGCGGTGAGCACACTGACGGTCGGCTCGCTGCTGCTCGGCCTGCGGATCCCGCCGCGGGCCCTGCCCGGCCTGCTGCTCACCCTGGCGGTGGCGGCGCTGGCCTGCGGATTCTTCGGGCTGACGCTGGGCGCGCTCGGGCTGCGCTTCCGCGACGTCTGGTTGGTCTCCAACGTCTCGGTGGCCCTGCTGCTCCTGCTCACCGGGGTGAACGTGCCCGCCGCCGGGCTACCGGCCGGGATGCGTTCGGTCGGCGACTTCCTGCCGATCACCCACGCCGCCGAGGCGGCCCGCCGGCTGGTCGGCGGTGAGGGCTTCACCGCCGCGCTGCCGCAGCTCGCCGCCGAACTGGCGGTCGGCGCGGGGTACGCGGTGCTCGCCGCCGTGCTGCTCAAGGTCTTCGAGGCCGAGAGCCGCCGCCGCGCCTCCCTAGACACCCTCTGAACGACCCGCGTCGGCCCTGCGG
The DNA here is from genome assembly GCF_011759515.1 of Micromonospora sp. CNZ280. Taxonomy (NCBI): domain Bacteria; kingdom Bacillati; phylum Actinomycetota; class Actinomycetes; order Micromonosporales; family Micromonosporaceae; genus Micromonospora; species Micromonospora sp. CNZ280. The sequence continues at coordinate 652,016 of NZ_JAAOYP010000001.1, forward strand.
CGGTCGCGGACACCCGGGCGGGCGGTGGCGTCCGGGCGGGCATGACCGGCGTCACAGCCCCGGTTGTCACGCCCGGCCCCGGCCGATCCGTCGTGCGGGTGTCGACACCGACCGGACCGAGGAGGTCGTCATGCAGAGGATCAACGTGGCCGAGGTGGCGCCGCAGGCGTACCAGGCCGTGCTGGGGCTGGAGAAGTACGCCCGGGCGAACGTCGGGCCCACCCTGTACCACCTGGTGAAGCTCCGGGCGTCGATGCTGAACGGGTGCGCGTTCTGCGTCGACATGCACAGCCGGGACGCGCTCGCCGAGGGCGAGTCGAGCCGGCGGCTCTTCGCGGTGGCCACCTGGCGGGAGGCGCCCTTCTTCGACGAGCGGGAGCGGACCGCGCTGGCGCTCACCGACGCCGTCACCCGGCTGGGCGAGCATGGCGTGCCCGACGACGTGTGGGACGCCGCGGCGAAGGTGTGGTCGGAGAAGGAACTCGCGGATCTCCTGATCGCGATTGCCACAATCAACGTGTGGAACCGGATCGCGGTGCCCAGCCGGACCCAGCCGCCGCTGGACGTGTGACCACGACCGAAGCGGCACAGGCGGCCGGTGCGCTCGACGCGCACCGGCCGATGCTGCTCGGCCTCGCGTACCGGCTGCTCGGCAGCCGGCACGACGCGGAGGACGTGCTCCAGGACGCCTACCTGCGGTGGCTGGCCGTCGACCGGACGGCGGTGGCCGAGCCCCGCCGGTACCTGTCCCGGGTGGTCACCCGGCTGGCCCTGGACCGGCTCCGCGCCCGGCAGGCCACCCGGGAGGCGTACGTCGGCCCGTGGCTGCCCGAGCCGGTGCCGACCGCGCCGTCACCGTTCGGGCCGCTGGACCGCGCCGAGCAGCGCGACTCACTGGCCACCGCGCTGCTACACCTGCTGGAACGGCTCAGCCCGCCGGAGCGGGCGGTCTACGTGCTGCACACCGCCTTCGAGCTGCCGTACGCCGAGATCGCGGAGATCCTGGACCGGTCGCCGGCCGACTGCCGGCAGCTGCACCACCGCGCGGTGGCCCGGATCGGCCAGGACCGGCGCCGGTTCACCGCCGACCGGGCCGAGCAGGAGCGGTTGCTGGACGCCTTCCTCGCCGCCGCCCGCGACGGCGACCTGGCGAGGCTGACCGGGCTGGTCGCCGCGGACGCCACCGCCTGGACCGACGGCGGCGGGCGGGTGAAGGCGGCCCGCAACCCGGTCACCGGCGCGGACCGGATCGCCCGCTTCTTCGCCGGCATCTACGGCGGCGTCCGGCTGTCGGTACGCCGGCTGGAACTCAACGGCCAGCCGGCCGCGCTGATCGTCCGCCCCGACGGCAGCCGGTACGCGCTCACCGTGGCCGCCGTCGGCGGCCGGATCACCGGGCTCTACCTGGTGGGCAACCCGGACAAGCTGCCGGCCCGCACCGACTGAACCCGGGGCCCGCACCGGCCGGCACCGCCGGCCGTCCCCGGTCGGGTCCGGGTCCCCGGCCCGCACCGGCCGGCACGGCCGCCGGTCAGCCCGGCCGCCGGCCAGGTCGGTCGCCGGGCTCCTCGCCGGGCGGGGTGAGGCGTCAGCCCAGCTCGGGGAACCAGAGAGCGATCTCCCGCTTGGCGCTGTCCGGGGAGTCGGAGGCGTGCACCAGGTTCTCCCGGTTGGACAGGGAGAAGTCGCCGCGGATGGTGCCGGCGGCCGCCTTGCGCCCGTCGGTCGCGCCGACCAGCCCGCGCACCACGTCGATGACCTGGTCGCCGGAGAGCACCAGGGCGACCAGCCGGCCGCCGGTCATGAAGCCCTTCAGCGGCGGGTAGAACGGCTTGTCGACGTGCTCGGCGTAGTGCTCGTCGGCCAGCGCGGCGTCCATCGTCCGGGTCACCATCGCGTCGATCCGCAGCCCCTTGCGCTCGAAGCGGGAGATGACCTCGCCGACCAGCCCGCGGCGCACCGCGTCCGGCTTGATCAGTACGAGGGTGCGCTCATCCGGGCTGCTGCTGGACACGCTGGGTTCCTCCTGTGCGCGCAAGACCGTCCTGCTGGGTACGGTCAGCCTAGCGACCCGGTCCCGGCGCCGGCGCGGCGGCCGGTCTTTCCCCGGCCACCGGTCCGGCCTAGCCTGGCCCTTGACCCCCGGGAGGTCCACAGTGGCGAATGGCGGGAACCGACCCATCGCGCCGGTACGCAAGCTGATCGCCGCGGTGCTCGGCACCGTGGCCACCTTCGTGATTCTCTTCGGCCTCGGCATGACCAGCTGGGCGATCGTGGCGCTCGGGGTGGCCCTGCTGGTGCTGGCCATCGCGCTGGCCACGGTGCGTGGCGGCGGGCGCACCTGGGTGGTCGGCGTCGGGCACGTGCACAGCGCCTCCGAGCCACCCACCCAGTACGCCTTCGGCCGCTGCGAGCTGCAACTGGTGATCGACGCCCCGGGCCTGCCACCCCGCTCCAAGAAGATCATCGAGCCGCGGGTGCCGGTGGCCAAGTGGCCGTCGCTCGGCCAGACCCTGCCGATCCGGGTGGCACTGGACGACCAGCGGCACGTCCGGGTCCTCTGGGACGAGGTGCCCACCCACAGCGAGACCGCCGAGGCGGTCGCCGATCTCCCGCCCGAGTACGCCGGCACCGAGCCGGTGGAGGAGGTGCTGATCCAGCAGGAGGCCCCGCCGTGGGCCGACCGGGCCCCCGAGGACGACCTGCGCGACGACCCGCGTGACCCGCTCGGGCCGGACCCGTCGGTCGACGAGCTCGGCCCGCCCGCCGACGAGCGCGAGCCGGTGCGGATGCACCAGCGCCCCGGCGGTCCGGTGGTGCTGGAGGGCACCGTCGTGGAGCAGTCGACGGAGAGCGGCACCCTGCCCCGCCGGGCTACCCCGGCCCCGCGTCCGCCCGCCGAGGAGCGGTTCGACCCGCCCGCGGCGGAGCCGCTCGACCCGATCGACCTGCCCCTGGACGACCCGCTGCCGCCGCCCCGGCCACGCGAGGAGACGGTCACCCCGGAGGAACTGGACGAGGCGATCTTCGGCTTCGACCCGGCCGCCGCGGCGGCCGACCCGGCCGCGCCGATCAGCGGGGTGGGGCTCACCCTGCTGGTCACCGACCTGTCCCGCTCGCTGGCGTTCTACCGGGACGTGCTCGGCTTCACCGAGGTCGACCGGGGCGCCGGCAACGCCGTGCTGGCCTCCGGCGCGACCCGCCTGGTGCTGCGTGAGAACACCGAGGCGGCGGCGGTGAACCGGCGGGTGGTGCACGTCAACCTCGAGGTCGACGACATCCAGGCCGCGTACGACCGGATGCGCGACTCCGGGGTGCGGTTCACCTACGCGCCGCGGGTGGTCAACCGGGGCAGCAGGCTGGAGGTGTGGGCGGCCGCCTTCCGCGACCCGGACGGCCACGGCATCGCGCTGACCCAGTGGCGGGAACGCGCCGAGGCCTGACCCCGGCCGACCGGGGCCGCGCTAGCCGAGGATGACCCGGCGCACGTGCAGGGCGTACGCCCAGACCAGGGCGAAGATGACACCCAGCGCGAGCAGCGACCAGTGCAGCAGGCCGGCCAGCATCAGCAGCCCCTGCAGGGCGGTGCCGGCGTGCCAGGCCCACGGTCGGCGCATCATGCCGGCCAGCACCACCGCCGCCACGGCCAGCGCCACCACCGTGCCGATCGCGGTGCCGCTCAGGTCACCGCCGACCACCCGGATCGGCTGGATGGCGAGCAGCAGCACCAACGCCTCCAGGCTCAGCGTGCCGGCGCCCAGGCCGCGTACCGCCCGCTCCGGGTTCCGCAGCCCCGACCGCCGCGGCCCGCCCGCCGCCGGCCCGTCCGGCGCGCCGGCCGGCTCGTCCGGCGCACCGGCCCGCTGCTGTTCCGGGCCGGTCATTGCTTCAGCAGCCGGCGGGCGTCGGCCACGGTCACCACCGAACCCGTGATCAGTACGCCGACCCCGCTCAGCTCGCCCGGCACGTCCTCCTCGGCCAGCGCCACCGCCGCCTCGATCGCGTCCGGCATCTCCTCGGCCACCTCGACCCGATCCGGGCCGAACACCTCGGCGGCCAGCGCGGCCAGCTCCCGGGCCGGCATCGCCCGCGGCGAGCTGTTCCGGGTCACCACCACCTGGTCGACCACCGGCTCCAGCAGCTCCAGCAGGCTGGCCGCGTCCTTGTCGGCGAGCACGCCGAGTACCGCGACCAGCTTGCTGAATGCGAACTCCTCCTGCAGCGCGGTGACCGTGGCGGCCATGCCCTGCGGGTTGTGCGCCCCGTCCAGCAGGATCGTCGGCGCGCTGCGGACCCGCTCCAGCCGCCCCGGCGAACTGGCCGCCGCGAACCCCTCGCGGACCGTCTCGACGTCCAACTGCCGCCGCGCGCCGGCGCCGAGGAATGCCTCGACGGCGGCGAGCGCCACCGCCGCGTTCTGCGCCTGGTGGGCGCCGTGCAGCGGGACGAACACCTCCTCGTAGACGCCGCCCAGGCCCTGCAGGGTGAGCACCTGGCCGCCGACGGCGACCGCCCGGCGAAGCACGCCGAACTCCGACCCCTCGCGGGCGATGGTCGCGCCGACCTCGGCGCAGCGCTCCAGGATCGGGCGGGCCGCCGCCTCCTCCTGCGCCGCCGAGATGACCGTCGCGCCCTTGTGGATGATGCCGGCCTTGTGCAGCGCGATGTCCTCGACCGTGTCACCGAGCCACTCCGTGTGGTCCAGCCCGATCGGGGTGATCACCGCGACCCCGGCCTGGAGCACGTTGGTCGAGTCCTCGGCGCCACCGAGGCCCACCTCGACCACCGCCACGTCGACCGGGGCGTCGGCGAAGGTGGCGAACGCCAGCGCGGTGGTCATGTCGAAGTAGGTCAGCGGCTCGGCCGACCGCTCGTCCACCAGCCGGGCCAGCGGCTCGACCTCCCGGTACGTCGCGGTGAACCGCTCCTCGCTCACCGGCTCGCCGTCCAGGCTGATCCGCTCCCGGACGGTCTCCAGGTGCGGGCTGGTGTAGCGGCCGGTGTGCAGACCGAACGCCCGCAACAGCGAATCGATCATGCGGGCCGTGGAGGTCTTGCCGTTGGTCCCGGTCAGGTGGATCGCCGGGTACGCCCGCTGCGGGTCACCGAGCAGGTCGAGCAGGGACCCGATCCGGTCCAGCTCGAAGACCATCCGGGTGAACCCGCGGCCGGCCAGTTCGGCCTCGACCGCGGCGAACGAGTCACGATCGGTCACGAGGGCAACGCCTCCAGAGCAGCGTCGATCCGGGCCAGGTCGGCCTCGGCCACCGCGAGCCGATCGCGGATCTTGGCCACCACCGGCTCCGGGGCCTTGCCGACGAACGCCGGGTTGTCCAGCTTGGCCCGGGCCTGCGCGGCCTCCTTCTCGGCCGCCGCGCGGTCCTTGGTGAGCCGGGCCCGCTCGGCGGCCACGTCGATGGAGCCCCGGGTGTCCAGGGCGACGTTCACCGAGCCGGGCATGGCCAGCGTGGCGCTGGCCTGGAAGTCGTCACCGGCCGCGTCCAGCCGGGCCAGCGACCGGATCAGCGGTTCGTGCGCCGCGATCCCGGCGGCGGCCAGGCCGTCGAGCCGGGCGGCGACCCGCTGGGTGGGGCGCAGGCCCTGGTCGGAACGGAACCGGCGGACCTCGGTGACCACCCGCTGCAGGGTGCCGACCTCGGCCTCGGCGGCGTCGTCGAGCAGCGCCCGGTCGGCGGTCGGCCAGGCGGCGGTCATCACCGTCTCGCCGCCGGTCAGGGCGAGCCACAGCTCCTCGGTGACGAACGGGATGACCGGGTGCAGCAGCCGCAGCAACTGGTCCAGCACGTGCCCGAGCACCCGGCGGGTGGCCTCGGCGGCCGGTCCCCCCTCGGCCAGCACCGGCTTGCTCAGCTCGACGTACCAGTCGCAGACGTCGTCCCAGGCGAAGTGGTACAGCAGGTCGCAGACCTTCGCGAACTCGTACGCCTCGAACTGCTCGTCGACCTCGGCGGCGACGTGCGCCAGCCGGGACAGGATCCACCGGTCGACCGTCGACAACGCCTCGGCGGCCGGCAGCGGCCCCCCGGTGTGCGCGCCGTTCATCAGAGCGAACCGGGTGGCATTCCAGAGCTTGTTGCAGAAGTTGCGGGAGCCCTGGCACCACTCCTCGCTGACCGGCACGTCCTGGCCGGGGTTGGCGCCGCGGGCCAGGGTGAACCGGGTGGCGTCGGCGCCGAACCGGTCGATCCAGTCCAGCGGGTCGACCACGTTGCCGAACGACTTCGACATCTTCTTGCCGTGCTCGTCGCGGACCATGCCGTGCAGCGCCACCACGTCGAACGGCTGCACGCCGTCCATCGCGTAGAGGCCGAACATCATCATCCGGGCGACCCAGAAGAAAAGGATGTCGTAGCCGGTGACCAGCACGCTGGTCGGGTAGAACTTCGCCAGGTCCGGGGTCTGCTCCGGCCAGCCCAGGGTGGAGAACGGCCACAGGCCGCTGGAGAACCAGGTGTCCAGGACGTCGTCGTCCTGCCGCCAACCCTCGCCGCTCGGCGGCTCCTCGTCCGGGCCGACGCAGACGATCTCGCCGTTCGGGCCGTACCAGACCGGGATGCGGTGACCCCACCAGAGCTGGCGGGAGATGCACCAGTCGTGCATGTTGTCGACCCAGGCGAAGTAGCGCTTGGCCAGCTCGGCCGGCTCGATCTTCACCCGGCCGTCACGGACCGCGTCGCCGGCGGCCTGGGCGAGCGGCCCGGTGTTCACGAACCACTGCAGCGACAGCCGCGGCTCGACAGTGGTCTTGCACCGCGAGCAGTGCCCCACCGCGTGCAGGTACGGCCGCTTCTCCGCGACGATCAGGCCCTGCTCGCGCAGCGCGGCGACGATCGCCGGGCGCGCCTCGTACCGGTCCAGGCCCTGGAACGGGCCGGGTGCGGTGATGACGCCCCGCTCGTCCATGATCGTCAGGGCGGGCAGGTCGTGCCGCTGGCCGATCTCGAAGTCGTTCGGGTCATGCGCCGGGGTCACCTTGACCATGCCCGTGCCGAAGCTCGGGTCGACGTGCTCGTCGGCGACGATCGGGATCCGCCGGTCGGTGAGCGGCAGCGCCACCTCCGTGCCGATCAGGTGCCGGTACCGCTCGTCGTCCGGGTGCACCGCGACCGCGGTGTCGCCGAGCATCGTCTCGGCCCGGGTGGTGGCCACCACGACCTCGTCGCTGTAGCGGATCGAGATCAGCTCGCCCTCGTCGTCGGTGTGCTCCACCTCGATGTCGGAGAGCGCGGTGAGGCAGCGCGGGCACCAGTTGATGATCCGGTTCGCCCGGTAGATGAGCCCGTCGTCGAAGAGCTTCTTGAACATGGTCTGCACGGCCCGGGACAGGCCCTCGTCCATGGTGAAGCGCTCGCGGTCCCAGTCGACCGCGTCGCCGAGGCGGCGCATCTGGCCAAGGATCGCGCCGCCGGACTCGGCCTTCCACTGCCAGACCCGCTCGACGAACTTCTCCCGGCCCAGGTCGTGCCGGGACAGCCCCTCGGTGGCGAGCTGCCGCTCCACCAGGTTCTGGGTGGCGATGCCGGCGTGGTCCATCCCGGGCAGCCAGAGCGCCTCGTAGCCCTGCATGCGCTTGCGCCGGGTGAGGGCGTCCATCAGCGTGTGCTCGAACGCGTGGCCCATGTGCAGCGAGCCGGTGACGTTCGGCGGCGGGATGACGATGGTGAACGGGGGCTTGTCGCTCTCCGCCGACGCCCGGAAGTGCCCGGCGGCTACCCACTGCTCGTACCGTCGCTGCTCTACCTCACCCGGCTGGTACTGGCCGGGCAGGGTCGGGGCGTCGGGGCGTCGGGCATCCAGTCTCTCGGTCACCCTGAAAGTCTACGGAGCGCTTCCGCGGACCCGACGTGCGCCACCGGTGCTTCGCGTACGGTGTCGGCTATGTCCGACGCACATCTCACCGAGCGCCCGGTCGACGACGGGCGCGAGCCCATCGACCTGACCGAGGAGCCCATCCAGCTGAGCAACCGGGACCCGGAGACGACCGCCGGACGGCGGCCCCGGTCGCGGCGCCGGCGGGTGCTGCTCGCGGCGCTACTCGTCGCCGGCCTGGCCGGCGCCGGTGCGCTGGGCACGGCCGGCTGGCGCATCGCGCAGCAGAAGGACACCGACCTGGCCACGCCGGAGCGGGTGGCCGGCCTGACCCGCGACGACAGCGAACGGGCCCGCAGCACCGCAGACTACCTGCGCAGCGGCTTCGCCGCCGACATCGACCTGGACCGCAGCTTCGGCGCCGTCTACCGCGACCCCGCCGACGAGCGGAAGTCGGTGCTCATCTTCGGCGGCACCACGCTCCTCTGGCAGCCGGAACGCGACCTGGACACCCTCTTCGGCCTGATGTCGGACGAGACCGGCAAGGTGACCGGTCTGCGCGAGCTGCCGGCGGGTCGGTTCGGCGGCGTGATGAAGTGCGGCAGCACCAGCGGGGAGGGCGGCGACTTCGCCATCTGCGGCTGGGCCGACCACGGCAGCGTGGTGATGGCGATGTTCCCCGGTCGCCCGCTCGACCAGTCCGGCGAGCTGCTGCGCAAGATCCGCGACGAGGTCCAGACCCGCGACTGACGCGCCCACCCCGGCGTCGGGCCGCCATTGGGGCTCTGCACAGTTGAGGGCGTAGTCGCTGGTTGGATGGTGGCTGGCGCGCCGGTCCCAGGGTAGGTGTCGAGGTCTTCCGGTCGCGGTGGACTTCTTCGCGTACCCGCTCAGCTCGGTCAACGGCGCACCCGATAGCGCAGGTGAAGCACTCGGTTGCCCCGAATCACCACGTCAGGATCCTCCAACAGGTGCTGCGCGTGGACCGACCCGAAGTAGCGCTTGCCGGACCCGAACACCACGGGTACGACGTCCATGCGCACCTCGTCGACCAGGCCCGCGGCAAGCACCTGGCCACCGACGTCGCCAGCGGCGACCTCGACCATGCGGTCACCCGCAAGCTCCTGCGCCTTGGCCACGGCTGCCTCGACGCCGTCGACGAAGTGAAACGGCGCCTCGGGGTCCCAGCCCTCGGGCTGCGGCCGGTGCGTCACGACGACTACGTGCTCGATCCCGCCCGGCGGCTTCCCGTCCCAGCCGTCCGTCAGGTCGAAGACGTGGCGGCCGACGACTGTCACCCCGATCTGGTCCCAGTACGGCCGGGTGTGATCGTGGGACGTCTGCGACACCTTCATTTCGCCGCTGGAGTCCAACGGGACGTCACCGTTAAACAACCAGTCGAACAGCGGTCCGGGCTGGTCATTCTCGTCCGCGATGAAACCGTCTACCGACACCGAGCTGTACATGACCACCTTGCCCACGGGGCTCTCCTCTGCTCTGGGGTGCCCCGAAATCAGCGTGTAGTGAGCTGTCGCTCTTGTAAGAAGTCAATCGGCCGGCAGCGGCCAGCTGTCCAGCACGTGGCCGGGATGTTCGCGCAGGAACCGCCGCCGGACTTCGACGTACCGGGTCGGCGTGAGCCCGGTGAACGCCCGGAACTCCTGGCCGAAGTGGGCCTGGTCGAAGTAGCCTGCGCCGCCGGCGAGGTCGCTCCAGTCGATCGGCCCGGCGGGCCGCTGTGCCAGACGAGTGCTGCTGACACCGGCTGCCACGCTCAGGTCGCCGATCGCCACCGCCCCACTGGTCGCCGCGATGACGCTGCTCGTATCGCGGACCAGCTGAAGTGCACGCCGACGGACCGGGTCCGGAGTGGGTAGCCGAAGTCCAACGCGCGGGTGGGCGTGGTGACCGCGCAGCCGTCGGCGTACTCGGCCGTCTCGATGTCGGTGCCGGCGCGGATGCGGAACGGCGCCCCGAGGTTGACGATGAGCAACGCCGACGGCATCGGCGGCAGCCTCAGCCGGGCATACGGCGGCACACCCTCCAGGTAGTAGAGGTCGTCGATCAGCCGTCCAGCGGCGGTCGCGGCACTCTGAACACGTACTCCACGCCCACAGCATCGCAGACGCCATCAGCGTCACCGAAGACACTTTGTGAAGAGCCGCCATTGGCCTCCCCGGTCGGTCCGTCGCTTGCTGTCGAGGGTGGTTGCGGTGGGGGGTGTGGCCCGCCCGGCCCGGCTCCGGGCGGTCAAGCTTGATCCCTCCGCCGGGCACGGGCGGGCCACACCCTCGTCGAGGTCCCCAGTCTGCGGAGGACGTTCCAGCTGACAGTGCGGTGCCTTGGTTGTGAAGCCGCCAGTGCCGTCGTCAAGCGCTGCGACAGGGCAATTGAAATGGGCGGTGAATGCATTCAGGGCCACCCCGTTGGGGGTGGCCCTGAATAGAGAAGATTGTCCGGCGGTGTCCTACTCTCCCACACCCTCGCGAGTGCAGTACCATCGGCGCTGGAGGGCTTAGCTTCCGGGTTCGGAATGTGACCGGGCGTTTCCCCTCCGCCATGACCGCCGTAACTCTATCAACATATCAAACAACACCACACAGTGGTCTGTTGTTCGTTTGCTGTGAGTTGCACAGTGGACGCGTAGCAGCTTGGTAGTCAAGTCCTCGGCCTATTAGTACCGGTCAACTGAACCCGTTACCGGGCTTACATTTCCGGCCTATCAACCCAGTCGTCTAGCTGGGGGCCTTACCCACCCAAGGGGTGGTGGGATACCTCATCTTGAAGCGAGCTTCCCGCTTAGATGCTTTCAGCGGTTATCCCTTCCGAACGTAGCTAACCAGCCGTGCCCCTGGCGGGACAACTGGCACACCAGAGGTTCGTCCGTCCCGGTCCTCTCGTACTAGGGACAGCCCTTCTCAAGTATCCTACGCGCACGGCGGATAGGGACCGAACTGTCTCACGACGTTCTAAACCCAGCTCGCGTACCGCTTTAATGGGCGAACAGCCCAACCCTTGGGACCTGCTACAGCCCCAGGATGCGACGAGCCGACATCGAGGTGCCAAACCATCCCGTCGATATGGACTCTTGGGGAAGATCAGCCTGTTATCCCCGGGGTACCTTTTATCCGTTGAGCGACACCGCTTCCACACGCAAGTGCCGGATCACTAGTCCCGACTTTCGTCCCTGCTCGACCTGTCAGTCTCACAGTCAAGCTCCCTTGTGTACTTGCACTCAACACCTGATTGCCAACCAGGCTGAGGGAACCTTTGGGCGCCTCCGTTACCTTTTAGGAGGCAACCGCCCCAGTTAAACTACCCACCAGACACTGTCCCTGAACCGGATCACGGTCCGAAGTTAGATACCCAAATCAACCAGAGTGGTATTTCAAGATTGCCTCCACCCATACTGGCGTATGGACTTCACCGGCTCCCACCTATCCTACACAAGCTAATTCGGATACCAATGTCAAGCTATAGTAAAGGTCCCGGGGTCTTTCCGTCCTGCCGCGCGTAACGAGCATCTTTACTCGTAATGCAATTTCGCCGGGCCTGTGGTTGAGACAGTGGGGAAGTCGTTACGCCATTCGTGCAGGTCGGAACTTACCCGACAAGGAATTTCGCTACCTTAGGATGGTTATAGTTACCACCGCCGTTTACTGGCGCTTAAGTTCTCCGCTTCGCCCCGAAGAGCTAACAGGTCTCCTTAACGTTCCAGCACCGGGCAGGCGTCAGTCCATATACATCGAATTACTTCTTCGCATGGACCTGTGTTTTTAGTAAACAGTCGCTTCCCCCTGCTCTCTGCGGCCATACAACGCTCCACCCGCGCGGGGCTTCACGTCTCCGGCCCCCCTTCTCCCTAAGTTACGGGGGCAATTTGCCGAGTTCCTTAACCACAGTTCGCCCGATCGCCTCGGTATTCTCTACCTGACCACCTGTGTCGGTTTGGGGTACGGGCCGCTCAGAACTCGCTAGAGGCTTTTCTCGGCAGCATAGGATCACTGACTTCACCTGAATCGGCTCGGCATCACGTCTCAGCCTACATGTGCTGCGGATTTGCCTACAGCACGGCCTACACGCTTACCCCGGCACAACCACCGGCCGGGATCAGCTACCTTCCTGCGTCACCCCATCGCTTGACTACTACCCGCCAGGTTCCCACGCTCCCCCAGTTCGGTCCGAAGACCTCCCCAGGCTCGGGTGGTTAGCACAACGAGGTTCATCAGGGTCGCTCTTTCGCGGGTACGGGAATATCAACCCGTTGTCCATCGACTACGCCTCTCGGCCTCGCCTTAGGTCCCGACTCACCCAGGGCGGATTAGCCTGGCCCTGGAACCCTTGGTCATCCGGCGGAAGGGTTTCTCACCCTTCTTTCGCTACTCATGCCTGCATTCTCACTCGTGCCGCGTCCACAACTCGATCACTCGGCTGCTTCACCCCCGGCACGACGCTCCCCTACCCACCCACACACCTGCACGAAGCTCCGAAGAACTTCGCGAAGTCATTGTGTGAGTGCCACAGCTTCGGCGGTGTACTTGAGCCCCGCTACATTGTCGGCGCGGAACCACTTGACCAGTGAGCTATTACGCACTCTTTAAAGGGTGGCTGCTTCTAAGCCAACCTCCTGGTTGTCTATGCGACCCCACATCCTTTTCCACTTAGCACACGCTTAGGGGCCTTAGCTGGTGATCTGGGCTGTTTCCCTCTCGACTACGAAGCTTATCCCCCGCAGTCTCACTGCCGCGCTCTCACTTACCGGCATTCGGAGTTTGGCTGATTTCGGTAAGCTTGTGGGCCCCCTAGACCATCCAGTGCTCTACCTCCGGCAAGAAACACGCGACGCTGCACCTAAATGCATTTCGGGGAGAACCAGCTATCACGGAGTTTGATTGGCCTTTCACCCCTAACCACAGGTCATCCCCCAACTTTTCAACGTTGGTGGGTTCGGCCCTCCACGCGGTCTTACCCGCGCTTCAGCCTGCCCATGGCTAGATCACTCCGCTTCGGGTCTAGGACACGCGACTGAATCGCCCTATTCAGACTCGCTTTCGCTACGGCTCCCCCACACGGGTTAACCTCGCCACATGCCACTAACTCGCAGGCTCATTCTTCAAAAGGCACGCCGTCACCCCGAAAGGCTCCGACGGATTGT